>JBGCFM010000173.1:0-2809 GCA_045106895.1 Polyangiales bacterium | reverse complement strand
CCACTACTCGTCAGTGGGCGCGTAATCGATGGGCTGAGCCACTGGCTCGGGCTCGGGCTCGGGCTCGTAGGCGGGCTCCGGCTCGGGCTGAGGTGCAGGCTCTGGGGCCACGTAGGGCGTCTCGTCGCCTGTCGTATCTTCTTCTTCGGGGGCTTCGCTGCCACAAGCGCTGACGCTCAATGCCAATGCGGCGGCGAGGAAAGCTTCTTTGTTGAGTCTCATTGTCGTCCCTTTGTTGTGCGCGTTCTACGCGGGCCGATTGTGAGGGATTTTGTTAAGCGTGGATAGCGGAATTTTGCACCCCAACATGAGGTACACCGGCGTCGTTATTCCACTCCTCGCTCAGCGACGACGCGCCGGTGGAGGCACGCTCCGCAGCGTCTGCAAGTGCGTAACGGCCACAGCGAGTGCGTCCGTCGCGTCCTCACCGGGGAGCTCTTTCAACCCAAGAATAGCGCCGACGAGTCGCGCCACCTGAGGCTTCGTCGCGTTGCCTTTGCCCGCCACGGTTCGTTTCACCAGAGCAGGTGGATACTCATGCACCACGAGACCTGCCCCAGCGCCCGCCACCATCGCGACGCCCCGTGCGTGGCCGAGCTTGATGGCGGCGTTTGGGAACTTGGCGAAGAACATATCTTCGAGGGCCATGACCCCGGGCGAGTACTCCGCGATCACCTCGTTGATGGCCGTGTGGATGGCATGCAGGCGCTGAGCGAGCGGCTTCTTCGCGTTGACGCTGATGGTGCCGCTGGCGATGGCGATGAGCCGCGTCCCCTTCTTGTCGACGACTCCCCAGCCCGTTTTCCGAGTACCAGGGTCAATACCAAGGGCGCGCATGACGCAGTGTCCAGCGCGCGATCCTGAAACGCAAGGCGCCACCCGAGCGTGCTCCGTCGACACCCTTGTGGTTGTCAGCACACGAACCACTTCGTCCAAAGCAGTCTCCTGCGGGCCGTTGCGCACTGGCACACAACTTGCTGAATCAAAAGTCATGAGCCTCAACGTCAATCACCGGCAATCTCTTGCGCTCTACGCATTCCTCTTGGCCGGGCTTTGTGCCCCTCATTCCGTTACCGCCAACGACTGGGACATTACGAGTGTTGGCACCTCTCACGCGAGCATCTACTTCGACTACAGGATCCAGACAGCGGATCCTGGAAGCTTGCGCTACCTCGCCCGTTTCCTCCGAGCAGCGGAGCGGCTCCCCGATGGCGTGAGGGTCTCCACGACTTGTTACGAGGACACGGTCTTCATCCGTCTCGACGAGGAGATGCTTGCAACGGCAAACACCGAAACGCGCACGCGGCTGCGGGAACAAGTGGCGAGTGTCCGTGACGAAGAGCCGATGCGCAGTTTCTCGCGGCTGCGAACGTGTCTCGCCCATGCTGCGCGCAAAGTCCAGAGCGCCTTCCCCGGCTTTCGCCCGGCGCAGGAATCCACCGAATGGTTTGCGCTCACTCTCGATGACCCAGCTGATTTCAGGCGGGCGAGCGATGAGGGCATGCTCTACGAACCTGGCAACGAGTTCGGCAGCGGCCTCATGCACAGCAACGGGAATCTCGCGAACCCGAATCAACCATTCGGCTTCTTTCTCACGCGAGAGGACGCGGAAAGCGCGTCCGGCAACTTGGCGAGCCCTCAACGAATGCACCGGCGAGGCAGCGCAGAACTCTTGGCCGCTCCGTTCTACTGAAGGAGACGTTCGAAAGAGGGAGTCCCGAAGCTATCTGGGATCCTGGTACGCTCGCGTACCGTGGTTGAGAAAGAAGCACTAGACGAAGGTACGTTCTCCCCGCGAGACACGGGTCGCTCCCGTGGTGGTTCCCTCGCCGTCCTCTTCGGGTTTGTGGGAATCCTCGCCGTCGCGGCCACCCTCTACCTTCGCCCGGTCCCGGACGACACCCTCGTTGCCCTTGCTGTGACGGGGTGCTCTGAGCCGTGCCGCGAGAACCTCGCGTTGAGCCTCGCCTTCGTTCTGGAAACCCAAGGGTTTCAAGTGCGTGAGCGCGGCGGTGAAGACGCGGAGACTCTGGAAGAGCTAAGCGACATCGCCGAAGAGCATCATGCGGTGCATCGGCTGCTCTTCGAAGTCGTGGATTTGCAAACAGAGGCCGACAGCACTTTCGTGGATGTGCGAGGCGTGGTGCGTTCCGCGAGCGAAGACGCGGTGACCCGTTCAATTCGAATCGCCGTGGAGGCGGTCCAAGAAGAACGCGTTGAGACCGAGCCCCTTCGTGACGAAGACGCCGTTCGAATCGAAGCCGGGCTGATGGCCATCGACGCCCTCTCTCCAGACCTCGTCAGCACGCTCCTCACGTCGAACGTCCTCACGAACTATCTCGAAGCGGAACCGCGAGACACATCGACGGCTATCACGCGCCACAACGACCTCGGCGAAGCTGCCGAAGACGACGGCGACAGGCGCATGAACGCCGGCAGCTTCAATGCAGCCTGCGAAGAGGTGGGCGAAGAGTACGCCGCCGCTGGAGACGCCGCCGCTGGAAACGACGCGCGCGGCATCGCGTGTTTCACGCCCACGTGTGAACAAGAGCACCTCGTCGCCGTCGACGCCGAGTCCCTCGTCGTTCAGCGCGACAGCCGCTTCCCTGTTTTTCCTCTGCGCTCTCAGCACGACGTGATCACCGCGCCGACTCCTCACCGCATCTTCGCCCGAAGCGAAACAGATGAACCGGGTGAACCGGGTGAAGAGCTCGTTCGCTCCCGCGCGATCTTTGGTTACGCGAATGCCGCGGGCGACGACCTGGCGTTCATCAGCGCCTCCGATGCCGCCTATTCGCTCTTTGTCACC
>JBGCFM010000172.1:0-81623 GCA_045106895.1 Polyangiales bacterium | reverse complement strand
TTCGGCAACGACGACGACATTCAGTAGTGCCGGTCCTCGCATCATCGCCAACGTCCACCCACCGCGCAAAACGCGGCCAGGCAGACGTGCGCGTTGAGCAGCGAGGGCTCACAGTGCTGCACCGCCGGAAGGCACAGCGCGAAGGGATGACGCTCATCGAGGTGATGCTCGTCATTGTCATCGGTGCGCTTCTCGTCGTCGGCGCCTCCACCGGCCTTGGCGCCATCGCCCGCACAAACATGCGCGCCGCTGCGATGACCATCAGCTCAGCCTCTCGCTTCGCCTACCACCGCGCGGTCACGCACGGAAAAACCGTGCGAATCGCCCTGGACTTTGACGCGAACACCATCGGCATCGAGGAAGCGCAAGGTCAGGTCATCCTCGCCGACCCTGACGCCGATGACGACGTGGATGAAGAGGTGGACGACGACGGTTCCCGCGACCCTTGGGCCGCGGCTCAAGCGAGCCTCGACGACACCATGCAGGCGAACCTCGGGCGCGCGTCCTTCAGCACCGTGGGCAACGAGGAGCGTGAGACCGGCGCCGACGGCGAGCCCGTCGTCACCGTCACCCCCATCGACCGTTTTCGGCCGCGACCCCTCGATGGCGTCGAGCTCAACTTACTCATCACTCCCCATGAGCGCGAAGCGCGTGTGGACGGCAAGGGCTACATCTACTTCTTCCCCAGCGGGCGAACTGAAACCGCCATCGTTCAGCTCACCAACGAAGACGAGGTCATCTACTCCGTGCAGATAGATGCCCTCACGGGTCGAGCCGAGATCTTTTCCTACGCGCGTGACGAGAGCGACCTTGAGGCTCTTGAGATTCGGGACCCGGGATGATGCATCGCCCACGCAGCACACCGTTTTCCAAGCACGCGGCGTTCACGCTCATCGAGGTCATGATCGCCATCGCGATTCTCGGCGTAGGCTTGTCGGCTATTTTCTCAAGCGAAGTCCAGTCCATCTACACCGCTGCCTACGCACGAAACTCGAACACAGCGGCGCTCCTGGCGCGCTGCAAGATGGGCGAAATCGAAGAGCAGGTGATGAACGAAGGGCTGCCCGCCATCGACGACTCCGGGAGCGACGGCTGCTGCGAAGACGCCGAGGTCGAGGGGTTCACGTGCGAGTGGAGCATCGACCGTGTCGTTCTGCCGGAAGGTTTCCTCGAAGAAGGCGCCGGCGGTCAGCTCGACGAACTCGCCGGTGATGAAGGCGCCCAGACCGGTGCCCTCGACTCGGCCCTCGGCGGCGGCGGAATGGGTGGCGGTGGATTCGCGGAGATGGCCATTAGCATCGCGTTTCCAGTGATGAAGCCCGCCATCGAAGAACAGGTCCGGCGCGCCACGGTCACGGTCAAGTGGGAGTTTGAAGGCGCGAGTCGCCCCGGCGGCTTCGACGTCGTTCAGTACCTTGTCGCGCCCCAAGCTCCCCCCGACCCGAATGCGCCCCCGAACCCATGATGCGCCGGAAGACATATAGAAGCGCTTATCGAAGTGAGGGCATGACCCTCATCGAAGTGATGATCGCCGTGGCGATCATGGGGATGATCTCCGCCGTTATTTGGGGCGGCTTCACGCAGACCATCGCCACGCGAACGCGTGTGACGGCGGGACTCGACCGAAACCAAGAGGTCACCTCCGCGGTGGAGCGTATGGCCCGGGAACTCAGCCAGGCTTTCGTTAGCACTCACCTGAACCCGAATCAGTCTCTGCAGGTGGTTCAGACCATCTTCGACGGCATCGACCACGGCGACCGCGACCGCATCAACTTTACGTCCTTCTCGCATCAGCGTCTCTACCGCGACGCACACGAGTCGGATCAAAACGAGCTCTCTTACTTCGTCACTGACCACCCGACGGATTCGGACGTGCAGATTCTTGCTCGTCGCGAAGCCGTGCGCATCGATGACCGGCCCGAACAAGGCGGACGCATCGAGATACTCCTGAACGACGTCGAAGAGTTCGACGTTGAGTACCTCGACCACCTCACCGGGCAGTGGCTTCGAACATGGAGCACTGTGCAGGCCGCCGGCCAGCCCAACCGCTTGCCCGCACAGATCAAGATTCGCATAGTCACCAACCACCCGGACACGGGTCGCCCGATGACCTTGGCCACGCGGATCGAACTCCCGATCCGCTACGCCCTCAACCACGCGACGTACATTCGATGAGCGCTCCACTCATCAAGAGCCGGCTGATGAAGCGTCGCCCAACTCGGCGCGCAAGCGCTCTGCCAAGCCGGCACCCTGCTCGCGAGGCGCGCCTGACGCCTCAGCGCCAAGGCGCTTCGCGGAGCGCCGTCGCCCTGATCATGGCCGTCACGATGATCACCATGCTCTCCATCGTCGTCGCCGACATCCACGAAGCGACGAGCACCAGCTACGCCATCGCGATGAACCGCCGCGACAACCTTCGCGCGGAATACATGGCCAAGAGCGGCCTGAACCTAACGCGTCTCCTCGTCGCCCAGGAGCCGGCGATTCGTCAGGTCGTCGCGCCGATGTACCAGTCCCTTCTTGGACGCCCGCCGCCGATGCTTCCTATCTGGGCCATGGCCGACGACCTCCTCAAACCCTTTTGTGACTACGAAGCCGTTCAGTCATTGAACACCGGCTTCGACTTCCGTAGCGCCGATGGGCTCGGCGAGACGGACTCGATGTGCGAAATCGTCTCCTTCGCCGAGAACGCGAAGATCAACATCAACCTGCCGCTCAACTACTCCGGCGACGAAGCCCGGCGAAGCATCTCCATGCAGCTCTTTGCGATGATGGGCGGGTACCAGGTTCAGAGCCCCTACGACCCGCTCTTCTCGGGTCTAGACCGCGACGGAAACAACACCTCCCGCCTCGACGTCGTCGGCGCCATCGTCGATTGGTGGGACTACGACCAGGACCGCACGGTCTTCGATCCGGGCCGCGCCGAGATCAGCAACTCGGGTACGGAAGACGACGTTTACACCCGCCTCGACGACCCCTACCGCGCACGAAACGCGCCCTTCGACTCGCTGGAAGAGGCGCGCCTCGTCCGCGGCGTCGGCGACGACTTCTGGGCCACCTTCGTGGAACCGAACCCCAACGACCCCACGGCACGCATCGTCACCATCTACGGCAGCGGCGCCGTGAACCCCAATGAGTCACCGCCGGAAGTTCTGCTCGCCCGCGTGTGTTCGTTCCTCACGGACCAACCGCTCTGCGCCAACCCCCTCGAAGCGCAGAAGTTCGTTCAGCTTCTCAGCACCGTCCGCTCGCTCATTCCGATTCCGTTCTTCACCCGCGTCAGCGACTTCCTCACCTTCCTCGAAGGTGGCGGCGGCCCGCGCGACCTCTACCCCATGCTCCTGGGCTACCTCGGCCCCGAGTCGCCGCTCATCTTCACCCCGATCACCATTCCCGCCGACAAACGCCAAGAGATCGATCGCATGTTCGTCACGGCGGCTCGAATCCTCACCATCGATGTCACGGGAAGAGCAGGCTGCCGCGAACGCGAAGTCGAGGATGACCCAAACAGCCCGTGCGCCGAGTGGCGCGGACGCGTCCGACTCAAGACCGTCGTCAACTTTCACGAACTCTGGTCCCCGCCCCCGCCGAACACCGGTGGTATGCCGGGTCTAGGGGTCTTCCACTACTACCGCGTTGAGTAAACAGAGCAGATCATCATGGCACGTGTCCTCGGACTAGATATTGAAGACCACATCGTCAGGGGCGTTCTTGTAAGGACGTCCTTTGGTCGCGTCGAACCGCTCCGCTACATCGAGGTTCCGGTGCGTCGCCCAGACGCCGCGGCCTCGCCGGAAGCGCCTGGAGTTCCACACGCTGCCGGCGCACTCGCACTCGACCCCGCAGAACCGACCATCCCGGGCTCTCCGCTTCCAGAGGTCGCAGACCCGACAGACGACGCAAGCCCCAAAGAAGTCATCGACATGCGCCGCGAGGCCATCGCAGAGCTCTTCGGCATGATTCGGCCGCCGCCTGACCAAATTTTCGTCGGTCTCGACGGCAAGGAAGCCTCCGTTCGCCCCTTGGAGCTGCCTGCAGGCGCTGCCAAGAAAGGTCGCCTCGCGGAGGTCCTGCCTTTTGAGCTCGACGACCTTGTCCCCTTCGACATGGACGACACCATCGTCGACTACCAGCCCATCTCCGGCAACGACGACGTGGTCCGCGTCATGGCGACGGCGGTCCCGCGTGAGCGCGTCGCCGCACGAATCGAAGAACTCCGGCGCCTCGGCGTCGACCCCCGTGGAATGCCAGTCGGTGCCGCGGCACTCGACGGCCTCACCGCGCTCGTCCCGGAGCTCTCCACCGGCGGCCCGCATCTCATCGTAGAGATCGAACGCGACAACACCGAAGTCTGCGTCCTCGAAGATGGCGCATGCACGTTCGCCCGCAGTCATGCTTTCGGCATCGCAGAACTCGGCGACGAGCGGCTTCAGAGGCGCGCCATCGCCACGCTTCGTCGAACACTCGGCGCCTATCGTGCTGGAGGCGGCTCGACCCCCGTGTCTTCCTACCTAGCCGGTGACGCCGTCACCTACGCAGCACAGCTCTCTCCACTCCTCGCGCCACTCGGTGAGGGCCTCGCCTTCGAACCACTCCCCATGCCCGGCGCGCCGGGGGCGGAAGAGTTCGGACGCGCGCGCTTTGCCCGCGCGGCTGCGCTTGCGGGACGCTCCGTGCTCAAAGGCAAACGCATCGATCTCCGCCAAGGAGAGTTCGCCCAAAAGCGCGCGATGGGCGAGCTCCGGCAGCACGCCCGCGTCATCAGCGTCTGCGTCGCCGCCATCTTGTTCTCGTTCATCTATGCGACGTACGCGCGTTACTCCGTGCTCAGCAGCGAAAACGAACGACTCGCCGCTCAGCTAACAGAGACCACCGAGACGATTTTCGGCGAGGGCACCTCCAACGTAGCCCGGGCGGAGAGCCTCCTTCAAAGTGGTGTGCAAACCCAAGACCCGCTGCCAACGATGGACGCCTACGATGTGCTCAACGCGATTACCGCAGCGATCCCAGTAGACATCGACCACAAGACTCGCCGGCTCACCATCGAGATCGATGACGAAGCCCGAGAGGGGCGCTTCGACCTCCAGGGAACCGTCGCGAGTATCGCCGAACGCGACACCGTCGCTGCAAACCTTGAGAGCCACGAGTGTTTTCGCGACCTTGAAAAGGGGCCAACCTCCCCGGGCCAAAACAACGAGGGGCTCAACTACCGACTTGAAGTGAACATCCAATGTCCCGGCGACGAACCGCCCGAAGAAGAAAACTCCCGCAGCCGACGAAGGAGGAACCGTGGCAATAACTGATCGCATTCAAGGGGCCCTAGCGAACCTCAACGACCGAGAGCGAAAGCTCCTCGGAGCGATGGGCATCGTCTTCGTCGGCCTTGTCGTATTTCTACCTCTCTACCTAATCAGCTCATCCATCTCGGAGATCTCGACTGAGAATGAAGGAATCTCCAATGTTCTTCGTGACATCGCACGCGCTCGCCCACAGCTAGCGCAGCGCGAAGCGGAGCGCGAAGCTTCGATGGCGCGGTACCGCACTGCCGCTCCTCCGCTGGGCTCGTTCATGGAAGCGCGCGCTTCCGAACAGGAGCTCACGTTGCGTGAGGTCAATGAGCAGCCGGCCAAGGTCATCGGAGAGTTTCGACGACGGAACACACGAGCCACCCTCCCCAACGTCGGCCTTCGCCCCGTCGTCAAAATGCTCACCGCCATCGTCAACAGTCGCTACCCCGTGGCACTGGAGCGGCTCCAGTTCGAGCACTTCCGCAGCGGCGACACTTACAACGTCCAGGTTGGAATCGTGACGTACTCCCGGGAGGACGAAGAAGGCGATGACGAACGCGATGGAGACGAGAGTATGAGCACCCGCGGGAGGGCCGGTCCGCCGGAACCACGATGAGCGCAAAAACAAAACTCGCGAAGGTTGGCCGAAAGCTCGGCCGTTACGTTGGCTACCCGATGTTCTTCATCGTGTGCTTTGTCCTCTTCACGTATTGGACCTTTCCCTACGAGCGTGTGAAGGACTTCATCATCCAAGAAGTCGAAATGCCACTCAACTCGCGCTCGGGACAGCGTGAAGCGAGCGGCTACGAACTTGAAATCGTCGACCTGGCGCCTTCGTGGTTCACCGGCGTCGAGCTGACTGGGGTGAGCCTCAGCAAAGCCAGCGAAGACCCGGAGGCTCCTCCGGCACAGGTTACCTTCGAGCATATTCATGCCCGCGTCAGCCTGCTTTCACTCCTTGTCGGCGACATCGCCGCCACCTTCGACACACGTGTCGCCGGAGGAAACATCGAAGGGGAGTTCGAGCAAAGCGGAAATGACATCGCCCTCGACGTTCACATCGACGGCGTGCGAAGCCGCCGCATCGGCTTTATCCGTCAGTTCACCGGCGGCCTCCCTTTGGTTGGCCAGGTCACCGGTCACATCACAGCGAGTCTCCCCGAAGACCGCGCAGCGTCCGCGGGCGAGGTCGAGCTACACATTGAAGACATGGTACTCGGCGATGGCGTGGCGAAGATCCGAATGGACACAAACGCGTTCACACGCGCCGGCTTAACGTTTCCCGAGACGAGCTTCGGCGACGTCGATCTGGAACTCAACCTCGCCGAAGGAACCGCCACGGTGACAAAGCTCGAAGGGCGAGGAGACGACATCGAGCTCGACGGAACGGGTACGGTCCGGGTCCGAAACGCCATCGCCACGTCCACCGTGGACGCGATGCTTCGCATTGGAATCACCGAGGCTTACCGAACCGAAAACGCGGGACTCTTTACGGTGATGGAGCAAGAACCGCGCGTTCGTGCCGCCAAGACGCCGGACGGCGACGCGCTTCAGTTCCACGTGGCCGGAAACATCGGCCCTCGGATGCGCTTCCAGGGAGCTGGGCGCTCTCCTCGCCCCGGCACCGAGTGATTCTCTGATTCTCCGCCCAGCCCGCCGTGCTCTGCGTTGCGCGGCGGCTCGGCATCCACACTCGGCGCGAAAAGGCGGACGAAGACCTATTCGAGGAGAGCGTCGTTGAGGGCTTTCACGTATGCCTCAACGTCGTCGATCTCGATGACGGGGTCACCGCCGGCGGTGGACGCGGAACGCAGCTCGCCGTCACCGTAGTACCAGTATCGCTCGGCATCGCCCTTCTTGGCGTAGTCTCTCAGCATCGTGAGATAGCGGACGTCCCTACCTGGTGGCTTTTTGACGCCAGCCGCCTCGAAGGTCCCGTGGTCTTCCGTCGGTGGAGCCACGGAGAGAACGAGTAGCCGGTGATAGAGACGTTCGCCTCCGGGCACCTCAAGTAGATCGCCTAGTTCCTCAAGCTGCTCTGGCGGCATATGGTGCCGGACTAGCGCCGCCAGCGCCTCCAGCTCGTCGATGGGCCCAAGAGACGCCAAAAAGGCCTCATCTCCGGCGGTGTTGTCGACGTCGAGGGCCTCATAGAGTTTATTTCGCCACGTCGGAGCCATCGCCCCCATGTGTACCACAAAGCCCAACCCCCGTACCGCAAAGGGTTGACGTGGCGAGAACAAAGCGCAAAAGCAAGGCGGGTGACGACCCGGATTTATAGCTACGCCGCTTGCAGCACGTGCAAGAAGGCTTTGCGCTGGCTCCAAGAAAATAAGGTCGAGGTCGAGGTGCTGCCGATCGTCGAACGCCCTCCTTCGAAGACAGCGCTCAAGAAGCTCTGGAAACGATCCGAACTCCCTCTCAAGAAGTTCTTCAACACGTCCGGCAAAAGCTACCGAGATGGCGGCTTCAGCGAGCGGCTCAAGACTATGACTGACGACGAAGCCCTGGCTGCCCTGGCCGCCGACGGGAAGCTCATCAAACGCCCTCTTCTTGTCGACGATGCAGGTGTGCTCGTCGGATTTCGCGAGGATGCCTACGCAAGCCTCTTCGGGGCATCGGAATGAGCAGCGATGTCACCGGCCCCGAGGAAGAGGGCAGCGAGCTCGAGAGCGAAATCGGCGAGCCCGAGGTCGTCGAGACCGCTGAAATCGAGTTCTCGACGAAGAAGAAAAAGTCGAAGTCCAAGAGCGGCCTCGCCAAACGCGACGTAGGCCTCTCCCGCGCCGACCCTCTCGCGGCGTACATGAAAGACGTCCAGCGTTACCGGCTTCTCAGCCGTGATGAAGAACGCGAGCTCGCCATCCGCTACACCGAGGAAGGCGACCTCGACGCCGCTCGCCACCTCGTCACGTCCAACCTCCGGCTCGTCGTCAAGATCGCCTACGACTACCGGCAGGCGTACAAGAACCTCCTCGACCTCGTTCAAGAGGGCAACATCGGCTTGATGCAGGCCGTGAAGAAGTACGACCCCTACAAGGGCGTCAAGTTGAGCAGCTACGCGGCGTGGTGGATCCGCGCGTATATGCTCCGCTACATTCTCAACAATCACCGCCTCGTCAAACTCGGCACGACGCAGGCCCAGCGAAAACTCTTCTTCAATCTTCAGAAGGAGAAATCCAAACTGGCTGCGATGGGCATCGACCCAACTCATGAGGCCATCGCTGAGCGTTTGAGTGTCCCCGTGCGCGATGTCGTGTCCATGGACATGCGTTTGAGCAGCGGCGAAGCAAGCCTGAATGCACCCGTTGGCTCGCCCGACGGCGGCCGTACGACGACACGCATGGAGCTCTTGCCGAGCTCCAGCCAGAGCATCGAGGACCTCCTCGCGGAGGACGAAGTCGGCGACATCCTGAAGAAGCAGATTCGAATCTACGGCGGCGGCCTCGAGGGCAAAGAAAAGGTCATCTTCGAGCAGCGCCTCATGGCTGAAGACCCAAAGACGCTTCAAGAACTCGGCGATATCTTTGGGGTAAGCCGCGAACGTGTGCGCCAAGTTGAAAAGCGCCTTCTCCAGCGCATGAAAGCCTACTTGCGAAGTGAAGCCGGCGACGTCGTAGACGTGTACGAGGCGTAGTGACCCCCGCCCCGCACGGCGAACTCTCTGTTGTCGCCACGCCCATCGGGCATCTCGACGACATCACGATTCGAGCCCTAAACACCCTCCGCGAGGCGGACGTCGTTCTCGCCGAAGACACCCGCCGAACCCGAGTGCTGCTGGACCATCATGGAATTCGGAAGCCCCTCCGAGCGCACCATGCGCACTCACCTCCGGCGCACCTCGACGCCATCGTGGAACGAATCGCCGCGGGCGAACGCGTCGCCCTCGTTTCGGACGCTGGAACCCCCCTGGTTTCCGACCCCGGAGCGCAACTGGTGTCCGCGGTTCGCGACGCCGGCTTGCATGTCACGACAGCGCCGGGCC
Source organism: Polyangiales bacterium (assembly GCA_045106895.1). Taxonomy (GTDB): domain Bacteria; phylum Myxococcota_A; class Polyangia; order Polyangiales; family Houyiibacteriaceae; genus JBCCRV01. The sequence goes on along the minus strand of JBGCFM010000172.1, from coordinate 72,350 downwards.
CCAGCGCGGTTCTCGCTGCGCTGAGCATCGCCGGTCTGCGGTCCGACCGCTTTCGTTTCGTGGGCTTTATGCCGCGCCAAGGAAAACGGCGTCGCAGCGCCATCGAGCGAATCGTCTCCTCCACCGAAGCGTCTGTGGTCTTCGAGTCGCCGCGTCGCCTCGCAGCCCTTCTCCGTGATCTCGCAGAACACCTCGGGGACCGACGCGTCGCCGTCTGCCGAGAGCTGACGAAATTGCACGAAGAGGTCGTGCGCGGAAGCGCCAGCGAGCTCGCTGGTGTTTTTGCCGACGGCGCGCGAGGCGAAATTACGCTCGTGGTGGAAGCCGTTGACGAAGACACCAAGAGCCCCCTCGACGCGCCTTTTGACGCGGAGAAAGCGGTCGCCGAAGGGTTGGCCGCAGGCACTCATCCACGGGCGCTGGCCAAGAAGATCGCCGCCGAAGCTGGAATCTCCAGCGGTGAGGCGTACGACCTTGTCCTGGCTGCGAAAAAGAGCACCTAGCAACACTTCGCATCGTCCTGCTAGACTCCGCGCAATGGCGCGTTTTCTCTCTCCTGCCGTGATGCTCGGCGTCGTCGGGCTCCTCTCTTGTGGACAAGCCGACACTCCCCCCGAGGTCCGCGCCTCGGTGTACTCCCTCACCGGTCCGGGAATACCCGAGGATATGGACTGTCTGGAGATTTCGGTTCGCTCCGGCGGCGAGGTCAACTCCCGGCGTCTTACCGTGAACGGTCTCATGGACACGGACGAAAACGGGCGAGCCGAGAGCATCATTGGATCGGACGAACTGCCCGACTACGGAACGCCGTTTGAGATTCGTATTCTCGCGCGTACCGCCATCGACGGTGGCTGCGGCCAGGTCGACGGGACCACGAGCTATACCGGTTCCACCGGCTCCATCACCTTGAGCGCAGGGGAACGACGAGTCCTCAAGATCGCCCTCTACGAGGTCGGCGCCACGGAGCCTCTTGAACGGGGCGAGAGTCTCCCTCCGCGATTCCTCCACACCTCCACCGCTCTTGGGGATGGCCGCGTGTTGATCAGCGGAGGATTCGACTCTCTTGAGTCCACCACCTGCCCCACGGAAATCGTGGCAGACAGCTGCTACGAAGCCTCCGCTTCAAGCGACGCTTATATCTTCGACACGCCGACTGGTGAGTTCCTTCCCGTCGCCGGTGGGATGCTAGAGGCCCGCGGTGGCCATACAGCGACGCTCATGAACGACGGACGTGTCTTCATCGCCGGCGGCGCTTCGACGGCCCTCCTCGCGGTGAGCGACGGGGAACAGCCTGTCTTTCGCATTCTGCCCATCGACGGTGGCGTTCTTCGGGCTCACGCGAGCTTCGAGTTCTTCAGCCGGGGCCTCGAGAACCCCTCAGATGACCCCGAAGGCCTGGGCTTCCCGGGTCGAGGCTTTTTCGAAGGCCCAGCGGCGAACACCGCGGAACCTGGCCCACTCAATCATGAACGTTTCCTCCACGCCGCGGCGACGACGGACGACCTACATGTAGTCCTCGCTGGTGGCACCGGAAACGGCGCGCCATCCACTACCTTCGAGGTCTTCGACCTTCTTCGCCCCGGCGGCGAAGGTGTCAGCAGTGAGAGCGGCACGCTTCAGGCGAGGCGAGAGATGCCCTCAGCCTTCGTGCTCGACGACGCCGTGTGGATCTACGGAGGCGCCGAGGCCACGGAAGACGCAGACTTGGCGGAGGTCTGGGACGGCGGCTCGCCCGTCGGCACGACGGCGGTCGCGACAGACGAAGGCTTCGCCCTCAGCGACGATCCACATCCGGAGCTGGCGCTCTTCCGCCCACAGGTGATGACCAACGCCGAGGGCGACAAGGCCCTGGTGAGCGGCTGGTTTGGCCCCCAGTGCGACGCGCTTGCCGACACCCCCGAGCTTCCAACCTACACCGGTCTCGACCTTTTCCGCTGTACAGAACCCGCGGGCACGATTGTGGATGGCACCCCCGGTCGCAACTTCTTCGTCTCGGACGGCGCCGTTGACGTCTTCCAGCCATCGTCGAACCAGAACCAGGCCTTCGCGTCCGCAGTGCGCCTCGACAACTCGGACAGCGTCGTCGTCTTCGGCGGGCTGAGGCGAAACCTAGAGACTCGTTCCGCCGCCGTCGGTTACGTCTTCGAGACGCAGGCTCCCCTCGGCACCTCCTGTCTCCGGTCCCAGAGAGCGCTGCACACGTCCACCATGGTCCCGGGCAACCATATTCTAACGACCGGCGGTCTCCGCAAGGTGCTCGGGACCGGTGCCCTGATTCTCACCGCACCAGCCGCCGAGATGATGTCTCTCACCGCGGATGGGGACCTCCCATCCATCAGTTGCCTCTGAGATTGACCCCTGCGGGTCAACTTTCGTAGTCTGCCCAGGATGCCGCCTTCCTCTTACTTCCGTGTGATCGGCGCCGTCCTCATCGGGCTCATTGCCACCGCATCGTCGAATGCCCGTGCGCAAGACGACGACTTGCGACTCTTCGCAGAGCCGTTCTCCTTCACCGATGTGGCTGACGCGGCGGACGAAGGGGACCCCTTCGACCTCAATGTGCACGTGGCCTTTCGTCGAACTCAAACGACGGGAACTCTAAGCAGAGAGCCCGGCGTCGGCCCAGCGGACGGACGCGCCAGCCAGAACCTTGTCGACATCGGCGAGTTCACGCACACACGCAACGAACTTGAGCTTGGTCTCGACATCGGCCTCTATCACGACGTCATGTTCTTCGCCCGGCTTCCTCTGGTGTTGAGCGACACACGGAACGTCGCGTACCCCGGAACCCCCGCTCCCGCGGAAGTGGATGCCCGTCTTCTTACGCAGGTCCCCGGCGAGGCCGACCAACCTGTCTTCGGTTTGCCCTTTGAGTCTCCGACCCGCTCGGGCGTAGACACGGTGTCCGCTGGGTTTGCATTCAGCCTCATGAACCAACACCGGCGCCGCGACCTGCCAACCTGGACCATGCTCCTCGAAGGACGCTTTGGCATCGGCACACTGCTCAGCGCATGTGAAGCCGATCAGCCGTGCGACAGCGGCGTTTCCACAGGCACGCACGCGATTCGTTTTGAGTCGCGTCTCTCGAAACGTTTCCGTTTCGCCGAGCTCTTCTCCGGCATTGGATACGAGTTCGCTTGGGCAGGCCGCGCCGAAGAACAGTTTTCACCCAATGGACGGCTGTCTGGTTACCAAAACCGTCGCCCCCCCATGAGAGGCTCTTTCACGGCGGGCGCCGCGTTCATCCCGTGGGAGCACCGAGGAAGCTGGCAGCGTTTCAGCGTCGATGTGCGAGCACGCGCCACCTACGTGTCGGAGGGCCGAGACTATTCTCCCCTCTATGACGCCTTCGGCACCTCCTCAAACCCCTACCTCACGATTCCCAGCCTCGAAGGTATTCCAGGCTCGACGGCGCTCCGCGACACGCCTTTCAACGGCCTTACGGACGTCCAGGATCACGGCGAGTTCGGCGGCACCCTCGCCCTTGAGTTGCAAGCGGCACGCTATGTGCGTTTTCGCTTCGGCGCGGACTTCGACTACATCACATCTCACCTCATTACCGTCACAGACGCGTGCAACCCACGTGTCACCCCGAGCAGCGCCACGGACTCCCGAATCGGCGGCTGCACCGAGGGCATCATCAACAGCCATCATCGGCCGGTCCTCGACCTCCCCGGAAACCGCTTCCAGCAGTCCGGCAGCCTTCGAACACGCATCTTCATCGAAGCCACAGCTCAGTTCTAGACCGCTCGCGCTACACGACTTCGTTCGTTAGTCGTCGGAGCGCCGCAGAGCCGCTCGAACAGCAAGTCTACGAACGGACCCCGGGTCCGGCGTCACTCCGCGTCGCAGCGCGAGGGAGCGAACTCGCTCGTACACAAGGAGCAGCGAGTCGCGCCTCACCTGCGTCTCTTGGCTGAAGCGTACGATGGCCTGAAGCGCCTCATGGCCGTCTCCGGACTCCGTCGCTTCACGGTGGGCTCGTTGTAGCACTTCGCTTCGGGCGTAGTCCTCACTCGTCGAACGAACCGCCTCATCCAGCTGGACGACGACAGCGTCCAGCGTCGCTTGGCTCGGCATTTCATCCGCCGCACCATTGGAGAGGAGCGTGGCGGCGGCGCGCGCGGCCTCCTCACCGACAGGCCCGGCCGTCGGCTCCGCAGCCCCGGCCACGAGGGCCTGGCCCGCATGCAGTCCAACCGACTCGGTGCCTTCTTCGCGCTGCACGAGAACTTCCGCCATCCCGCCGGTCACCGCAAACCAGGCGCGTCCGTCAGGGAGCACAAGCGCCCAAGCGTCTCCTGATCCATTGACACGGAGCGTGCCGCTCGGCGTCCCGACACGAAGCGGAGGCCGGGGTGAACTCCCCATGGGCGGAAGCACCACGTGCACCAGCCCCTGAGCGACGGCTATCTGTGCGGGGGTTTCATCCAAGAGCCGGACGTGCGCGCCTGGCTCAACACTGACCCGAGCTCCTTCTCGAAGGTCCAAAGCGATGGCACTCGACCCAGCGACGATAACAGCGCCCGAATCAAAAGCTCGGCCTCGTTCACCCCCCAGTGCGACGCGAGCCAGCGCATCTCGCCGAGGCGCAGCCTCATGCGGATTGGCCGTGCCTGGTTGGTGCCTTCGCGAAGGCTCCAAGCTCTCCGGCGAGCTTTCGGATGACGAGCTCTCAGCTTGCTCGGAAGCGTCTCCGTCGCCCCCGCAACCCACTCCGAGGCACAGCCCTACAACGCACGCCAAGAGCACACGTCGGGCGCGCTTCATTCGAACTCGGACGTGACTTCGTCCATCATGTCGTGAGGTGAGGGTGCGCCCAACAGTGTGTCGATGCCGGACTCAATTTGTTCCTTCGCGAGCCCCAAGTCTCGGGACGTCGTGCGCAGGCGCTGAGCGAGTGAGCCCAGAAAGCTCCACAGAAGCTTCACGGCCACGTCGTGGTCTTTTCGTACAAGGTCGAAGAAATCTCGGCGGCGAATGCCAATAAGCTGGGTTGCTTCCTTCGCCGTTACGCTCGCGGATCGGGGCGCCTTATCGACGAGCGCCATCTCGCCGAAGTGCTGTCCGGGCCCAAGTTCGACGATGGTTGTGTCGCCGGAATGCACTTTGACACCGCCTGTGAGCACAACGAAAAGTTCGTCGCCCTCTTCGCCTTCGGACACCACCTTCTCGTGGGCGGCGTAGGTACGAACTTGCGTGATGTTCAAGATACGAACGAGCTCTTGGTACGTCACAAAGCGGAACAAGGGCATCTGGTGGAGAATCTCGAGCTTGAGATTCACCTCACGTGTGAGCTTGTCGAGACCCGCCTCGTCTTCCGGCGTCTTGACGATGACGGCGGTGATGTTGTCCTTGCCGCCACGTTCATTGGCCAGGTCGATGAGGTACTTCGCCAAGTCGTCCTCGGGGATCTCCTCGAAGAACTTCGGAAGCTCGGACTCTTCGAGATACCCAGACAGCCCGTCGGAGCAGAGCAAGAAACGATCTCCAGCGAGGACATCAAAGTCGAAGACATCCACCTCCACGCTTGCGTACACGCCCACCGCGCGGGTGACAGCGTTCTTGTACTGAACAGCGCTCTTATCGATTTGCTCTCGCGTCAGCTTTCCACGACGCAAGAGCTCGTTGACGAGGGAGTGGTCCTCCGTGAGCTGATGAACGGACCCCTGCCTGTACAAGTAGATTCGCGAGTCCCCGACATGTCCGATGAACCCGCGAGTGCCCACGATGAGCAGCGCATCGACGGTGGTGCCCATCCCTCGCTTGGACTCGTCGATGATGCCTTCTTGGTGAACCTTGGAGCACGCCTCTTGAATGCTCGCTTCGATGAGCCGCAGGATGTCCTTACGGTCCACACCGCTGCTGTCGCCTTGGGCAAAAGTCGTGAGGGCGTCTCGCTCCGCCGCGAGCGCGTCACGGATAACCCGGCAGGTCATCGAGCTGGCAACCTCACCGGCGGCGTGACCCCCCATGCCGTCGGCAACGATGAAGAGGCTTAGCTTCTTGTCGACGAGGAATGAATCCTCGTTGGCCTTTCGCACCCGCCCCACATCCGTCGCGGGCCAAAACCGAATCGTCTCAGATGCTTCGGGGAGTTCAGACATATCGCTCGTATTCCTCACCGCGGCACGAGCCGCTGGCCGCCATTGTCCGGCCGCCCTCACCCCAATGCAACCCTTTAAGCCGGCGAATGAAGGGCTTTTTGGCCCCTCACACGACAAGAACGCGCTACTTGGCGTGCCCGTTGGTCCAAAGGCCCTTGCGAAGCTTGCTCATGCGCGTGGACACGTCCGCCAAACGGGCCAGCTGCTCCCCGGTGTCGCTCTCGAGAGCCGACTGAGTCTGTTCTCCCGTGGCCTTTGCGTCGCGAGCAGCACGGACAAGTTCGGCGATGCTTCGCGTCATCTCCGTGTTCGCTTCGGTCACGAACTCCACAAGTTTGTCTCCGAACGCATCGATTCGGGCATCGAAGGCGTCCGCCATCTTGCCGGCGGCGTCGTGAACCACCTTGGGAGCCTCCTCAGCCGCACGCGCTTTGACCTGTTTGTCGGCGCGGCCCCGAAAGAGCATCGCCAAAACCGGCGCAGCGAGCGTAAGCGCCCCACCGACGACGACGTTGCTCAGCATCATCAGCGTGACCCCAAACGCACCGACGGCGAATACACCCACGTCGTATGCGAACGTGTTGACGTCCAAATCAAGCTCCGGCGCATCTTCTCCGAGCGCTGCCCCAAGCCGTTCTGCTTGAGCTGACGCCTCGTCGGTGACGAAAGCAATGGCTTCTTCGGCAACCTTCTCGAGGCGCCGCGCGACCTCTTCGGCTTCGTCCTCTGCGAACTTTCGGAAGCGCTCTTCCACGAAGCCCTGAAGATACTGGCGCAGGTCTTTGGCGTTGCTCTGTTCGATCTCCGCGGGCAGCTGCACCGCAAAGCGCTCGGCGAAGCCTTCGACATCGGAACGAACCACCGCTTTGACCGCGCTCACGGCCTCGCGGATACGAGCCGTGCGCTCAGCCATTCGCTGTTCGGACCCCTCTAGGTCAGCGTCCAGGGTCTCAAGCCGTCGTTCGAGCTCCGCGTGCTCCATGGAGAGCGCCCGTTTCTGAACTTCGATTCCCGTACGAAGAGTGTTCGCCGTACGAAGACCGCTCTCGAGGGCGTTGTCCACAAGGACGCGACCTCGCTCATCGCGCAGAAAGACTTTCAGATCAGCGGCGAGTTCTTTCATGCCGCTCCCCGCGTAGTCACCGGCGAGGGCCTTCTCCGCGCTAATGCCATACACCTTCGGGTCTTCGAGGATCTTCCCGAGGTTTAGTCGGGCGTACGCGAGCGCCTCTTGGCATTCATCCTCGTCGAGAAGGTCCATCTTGTTCACAACAAAGATCACCTTGTCTCGCGACTGAGCAAGGAGTTTCGTCGCCACGAATCGCCGCTCGGACTCTTTCAGAATCTGTCCGGCATCGAGGAGGAAGAGCACAGCATCCGAGCGCGGAATGTAGTCATAGGTGATCTCTGCGCGAGCTTGGTTGAGATCGTTCACGCCGGGTGTGTCGACGAGGACAATCCCCCCCTCGAGAAACTCCGACGGGTACGTGAGGTCGAGGTGTTTGACGTCGTCCGCCGCCGCACCGCCATCGACTTCGTAACGTGCGAGTCCATCCCACGGGACGTCCTTGCCAGGGCCCTCGCCGCTGAAGGCTTGCGCGCGACTCTCGTTGCCGTGGGAGATGCAGTGGATCACCGCCGTCGTAGGCGTGACGCCCATCGGAAGCACCGGCGCTCCGAGGAGCGCGTTCACGAACGTGGTCTTGCCGTGATTGAACTCGCCGAGCACGACGAGGTGGAATTTCTCTTCCTCGAGGCGCGGAATCCGGTCTTCTCGGAGACTCTTGGCCAGAGTGCTGGCCCCCGACTCCTCCGCAAGGGCTGCTACCTGGCGCAGCCCGGCAAGGGCGTCTTTCTTCAACTGCGAAAACTCAGTCATGCTTCTCCCTCTGCGCTCGTCTTCTTCGAGCCAATGATTCTGATTATCTCGTCGACGCGTTCATCGACCTCTTGAAGTGCCAAGCCATCGTCTCCGAGGCCGGTCGCGCTTCGATACATCTGACTCTCCGCAAAAAGCTGAAGAGAACGAATGCGTTTCGGGAGGTACGGGTGCGTCGCCGTCATCTCCGTCAGGCGCCCGAGCTTGGACTGCCCGGCCTCAAGCTGCTCAAGAAACGCCTCGATATCCAGCTCTTCGTAGAGCTTTGAGGAGCCACAAGCCATCTTGAGAAACGCGCGCTCGGCTACGGCCAGCTCACCCGCGCAAAGGAGCCCCGCGCGGTCGCAAGTGACCTCCGCGCGGCGAGCCCAAGTCGCGAGCGCGACCTCCGCGGGTGGCACAAGCCAACGCAAGAACAGAGTCGCGTTCGATTTCAACAGCTGCAGCGCTGTCCCGTAGACGACGTGCTTATTCTGGATGTGCCCCATCTCATGGCCGATCACGAACCGAAGCTCGTCATCGCTGAAGTCGTCCACGAGTTTCGAGTGGACGACGATGAATGAGTCTTCATCCGTCCCAAACGTGTAGGCGTTCATCTGTGGGTGGTTCGCGATGTAGATAGTTGGCACCGGAACATCGAGGCGCTCGGCGCAGTCTTTGGCGATGTTGTAGATTCGCGGCACCTGACGCGGTGACACACGCACCGAACGACCCATGAACCCATGCGTCACGATGGACTTCTGCGAGCGTACGACCGCCGCGACGACGAGCTCCACGTAGCGAAGCTTCTTGAACGTCCGCAACATCGCCAGGTCGCCCTTGTAGGCGTAGCGGCGCGACTCTTCGGTCCCTCCAATTCGTCCCTCGGCGCGTGATTCGACGTATTCTCGGAAATTGAAATCGCTCATTGAAGCCCACCCATGCAGGGGAACCTAAGGCTCATCTGGGTCCCTGCAATACCGGGTGGCGTAAGGGCGTTCATGCCTGTTCCAACTCCGAAGCCATCACAAACGTTCCATTTCGACGGTCTTTCACCGCCCCAGGAAACGGAAGCAGCCGATTGTGCATCGCGACGTAGACGCCCGGCGGCGCGATCTGTACAGCCAGCAATGCCTCCGTAACGTTTTGAATGGCATCTGTATTCCGAAGCTGAAACGGCCTCATCGCGCCGGTGAGGACGACCGGCACCCGCGGCACTCCGAGCCGCTGCTCGATGCGCTCGCCGGTGTCGGCGAGTCGGTCGGTGCCATGAACGACGACAACTCCATCGTGCTGCGCCGTGTACAGCTCCACAGTCTTCGCGATCAGCTCATGGTCCGCGTCGCTCATCTCCGTGCTGTCTTTGTTCATCAACGGCACACGAACGATCTCCACGCCGGTCAAGACAAGCTGGGCCAGAATAAAGTCGAGGTTGGACAGCGCGTTGACGAGCATCCCGTCGAACTCGTCGTAGGTCTTTTCGATCGTCCCACCCGTGGACACCATAGCGATTCGATGCGTCATCGGTTGCTCCCTCGCGTCAATCGTCGTCCGTGGGACGCGATAGCCAACGCTCATGTTGTGACGGAGTTCCTAGGCGGTGCTCCAGCATCCATTCGACGAAGTCATCGTCGAGGAGGTCCACGACGGTGTCTGCGCGCTCGAGTACCGAAGCGCAGAGCTCGTCGATATCCAGGCCTCGGTGTGCGTCGAGGTCGGAGTGAACGAGGAGCCGGCCTCCACCATCGAGTCCAAGCTTCACGTCCCAGTACATCGCGTTCGCGGCGAGACACCAGACCAAGAACGAGCGACCGGAACCTGCAGGGGCGGTGACGGCGACGCTGACCCGGATCATCTCGGCGACGGGGTCGTGGTCGATGCTCACGGTGACCTCATCGTAGCGAGCATCCACCACGGCGCGCAGGCCTTCGGGCAGACGTGCCAGGCCGTCCACATCTTCTTCCATTCTTTCGTAGAGGCGGTCGAGTAAGTCGCGTGCCATGGGCGCATCATGCCGGGGCCCTTCGCCCAGGCAAAGCTAAAACCTCGCTACTCTGCGGGGGCAGCGGGGGGAGCGCCGGCCGGCGCGAGGGTCTGCGTTCGGCCATCCGGATAGATAGCCACGGCCCACTGTTCGCTCTCGTAGGGCCCCCCTGGAACCCCAGCGTTCCAATCCAGGTTTAGCCAGACTGGGCAGGTCTCGTCGTGTCGGTAGTTGAACTCCCGGACCCTCTGACGCCCAAGGTTCGGGTCACGAACTCGTTGGTAATGTCGAGTCAGGCGAGTCCTTCCTTCTTCCGCCTCCATCGGCAGGCACACTTCAGGGTAGGCGTGCCCGCCCTCGAGGCTGCCCATCATAACAATGCGCGCTTCGCCGCCGATGGCCTCCACCATCGACGCCACGACGATGGCGAAGTCATCACAGTCACCGATAAACTCGTTCTCGATGGTCTCTGCGGCGCTCGCAAAATACTCGCTGCCGCGTGGGTCGTTGACGTATCGCCATTTGCCGCGAACGTGACTCCAGATGCGGGCAACTTGCTCGACGCTAAATGGGCCGTCCGTGTCGGAAGCAACCCGAGCGGCGTAGTTTCGGGTGATCGGATCATGCGAGTCGATGGCGGCGACGACCTCAGCCCGAGAGTGAGCGCGTATCGACGCCTCTTCTGTGCTCGACGACTGACCTGGCATCTCCGGAATGCGCAAGCGGCCCGCGGCTTCTCGCAGTTCATCCCCGCGTGTCTCCATGACGTACCAGAAGGCCGCGACGCCCCCGGACACAAGAAGGAGAAGCACCGCGGTCCCAAGCCATGACCGCTTCGGCTTGGGCTTTCCGGCAACGAGCTTTTCGCCGCACGCGCCGCACCGCAGGAGCCCCCCTTGAAAACCGGGAGGCATGACCCCCCGGGTGTTGCATTGCCCGCAGACGAAACGTTTTCCGGGGATAGCCTTCGCGACCAGCGTGCCCGTCGCGCCCTGGCGCAAGAACTTTCGAAGCGCCGGCGCGCTCCAAGGCAACTCTGCTTCGCCAAGGCGAATCGTCGCACCGGGGCGAACCGAGACCTTCTCGATCCGGCGCTCATCGACAAAGGTGCCGTTTGCGCTCCCGAGGTCCTCGACGATGATTTCGAGGCCACTCCAACTGAGCCGCGCGTGACTCGACGACACCGTGGGATCATCGATGCGAAGATCACTCTGGCGGGAACGCCCTATGACAATTGGTTTCGTTGCGCTCATGAGCCCAGGGCATCCCCCACGCTCGGACTGTGCCACGGACGGCGTCTCCTGTGCTGAGCAATTGTCCTATTCATCGGCTGGATCGGGCGTATTTGCGTCGAGGACGCGCAGTACATTCAAACCGAAAACCTCCGCTACGGGCAGCCCTCTTTCTTCCAACACACTTCGCAGAGCAGGAAGGTCGCTGACATCCTCCATGCCCACCGGAAGCTCAGGAACGCCGTCGTAGTCCGAGCCGAGGCAGGCCGCGCCGTGGCCAGCAATTTCCACAACATGCTCAATGTGGTCGGCGAGCGTTCCGAGAGTCGGCGCATTCAGTTCGTCGTCCAGTTCCCGGGCCAACGCAAACTCAGCGCGACCGCGCTCAACCCAGCTCTCGAACTCGCCTAGAGCACCAAAGGCATCGCGGTTTCGCCATTCGAGGCGGCGGCGGCGTAGTCGATACTCACGGTCGATGAACTGGGTAAAGAAGTTCAAACACACCGCGCCGCCTTGAGCGCCAACGCGGCGGATCATGGCGTCACTCATGTTGCGGGGAATATCCGCTAGAGCACGCGCCGATGAGTGACTCGCGAGCACTGGTTTCGTCGCGACGTCCATGGTGTCCCAGAACGTCTGATCGCTGACATGGCTGATGTCGACGATCATCCCAAGCCTGTTCATCAGTCGAACCGCGCGCCGACCAAGAGGCGTCAGACCCCCTTCGGGGTTCTCTCCCAGCGAGGAGTGCCCGAGTGGGTTGTCCACCGACCAAGTGATCGTCATGTAGCGATTGCCAAGGTCGTACAGCTCACGAATTCGAGAGAGCGCAAGTCGGGGCTGGTCCGTCCCCAGCGCTTGCGCGCCTTCAACGCCCATGAGGACAGCGATTTTTCCTTCGCGTTGTGCCCGACGCACGTCGTCTCCAGACAGGCACAGAATCGTCTCGTCGGGGTGGCGCTCCGTGAACTCGCGAATGGCGCGCGTGAGAGCCAGCGCCCTTTCCCACGCGGCTTCCCCTTCGAACTTTCGTGGCGAAACGTACACGCTAAAGAACGCGCCCGTGAGGCCGCCTTCGCGCATCCGTGGAATATCCAGGTGGCCGCCGGTAAGTCGCTCGATGGGATCATCACCGTCGTCAAGCATTCGCTGTGGTGTGTCGACGTGCGTGTCTAGCGCGAGCATCGGCAACTCGACTTCCGCCCCCGGTTCCGCCTCCACGGTGGCCGGTTCCTCAGGCGCGGTGGCCGGTTCCTCAGGCGCGATGGCCACAGACGGCGCTGCTGGCGTGGGTGCTTCTTCGACCGAGGGTTCGTCTTCGCATGCCGCTAAGAGCGCCACACAGAAAAGCAGCCCACACCTCACGAGTTCAGATCCGCCGGGACTCCACCCTGCGCGGGCCGAAACGTGCCGCGTTCAGTATAGACCGCGCGCACCAAACGGGCTGGCGTCACATCGAAGGCAGGGTGCCGACAGGGGATCCCCTCAGCGACCATAGTTCGCTCCCCGATGGTCGCGACCTCTTCGCGGGAACGTTCTTCGATGGGGATTCCCTCGCCCGTCGCCGTCGCCATATCGACGGTGCTCCAAGGCGCCGCCACAGTAAATGGGACGTCGTGGGCTTCCGCGAGCACCGCGAGACCGTAGGTTCCAATCTTATTCGCGACATCGCCGTTCGCGGCGATTCGGTCCGAGCCGACCACCACGAAATCGATTTCGCCGCGCTGGAAGAAGTGACCCGGCATACCGTCGGTGATCACTTCTACCGGAATACCATCCGCATGAAGCTCCCAGCTCGTAAGTCGCGCGCCCTGAAGGTACGGACGTGTCTCATCGGCAAGTACACGAACGCCCTTCCCGCCTGCGGCGACTTGCTTTGCGTGCGCGGCACGAATAACGCCGAGGGCTGTTCCGTACCCGCCCGTCGCCAAAGCTCCCGCGTTGCAGTGCGTGAGAATCGTCGCCCCCTCAGGAACGTCCACGGCCCCCGCCTGTCCCATTTTTTCGCACGAGGCCACGTCTTCGGAGTGAATCAGATCCGCCTCGCGTTCGATCTCCGCCGCGCGCGTTTTCGGATCAAGCCGGGCAACATCCGCCGCGCGCCGACTGATACGCGCGATGGCCCAGGCCAAGTTGATGGCGGTCGGTCGTGTGGCGCCGAGGACTCGACTCGCACCTCCGATGGCCATCAAGAAACTCGCCGCGTCGCCCTCTTCTGCACGAGCGACCATCGCGAGAGCGTAGCCGGCGCTGATGCCGATGGCCGGCGCGCCGCGAACCACCATGTCTCGGATTCCATCCGCGACCTCATCAGGGGTCTTGAGTCGATGATAAAGCACTTCTCCTGGCAAGCGTCGCTGGTCCAGCATGAGAACTTCGCCCGTGGCAGGCTCATATTCTACGGCGAAGAAAGCGCAGTCTGCGCCGGTAAGGGGCGGCCGGGATAAGGATGGGGGCGCGGAGACGTGAAAGGTCATTTGTCGCGCAGCATGGACGCCCGAGCCTCCCACGCCAAGAGGCCGGATCGCGCCTCTGCCGACCCGAGCCGCCGCCAGAACTCGCAATAATCGAGAAAACAGGCCTGTTTTTCGGCGCACCCCTGGTGCGTGACCCAAAAATCTGCATTCCTAGTCTACAAGGGCGGCGTCTGACGCCGTTCGTTCGACCTATGGGATCTCCACAAGATCAGCTTGAGAGCGCCGCTCTGCGGGACACTCAGAAAATGCGCAGGCTACCGTCGGGCCAGCGCGTCTTGGTCGTGGACGATAGCGCGAGCACTCGCCGAGCCATCAAGTCCCATCTGACACTCATGGGTCACGACGTCACCCTCGCCGCCTCTGGCGAAGAAGCCTTCGCGTTGTGCATGGACCACCCATTCGACCTCGTCGTGTCCGACGTGACGATGGGCGCCGTCAGCGGAGTGCACCTGTGCCGAATGCTCCGCGCCGAGCCTTGCACGGCCAACCTGCCCATCGTTCTTCTGACCGCCGACGACGGTCCTCGCTCTCGGTTTTGGGGAACGCACGCAGGATGCGATGCGTACGTCTCAAAGCGTGAACCCGAAGCCCTCCCGGGAGCGGTCTCCCGCGCCCTCGCCGCGAGGCCCGGCTCAAAACCTGTTCGCGGCCCTCGCCGCAACGTCGACCCGCTTGAGCGTCTTGCACGTGTTCTTGACGATCACCTGCTCCAAGCCGTCATCGACCGCGAAGCGCGCTCGCTGATGACTCATGTCGAAGACAGGAGCGCGTTGATGGAAGGCGCCCTGCGCTTGTTCGACGACGTTCTCGCGTGTCCCTACGCCATCTTGCGCATCGACGGAAACGGAGGGAGACCCACAAACAGCTCGGGACTTCTCTGTCGTGGCGCTTGGCCAGAAACACCAGACCGGCGCGACCTCTTGAGCTTAGGCCTCGCGCCCACCGCCCCCCCCTCTCATATTCGTCGCTCGGAGCTATCGACTCTCGGCTCGCCGGAACCCGGAGAGGTGGCAACAGAGCCCATCCTCGCGGGCCGTGAACTCATCGGACAGCTCAGGCTCTATGGAGGGCGCCGGGGAATCGGGCGGGACGACAAGGACACCGCATCCTGGCTCGCAGCCGCTCTTGGACCGGTGATCAAGTCGATGCTCCTCGTGGAGGAAACTCGCCACCTTGCGACCACCGATGGCCTGACAGGCCTGCGGAACCGCCGTACGATCACAAACCGAATGCGCGAAGAGACCGCACGTGGTGCACGATACGGCACGCCGGTTTCGGTGATTCTCTGCGACATCGACCACTTCAAAGCCGTCAACGACACCTTTGGTCACAACCGTGGTGACGAAGTCCTGCGTGCGGTCAGCCGCGCCCTTGAAACCGCCGTGCGAGAGGTCGACCTCATCGGACGTTGGGGAGGCGAGGAGTTCTTGGCGGTACTTCCAGAAACCGAACTCGCTGGGGCAACAGTTGTTGCTGAGCGATTTAGGGCGGCAGTCGAGGCACTCGGACCATTCGTCGACGGCCCAGAGAAAGTGACTCTAAGCGCGGGCGTCACCCAATACAGCATCGGCATTGACCTTGAGAACATGGTGCGCTCCGCGGATGAGGCGCTGTATCGAGCGAAGGCGGCTGGACGAAACCAAGTCATGCAAGGCAAGTGAGACTTGCCTCCATCCGCCGCCGCGCATTCGGGCCTGTGCTCAGATGATGCAGACGCCCAAAATACAAGGTAGTCCCAGGAGACACGAAGGGCCCGATCCACACTGGCAGCTGCCTCCGTTGCAGCTGTCCGCGTCATCCCCGCAGGAACGGCCACACCCTCCGCAGTTATTCGTATCCGTAGAGGTGCTCGCGCAGGAGCCGGCGCAACAAGAACCAGCGCCGCAGGAGTTTCCACAACGCCCGCAGTTCAGGTTGTCTGTCTGTGTTGCCGCGCAGGAACCGCCACAGCACGCGCTTCCAGGCCCACACGCGGCGCCAGCGCCGCACTGGCAAACGCCAGCATTGCAAGTCTCTCCCGCCGCACATGTGGGGTCACAAGGAATATCCGTGGTGCAGCTTCCGTCGAGGCAGACCTGCGCTCCTGTGCACACCATCCCGCACGCACCGCAGTTGTTGCGATCCACCTGCGTGTCGATGCACGCGGCGCCACAACATGCTTGACCCGACGCACACGCCGGCCCGCCGCCACACATGCACAGGCTGGTTTCGGCGTCGCAGACTTCATCGTTGGTGCAGGCAGGATCGCAGGGCGGAGTCACGCAAGATCCTCCTTCGCAAATTTGGCCATCCCCACACACCATTCCACAGGCTCCGCAGTTGGTCGGTGATTCAAGCAAGTTGGCGCAGCCATCATCGCAGCATGCGTCGCCATCAATGCAGCTGGACGCACCATGACAGCGACACTGCCCAGACACACAGGCATCACCGGTATCGCCACAGTCACGACCGCAGCTGCCGCAATTGGCGGGGTCCGTGGGCAGCGCCGAGCAGCCCGTGGGACAGCAGCTCTGTCCAACGGGACACATCCCATCCAGGCCACACATCGACATCGGCATGCACTCACCCGACACGCAGGTTTCGCCCCCTTCGCACGCAGGCACACACGGATTTCCTGCGTCGACCTCCGGAACATCCACTGCGGGTGTCCCCGAGTCCATTCGTCCTGTCCCTCCTTGAGCGCAAGCTGAGAAGAGAACAACGAGGCAAACCATTAGATTAGCGCGAATCATGAGTCTCAACATCCTGCCGGAATCATTGCATCCTTCAAGTGGGGTCTACAAATCACTTGATAGAACCGTTTGACAAACCTCAGCCCCCGGACGTAACTATAGCGGGGGCAATACGACGACGATGCCCACAATTCCCAAAACAAACCCGATACTCTTCCTGGCCGCCGAAAACGGCTGGTCCTGGGTTTTCGCTTCGAAAGGACAGCCCCTCCAGGCGAGCGAAGACCTTCAGAGAAGTGTTTTGGGGATTACCTTCGACGCCGCGACGGTCGCAATATTGGGTCAGGCCGCCCCCGGCGTGGGCAGCGCTCATTCGACCGTCGTCGCCTCCTCCGGCGAAACTGGCTACTTCGTGTGCGAAGAGGACTGCCGAATCCTCGTCATCAAACCAGCGCCAAAACGGAGTGAATCCGAAGAACTGGCCCTCAGCGCGGCGCATGAGCTCGCCAACGCGCTGAGCGCCATCAGTGGCTGGGCACAGCTCGGGCTCGACGAAACATCCAAGATGCGCGAGGCGCTCCTGACCGTCGAGAGCGCTGCCGCCTCCGCGCAACGAATCGCTCGCGACGTGCTGTCCTTTCATCACGCTACCGATCACGACTCTTGCGACGCCGCCGCTGTGTGCCGTGACGTGGCCGGTTTGCTCCATCCCATCGCGCTTCGTCACAACGTCCGAATTCACACGGACACACCGACGCTGGGCTGGACCGTTGCCCACCGAGCGGCGGTATTCCGCGTCGTCTGGAACCTTGCCCTCAATGCTGTGCAAATCCAGCCTGAGGGTGGCGTCGTGCGCATTCGCTGCGAGCGCGAGGAAGAGTTCGTGCGAATCCGGGTCTCCGACGAGGGCCCGGGAATATCGCGCGAGGCGCAAAACAAAATTTATGATTCGAGCTACTCACGTCGCCCGGGCGGAACCGGCCTTGGTCTTGCGACGGTGTGGCGAACTCTGGAGCAAGTGAACGGCGGCGTTCAGCTGAACAGCACGCTTGGTGAAGGTTCACAGTTTGAAGTGACGCTGCCGCGGGCGGTGCTCGTCGATGAAAGCGGAGAAGCGGAACGCGTCAGCGGAGTGGTTGTTGGCCGCCTCCCCAAACGTTTGCTGGTCGTTGAAGACGATGATGGTGTCCGTGAGCTCATTGAAACCACCCTTGGGCTTCGAGGTATCAACGTCACCGCCGTCACCAACATGATCGAAGCGAGGGACGCCACCGGACCCTTCGACGTGGCTCTCGCGGACCTCACTCTCCCCGACGGACGTGGTGATGTTCTCCTGCAGGAGCTTCGAGCCAGGGGTTTGGTCAAACGAACCGTCGTCACGAGCGGACAGCTCGACCCAGGGACGCTCGCAGGTCCGCCTGACGCTTGGCTGCCAAAACCCTTTGATATTCATGATCTCTTCGCCGTACTTAGGGACTCGCGCGGTGACCCGAACTCCGCCACGGGCTGACGCCGTGTTGACGTCGCTGTCCCGAAGCGTCTAGGTAAGTGCCTGGGTGACTTCTCCTGACCATGGCTCAACGACCGCGTCGATCTCGACGATGGCTGGCACCATCGCCGAGGACTCCACCTCGGGATTTGTCCTCGTCTACTCACGCTTGCACGCGCATCTGCCGTCGGTGCTCCCCTTCGCGACGGCGGTGACAACCCTCGGACGCGAAGCCGCCAACGACTTGGCCATCGCCGAGTCCGCTGTGTCGCGGCACCACGCGCGCGTGACCATTGGCAAAGAAGGCGCGCTCCTCGAAGACCTGGGCTCCACCAACGGGACGATGGTCAACGGCAAACGAATTCAAACGTGCGTGCTCAAAGAGCACGATGTCGTCCGTGTCGGCGACACCATCTTCCGCTTCACCGGAGCCAACGCCTACGCCTACGGTGCATATCGAATCGACGGCAGCATAGTGAAACTCGCGCGGGGCCTTGGGCACGCGAAGAGCGAGCTCTTGGTCGGCGGCTACCAAATCGACCGAGTCGTGGGTCTCGTCGACAAAGTCGCAGCGACGTCTCTGTCCGCCGTCGTCTATGGAGAGAGTGGCACGGGCAAAGAACTCATCGCGCGCGAGCTCCACGGCCGCAGTGGTCGCGCGGGTCCGTTTCAGGCCATCAACTGCGCAGCGTTACCAGCCACCCTGCTCGAGAGTGAACTATTCGGTTACCGCAAGGGAGCCTTCACCGGCGCGAACACCGACAAAGCAGGCCTGATTCAAACCGCCAATGGGGGGACGCTTTTTCTAGACGAGATCGGCGACATGCCGGTGGAGGCTCAGGCGAAGCTCCTTCGCGTTCTTCAGGAGAGAATGGTGCTCCCGATCGGTGCCACGGTTCCGGAGCCTGTCGACGTGCGAGTCGTCTGTGCAACACACCGAGACCTGGACCAGCGCGTGGCCAATGGAGAGTTCCGTGGTGACCTCCTCGCGAGACTGCGAGAAGTCGAGATTCGTCTTCCCGCGCTCTCCCAGCGACTGGAAGACCTCTACCCCCTCGTCAGGTACTTTTTGAACAACGCCGGCGCATCCAATATGAGCGTCTCGCTGCCTTTCATGCTGTGCGTCGCGCACTACCCGTGGCCCTACAATGTGCGTGAACTCGAGAGCGCCGTGCGCGTTTCCTTAGCGCTCCACGAGAGCGGCGACCTGGAGGCCCGCGTTTTGCCCCGCAACGTGCAGGACGTCCTCGAAACACATGGCGACCTCGCGCAAGCCCCTCGAAACTCTATGCCTGTGACGTCGACGGTCCCGACGGAGGCAGAACTTCGGGCGCTTTTGACCCGTCACCAAGGCAACGTCGCCGCCGCAGGGCGCGAACTGGGCAAAGAACGAATGCAGATTCATCGGTGGGCGAAACGTTTCGGGATAAATCTCGACGAATTTCGTTCCACCTAGCGCCGTAAGAAAATTGACGCCGAAGCGGCGATTAACCCCCTAAATACTAGCAAACAGCTCGGTACAGCTCTTGCTTTTAGAGGGCCTATGCTCCGCCTCGTCCATGCCCAGCCGCTTGATGCCCCTGCTGCAGGAACCTATTCTTCTTCTGTGCGAGATTTCACACGACTTCCAAGACGTGATTCATCGATGCCGCCCGCTCCGACCCGATGCATCGGCCGCGAGCACGAAATGGACGAACTGCTGCTTCGTATGGAGGCGGCACGTCACGGTGAGCAACTCGTTATCGTGGAAGGCCCAAGCGGATCGGGTAAAAGCTACCTTCTTCAGGCATTTCGAACCCAGATTCGCCTTACAGGGGGCATCGTTCTCGAAGGCCGATGCGAGTCAGGAACCGCCTTCGGTCCCTTCGCTGCCGTGGTTGAAAACGCCCTCAGCTTTCTGTCCGAGATGGGCGCATCGCCGTCGTCAAACGTTGCAGATCTAGGCTGTTTCTCGGGCTGTCATCCTCTCTGGCATCAGCACCCGCATCATTCGCAACTCGATGATGACGCCGACTCCCATGGCGCGAGAGAACGCCGACTGCGCTTCTTCGACGCGCTTCGCACACTGCTTCAGGACGTCGCCCGCTTCCGGCCGCCGGTGATATTGCTGCATGATCTCGAGCGAGCAGATGCCGGGACACTCCAGCTGCTCCGCTTCCTCTTCGAAGGCAGCGGACCTTGGACCGAAGGCGTTTCGCCGGAGCGTTCGCTCAAAGCGCTCTTCGTGTCATCGGTTCGTACCGACGAAAACGCGACGACGCTCTCCAAGGACCGCCTCAGCGCACTCTACAACCACGACGCCGCCACGGTCCTGAGCCTGGCGCCCTTCGATCGCACGGGGATCCGGGCCTACCTCCAGAGCGACCAAATCGTGGAGCTAGTTCTTGAGCGCACTGGGGGAGTCCCAGAAGCCATCGAGCTCCTCCTCGCGGCGGACCCGCTCTCGCCAGCCGCTCAGCTTCAGCGACGTCTAACAGAAGCCGGCGACGAAGTCCGCTCACTCCTCGAAACCCTCGCAGTTCTCGGTCACCCCTCGGAGCTCGATCTCGTGGATGAGATCGTGGGTCGGACGAGTAGCGATGTTCACCCGCTCAGTCAGTCGCCCTTTGTGTTGGAGACACGACTCGACGGAAACATCCGCTACACATTCGCGCGCGCTCGGCACCGCGAGCTGCTCTATGCCGGACTCGATTCTGAGACACGCATTCGTATTCACCGTCGCTGCGCCGCTGTTTTTGCGGCGCGCCCGGGTGTGGCGATGGCTGCACACCACGCGCTCCTCGCGGGCGACATCGAAGCCGCGATTCCGCTCGCCCTCGCCGAGGCACAGGGACTCTCCGCGCGCCACGCCCACGCCGAGGCCGCAGCGCTTCTCGAACGAACGGCGCGCTCTGTTGGGGAACTCGACGATGTCCCGAGTCATCTCCTCGAGAGCCTCGCCGACCTACACCGCATCGTCGGCGATTACAGACGCGCAATCATCCACGCTCGCACACTCGCCGACCGTGCTCCGGAGAGCGCGGTGGCAGCACATCGGCTGGGTCGACTCTTAACTCTCTACGGCGAACATGGGGAAGCCGAAGTCGTTCTCAAAGCCGCTCAGCAACGCGCAGAAAAGACGGGCGAGGCACAAACACGCACCACCGTCCAGACGCTCCTCGCTGAACTCTACTGCGAGCGGGCCGAGTACGACGACGCGGAGATTTGGGGAGAACGTGCCCTTGAAGCGGCCCTCTCCATCAATGCCCGCGCGCTTGAAATTCATGCGCGAAACACGCTTGGCAAGGTCGCCCTCGCAAGAAAGGAAGCGGGCGCCGCCGCCGAGTTCTTCCGATACAATCATGAACGCGCGGACGAAAAAAACCTTGGCCACCAACGAGCGCAGGCACTCACAAATCATGGCGTCGCGATGCTGCGTCTTCAGCGTCTCGACGAGGCGAAGTCCTACTTTGAAGACGCGATTCGAGAAGCGAGCGCGGCCGGCGACTCCCGCGACTTGGCCATCGCGACGGAAAACCTCGCCGTTCTTGCTCACCTCAGCCGCGATTACAGCGCAGCGCTCGAGTACTACCACCACGCCGTCGCACAGCTAAAGCGACTCGGTAACCGCCCGATGCTTACTCGCGTGGGTATCAACCTCGGCGAGCTTTATCTCAGCCTCGGCGACGTAAGCCGCGCCCGATCCTTGTGCGAGTTCGCTCAGCACATGGGTGGCGCCAACCTACCGACATACCTCCTCGGCGTGTGCCTTCTTCTACGCGGACGGGTCGAAGCCGTAGCGGGGCTGCACGACAAAGCAGCGGCGCTCTTCCACGCGTCCAGCGAACTCTTCGAATCACTGGGCTCCACGCGACGGATCGACCCGGTCGTCGAACTTGTACGCCTTCGCCTCCACGACGGGGACGTCGACGGCGCACGCGCGCTGCTCTCCACCGCACCCACTGCGCCAACCCCAAAAGTCGCAGCGGAGCTCGCCGCAGTTGGTGCCGACTTTGAACGCGCTGCCGGCGGGGACGTCGGGAACGCGGCCCGTCGAGCCGTCGAGCTCGCGCGCTCCTCTGGTGACGCCGAACTTCTCCTCGAGGCCCTCCTCCGCGCGGCTCGTTACCACGCGGACGAACTGAACGTCTCCTCCGCCGCAACGCTTCTCCAGGAAGCCAACGAGGTTGAGCTCACGCTGACCAAGAACGTGCCGGAATCCAACCGGACCACTTGGGCGACGCGGCCCTTGCGCGTGGAACTCGCTTCCGTGGAAGCGGCGGTCAACGCAATATCACCAAACATGAGGCGCCCCTCGCACTTGCCTGCGCCACAACGCAGCAGCGAGCACCAACGACGCTACCCAGATATCGGTGGGAGCTCGGCGCCGATCCTTCGGATTCTGGACGTCATCGACAAGGTCGCGCCCAGCGATGCCACCGTACTGATTCGAGGTGAGAGTGGTACGGGCAAGGAGCTCGTCGCAGACGCACTTCATCGCCACTCCGAGCGGTCAAGCCAGCCACTCGTGAAGGTGAACTGCGCTGCACTCGTTGAAACGCTTTTGCTGAGTGAGCTCTTCGGTCACGAACGAGGCGCTTTCACCGGCGCGAGCGCTCGCAAGAAGGGACGCTTTGAGCTCGCCGACGGAGGCACCCTCTTCCTCGACGAGATTGGCGACATTTCTCCTGGAACGCAGGTCGCTCTGCTCCGTGTGCTCCAGGAGCGAGAGTTCGAACGAGTGGGCGGCACTCAGTCCATTAAGGTCAACGTTCGAATCGTTGCAGCGACGCACCGAGATCTTGAAGGCATGGTCGCGGCGGGCACATTCCGAGAGGACCTCTACTACCGGCTTCGCGGCGTAACCGTCGAAATGCCAGCCCTTCGCGATCGCCTCGGCGACATGGGCGAACTCTGCCACACCCTTCTCGGCCGCATCGCGGACGAACGGGGGGAATCCCCCAAACGAGTGGGAGCCCCCGTTCTCAGTATGCTCCAACGTCACGGTTGGCCAGGGAACATTCGGGAACTGGAGAACGTGCTCCGCAGCGCCGCACTCTTCTCTGAGGGCGATCAGCTTCGAGTGGCGGATTTCGAGGCTTTTTCGGGGTCTTTTGGCGTAAATGGCCCGAACCGCGCCTCCCGCGCAAGCGTCGCCCCGCCCGCGATGATGGAGGACGAACTCTACGCTCGTATCCGTAGTGGGGAAAACTCGCTGTTCGAGATGAAGAAACTTCTCGAGAGAGAGTGCATTATTCGTGCATTGTCCGATGCGGAGGGTAATATTACCAAAGCGGCCGAACTTTTGGGCATGAAGAGACCTCGTCTCTCTCAGCTAGTGAAGCAATACGGTTTGGAGTCGTATAAGAAGGTACAGTCATGAAGAAGCAAACGAGACAGTACCTAGGACCGTTGTGCATCAGCGCATTCGCATTCCTTGTCGGCTGTGCCGGCGACGAAGTGGGCTTCACCGTCGATGCACTTGGCCAGGATTCGTACAACCTCCTCCTGGAAGATGTTGCACCTCTTGAGACCATCGAAGTCGAGCGCTGGGAGACAGCGTTCGCCGGTTGCGAAGGACTCCTCGACACGGTCGAGTCATATGGGGTCGCCGAAGGCCAGCCTGAGCTAGTGGTGGGCATCGACGTTGACCGCCACATCGTTTGCGTCGACACCTACGCGAGTGTTGAGAACGAACTCGGCATGAGTTCTGGTGATGATGTGGACGCCCTATGGCTTGGCTACGTTGCCACGCTCCAGACGCTCGAAGCCGATCACACGGGAATGGATCCTCAGACCAATGCCCCCGGCAACCCACCATCCAACGACAGCGAAGAACCTGAGCCTCAGACCAACGACGATGGTGGCGAGGAAAACTGCGTTGAGGAAGCTCCCATTGTAGCTCCTGTCCTCGACCTCGATCTTGACTTCGTTGCCGGCGACCCTGATCCGCAGCCCAACCTTCCTCCCATCGTGGTTGGCGAGTTGACGGCGGACGACTCGCAGTAAAGTAGAAGCGTCCTAGCCTCTACCGTTCGCCGGTATCAGAAGACAGAGAGCCCTCATCGATTTTCGTTGAGGGCTTTGATGTGTCTAGGGCGCGTTCCACAGCAGCCGCCAATGATGACTGCGCCGGCCTCCTGCCATCTCTTCGCAAGGTGTGAATAGTGCTCAGGGCTCGACTTTGGGTCGGACCGAAACCCGGACTCATCATCGGCTACTCCAGCGTTCGCATAGACCCCCGTTGGCAGGCCCGCGCTAACCAAGGCTTCCACGTAGCGTTCGCAGTCCGCCGCGGGGGTACAACTCACAAGCAACGCGCCTACCCCTTCATCCCGGAGTCGTCGGCCAGCTTCACGCATTTCTTCGGTGCTCAACAGAGGTTCCTCCGGTCCCGCCGTGAGTGCGACCCAGGTCTCCTTTCCTGTTGCCACCGCCGCCCGCGCCGCCAGAATCGCCTCTTCGACGAAGGGGAACGTCTCGCACAGAAGAAGGTCCACCCCCTCGGCCAAAGCCTCCGCCATCTGCGTGTGTGCTCGAAAGGTCTCGTCGGGGCTCGACAATGCGGGGCTCAGGTCCGGCCTGTAGCAATCGTCCAGCGGCGCAATACTCCCGGCCACACGACACTTCGCCTTCGCCGCTTCGCGGGCAAGTTCCACCGCACGACGAGTATAGAGGCGCCACTCGTCACCCAACGTCGCCTCCGCGGTGCGAAACGTGTTGGTCGTCAGGACGTCAGCGCCTGCGTCCGCGTACTCTCCGTGAATTGCCGACACCACCTCTGGGTGAGACATCAACGCGCCCGCGCTCCAACGAGGGAGTGACGTAGGTACGGAGCGAAACGCCAGCTCCGTACCCATTGGACCGTCGAGAAGAATCACAGCCGCACACTACGTGGGCAGCCAAACAACGTCGAGATGTGATGCAGCCTAGGCTGCCTGTCGGTTCGGTAGACGCTGCGCAAGCTGCTCCGCCGCTCGGTACACCAGCGCCATGATGGAATGCTGCGGGTTCACTCCCAGGTTGGTCGGAAAGATGCTCGCGTCCATCACGAAGAGACCGGGGTGCGCGTGACACTCAAGCTGTTCGTTGACGACGCTCGTGCGCGCGTCGCGTCCGGCGACCGCTGTGCCGAAGAGATGAGAAGCCACCAGGTGAACGTCCGAGTGCTTCCAAGCTCTTTGTTCCAGAGCTTCAACCTCAGCCGCGCTCCGCAGCACCTCTGGAACACCGTTGATCCCTGGGTAGACCTCTTCGGCGCCGGCTGCGAACATCATGCGGCAAATCTCGAGAAGGCCTGTCTGTGTCTTGCGAAGGTCATTTGCCGTCGGTGAGAAACGAATGTTCGGACCCAAGAGTCCCTCGCGGATGCTCCCGTGAGCCTCCATCCGAATCTGTGCGCACCACTGAGCGTAGTGATCCAGGTTTGCGAGTCGTTCCTGCCAGGCGGCGCCCGTTCCAGGCAATCGGGCCGCCAACATCTCCGGCGGTAGTGAGAGGCTCTCGACCTTGAAACCACGCTCGCGCTGCGGCACTTCGAAGCCCTGCGTCGCGCCATACGACATACGAACGGGGTGCGGAAATCGGCCCACAACGGCAGCGCCCGGGTGTGCCTGGAAACGCTCTCCGACAAGTCCGCCCAAACCGCTCTGCTGGAGGATCAGCGGAGAATGAACGACACCTGCCGCGACAACGACGCGCTGGGCATGAACCTCAAAACGGCCCACGGGCTTGTGAGTGACGGCATGGAGCGCAACGCCGGCGACGCCGACGGCGCGACCGTTTCTGAATAAAACGCGCGTCACCCGCGAGTGAGTGCGTAGCCGTGCGCCGTCTCGCATCGCGGCAGGAACGTACGAAACGTCCATGCTCTGGCGCTTCTCGCCGGGGCACCCTTGCAAGCACTCTCCGCGTCCTTCGCAACGACCGGCGTTGCGGGTCATGGGCTTGCCCTTAAGCCCAATCGCGGCGCTTCCGCGAGACAGCAACGAAGCGTTCCCGCCGAGAACGCTGTCCCCCGTTTCCGTCACCTCGAGGTCCTTTTCGATGGCGTCGTAGATGCGAGCAAGCTCGTCGGGATCAACCAGCTCACCGAGGCCTCGCTCTCGCGTCCACTGCTCCCGAACGTCTTCTGGCAGTCGCCAGATGATGCCTGAGTTCACCGCCGTACTCCCGCCCACGCATTTCGCTTGAAGCACCACAATGGGCGTGGCGCCGGAAGTCGTTTGAGTCCCCCCTTCCCGCATCGCCTGAGCAAGGGAACGCGCCACTTCGCGTGGCCGGTCCTTCGTTCGCAGACGCGCCCCCTCTTCGAGCATCAACACATCTACTCCGCGGGCAGCGAGCACACGGGCCGCCGTCGCACCGCCCGCGCCTGTTCCAACCACCACGACCGATGCCTGGTCGTTCCAGACGAGCGGAAGACGGGCCTCCGCCGCCTCTCGAACTTTTCGCAGCACACCCATCACGCCACCTCCTTCACGTTGACCTTGCGCCGAAGTCGAATCGGCGTGCCCTCACTGCGGGCGGAATCGTAGCCAGACCGCGAGCGCAATGAGGATGTCCCTAAGAGCGCCATCGATGTCTGTACCTTCATCAAAAGCGTCAGCTCGCGTACAAGCTGGAGAGGGTGACGCGAGAGCTCGTCGATGAGCCCCGTGCGCTCCTCTGGACTAAGCGCATCAATGGTCGCCAAGCGTCGCTTGTGCCAGACGGGAGAGAGCGCCATTAGCGCAACCGCCGCGCGAATCCCATAGCGAACCTTGGGTCCAGCCGGAGCGTTCAACGTACAGAAGGTGCCGACGTAGTCGACTTCCCCAGGCTTCGGAACAAGATGGCCATCCCGGTACTCACCTTCCGGTGCAAATGCACTTCCAAGTGCCTCAAGCCATGCTGCTTCGCGGGTCGTCACCTTCATCAAACTGTCTCCTTCTTGTCGACAGCCTTCACTGTCGACGAACTTGTTGAGCCGAGAACGTCGGCGAGCTCTGCCAGACGGTCCGTCGTCTTGCGGTCGAGGGGCTCAAGGACCCGTCGCGCGAGTGCCTGAACACGTTCCGGATCGCGATCCGCGATCATCTCGAGCAGGCGCCCATACACCCGAAGTGTCTCGCGTGCGTTCACCGAAAACACCGCTTCGAATCCTGGACTCGCTCGGAGAACGCGAAGCGCCGTGTTGTAAAGCAGCTCCATCGCGAGGTTGTGCGTGGCACGAACCATCAAGCGGGCGAACTGGAGATCCTCCTCCATAAAACGCGGCGCATCGTCGACGACCTCATGCAAGACCTCCAGCTGAAGGCGAAGCCCTCGAAGCTCCGCCGGCGTTCCGCGCTCCGCGACGGTCCCTAGAACCTGTACGGCGACGAACCGACGAAACTCCATAATGTCATTGAGGAGAGCGAGGGGAACGTCCCCTCGTTGAATCGCGTATCGGGCGAGGTGTGCGACGGTCTCGATACCGCCGGTTTCGCGAAACGGCAGGACCCGGTTGCCCGAACCATGCACCTTCTCGATGAGCCCCTCGGCCTTGAGGCTCGCCAGCGCTGAGCGAAGCGTCAGTCGGCTCACGCCGAGCTGCTCCGACAGCTCACGCTCGCCCGGAAGCATGCTCCCGTCTTCAAGCTCTCCGCTAAGGATGCGGCGCCGAAGCGCGTCCATCGCTTCGTCGGAGGCGTTCTTCTTCGAAGTGGTATTACCAGTCACTGGTAATACCAGTAGTCGAGCATTTGGATGCTCGCAAGGAAGACATGCCCACGATTACTCTAAACACCCGTATTTACTGGTTTATTTTGCGCGAAAAAGTTTACGCAGCCGGCTGTCCAGGCAAAGCGCTAGGCTTGTCGCGTGGACCTTCGGGTACAGACATCGCTTTTCGCCTCACTGGTGTGCCTCGCCCTCGCGGCAAGCGTCGCTCTGCGCTCCCGGAAACGTCGGGACCAATGGCTATTCGCCGTGTTCGGGCTGAACATGAGCCTCTGGTATCTCACCACCTTCCTGGCGAAGGTCCTGTCGAGCTCTGTGTGGGCACGCGCAAACCTAGCTTTTGGTGTCCTCCTACCGCTCTCGACGGTGGAGTTCTTCCGCACATTCATGGCGGAAGGCGCCAAAGGAACCCAGCGACTCCAGCGTGCCTCTTGGGTCGCCGCTGCAGCGATTCTCGTCGCGACAGCGACGCCGCTCTACGAGCACATCGTCGTGCGCACGGCGGTGTTCACCTACGTCGTGATCTTTGTCGGCGCCGCGCTGACCATGCTCTACCTCCGCACCCAAGAGACGACGAGCCGCTTCGAGGAAGGTCGTCGCTCGTTCCTCGCCCTCGTCGGAGGTCTCGCCGCGTTCTTCACGCTATTTGAGTACCCTCCATACCTCGGCGTCCACTTGCCACCTGTAGGGACGCTGCTCACGCTCATCTTCCTCTACATGCTGTCGCAAAGCGTCGTCCGGCATCGCCTCATCGACCTCTATGAGCTCGCCGGCCGCCTCGCCGTTCTCACCACACTCTCGTTCTTCCTGGCCGGGATTCTGTGGGTGCTCGTTTTCTTCGCCGGAGGTCGCTATTTCCTCCAGGCCGTCGTCGCATCCCTCGTTGTTCTTGTGCTCTTCGACCCCGTGCGCTCGAAGGTCAGTCAAAAAATCGCCCAACTGCTCTTCCGAGAGCGATACGCATTCGAGCGAGTGATCACCTCGCTTCGCGCGGAACTCGCGCATGTTCTCGAAGGACACGAACTGGCCCACGTGCTCATCGAAGGCCTCGAGCAAACGCGTCGTGTGACCCACGCTGGCGTCTACCTCGCCGATGACGCCCAACACGGTTACGACCTCGCGGGTCACGTTGGCCCTGCCCCCCTCGCCCGCATCGAAATCGCTCCAGCGCGCCCGCTCCTCGACCGCCTGGTGGACGATGACTCCGTGGTACTCGAGAACCTGGAGCGCCAACTAGAAGAGCATCGCGCTGCCGGAGAAGACCGGGAAGCGGAGACGCTTTTTGAGATTACTCAGACCCTGGCTGCCATGAACGCCAGCGTGTGCCTGGCTATTCGGGCCGAGGACGGCAGCCTCTACGGCGTCCTCGCACTTCGTGACGAGCGGATGCGAGATGCGTACTCGCCGGAGGAAATCCAGCTGCTCATCGGACTCGCTGCACAGACCGCTACGACCATCGAAAACTCGCGGCTCTACCTTCGCCTCAAAGAGCGTGACCGCCTGGCCTCACTCGGTGAGATGGCGGCGGGCCTCGCCCATGAGATTCGTAACCCGCTCGGCGCGATCAAAGCATCGGCGCAGTACTTGACCGAAGGGCAAGAACAGGAAGGCGAAGAGTTCCTCGGCATTATCGTCGAGGAGGTGGACCGTTTGAACCGCGTCGTCAGCTCGTTCCTCGACTACGCACGTCCCTCCAGCGGCAACCCGGCCTCCGTCGACATCAACGCCGTCGTCGAACGCACCGCGCAGCTACTCCGTCCAGAGTGCCAAGTCGCGGAGGTCGTCCTGGACTTGGCCCTCGACGAAGAGCTGCCTTTGGTGCGAATCGATGCGGAACAGCTTCGCCAGGTCTTGCTGAACCTCGTGCACAACGCAATTCAGGCGTTTGAGGGGGGCGAGGGGACCATTCGTCTCAAGACCACAACGGTCACGACCCGACGTGTTCAGAACGTCGTCATCTCCGTGGAGGACAACGGTCCCGGCATCTCCGCAGAGGTCGTGCCTCATCTTTTTGTCCCCTTCGTCACCACAAAGGACCGCGGAACAGGCCTCGGCCTCGCCATCTCTCAGCGCATCGCAAACGCCGCGGGAGGCCGGTTGCAGGTGCGTTCGCAACCAGGAAAAGGGGCGACCTTCCTCCTCACCCTGCCCGTGGTTCAGTCCGCGTCGGAGTCCGATGCAGCGTTAGAGCCCGCCGTCGAATCAGGGGATGCGGAATCGATCGCTTCGAGCACATCTTCGCCGGACAAGCCATCCGCGCCACCGGCATCTACTCCAAGGACCGTCACGACGAGGCGATAGAAACGCAGCCCAGGGTTCTCCAGCGAATCTTCTGGCAGCGAGTCTTCGCGAAAAAGCTCGTGGTAGGCGGCAACGGCAGAGCCGTGACCCTTGTCGGCGGTGGCCTCCGGGAGAAGGTAGCGCCAGTTGCTCGTGGATTCGAATGCAACGCCATGGTTTTCGCCAAAGACGCGCTCCACGAATGCGTCCGTCGTCAAAGCAAGCGTGCCATCTTCTTCGAGTAGAGAGACTTCCACGTCCAAGTCGATCAAGCGTTCTTCAAGCGGCCCTCCGAGCGCCTGCTCGCGTTCACGCCAACGTCGCCGCGCGACAGTGGCTGCGGTGACAAGCGCGGCAGCGATGGACGAGCCGCGAGCCGAACGCCATAAGCGAGCTCGGCCCCGATCCCGTAAGAGCACCATGACTTCAACGCTCTGGTCGGCACGATAGGAGGCCGGAAACGAGCTCATCCGAGGACGTGACGCGCCCTCCAGAAGTCGACGCGCGATGGGCGCCGCTAGCTCGACGTCGCGGCCAAGGGACGCGACTACGCTTTGCATGTAGAGAACGGCGCCAGGGTGCAGAAAGGCGCCTCGCAATCCATCAATGTGCTCGAACCGTGCGATGCGCGCTGCGAGACCGGTTGCCTCCGGGTCTGATCCAAGTGTCGTCGCCAGCGCAACGCCCTGAATATCGTCCTCATCCAGGGCGCTCAGAAGAGCCACAGGATCGTCTGAATCGAGCGCAGCTCGGATAGCCTCCGTGGGCTGAACGAACTCACCGGCCGCCTCTTGAACGTCCTCGGCGGTGATCCCGACCAATGCGATGCGGCCGCGACCGTCGATGGCTTGCTCGATGGTCGTCTCCCGCGGCGCCCCTGGCTCCTCGGAGGGACCGCAAGCAAGGAGCATCACAAGAAGAGCAGAGAGTCGGAGCACGTTCTTCTCTAGCAAACGCTTCTCCCCCTGCACGGTTAAAGCGAAACGGCGCCCACCGAATGGTGAGCGCCGCCAAGTGAGCCTGCTTCAGCTCAAGTCGTCCCCGTCTTCGTCTAGATGCCTCGACACAGAGCGTTGACGCAGGCCTCAGGCGCCGTGCATTCGCTCGAGAGCGCACACTCTGGAGTCTCCGTGGAGACACAGAGGTCCATGGCGCCGCAGGAGAGACTAGGGTCCGTGGCGCGACACTCCGCGTCAGTTCCGGTTGGGCACGGCGTGCGGCAGGCGCCGTCACGGCAGACACTTCCAGAGGTGCAGTCGGTGTCGAGAGTACAGAATGGTCGTTCACGCCAGTCGGGTCGGCAGAACATGTCATCGCCGCAGTAGTCAGCGCTGCCGGAGCAGGAGCTCGTGCTCTGGCAATCCGGGAGACAGCGTCCTTCGACGCAGTGCTCTCCGCCGCCACACTGGGAAGTGGAGCTACACTCGGTGGTCGGAGTACAGAAGCCGTTGTTGCAGGAGCTGCCCGAACCGCACTGAGCTTCCGTGCCGCACACGTTGGTGC
The DNA here is from genome assembly GCA_045106895.1 of Polyangiales bacterium. Classification (GTDB taxonomy): domain Bacteria; phylum Myxococcota_A; class Polyangia; order Polyangiales; family Houyiibacteriaceae; genus JBCCRV01. Next base: position 41,067 of record JBGCFM010000172.1, on the reverse strand, counting down.
AGGCGCCGTTCACACAGGACTGGCCCGCGCTGCAGTCGTACCCGAACTGGCAGAGCGTGTCCTGCTCTCGGCAGAAGCCCTCTATGCAGAGGTCACCGCCCGTGCAGTCGTTTGTGTCGCGGCAGGCGCCGTCAACCGGCGGCACGCAGGTGTCGCGGAAGTCACAAATGAACCCACCGGTGCAGCTGTTGTCGTCGGTGCACGTGTTGGAGTCGGTGCACGTGTTCAAGACCGAGTCGCAGTAGAACGCCGTCGCGCAGTCACCATTCGTGCGGCAGCTCGTTGGGCCCGCGTCATCGGTTCCGACGTCCGGCCGGCTCGAATCCGGGAAGCTGGCATCGCGGTCGAACACGCAGCGACCGGCGAAGTCGCACCTTCCGGAAGGGCAATCGCGGTCCGTGTTGCAGTAGGGGTCGCCACCATCGCCCCAGATTGGGCAACCCGTCAGCAAGAGCATGGCGGGAGCGAAGAGAAAGGCGAAATGGGAAGCAGTGGACAAGCGAGCTCGCATCGGGCGACTCCGGGGGTTAGGGGGGTACGGCCCCGATGTTATGCGACGTTCGTGCCAGGCGCTAAGATACCACAAAACCAGGGCATTTTCGGTCTACAACAGAAGCTCACGACAACATAACAGGCCATTTGGTCGCGATCGCCACTGGCACCGTCAACAGCCGTTCACGCCCGTTCACACGTTCGCTTTACCTGCTCCGACGGCGTCGGAAGCCAAGAATGTGGTCGCAACCCCTCCCGCCTGCCGCAGCGCCTCATAGACAGTGATGCTCACGGCCGTCGCCAAGTTGAGCGAACGAACGGGCCCCAACGTAGGAATGGCCACCGCCTGGCCATCGAATCGCTCCAGAATCGTGGGGTCCAGTCCGACCGATTCTTTGCCGAACACGAGCGTATCGCCGGGCTGGAAATCAGCCTCGTATATGCTCCGGCCTGCTCCAGCGGTGAGGAAATGGAACCGTTTCGTGTCGCGCCCATCGAGAAATGCGTCGAAGGAAGCATGGGTCGCGAGATCGACGAGGGGCCAGTAATCAAGCCCCGCACGCCGCACGGATTGCTCGTCGATGCGAAACCCAAGCTTTCCGATAAGGTGGAGGCGACTGGCGGTGGCCGCCGCCGTCCGAGCGATGGCGCCGGTGTTTGGGGGAATTTCGGGTTCAACGAGGGCGATCTCGAAGGGGTGTTCAAGCGGCTTGGCGCGGAGTTTCGGTCCCACAGGCATCTCGGTGACGGTAGCAGATCGCATGCGTGTGTTGACGGAGTCATCTGTGGGCCGATAGCGTGCGACCATGCTTCGCGCCTCCGCCGCCCTACTCCTCGCGACGGCTCTAATGTCGCCTCAATCGGTCCAGGCGGATGATATGAGCATCGCGCTCTCGCGTTTGCGCATCGAAGGAGCCACGCCGGGTTCATACCGAGCGGACAATGACGCGTTCGTTCGGCTTGTATCTCAACTGGGCTTTGCCCTCGCCGCCCCAAACCTGGCGCCGGCGCGTACCACTGGGTACCGAGGCTTCTACATCGGCTTCGAGACCAGCGTGGCGGGCATCGACAACGGCGCTGACTACTGGGCCCTTGGGACCGAGGGTGACGCCATGAGCACCGGGCGAAACCGCTTCGTCGCGTCAACGTTGACTTCCTCACGCCTCGCGCTTCGCAAAGGTCTCCCGTATGGCCTGGAGGTTGGAGTGAGCCTCGGCCGCTTCTACAACACGGACTCCTGGATTTGGGGCGGCGAGCTTCGAATCGCGCTTCTCGAAGGATTTCGCGAAGGGGCCATGGGATTCATCCCTGACCTCGCCGTTCGCGGTGCTGTTCGTACGCTGACCGGCGAATCCGAGATGCACATCACTGTGCCCTCCCTCGATTTCATCGCCTCCAAGCCTATCGTGCTGGGCGGGGCCGTCGTGTTCACGCCCATCATCGCGGCGCAGCTGATGTGGATCGTGGCGGACTCCGAACTCGTCGACCTCACGCCGGACCGCAACGCCTTTGCGGAATGTGGCGTGTCTCCTGGACAGCCTCCGCAAATGGCGAACTCCAACATTCTCTGCACAAATGGGCCAGGCTCCGAACAGGACCTCAACAACAACGCCGTGTTCAATGACGTTCGCGCTTTTCGTGCGCGTATGTCCATCGGCGCAGAACTCCGCTACCGCGTGTTCACGCTCAACGCCGCTATTCACTGGGACTTGAAGGCGCCCGGGGACATTGACGCCGACGTTCCCGACGACTTGCCTCGCCAGTGGGACTTTGCGGTGGGCCTCGGCGCAACCTACTAACGAAGCGAAGGCGGTCAGGTCCCGGTCGCTCGGTCGCTACGCCGCGCTATTGGCGGCGCCCTCTCCCGCTCCCGCTACTCGTCGCCGGCTTCAGGGTCGGTGTTGGTGTCCGCTTCCACGGGCGCAGGCTGCACCACGGCTTCCTGCGTGGGCGCGGGCTCAGTCACCTCTTGCGCCGTGATCTCGATGCTCGTCTCGAAGATCTCGCCACCAGCGACGGTGAAACGGTTTCGACCCGCAAAGGGCGCGTCGAGGCGTGGGTCCATGTAGTGCCAGTCGAGAACCACGCTGCCGGGCGTTGAACCCGCTTCGAGGCCTACAACGCGCATCGCCAACCAGTTGGTCGCCGTGAACGCTTCTTGGAACCACCCATAGACCGCGGCCTGACCATCGTAACGAGTCGCCTGGTCCAAAGGAGTTCGAGTGAACGGGTCCACAAGGGAACCCGTGGACGCGAAGAGTTCCGTTAGCTTCTGCGCATCACGCCGGTTGAAGTGGGCGGCGTAGTGAAGCCCAATATTGAGGTCATCGATGGGCGTCGGCGCAACAGAGGTGTAGACCATACGCAGCTCCAAACCGTTGCACCACACGCTGCGCTGAACGTAGACCTCGAGGTCCGTTCCGCGACGGCGCACATCGCCAGGCCGGTCAGCTTCAGCAAGGTCTTCGCACTCACCGACGCTCACCGCCGCTTGCTCTTCCATCTGCCACTGGGAGTCGGCGTCGGAGCCCGCCTTCGCGTGTTGCACAACCGTCATTCGGCAGCTGTCACCGAACGTGTCGTCATGAATGAGGAGCAAGCCCTCGCCCGTGGACTTTACTCTCGTGGTTCGAGTGAACTCACGACCCGCCAAATCGAGGGGGCCTTCGGTGCAATGCGCTTCCCGCCACGCCCACTGGGTGCCAACGAGATCGGGTCCAGCTGGCTGCGTGCCCGCGAGGTGCCGGGAGGACACCTCCGCGATGATGTTGTTGTCGTTGCTTTCATCCACGAGCGTGCGCGTTTCCGGGGCAGAACCACAAGCAGCAAGGGACAGGACAAGCGAAACAAGGAGCATGGAGCGCATAGTGGGCGCAGCGCAGCGCAATCAAGCCACACAGTCAAGCCGACGTAGCCAAAAGCGCTTAGGTATTGACCGGTTTTTGCCCACTTACCTGATTCTGGTCAGAGCCCCCACCTGCGGCTTTCTTGACCGAAGGCCGCCAATTGCCGACGCGTTGAGAGATGGATTCGCGATTGAACGCTCACTTCTGGCTCTGCTGCTTCGTTCTCATCTTCGCGACCCCCGCGATGGCCGACGATGAGCGAGGCGAAGGAGAAGCCCAAGAAGAGGCCGTAAGCGTTTCCGAGGCGCGAGCTGACGCGGAGGAAGACGCTCCAAGGCGGCGATTCGACTACTCGCGTTTTTCGGACGGCCCGCGGAACGTTCCAAGGGCGAGGGGAGCCTCCGCGGCACGCGCCGAGCGTCTTGGGCTTGGGACCCGCAACGCTGCGAGCCGACTCATGCGCTCACGTCCGTTGGCCCGCTGGGTTGAAGCTGCCGGTGAATCCATGCCGGAACACCTACGCTGGCCGGTGGAGCTCGGTCGTTTTGGGCGCGGCTTTGGGCTGGTTCGTCGCCGTCGTCCCGACCTCCCGCATCGCGGCGTGGACATCGTCGCCGACGAAGGCTCCGTCATTCGCGCCGTCGCACCCGGAATCGTCGCCTATTCAGACAATGGCGTCCGAGGCTTCGGCAACACGATCATCATCGTTCACCCAAGCGGCGAAGTGAGCATCTACGCGCACTGCGTTCGAACCACCGTTCAAGCTGGCTGGCGGGTCCGCCAAGGGGAGCGCATCGGGTTTGTGGGGAACACGGGAATCTCTCGGGGCCCCCATCTGCACTTTGAGCTTCATCGGCGAGGCCACGCCGTCAACCCACTCGACCGTTTTGACGGTCGTCCGTGGATCGCGGCCTACCGTGAATGGACGCGCCTGAAGCGCGCTGGACGCTACCACGAACCTGAAGGTTACCTGAGTCGCAGCCTCCCCTCTGATGGTCCGACAGGAGTCGTGGCACCACGCGCCCCACAGGCGACGGTGCGCGGTGACGACCGAGAAGGACTCGCACATGCACGTCGCCTTCTCTCGGGAGGTGCATCGCCGGTGGACCTGGACAACGTCGAGGGTGGGCGTTTTTCTAACGCTCTCTGGCCCGTCCGTGGAGGTCGACGCGGTGACGACTACAACCAACCACGCGGGGTGAACATCGAGGCGGACTCGGACGCGCCAATCCGAGTCGTCGCGGATGGCCGCGTGATCTACGCAGGCGTGGGCCTTCGGGGTGTGGGGAACGCCATCGTCGTCCTTCACAAGAACGGCTGGGTGACGCTCTACGGGTCGGCCAAATCGATTCACGTTCAGGCCGGTCAGAACGTTCAGCGCGGGGAGTGGATAGGACGCGTCGGGACCTCCGCAGGCGGCGCGCCACACTTACATTTTCAGCTTCGCCACGAAGGTCGAGCCCTGCGCCCGGACCCTCTTTTCGTCGGCGCGCCCTAAAAATAACCGGCGCCGTGCTATCGAAGCGCATGTCTACGGAGTTCGACCTCGATCTTTTGGGCGGAGCACGCGCCCTATCTACCCTCATCGACGTCGTGACCGACGCGGGCGAAGAAGCGCTTCGCCTTCAACGTGGCATCGGCGTGCTGAAGAAGGACGACGAGAGCCCCGTCACCGCCGCCGACCAAGAAGTCGAGAGGCGACTTCGCGCGCACATCGACGCGAGCTGGCCGGAAGCGGCGATTCTCGGTGAAGAGGGCGGCGAGAAATCGGGCACGAAAATGCGTTTCATTCTCGATCCCATCGACGGAACGCGAGCGTTCATTCGTGGTCTCCCAACCTGGTCTGTTCTCCTCGCAATGGAGTGGGAGGGCGAGCTCGCCCTGGCCATCGCCCTGATGCCTACGGACGGCGACCTCTTCGTCGCGCGCGCAGGGGGTGGCGCAACGATGAACGGGCGGCCATGCCACGTTTCCAATGTGGACTCCATGAAGGACGCTCTCGTAGGCGTCGGAGGCGCTGGACAGTTCACCGACTCGGGGCGAGGCTCGGCGCTCTTGAAGATTGCCGAGACCGCGTACTCGACACGCTCCTTCGCTGACTTCGCCAACTACCGTGCCCTTCTTCAAGGCCGGATGGACGGCGTGGTGGACCCTGGCATCAAGTGCTGGGATATTGCTCCAGCTGCCCTTCTGGTCAGTGAAGCTGGTGGTCACTGGACGGACCTCGAGGGCGGTCGTGACCTTCACTACGGTGGGTTTGTGGCGAGCAACGGCAAGATCCACGAAGGCCTTCTCGAGACCCTCAAGTAGGAATCGAGGAGCTCTAGATTCCTAGCTGGCAGCGAAGATACCAACGCCACTCCTGCCGGCGTTTGTAGCCGGGCAGAACGGACCAGGTCTTTTTTGCTTCGCGGAGCGCTTTGCTCGACTCGTCGCTCGCGCCGTGCTCACGGTGCGCTCGACTCAACTTCGTCCACCCTTCGACGGACGATGTGTTGAGCTCGACAAAACGCTCGTACGCGTCCGTCGCATCCTCATAGCGCTTGAGGCGCATCAGTGCATCGCCGGCGGCGCGGTACGAGTCGCCAAAGCGCACACGTGGGTCGATATCCGCGGCGTAAATCAACGAAGCGAGGGCTTCCTCGTATTTTCCGGAGCGCAACAGAGCCAGTCCGAGAAGGTAGCGAATTTCAGCATTCTCGGGGTCGCGCTCAACCGCCGGAGCCAACACTTCCAGGGCTTTCTTTGACCGCAGACGTTCGAGATAGACCATCGCGAGATCACGCCGAGCCGTGACGTTCGCGGGGTTGGCCCGAATCTGGTCCCGAAGCCGTCGCGAGCGCGCAAACGTACGCGTCAAGACCCACGGGTCCGGGATGAAGCGCCGAAAGAGGAAAAATGCGACGATCGGGACCAATACGATGGGGTGTTCGAGGGCGTACCAGGCGACTCCCATCAGCACATAGTATATCCAATACCCCATGGTTCCGGAGTATACGCGGCTCGCTCTCAGGGTCTTCCTTTGGGAGCCTAAATTGTGAGGGGGCTACTTCTCTTGGGCGGCCTGTGTCTCGCGGCCGGCGTCGCCCTCGGACTGCCCGCTCTCACGAACTACGCAGGTGAGCGAGGCGCGTGGCGCGATGTGAGCGCCAACGTGGAGATCGGTGGATACGACGCCGCTCTCAGCGATTCGCTCTACCAGGCGAGCGAGGAGACCCGCCGAGACGCCGAATGGGCCGGGCTGAGCGTAACGATCGGGTGGCTCTTTCTACTCGCGGGCTGGACCCCGCGAGACGAGGGAGCTGTTCCCGAACGTCGCTGGCGCATCACCCTCATTGATGGCGTGCTCGCGTGGGGGCTTCTCTTGGCCGCAGGCTGGGGCGAGAGCCTTGGTTGGTGGGACACCCGCGAGAGCGCCGCGGCGGCAGCGCTCTCGAACGCGGCTTTGGCGCTCTTTTTCGTCCCATACGCGCCCCTGTTCGCGGGACGAAGCCTGGGCCTCACGCTCACGGGTGGCGCTTTGCCGCGATCGCGTGCCCTTCGCCTGCGCGCCCTCCTCCTCGCGCCTTGCTCCCTCCCCGTGTTTCTTCTCACTTTCTGGATGAGCGGCCGATTGTCGTGGCTCAAGGCGCTTCACCTCCCCCGCGAGGCTATTCGGGACGCCGCCGACACCGCAGACTGAACCGTCCTTCATTTGATCGATTGCGCAGAGGGCCCCAGCTGACTAGGTTCTAGCGCCCATGGCCCAAACCGAATCTTCCACTCCTCCGAGCGCCGAAGCCAAGCCCCCAGGGCTTCCGGAAATTCGTGACGAAGCTTCCAGCACGCCGATGTGGGTTCCCGCTGTTGGACTTGGGATTTTCCTCATTGCGACGCTCTGGATGATCTTCTCCGGTATCTGGTCCGAGCAGGCTGCGGCGGACGCAGCGGCCCAGGAGACGACGCAGGAAGCTGCCCCCGCGCCGGAAGCCGACCCCGCGTGAGCGGACGGACCGAAGCTCAAGCGCCCTTCGACACCACGTCGAACCTCCCAGTGTTTCGCAGCTCGGTTCTGCGAGTCCGTGCTTTTCGTGTCGCACATGCGGCGCCCCAAAACCTGAGCGCGAATGCGCTCACTCAATGCAGGAGAGTAAGAAGATGACTCAACCGATTCGCCGAGTGGGCGTCATCGGCGCCGGCGTAATGGGCAGCGGCATCGCCGCGCATTTCGCTAACGCCGGCGTGCAAGTGGTGCTGCTCGACATCGTGCCCCCTGGGCTAAGCGATGCCGACAAGAAGATTCCCAGCAAACGAAACGCTTTCGCCGAGGGCGGTCTGAAGAAGACCATCAAGGCGAAGCCCGCGCTCTTCTTTCACAAGAACAACGCGTCCCTCGTCAGCACAGGAAACCTTGAAGATGACATCGATGAGCTCGCGGACGTCGACCTCGTTGTCGAAGCCATCATCGAGAACCTCAACATCAAGCGCTCGCTCTTCGAGAAGCTCGAGAAGGTCTGTAAGGACGACGTCATCGTCGCCTCGAACACTTCTGGCCTTCGAATCTCCGACATGGTCGAAGGGCGCGGAGAGGGGTTCAAGAAGAACTTCCTCGTGATGCATTTCTTCAACCCCGTCCGCTACATGAAGCTCCTCGAGATCGTCACTGGTCCCGACACGAGCGCTGAAGCACTCGAGCGCATCTCCACCTGTTCCACGGAGCAGCTCGGCAAAGGTGTCGTCGTCGGCAAGGACACGCCGAACTTCATCGGCAACCGCATTGGCTGCCACTCCATGATGCTCACCATGCACACGATGCTGGAGATGGGCCTCAGCGTTGAAGACGTCGACGCCATCACCGGTCCTCCCATGGGACACCCCAAGAGCGCCTCCTTCCGCACGGCGGACATGGTGGGTCTCGACACGTTCCACCACGTGACCTCAAACTGCTTCGCCGCCCTCGAAGGCGACGAAGAGCGCGACGTCTTCAAGCCACCTGCTTTCCTCGACGCGATGGTCGAGAAGAAGATGCTTGGAAATAAGACCAAGGGCGGCTTCTACAAGAAGTCCCGCGCCAAGGGTATCGAGGTGCTTGACCTTGAGACCCTTGAGTACCGTCCCAAGGGCGGCGACCAAGACCTCAAGAAAGCCATGAAGGGCATCAAGGGCTCACCCGCTCAGCGCGTGAAGAAGCTCTGCGCCGACGAGGGCAAGGGCGGACAGTTCGCGTGGAAGGTTCTATCCCGCGCCCTCGCCTACACGGCCCGTCGCATTCCTGAAATCGCTGACGACATCGTCGCCATCGATAACGCCATGAAGTGGGGTTACAACTGGGACCTCGGTCCTTTCGAGACCTGGGACGCCCTTGGGTTCCGCGAGACCTACGACCGGATGAAGGCCGACGGCATCGACATCCCCGCCAACGTGACGGCGATGTACGACGCTGGGACCACCGCCTTCTACAACGACGGCAAGATCTGGGACCTCAACAAGAACGAGTACGTCGGCCAAGAGCTCGACGTGCGCGAAGCTCCTCTTGCGAACATCCGCAAGGGTGACGCTCCTGTTCTCAAGAACGGCGCCGCCGAAGCTTGGGACCTTGGCGACGGGATCCTCGGACTGACCTTCAAGACGAAGGCGAACAGCATCGACGATGGCATCATCGAGATGCTGCCGCTTGCTCTTGAGAAGGCCGAATCTGAGTTCCGCGGAATGCTCATCTACAACGAAGGCGAGCACTTCTGCGTAGGCGCGAACCTCTTCGGAGTCCTCATGGCCGCCAAGGGCGGACAGTGGGACCAGCTTCGAGCGATGATCTCGAGTCTCCAGTCCGCCACGCAAAAGATGAAGTACTCGAAGGTGCCCGTCGTCGCGGCGCCCTTCGGCATGACTCTCGGCGGCGGCCTTGAAATCTGCCTCGCGTCGGACGGCGTTCAGGCGGCAGCGGAGACCTACGCTGGTCTGGTGGAGCCGGGCGTTGGCCTCCTCCCCGGCGGCGCCGGCAACGTCAACATGCTCTGGCGCGCAATGGAGAACATCCCCGACGGGACGAACTTCGACTCGCAGACCTACGTGGCGCGAACCTTCGAGAACATCGCGATGGCGCGCGTCGCCACCAGCGGCGTTGAAGCGCAGTACTTCGGCTACTTCCGACGGGGCGACGGCATCAGCTTTGACCGCGCGCGCCATCTCCACGAAGCCAAGCAGCGCGTCATCGGCATGGCCGCTCAGGGCTACAAGCCAATGGCGCCTCGCACCTACAAGCTGCCCGGCGAGAGCGGTATCGCGACACTCTCGAGCGTTGTCGACACCATGGTCGCGGGTGGTTACGCCAGCCCACACGACGCACTCATCGCCCGAAAGGTCGCCACGGTTCTCTGCGGCGGCGTCGGCGGTCACGCGCGTCAGAACACTGAACAAGACCTCCTCGACCTTGAGCTTGAGGCATTCCTCAGTCTCTGTGGTGAGGAACTGAGCCAGGCCCGTATGCAGCACATGCTGCAGCACAACAAGCCCCTCCGGAACTAAGCGGGAGTATCAAGATGACCAAAGTAGCAATCGTAGATGCAGTCCGCTCCGCCGTCGGCCGAGCTCACAAGGGTTCCCTTCGTGAGCGACGTCCTGACGAACTTACCGCCGAGGTCCTTCGCGGCCTCATGGGTCGTGTTCCAGATGTGAGCCCTGAGCTTGTCGAGGACTTCGTCCTTGGCTGCGCCATGCCAGAAGGTGAGCAGGGCTTGAACGTCGCCCGCATCGCGGGCCTCCTCGGTGGTCTGCCGGAGGAAAGCTCCGCCATGACCATCAACCGTTTCTGCTCGAGCGGCCTTCAGGCTATCGCTCTTGCAGCGGGACAGATCGCCGCGGGCTGGAGTGACGTCATCGTCGCCGGCGGCGTCGAGTCCATGTCGATGGTCCCCATGACGGGCAACAAGCCCAGCATGTCGCCAGAAGCCATGGAGCGCATGCCTGCGGCGTACACTCCGATGGGCATCACAGCGGAGAACGTGGCCAATCGCTTCGAAATCTCCCGCGAGGACCAGGATGCGTTCGCGTACGCCAGCCAGATGAAGGCCAAGGTCGCCCTGGAGAACAACGCCTTCGCGGACGAAATCGTCCCCGTTCACGGCGTTCGATACGAAGGCTCCGAGCGAATTCTCTTCGAGTTCACGAAGGACGAGCTTCCTCGTCCCCAGACGACTCTTGAAGGCCTCGGCAAGCTCCGCCCGGCATTCGCTGCCAAGGGTTCAGTAACGGCTGGCTCCTCATCTCCTCTGAGCGATGGCGCCGCGGCTGCGCTCGTCATGAGCGAAGCCAAGGTCAACGAACTTGGTCTCAAGCCTCTTGGCTGGATGACGCACTTCGTCACCGCGGGTGTGGACCCGTCCATCATGGGCATCGGTCCGGTTCCCGCCGTTCAGAAGCTCTTTGCAAAGACAGGCCTGACCATCGATGACATCGATGTCATCGAGCTCAACGAGGCCTTCGCAAGTCAGTCCCTCTACGTGAAGCGAACGCTGAACATCCCCGACGAGAAGTTGAACGTTCACGGCGGCGCTATCGCTCTTGGCCATCCACTTGGATGCACCGGCGCGAAGCTCACGGCGACGGCACTCCATGAACTGAAGCGACGTGGTGGTAAGCGCGCCATCGTGACGATGTGCATCGGTGGCGGCATGGGCGCCGCGGGTCTCTTCGAACGCTTCTAACGCACAACACGCACGCAAAACGCCTCGGCTTCGCCGGGGCGTTTTCGTTTAAGCGGCTAGTACTTCATCTCAGAAGTTCTGACCGGTTCAGGGTGGATGATTGGTACTAGCTCGGAAGACCCAACACGCCGAAGCTACGGGCCGCGTCAAGGCTACGTCGAAGCTGGGCGAGCGCACCTGCATCAGGCCGCGCGAATCCATCGATGCCGAAGAGCTGTTCAAACGGCTCAGGCGAAGCAAGACGCGCCTCTTCGATCGCTTCGAAAAGGTCGCACTTCTCTGCCGCCGACGGGTGCGCCAAGAAGAGGTCCGATGGTATCGGGGGTGAAGCGAGGAGGACTCGCATGTCCGCGCCATCGCCGCTCTCTGAGTAGCTCGCTGCGCGCACCCCTTGCGTCAGGTCGCCGTCGATGAAGTGCGCGTAACCGGCGCCGCAAGCGACCTCACCCTCTCGCACCATATGAGCGACGTTCCCATGAGTGCCGACGAAGACCTGCTTCTTGAACAGCTCATCGGCGTGCACGCCCATGTCCGCGAGCGCCATGCGCGGTAAGATGTACCCAGACGCGCTCGTGCTCGCGACCCACGCCACGGACTTCCCGCGGAGGTCGAGGGGGCTTCGGAACGCAGAGTCTCGGCGAACAAAGAAGACGCTATGGTAGTGCGGAGAGCCGTTGCGAACCGACACGGCGATGGGTGCAGCGACCTCCAGCTGAGGTGACTGAAGAAAGAGCGTCGGCGACGCCCAAACGATGTCGATGTAGCCCGCAGCGAATCTTTCGACGAGCTCTCGCGGCTCCCGTGCGACAAACGCATCGCCTGCGAGACCCGTTGCCTTGGAGATTGCGTCTGCGACGAGAGTCGCCGCGAGTCGAGAGCTTCGACTTATTCGACCTGGTACGAGTCCGATGCGAGCCACAGCCTCAATGCTGACACAGAGTCATCCCCACGGGGAAGCCCTCTTGTTTCAGCCCTCGACGGGAATGGGCGTCACGGCTCCGCCCGCTGGCGCTGGGAGCGCCTCGGGTTCGAAAAGTACCACGCGCCATTGTCCCTCTTCTTCAACCACGGGAATCGTCGTCTGGGACCCGTCGGGCCCGACCACCGTCACCACATCCCCGTCGGCGTGGAGACCGCCAACCGCCCAGCGAACGCGAAACGTCCCTTGGGCGAAGAACTCCCAAGGCTCGATCCCCCCACGGCCCAACGATTCTACCCGCCGCGCTCGCCCCCGAAGTTCGTCTTGGCTCGCCTCATCGATGAGTAGAAACGCGTCGCGCCGAGCCTGCGCGTCCCAGGCACTTCGGTCCATCGCCTCGAGAAATCCTCGAACGGCACTCTCGGGCGAATCCCCAGGCGTTTGAGGGGCACAGGCGAGTCCGACCACCAGTGCAAAAAACACTACAAAAACGCCCTTCACTCGGGAGACTTACCACCGATTACTCCACGCGTCACACGCCCGTTGACCCCCCCACTGACAACGATAAGATGCGCGCGATGCAGCTCGCTGACGACGACCCGACACTGGGACTATTCCAGGTATTGCGCGAGGACGGCTCCGCCGACCCGAAGAACGACCCGCTGCTAGATAGCGGCGTTCTCCGCTCGATGTACGAGCACATGCTCCGTGTGCGGATTCTCGATGAGCGCATGATGAAGCGACAGCGCCAGGGGAAGATTGGATTCTTCGGCGCCATCACGGGCCAGGAAGCCACCCCCATCGCCGCGGGCTTTTGTCTCAAGCCGCAGGACTGGGTATTTCCGGCGCTTCGCGAGAATGCGATCATGTTGGTTCGTGGCTTCCCCCTCGAGAAGTGGCTGGCGCAAGTTTATGGAAACGAGCTTGATGTCCTCAAAGGCCGTCAAATGCCAAGCCATATGTCGGGGCGCGAGGTCAACCAGGTCGCTTGGTCTTCATGCCTTGGCCCGCAGCTTCCCCAAGCCGTTGGTGCCGCTTGGGCCTCGAAGATCAAAGGCCACAAAGACATCGCGACGCTTGGGTTCATCGGCGACGGCGCCACGAGCGAGCCTGACTTCCACTGCGCCATGAACTTCGCCGGCGTCTACAAGCCACCGTGCGTGATGGTCTGCCAGAACAACCACTGGGCCATCAGCGTTCCTTCGCACAAACAAACGAAGAGCGAGACCTTCGCCGTAAAAGCACACGCCTACGGCGTCCCTGGCATCCGTGTGGATGGCAACGACGTACTGGCGCTCTACAAAGTCATCGGCGACGCCCTTAACCGAGCGCGCAACGGTGGCGGTCCGACCTTCATCGAATCCCTGACCTACCGAATTGGCGCTCACAGTTCGAGCGACGACCCCAGTGTTTATCGCAGCGAGGATGAGGTCGAGCGTTGGCGAAAGAAGGACCCGCTCGTCCGATTCGAGCGCTACCTCCGAAAGCACGAGCTCCTCACCGACACGCTCAAGGCAGAACTGAGCGAACAGATCGATGCCGAGATCCTCGCCGCGGTCAGGCGCGTAGAAAAAGCAGGCCCGCCAGCCCGCGACACGCTCTTCGACGATGTGTACGAAGGCAAACATTGGCACCTCGAGGAGCAACGGGCCGAGATGCTCTCGAACCCGCCCGCTCCTTCGCACTGAAATCGCTCATTCCGAATCACCGCAAGCGCTTCGGCGTCCGCAAAAAACCTCGCCCCTTTTCGAAAACGACTTAGAGAGAACACATGGCAGACAAAACCTACGATGCGATCGTCATTGGAAGTGGCCCCGGCGGCTACGTTGCGGCGATTCGACTTGGCCAGCTCGGGCTCAAAACCCTGTGCGTTGAAAAGGAGTCATGGGGCGGCGTTTGCCTCAACTGGGGCTGCATCCCAAGCAAAGCGCTCATCGCGGCGTCGGGACTGGCGCACAAGGCACAGCACGCCTCCCACATCGGCGTGAACGTTGGCAAAGTGGAGGTCGACGTTCCCAAGATGCAGGCTTGGAAAGACGGCATCGTCAAGAAGCTCACCGGCGGCGTCCAGACCCTCGTGAAGAGCAACGGCGCGGATCTTGTGCTCGGGACCGCACGACTCACTTCAAAGAACACCATCGAGGTCGATGGCAAGGAAGGCAAGCAGACGTTCAAGGCGTCCAAGGGCATCGTCGTTGCGACGGGCACGAACGTCATCCAGATTCCAGGGTTCACCCCCGACGGAAAGACGATCATCACTGCTCGCGAGGCCGTCTCCCTTCAGGAAGTGCCCAAGACGCTCCTCATCGTCGGCGGTGGGGTCATCGGTCTCGAGCTCGGCATGGTCTACCAGAAGCTCGGCTCGAAGGTCGTCGTCGTGGAGATGATGGACCAGCTCCTCCCAGGAACCGACAAGGACCTTGTGAAGGTCGTCGAGAAGAAGCTCAAGAAGAGCGACAATCCCGCAGAGGTTCTCCTCAAGGCCCGAGCCAAGAGCTGCAAGGTGTCGAAGGGAACAGCCACCGTCGTGGTCGAACACGGCGGCGAAGAGAAGACCTTCAAGGCCGACAAGGTCCTCATGGCTGTCGGATTCAAGCCCAACTCCAAGGGGCTCGGGCTTGAAGAAGCAGGCGTACTCCTCGACGACCGTGGTCACGTCGTCGTCGACGAGCGACTCCAGACAAACGTTCCCGGCATTTACGCCATCGGCGACGTCACCGGCGGTCCATACCTCGCGCACAAAGCCTCCAAGGAAGGAGAGATTGCCGCGGAGGTCATCGCTGGACACAAGGGCGCGATGCTCGACGTGCGCGCGATGCCCGCCGCTATCTTCACCGATCCGGAGATCGCCACCGTCGGCGTCACCGAGACCCAAGCGAAAGCCGTGGGCAAGAAGATCAACATCGGCAAGTTCCCCCTCGCCGTGTCCGGCCGGGCCATGGCCATCGACGAGACAGATGGCTTCATCAAGGTCATCACGGACCCCGGCAACGACAACAAAGTCCTCGGCGTCGGAATCGTCGGTCCAGAAGCGTCGGACCTCATCGGAGAGTCTGCTCTCGCCATCGAAATGCATGCCTATGCCGAAGACGTCGCGTTGACAGTGCACCCACACCCAACGCTCAGCGAAGGCGTCATGGAGGCTTTCAAGCACGCGCTCGGTGAAGCTGTCCACATCGGCAACCGCAAGAGGTGAGCCGTCATCTCGACATCTGGCGCGTCGGGCGCATTGGATACGGTGAAGCCCACGCCCTCCAGCGCCAGCTTGTCGAGGCTCGGCAAAACGAAAAAATAGGAGACACCCTTCTTCTCTTGGAGCACCCCCCAACGGTGACGTTGGGGCGTGGTGCCAAACCTGAGAACCTCCTGCTGTCAGAGGCAGACTTCGCCGAAGCGGGCATCGAGGTGCATGAGGTCGGGCGCGGCGGCGACGTTACCTATCATGGGCCGGGTCAGGTCGTTGCCTACCCCATCATTGACCTAAACCCCGACCGGATGGACGTTCGTAAGTATGTCGCTTCGTTGGAGGAGACCATGATCCGCGTCTGTGCGGACTATGAAGTCGCCGCCACGCGTCTCGATAAGTTCAACGGAACCTGGGTCGAGCCCCAAGGCCTACGCCCCCGAAAGATCGGCGCCGTCGGCGTGCGCATCAGCCGCTGGGTGACCATGCACGGCTTCGCGCTGAACGTAGCTCCCAACATGGCGCACTTCCAAGTCATCGTTCCGTGCGGCATTCAAGGAAAAGGCGTTACGAGTCTTGGACTTGAGTGCGACGAGGCGCCTGACATGAGCGAAGTGACGCAGCGAGCCGGCGAGCACTTCGCGAAAGTGCACGACGCCGAGAGCACCTGGCACGACGGGCGTCCGAGCGTTCTCGGCTCAGAGGACCAAGACTAGTTCGCGAGGAGCTCTTTGGCTCCGCTCATGAAGATGTCCGCCATCGTGGCGTAGAGCTCTTCGCCTTCAGCGACGCTCGCATCAGCAGGCCACCCAAAGTACGCGTCCGGCCCTCCCGCCTCCACGAAGTTCTTCTTCCCGTCACGAATCGCTACGGAGAGCGACGACGGGTTCGGCGCGAGTTCTGTTCGCTTCTCACGCACCAACTCCGGTCGGCTCGCTAGAACCAAGCTCGACTCGTAGCGACCCGCGTGGCACGCGCCGGAACGAAATTCTTCGCCAAGCCGAAGCGCATGAGGCTTTCGTGTGACGTCAGGAAACGCCACCTTCGCGCCTTTGGCCTTCGCCTCGTCCATGGCTGTTTTCAGCGCACGGATGTTGTCCGGTTCCAGATGCGCGTTGCACAACACCACAGCAGGAAAACCGGCGCGAACGGCACCGAGGATCACGTCGCGAATCATGGCCTTAGCCGTGTCGAAGGGCAGAGATATGGTGCCTCCAAACGTTGCCGCGAACTCCGTCACCGCGTAGGCAAGCGGCGGCAAGACGACCGCGTCGATGCCCTCTTCTCGGAGCGCAAGGGCTGCGCGTAGCGCGCCTTCCCGTGAGATCACGACATCCGTGTTGAGCGGCAGGTGGGGCCCGTGGGCTTCTGTCGCGCCCGTGGGAAGAAAGGCGACAGCGCCGGCATGGGACACGGCGTCTTCAAACGTCATCTCCTCAAGGAAAACACTCATAGAACCTCCAGCTCGCGGCGTTGCACTTTGCCGCGGTCGTTTCTCGGAAGCGCGTCAGCATACGAAAACGCCCGCGGGAATTTGTAGCGCGTAAGGTGGCTCTGGCAGTGCGCCTTGAACTCCTTCTCGAGCGTCTCGGATGCTTCAAATCCGTCACGCAACACAATAAACGCCTTGGGCAGCGTCAGGCCGTCTTCGTCCAAGGTACCGATAATCGCGCACTCCCGAATCGCCTCGTGGGTGGCCAAACAGTCTTCGATCTCCAGGGGACTAACGAACTGCCCGCGAACCTTCATCATGTCATCCGCCCGGCCGGCGTAATAGTAGTAGCCGTTGGCGTCGCATGAGAACACGTCGGCGGTGGTGCACCACTCACCCTGGAACGTCGCTCGCGACTTGTCTTGATCTCCCCAGTAGCAGAGCGCCGTCGAGTCCCCTCGCACGCGGAGGCGGCCACGTTCGCCAACCGGCACAACCTGCCCATCACCGTCCACGATTTCAACTTCGTACCCGGCAACGATTCGGCCGAGGGACCCCAAGCGAACATCCCCGAGACGGTTCGTGATGTAGATGTGAAACATTTCCGCCGAACCGATCCCGTCGAGGACCTCAGCGCTCGGGAAACGAGCCTTCCATCGTTTGTAGAGCTCTGCCGGCAGGGCCTCGCCTGCGCTGAGGCAAATGCGAACGCTCGACAAGTCCGCGTCGCGTTCGCTGTCGACCATCTGCCGGATCATCGCAGGAACGTTGGTTAGGACGCTCACTTTGTGCGCCTCGATGTGTTCGATGAGCCGGTCCGGCGTTGGCTTCTCAGGGAAGAGAACCGCCGTGCCTCCCACAGCAAACGGGAACATGAGGTTTGTCCCCGTGCCATACCCGAAAAAGAGACGAGACACGCTCACAAAGACGTCGTCTTCGTTCAGCCCAAGGACGTTCTTTGCGTAGCACTCGGTGCTGTAGGCAAAGTGACGGTGGAAGTGAACCGCGCCCTTCGGCTTGCCCGTGGTCCCACTTGTAAAAAGCCACCCTGCGATGTCATCGCGGGAAGTGTCTGCATTCGTGACCACGTCACTCGCCGCCTCCAGCGCCGTCTCCCAGGTCGTCCAGCCAGCTGCGCTGCCACCCACACAAAAGCGCGCTCGACACGAGGCAGGCATCACGGAGTCGAGCTTGGTGGTAAGGGAGGCATCCGCGACGACGGCGGTGCAGCCCGTATAGTCCAGCAAGTAACGGAGGTCCTCGGTGGTGCCGAGAGGATTCGCCATACAAAACACGGCGCCGGTTTTCAGTATCCCGAACCAGGTCTCCACGAAAGGGAGCCCATCGAAGAGCAGCATCAACACCCGCTCTTCCTTTCGAACCCCCGCTGTCCGGAGCACGTCACAGGCACGATTCGCCCGGCGCTGAACCTCTGCGTAGGAGAACGACTTCTCGCCAACGACGAGGGCTCGTCGGTCACCGCGTCCCTCGCTTACTCGTTCATCGAGGAAGTAGGAGGCCAGGTTGAAGCGTTCCGGGAACTGGGGCGGGTCAAACGTCACGCCGAGACCGTACAAGGCTGGCGGACGGGGCTCAACTCTCGTTAGGCGTCGCCGGGCCTAGGAAATAGCGCTTCGCACTACGACCCATCGCCAGGGTCCCTGCTCCGGCGATGCCTGCCGCGACAAGGCTGCCGGCTCCTGGGACCACCTTCACCACTTGGCGTGCCAATGTGCGAAAGCCAACTCCGATTCCGCCCGCTACGCCAATGCTCGCAATCCACTCCGAGGCGCCGCCTCCATCGAGGCTGCGTCCGCCAAGGTGTGCGATGGTCGACACCATCAGCCCTTGAAGGGGTGCGATGAGAGCGATGTCCGAGAGCGGAACAGGCGCGAGAGCTACGGTGAGCGCAAGCGTGGAGCTCGACTGGATAATGTTGTCCGCCACGCGACTCTGCGCTTGAGGTGCAACGAAGGCCCGCGCCGTCTCGACCAGCGCTTCGTCTGGAACGAGCTTCGCGACGGCCTCAGCCAACGCTTCGGTTCCGACGGGCGCTGCCCCGTTCCTTTGCTCGTTCGCCGAGGGGACCGAGATGGCGTAGACCTTCGCCTCGCCCAAGCCTGCATCGAGAATCTGTCGAGCGTAGCGTTGTCGGACCATTTCCACGCTGGGTCCCTCGTCGTCGAGGGAGTCACTCTTTGTGAGCACTGCCACGAACTTCGGGTCTGTCTTGAACGCGCTCCCCGCAGCGGAGACCAAGGCCTCAAGGTGGTCGCCAAGACCTGCCGCGACTTCGTCGGGGGTCGCTACGAGGATGATCACATCCGGGGTCTGACTCTGAGGCCACGCAGCAGCCGGGACCGAGGGTTCCAGCTCCAGCCACTCCATGCTTCGGCCGTCTGCGTTCACGAAGACCCAAGAGCCCCGGTGGCTGCGGTCGCTCTCCCGAAGCACGGGCGTACCGATGAGCCCGTTCACGAGCCGGGAGCGCCCACTTCCGGCGAACCCCATGATCGCGATTCGGGGCGCGCGTCGACCCACCACCAGCCGCCGCAGGGAGCCAACGTCACGTTTGACGCCCGCCACGAAGGGGACCTTGTCCAACACCTTCATGAGCTGGTTCCAGCCATCGTCCGATGGAGCGACCTGGATAGCGTCATCGCGTTTCGAACTGGACGTCTGTGGGGTGTGGTCTGAACTCATTGCCTCAACATGGGTTCGCCACTGGTCTCACGCACGTATTTGCTATCGAAAACACGCAAAAAAGGCACAACCTTACGGTTGTACCTCTCAAGACTCTGTGTTTTCCCAGGGGTTGTCGCCCCCGAGAAGATCAGTCGGAGCTCTTCTTGCCGTCCGGGTGGATCGGGAATTTAGGCGTGGTGCCTTCCTTCGCGAGAAGCTTCTTCCGCTTTTTGCCGAAGTTCTTGTGACGACGCTTGCGTCGAGTCTCTGTCTTGCTTGTGAGTGACATTGGACCGGCGGTGTAGCAGGTCGTTCCTGTGCCGCAAGCGCCAGCTAGTGATGAGCGTCCTGGAGCGCCTTCGCCAGCGCGCGTAACCGCCCGCCGCCGCCAGCGTAGGGCGTCGCGAGACGTATATTTAGGGCCTCCCCGGACCAACGAAGCAAGAACGACTCTCCCTCGAGGAGTAGATCGCCACCCTTCACCTCGCCCATTTTCGCCAGGCGATTTTCGATAAGGTCGCGGGCCCCGGCCACCGTCTCCTCCTGAAGCTCTCCCCAGTCACTTTGCAGATCGGCCTCGTAGCGCTGCCGAACAGCATCGAAAACCCGGCCGATACGGTACTTCTGCCCGTCCACTTCCCTTACGGGGATCGGTCCTCGAATCGCGCTGGTCATGAACACCTCGTCGGCGCCGGCGAGCTCAGTCAGAGCCACGGGACGATGTTCGGTCTCCAAACCAAGGTCCATCGCTGACTGGAGCACGTGCTGAAGCGTCACACCATCAAGAATCCAAGGGGAGGTCGGGGACACCAATACGTCTTGAATGACGAGAACGATGTTGGACGACGCCCCCTCCATGAGTTCTCCGCCGAGGTGTAGAAGGCACTCATCAAAGCCTGCTGCTAGCGCCTCGCGCCGGAGAACTCGGCTTGCCACGTAGCTCGTGGTCTTTATCGCGAGGGGAGTCACGATTCCCTCGCGGAGCGTCAGGCGTGCGCCTGTGGATAGAAGCTCACTCGGTGTAAACGTCTCCGCGATAAGGGCGCGCATGGCTCCCGAATCAAAGCGACTTCGAATCAGCCGCACGCGCCATGGCCCCTTCCCTGCTCCGGAAAGCACATTGAGGTCGTGAATGAGGTCTTGCTCGGCGTCTTCGGCGGGAATGCCTAAACGCTCACACGTTCTTCGCAGCCGAGCGAGGTGGCGTGATGCGAGGAAAGGTCCATGCGCAGTCGTCCGAAAGACCTCAAGGGCGCCTTCGCCAAAAGAGGCCAAGACGCCGTTTAGTGGAACAAGCGCATCATCAGCGAGCCGAAGCTCGCCGTTCAGCACAACGACGGGAGTCACTTGAGCGTACTGAGCAGCGCCTTTGCCGCCTCGTGCTCGGAATCCTCACTCATGGCGCGCTCAAGCATCGAGACGGCCTTGCGGGCATCTCCTTCTTGGTTCGCGATGCTGCCGAGGTAGAAATACACGTCGGCCTTTGTGATGCCGACGTCCGGCTTGAGCTTCTGCAGGAGAAGCGCGCGGAACGTCTTCTGAGCTCTCGCCAGGTCACCCATGTCCAGGGCGAGCTTACCGAGGTCTCGGAGAATAGCGACGTTGGTGAGGTCGATGCGGAAGGCCGCGTCGAAGTGCTCCATGGCTCCTTGGGCGTCGCCCATCCCTTGAACCGCTTTGCCCAGTCGGTGATGGTATTGCGCCAGCTCTTTGCTTCGGCGTCCGCCGAAGCTCTCGATGATCTGACGAAGGACCGGCACCGCATCGGATTGTCTCCCGGCGGCGATGTAGAGGTCGCAGAGAGGAAGCAGGATCTCACGGTCATCCGGCGCAAGACGGCTGGCACGCTCGAGGTATGTCGCCGCGCTACCGGGGTCTTCAAGCTTGGTCACATAGACGTCGGCGATGCGCTTCAGAAGAGCGGCTTGCGCCTCAGGTTCTTCAACCTCCGCGGTCTCCGCATCGAGGAGCATGGCGTACTCCGTCCAGTTTTCATGGTGCTCGTGATGAGTTCGCAGCAGCTCCCGCGTCGTTGCCGTCGGCTGTAGCTCGTACGCACGCCGCAACGCCGCCAGCGCCCGAGGCGCGTCACTCAGCTGGTCTTCTGCAATCGTCGCCAGTCGCTGGTACGCGGCGGCGGCGGGTGCGGCCTCAAGATGAGGCGCAAGCCTCTCAAGCGCATCCGCAGCCGATTCAGTGTGGCCGGCTGCTTCGTGAATGGCGACCACTCGCTGGAGCGAAGGGACATGCCCCGGCTCCGATGTCAGGATCATCCCGTGAATCTCCAGAGCGGAGTGCGCGTCGTTGCGGTGCTCCTCATGAAGGCTCGCGATCCGTGCAAGAGCATCTCGTTCGGCCGGCCAATCGCCCGCGCCATTGGCGTTCCCCGCCCGTCGCTCGAGCAACGAAACCAACTCTTCCCAGTCTTCTTCCAAGGTGAGAAGGCGCTCAAGTTCGTCGAGGGCTTCACCGTTCTGCGGATCGATCTCGAGAACCCCACGGAGCTGGTCCAATGCATCGTCGCGTCGGCCAAAGGCCTTTTCTGCGAGGCGTGCAAGGCGAACGCGCGCCGAGACTCGTTCAGAGTCCGTCGTGGCAGCGTCCAACCGCCGGTCGAGGAGCTCACGCAGCTCTTCCCAGCGTTCCGCCGCTTCGTAGAGCGCTTCAAGCTCGCCGATTGCCTGCATGTCGGCGGGCTCTTCGTCGAGGACGCCTTCCCAAGCGCGCGTGGCTTCTGCAGGATTCGCCAGAGGACCGGCCAAGAGTGTCGCCACGCGCCGGCGCAAATCTACGCGGCTCGTCGGGTCCATTTCGAGGTCGATGCGACGGGTCAGCAAACTGGCGACCTCGTCCCACTTCTCTTCGTCCTCACGAATCTGCGTGAGCGCGCGCAACGCTGCCTCGTGTCCAGGCTCAAGAGCCAAGACGCTGTCGTAGCATTCCGCCGCGGCATCCCTGTCGCCCACGGCCGACTCACTGAGGCGCGCCGCCTCCAGCAAACGCTCGACCTTGTTGAAGTCGTCACTGTCTGCCGCAGCCCACGCCTTCAGGGACGTGACCAACTCAGCTTCTCGCCCTGGCCCGCGAAGCAGATCGACCAAGCGACCGTGTACGTCCGTGGCTTCGTCATCAATGGCCAAGGCTGCCCGAAGCTGCGTCTCCGCCGCTGCCTGGTCACCAAGTCCATCTGTGTACCAACGAGCGGCACGAACATGAACATCGCGAAGCGCTCGGCCCGATGCGGACCCCGCTTCAACCACGCTCTCTGCGAAGCCGCGCAATAGCTCCGGCTTTCCGCAAGCGTGGGCCAAACGCTCGAGTTCATCGAGCATCGAGTCGTCGAGCGGGTCGAGTTCTGCAGCTTTTCGAAGCGACGCAAACGCGTCTTCAGGGCGGCCAAGCTCGCCCTCCCAAAGCTGCGCAGCCTCCTGCAGAATGCGAACACGTTCGCCGTCCGTGTCCGCCAGGTTCACGCGCAGTGTGTAGAGACCTGCGACGCGTTCCAAGGCGCCTGTGTCTCGGTAGGCCCCTTCCAGAACGTCGATGACATCGAGGGCAAGCTCCGGCTCGGTGCCGAGGCGTTCAAGTGCTTCTGTCGCGCGCCCATCTCCTGGGTCTCGCTCCAGTACTTCTTGATATGCAGCAAAAGCTCCACGCTTGTCGCCAAAGTGCCCTTCCCGCAGTTCGCCAAGGCGAATGAGGAGGTCTGCTCGGGCTGTCGGGTCATCGCAGAGCGTGATGCGGCGCTCTACGACTTCACCGAGGCTCGACCACCGTTCGCCCTTCACGAAGAGTCGGTCGAGTGCTTCCAAGGCTTCCCGGTCATCACCGGCCTGCTCCAGCGCATGCTGGTACGCGCCGATAGCCCGCTCGTCATCAGAGAGCTGGTTCTCTGCAATTCGCGCCACGCGCCAGTAGAGGTTTCGCGCCACTTCTGGGTCCATGACCGAAGCGGCTCGGGTTCCAAACTCTTCGACGAGTTTGTCGTATGCGCCGGTCTCGCCGGCAAGACGCTCGAGACGCGAAGCCGTCTCTTCGTCGTTCGGGTCTTCTCCGAATGCCGCCGCCGTCGCGCTAAATGACGCGACCAAATCGCGGCGCCCGTTCTCCTCGACTTCCGCCAGACGAATGTAGTCCGCCTTTCGGTCGAAGGAGTCGCTCGCGCCCTCGGCGCGAGTTCTGTACAGCTCGGCGAGGTCATCCCAGCGCTCTTGAACGTGCAACAGGGGCTCAAGAATCTCGGACGCCTGGTGACGGTAGTCTTCGAGTCGACTGATTCGAATCAGCGCAGCGAGGGAAGGCTCGTGACGTGCATCGAGTTCCAGTGCCTGTTGGTACTGCATGATCGCTTCATGCACATCGTCGAGCTCCCGTTCGTAGACCTCCCCGGCACGATGGACATGCGAGAGACGTACGTCTGAAGCTTGCGCGGTGGACGCTCGCACCTGAAGGTTGTCCAGCAGCTCAGGCCACATTGCCTGGCGCTCGTAAAGCCGACCAAGGCTCTCGATGGCGATGGGCTGCGTCGGCGAAAGTTCAAGGACCCGTGTGAACGCATCGATAGCGTCGTTGGGTTGGTTGAGCTGGGTCTCGGTCAGCTGGCCGAGACGAAGTCCAACCTCGACGCGAACCTCTTCGTCTGTCTCAATCTCCGACCGGCGTCGCAAGATGACGGCAAGTTCATCCGAACGTGACGCGGCACCGAGCAGGCGGTCCAATGACTCAAGCGCGATCACGTCCTCTGGATCTTCTTCCAGAGCCTTCTCGTATTCCTTGATCGCTGCGCCTGGGTCTCCGAGGAGCTCTTCAAGAACGGAGGCGCTTCGGCGCAGGAGCTCCGCACGTTCGATGGGGTCGAAGCGTCGAGCGACCTTACGGGTGAGTACGTCGACGAGACCACGCCAGTCGCCCACCATAGTGTGGAGTCCTTCGAGGGCGTCGAGGGCCGCAAGGTCCGCCTCATCGTGAGCAGCCAGGCGTTCGTACGTTTCGATGGCCGCGCGTGGATCGCCGCGGCGTGCATCGTGAGTCTGCGCCACGGTCATCAAGAGCTGGCTCTGGATATCCGGGTCGTCGCATTCGCGAATCGCTACCTCGTACGAAGCGACATGCTCATCCCAAGCGCCCAAGGCGTTGGCGAGCCTGTCCACCTCGCCACGAACGGTCTCATCCGCAGCGTCGGCGGCGAATGCCCTCGACCAGGCGTGGAATGCGAGCGCGCTGTCGTTGCCACGCTCTTCATGCATCTTGCCGATCTCGGCGAAGAGGGGCACCTGGTCGCTGCGGTGCGCATGCATCGCGCGCGCCTCCAAGATGGCAACGAGCTTTTTCCATTCGTCCGCGTTGCGGTAGATGGGCTCAAGCAACTCCGTAATGCGCCCTTGGTGCTCTTCGTTGACTACGAGCTCCTCGAGAGCCGTGATGGTCCCAACGTGTCCTGGATCACGAAGGATGGTCTCTTCGTACACATCGACGGCGCCGCGCACATCCTCGAGCTTGTCGTTGGTCAGGCGACCAAGACGCAACTCCAGATCCGAGCGAGCTGTACCCTCAGCAGCGTCAACGCGGAAGCGAAGATGGTCCGCAAGGTCGACGAAGCGCTCACTCTCCGTGAGCAGTGTGTCGAGCGCTTCGACGGATCGAGCATCGCTCGGCATGTGCTGAACAGCCTCTTGATGCACGTCGATGGCGGCGCTTGTGTTTCCGGCTGCTTGATGGAGTTCTGCAATATTGTGAAGCAACTCGAGTCGCTCGTCGTCGCTGTCCGCGACGTCGACGCGTCGACGCAAGAGCTTCAGCAGGTCTTCCGTGCGCTCCGCGCGTGTGTAGGCGCTGCGCAACGCGTCGAAGGCCTCACGGTCAGTCTCGTCGAAATCGAGAACCTTTTCGTAGAGCGACGCCGTCTGTTCGAGGTTCCCAACTCGCTCGTCGTACAAACGCGCAGCCGTCTTGGCCAGTCGCGCAAAGTCGTCGTCGCCGACCCCAAACTCATCGATGGGTCCACGGTAAATATCCGCCAGGCGCTCCCACATCTCAAGGACGCGGCCAAGCCTACCAAGGGTATCCCACGCATCTTGGTCACGCGGTTCTTCGCGGAAGAGCGCAGCGTATCGCTCCAGCGCGCCCTCGAGATCCTCAAGGTAGTCCTCGTGGATCTGTCCAAGGCGACGATGAATCTCCTTGCGGCCTTCCATGTCGTCCGTGACCGTCAGACGCGCCTCAAGCGCGCTCACAACACGCGGCCATTCCATTCGCGCCAAGAACACAGGCTCAAGAAGTTCCGCAGCAGCACCGCGGAACTCATCGGTGATCATCAGCTGCTCAACAGCGCTGATGCTCGGCTCATGGTTGCCGTCCATGGCCAAGGCTTCTCGCCACTGGTCGATGGCCCGGTACGGGTCGTCCAGGTGTTTCGCTGCGACGCTTCCGAGCTTGTGTCGGAGTTCAACCGGGTTGCCGACGCCGACATCCAGCCAACGCTCATAGAGCTGGGCAAGGTCATCCCAGCGCTCCGCCTTCGTCAACAGCGCTTCTTGCGCTTCGTAAGTGGCAACACGCTGATCGTCTTCGAGGAGAAGCTCTTCAAGCGCATCGATGGCCGCCGGAACGTCCTCCAGCTCATCTTCGAGCAACTTGGCGAGGCGCTCCAGCAGAACGATGCGCTGCGCCACATCCTCTTCCAGTTCAATCTTTCGACGGAGAGTGACGCGAAGCGCGGCGTGGTCGCCGTCGGAAGCCTGCAGTTCCAAGAGTGCGTCGAGCGCTCGAACATCGTCGGGGCGGTTCTCAAGAACACTCTGATAGAAAGTGCGGGCCCGAGCGCTGTCGTTGAGCCGTTCTCGAGCAACAGACGCAGCACGCATATAGACGCTGGTCTGCAGGTCGGCGTCGAGAATCTCCGGCGCGACCTCTTCAAGAAGCTGTACGTGCTCTTCGTGTTTCTCCGCCGCGACGGCGAAGCGCTCCACATCGGAGAGCATCGATTCGAAGCCTTCTTCAGCCGTTCCGGCACGAACCGCTCGCGACATAAGCTCGAAAGCTTGGGCCGGATTGTCGTGTCCGACGTCTGCGACTTCTGCAGCCCGCCGAAGGCTGCGGAGGCGCTCCTCCGGATCATCACCGTCGGCGACAACTTGAAGAACCCCGATGAGCTTACCGTGGTTTCCTGCGACTTCGTAATGCGGCACCAACGCGCGCGCCGCTTCGATGCCCACGTGACGTTCGTCGTGTTGAACGAGTTGGTCCAGCGCCTCGACGGTCCCTTCGTGGCCCGGAAGGACACGCAGAACCTGTGAGTAGAGTTCGATGGAGCGTTCTTCTTCGCCGGTCCGGAGACGCATAAGCTCCGCCATCTCGAACTGGAGGCCCGCGCCCTGCTCCGCATCTGCGGCAGCTTCGAACTGTTGCTCACGGACCTCGAGAAGGTCCTGCCAACTCTCCTGGCCGCCGTAGAGGGCGGCTAGTGACGAAAGCACATGCTCGTCTTGTCCGAAACGAAGAAGCGCGTCGTTGTATGCGGCGATCGCGTTTTCAGGGTCGTTCAATCGCTCCTGATACACCGCACCAATACGAACAGAAAGCTCGCGTTGTTCCACCTCGTCGTCGACGGAGGTGTCACGACTACGCAGCGTCTCGATGAGCTTTGGCCAATCTTCTTGGTTGGTGTAGAGGCGCTCGAGGGCGCTGAGAGCTTCCAAGTCGCCCGGGTCGAAATCAAGACGCTGACGGTAGGCGTTGACGGCACCGTCGAGGTCGCCATTTTGCTCGAGGAGTGCGCCGAGCTTCTCAAGAAGCTGGCCGCGTTGGTCTTCGTCGAGACCAAAGCGAATCTGCTGTCGGTACGCGTCCGCCAGCTTCTCCGTGTTGTTCGCTGCGAGGTGAATGCGTTCGAGGGCTCTTGCCGCGGGCAGTACTGAGTCGGGGTTCTGTCCGTCCAGTTCGATGAGACGCTCGTACGTGTGCTGAGCCTTCTCGTCGTTAGGAATCTCGTCGTAGGTAGCTCCGAGCTCCAGATAGATCTCGGCCTGGACGTAGCCCGTGCCTTCCGCTCCTGCGGCGGCCTTCTCAAGAACTTCGGCGCGGCGGGGCCCACCGTCCACCACGGAACAAAGTCGCGCGAACTCGTTTCGTGCGTGGGTGTCCGCGGGGTCCGAAAGAACTGCGTCGGCAAGGGTCTCGAAGGCCTTCTGCGGGTCGTGAAGTTTCGTCTCGGTCAGCTCAGCGATTCGCATGAGGAGCGCTAAACGGCCGCCGGCGTCGTTGACGTCTTCGAGCTGAACACGAAGAACTGTGGCGAGCTCTGACCAGGCTCCCTGAGACTCGTAGAGTGGCTCGAGGAGAAGCGCAATTCGCAGACGCTGCTCCTCACTGGAGAGCAGGCGTTCGAGTGCGTTCTGTGCCTTGATGTGTGTCGGGCTAAGCTCCAGGACTCGCTCGTACTCATCGACGGCGGTTCCTGGCTCTCCCAGCTTGAGTTCGTGAATCTCGCCGATCTCGAAGAGGATCGCGATGCGCTGCGGCTCCTCGTCGGCGCGGTCGTGCTCCTGACGGAGCAATGCCGACAGGTCACGGTATCGCTCGGTCCGACGGTAGAGCCGGTCAAGGGAGCGTCGGCTCGGGACATGACCAGGTTCCAGTTCCAAGACTTCTTGGTAGGAACGAATCGCCTGCTCGGCGTCGTCGAGGATCTCCTCAAAGAGGAAGCACACCTGAAGTAGCAACTCCAAGCGCAGCTCGGCGTCAACGGTCTCCACGATGCGGGAGCGGTAAAGGGCCTGGAGTTCGTCCCAACGCTCTCGCTCTGTGTAGAACTCTTTCAGCGCCAAGAACGCACGTTCGTGGTTCGGCTGGTCGATGAGGACACGCTGATGGTGAACTTCAGCGTCAGCCGGGCGACCAAGAATAACGTCGTAGATCTCAGCGACGCGGACGGAGAGATCCGTCACTTCTGCATCCGACAAGTCTCCGTGCTCAATGGCGGTGGAGAAAGCCGTAGCTAGCCGCTCATGGTTGCCCGAAGCCTCGGCCGTATCCGAGAGACGTTCCCAGAGCTCGATATCGTTGGGGGTCGCGAGAAACGCGTCCTCGAGGGCCGTAAACGCACCTTCGACGTCGCCAAGGGCGCCGGCGAGCTCCGCGAGTCGAAGCCGAAGAGATCGACGCTCCCCGGGCTCCTCTGTGGCGGACAAACGTGTGCGAAGAACACCCATGAGCTTTTCGTGCTCGCCGCTGCTCTCGTACGCGTATTCGAGGAGCCTTCCGGCTTCCGCGCGAACCTCTTCGTTTTCCGCAAGAGACTCCACGCCAGCGATTGCCTGCGCGTTGTTCTCGTCACTGCCAAGGACCGTTGAGTATGCGTCCAGAGCACCCTGCGCATCATCCAGCTTCTGTCGGCGCAAGTCTGCCAGCCGCAGCGTAAGCTCGCGCTCTTCGTCGCCGGAACTGATCTCGCTTCGCCGCTCGAGGGTTGTCGCTACCTCATTCCAATTTTCTGCCGCAGTGGCCAAACGGTCGAGGGAACGCAGCGCGCTATCGTCGGAAGGTTCGATGGCAAGAATGGCCCGATAACGCTCGGCAGCCGACTCGGCGTCGCCCAGCACATCTTCTTCGAGGGGAGCGAGCTCGGAAAGCACCGTGTACCGAGTGCCGTCGTCCTCTGCGTGCTCAAGGCGATGCAAAAAGAGCCTTCGCAGGTCATCGGTGCGCGATTCCTGACGATAAAGATCATCGAGAGCCTCGATGGCTTCCCCGTCGCGAGGGTCGCTTTCGAGGATCCGCTCGAGCTGAAGGATGGCTTCGTCGCGCTTGCCCAGCTCCGTTCCAGAGAGCGATGCGAGACGTCGGCGAAGTGCCTTCTTTTCGTCCTCTTCGATATCCTCGGAGCCGATGCGCGCTTCGTATAGCTCCGCCAAGCGAGCGTGGGAGCCCGCCGACTCCGCCGCCGCCTCGACGTTCTTGCGAACTTCGTCGCGTTCTGGGGCCAAACGATAAGCTTCCGACGCAAAACGGAACGCTGCGTGCTCATCACGCGTCTTCGTTGCAGCCAAGGAGCGCAGGCTATCGAGCGCACCCAACCGTGCCTCCACATCCTCTTCTTCGATGGTGTCGAGAAGAACTTCGTGAAGGGCCAAGAGCCGCGGCCATTTCTCCTGCGTCTCGTAGATCGGGATCAATTTCTCAGCGGCGCGCTTGTTCTTTGGTTCGACGGAAAGAACACGCTCATATGTGCGGAAAGCGCGCTCCGGGTTTCCAATTCGGTCCTCATAGACCGCCGCGGCACGGAAGCTCAGTTCGACCTTGAGCTGCTCGTCCTCGGTGCGTTCGGCAGCATTTCCGAGGACGTCCACGAGGCCGTCCCAGTCTTCGGTTTCTGCATAGAGGCCTTCGAGACCCTCCCAGTCACGACCCTCCACGAAAGACTCGCGCAAGGTACGCGTGGCCTTCCCGTTTTTGGGGTCAAGTTCAAGCACGCGTTGCCAGGCCGCCGACGCTCTCGCGGGGTCCTTCAAATGCTCGCCGCAGGTCACGCCGAGACGCTGCAGGAGTTTGATGCGCTTCTTCTCGTCTTCTTCGAGACCCTGCGCGTGTTCCAGCGCGTCGGCGTGGGCTGCCCAGTCCTTCTCGCGCTCAGTGAGCTTGAGAAGAGACTCCAGCGCTCCTTCGGTAGCGGGATCCTCAGCGACAACCTCGCGCCAGAGGCGGATCGCGTCCGCGTGGTGATGCAGTCTGTCCCCGGCGAGCGTCGCCAGCTCCACTTTCATGGTCAGGCGCGCGCTGGGATCGGAAGCGAGGAGCGACTCCTTCTCAAGAACCGTGAAGAGCGACTGCCAAGCGCGCTTCTTCGTGTAGATCGTTTTCAGCTCCGAGAGCGCATCGCGGTTCTCGGGCTCGATCTCGATAACCTGCTCCAGCGGCGCTGTCGCTTGGTTGTAGTTTGCGAAACGGTCGATCCAGAGTCGCGCTGTCCGCATCAAGCGCTCGACCTTTTGGACCGGGTCATCGGTGGCTTCGCTCTGACGAACGAGAACAGGGATCAGATCGTTCCAACGGCCCATCGACTCGTAGGTCGATGCAAGCTGGTCCAGGGCTTCGTGGTCGTGCGGGTCTTCCTCAAGAAGCGTCGCCAGCGTACCGGTCACCATCACGTCGAGCTTCAGCCGGTCGCGGTAAATTTCGACGAGTTCGCGCAGCAACTCAATCCGCCGAACCTTGGTGTTCTCGTCGTCGGAGTTGACGGGCAGCGCATCGAGTTCGGCCCGCATGACCTCCACGAGGGCGTTCCACTTTTCGCCGCGGCGATAGAGAGAGCGTAGGGCTTCGCCGGCTTCCTCGTTGGCTCCGTCGAGCCGCTGGACAGCTTTCCACGCATCGATCGCGCGTTCCGTCGCGCCCGTCTCTTGGGCAATCCGTGCATGTTCAATGCTGATCGCGAGCTTCGCGTCATCGCCCTTCACCACACGCTGCGCGTCGCCAAGCACTGTCACCAGACGTGTGCGCGCCTCTTCCGCCTCTTCCCCATCGCCCTTTGTGAGCTCGCCGAGGTAGTCGCGGTAAAACGTGAGCATCCCTTCGTGCGCCGGGTCGATCTTTCGCAGCCGCGCGAAGTAAGGTTCGGCATCCGCTGGGGCTTCACGGATGCGCCAATGCACCATCCCGATCTGCAACAGGATTCCCTGTTCGCTCTCGAGCTTCTGGCGCGAACGCAACGCGTCTTCGTACAACGAGACCAGACGATCCCAGTCTTCGCGTTCCGTGAAGAACTCGACGAGGTAATGAAGCGCTTCTTCATGCCCCGGCGTAAAGTCGAGCACGCGCTCATAGCAAGCGGCGGCCTTGTCGTTGTCTTCGACCTTGCGAGCGTACGTACGCGCGGCTGCAAGGAAGAGGTTGAGCTTCTCCTCGCGGACGCGAGCGGCGTTTGCGGTCTTTCGAAGGACGTTCGCCATGTCCTTCCACTTGTTTCGGCTACGGAGCGCCTGCGCGAAGAGCCTCGCCGCTCGTGTGCTGGCAGGGTCTGCCTTCAGCGCCTGCTTAAAGAGGCGGTCGACTTCGCTGACCTTGCCCTTCTTCTGGTACTGCCAAATAAGCGTCGCCGCTTTCGCGAGCATCGACGCTTTCAGCTCCGAGTCGCTCGCGTCGTCCGCTTCTTCGATGAAGCGGTCTGCGATCTCCCGCCACTTCGACGCGGCCTGCTCGATCTCTTCGAGGGCGACTTCCGCGTCCTCGTCACCGGGCACAGCGACGAGCGCTTGCCGGTACGCTTCGGCGGCCCCGGCGTCGTCGAGGAGCTCTTCGCGACGAAGGCGTCCAACCTCTTTCAACAAGGTCGCACGGAACTTCGGATCGTCCTCGGTGATGGTGGCTTCGAGTGCGATGAGCCGGGCGACGGCGCGTAGCTCACCGTGCCTCTCGTGACGCGCTCTCGCCGCCTCCATCAAACGAAGTGGGCTTTCACCCATTCGTTCCGCGTCGCCGCTCGAAAGCGCCTCCGCAAGCCCTTCAAAGGACTCATCATCATCCGGATCTTCCTGGAGCATGCCCAGGTAATTCGAGACTGTTAGCGACGCCATCGAGTGCGGTGCTCCATTCAACCGAGCGTGGTTTTGCGCGTGTCGCATCCCCTTACTCGTTGCTTGCCGACGTGAGACTCACGGCGGCCAAAACTTCAAAAACGCAGAGATTTCCGTGAGTAAATCACTCAAGCGGAATGCCGCTGATGGTAAGCGGGGGGGCCGTCTTCAATCAAGACCCAAATCAGGTGCAAAACGTATGCAAATCTCAGCCAAGTTCAGCATATACTCCCGCCATGGGCACTCTCGCCGCGCTCCTCATCGCCACACCCATTTTCGGTTTCCAGCTTTCCCTGGATCCGGGGTACATGCCGCAAACTCCAATGTCGCACGGAGCTGCCGTTCAGCTCGCGATGCAGGCGGCGGACCCGGACCCCGAAGAAACCACCCCCGACGAAGCCGAGGGGTCAAGCCCCAGCGTCCCGGAGGCAGGGAGCGTCGCCGAGCGGATGCAGACCCGCGCGCGACTCACCCCTCTCCATAAATGGATGGGTATCGCGACCTGGGCGTCGATGACTGTGACCGTCGCGCTTGGGTGGCTTCAGTACAACAACCTGTATGGTTTCTTTAGCTCCGCGGCGGACACGCCTTGTGTGAGCGGAAGTCCAGCCTTCGGGCAAGCCGCGTGTGTCGACACGCCTTGGCCCCATTTGGCGACATCCATTCTCACGGCCGCCCTCTACACTTCGACCTTCACCCTCTCCTTGCGGATGCCGGACCCCATCGGTCTCGACAACGGGGATGGCGAATACGCGCGCAACCTGCGTCGACACAAACGCCTTCGTTGGGTTCACTTCGCCGGCATGGTCGCGCAGATGGCCCTCGGCATCGTCATCGCAAACGCCGAGTCTTTTGGCATGGACCGCGCAAACAACTACGGAACGCTTCAGGCACTCAGCACCATCCACTTGGGCATCGGGCTGATGACTTACGCCACCATGACGTGGGCCGGCTTGATCTTCTTGCTGAACTGATCCGCCGACCCAGACCTCAGTTTGCGAGGGCCCGAACGCCCGCTTGATGAACCTTGCCCGGCAAGGAGCGTCCGCAAATCGCCTCGGCAACCTGGCCAGCGTGCCAAACCTTCTCCATGTCGACGCCCGCGTCGATGCCCATTCCGGCGAGCGTGTACACCAGGTCTTCGGTTGCGAGGTTACCCGCTGCGCCTGGCGCGTAGGGACAGCCTCCGAGTCCGCCCACGGAGGCGTCGAAGTCCCGGATCCCACTCTCCACGCCCACCAAGAGATTGGCGAGAGCCGTTCCGCGGGTGTCATGAAGGTGAAGCGCCAGCTTCTCGGCGGGAAGCCTGGACAACATCACGTCGAGGATACGCTTCGTCTGAACGGGAGTTCCCACGCCAATGGTGTCGCCTAGGCTCACTTGGTAGCAGCCGCGATCGATAAGCTCGACGGCGAGATCCGCGGCCGCGTTCACGTCCACGTCCCCTTCGTAAGGGCAGCCCCAAACCGTGGAGACGTACGCGCGCACACGTTTGTTCGCTGCCAGCGCTGGGCCGATCACGCCTTCGAAGGCGCTCAGAGTGGTGGCGATGGTCTTGTTCACGTTCTTGAGGTTGTGGGTCTCCGACGCAGAGATGAACACCGCGACCTCATCGAGGTCCGCGGCAAGCGCGCGCTCGAGTCCCCGTGCGTTCGGCACAAGCGCTGAGTAGGTCACGTCTTTCTGCCGGTTGAGCATCTGACAAACCTGGTCGGCGTCCGCCATCTGAGGGACCCACTTCGGCGACACGAAGCTTGTGACCTCTACACGCTTCAAGCCCGCGGCGACGAGAGCCTCGATCAAGCGCACCTTTGCATGGGTCGCGACCATCGCAGACTCGTTCTGGAGCCCATCGCGCGGTGAGACTTCGTAGATAGAAACTGACTCGGGGAGGTTGTCGAACATCGACTCCAAGCTGTGTTGCAGACGACGAAGGGTCAAGGGCCTCGATTCCCTCCCCTCTCGCCAAGCTCTCATGCGACCCTCAAAGCATGCGCTTTCGTATGCTCCCGTGGTGTCTGCTCCTCGCCATTGGCTGCGGTGATGAACCGCAGCCGCTTCAGCTCCCAGATCCACCGCCTCCACCGGTTCGCATAGCCGTGGCCGCCCCACGGCTCGTCGCCGGCCCTGGCTCCTTCGACCTCACGATTGGAGACGAGGGGCCCCTCCTCGTCTTTGGACCTCCGTCTGCCCAAGGAGGCGGCCTTCGTGCCCTAAGCCTAGGCCCTCAAGGTGAAGCGGTAGGACCCGAGCGAGTGCTCGTTGGTGGGGGGGAAGCTGCGAGAGAACTCGCTCCACAAGCAGACGAGATCGCCGCCCTGGCGCACGGAGGGCGTCTCCGCGTCGCCTGGGTGGAAAGAGATCAACTGGTGTTCAAGATACGCTCAATGCTCCTCGACGCGCAGGCGACGAGCCCGGGCGAGCCTACGCTGGTGGACTCTACAACGCGGACCCACACCGGACGTGGGTCCCTCGCTCTCGCTGTCCATGAAGGCGGCTTCGCGCTCTTTCACCGACGCGAAGATGGCCCATGCGAAGATGGTGGTAGCTCCCGGTGTGCGCGTTTCGGAGTGCACCACACGGGCAGCACATCCGGCCGTCGTGGGGGTGGACTTGCGATTCCGACGCCGTGTCATGCGCCCATCGTCGGGTTCGCGTCGACCGGCGACACTTGGTACCAAGGCGTCTGTTCCCTAGAGGACGGCGCTCCCCGCACGACGGTCTTTGGGCTCCAGTTCGACCCCCAGTACGCCCACGCCGAACATATCCTCAGTGGCTGCGAGCCGCGAACCATGTCTCAGGTGCTCGACGGCGTCTTGATCAGTTCGGAATGCGAAAGCGGAAAAGGAACCTACGTCGCCAACGCCGGCCGTGAGGTCGTCGAACTGAGCGGCACGCCGCGACTTGAGTGTGGCGACGATGGCGTGTCGTGGCGCTGGGGCACCATTGGGCAACCCGTTCGCGCGCCACGGGCTCAAGTTGAAGGGATGCTGCCCCACGTGATTCTGAGCAAGCACGCTCGGGCGGTGTGGACAGGCGAGTCCCTTGTGGTCGCCGAGGCCCTGGGCGACGAGCTCTCGATTCGGCGCTTCGAATGCGATGATGGCCGGTTTCGACGCACCGATCATGAGGCTCTCTAAGCGCGGCGCTCTACGGTCGTGTGAGTCGGATCTCGTTGCCGTCGAGGACGAGCCCAAGCTCGCCATTGTCGGGTAGGTAGCGATAGGTCCCCCCCTCGACGACAAGCTCGCATGAGCCTTCGGTCTGTGTAACTGCGTCCGCCTCGTCGATCTCAAAGTAGTGTTCGAGGTCCACGGGAACCGTCGCGCTGGCCCTAAGATTGTTGGGGCAGCGCACGACGGTCTCAATGGTGGTAGGCGTGAAGTACCACTCCACGTCAGCACCATCGTCGTTCAGGAAGGTGCGCCCACCGAAGAGTCCATTCACGTCTGTGTAAGGACGCAAGACCGTGTCGTCCGTATCGCCAAGGGTTTGTACGTTCTGGCCGTCGGGTTCGAGCTCCAGCTCGAACCCTCTCATCGAGTACGACGCCATGCAGTTGTCCCCGTCGACCACGGTGTTCACCGTGATCGACTCAAGTACGTAGACGATGAAGCGATGCGCCGCTGGGACGACCGCTTCCACCTCCGTCGTCCCGCAGTGTTGTGTGACGACGAGGCTGTCGGCTTCGAGCCGAAACGTGCGCCAACGCTCTTCGCCTTCGACGGTGGTTCGGCTCTCTTCCCAGTCGACACCGAGCACGACGGTGAGCGGCGGCAGGTCCGCCGTGCACCCAAAGGCAACGGGCAGGAGCGCTAGACCGAGAAGTCGAGACCAAGAAGCCATGGCGGGATTTTAGCACAGCTCCCTGAGGGCTCGTTACTTGAGATCGAACTCTTTGCAGAAGTAGAGCGAGGCGTCGGGGTCTTCGTAGCGAGCCCGCCGATGCTTCTCCGTGGGGAAGCCGTGCGCGCAGCGCGCTTCATTGTTGAACCGGGAGCAGTCCTCGCAGTTCCAGCGAAGGCCGAACTTCGCGGCTTCCCGACGAAAGAGCTCGTCTTGGGGAATGATCAAACTAAGCCAGCTCGATCTTGGCGACGCGGCGCGCGTGCCGTCCACCCTCGAACTCGGCGCCTAGGAACGCGTTGAGTATCTCCACCGCGAGACCGCCGCCCACCACACGTGCGCCCATACATAGGATGTTCGCGTTGTTGTGCATGCGGCTCATCTGAGCGCTGAAGATGTCCGAGCAGAGCGCGGCACGGATACCAGGGTGTCGGTTCGCGGACATCGAGATGCCTTGCCCGGTTCCGCAGACGAGAACGCCAAGGGAGCCTGGATTCTCCAGGACCGACTTGGCGACGGCGTGGCCGAAGTCCGGATAGTCGACGCTCTCGTCGCCGTTCGTGCCTAAATCCGTGACTTCGAGGCCACGCTCCTTGGCGACCGCGACGAGCGCATCCTTCAGCGCAAAACCGGCATGGTCTGCACCGAAGAAAATCACGCGTGCCTCCGGAAGATCAGGCTCGCGTTGGTGCCACCGAATCCGAAGGAGTTGGAAAGAACAGCGTCCACCGCGCGCTCCTTCGCTTCGTGAGGAACCAAGTCGAGACCGTCGCCCGCGGGGTCCGGCGTGTCCAAGTTCATCGTCGGCGGGATGATGCCGTTGGCGATGGACTGGACCGCGAAGACTGCCTCGATGCCGCCTGCGGCCCCGAGCAAGTGCCCCGTGGAACTCTTCGTGCTCGAAATACTCAGATCCGTCGCGTGATCGCCGAAGACCTTGCGGACCGCCGTCAGTTCGCCCGCGTCACCAGCGGGCGTGGAGGTTCCATGCGCGTTGACGTAGCCGACGCTCGTTGGGTCGATCTTCGCATCCTGGAGGCACTCACGCATGGAACGCTGCGCACCTTCGTGGTTGGGCGCGGGCTGTGTAATGTGAAACGCATCCGCCGTCGCTCCGTAGCCGACGAGCTCGGCGAGGATGTTCGCGCCGCGCTTCATGGCGGCATCTCGCTCCTCGAGCATCAAGATGCCCGCGCCTTCGGACATCACGAATCCATCACGGTCCGCGTCGAAGGGACGGCTGGCCTTGGTGGGCTCACCGTTACGCTTGGAGAGCGCGCGCATCGAGGCGAAACCCGACAACCCAAGCCGCGTCAGCGCGGCTTCGGCGCCGCCGGCGACGGCCGCGTCCATGCGGCCGTGTTGAATCCAGCGAAACGCTTCGCCCAATGCGTGGGCGCCACTGGAGCATGCGCTCGTCGTGGTGATGCTTGGCCCCTTGTATCCCCACTCCATCGACACCTGGCCCGGGGCGAGGTTCGAGATCGCTGAGGGGATAAAGTAAGGGCTCACGCGCCGCGGGCCCTTCGCGACGAGGCGAGAGTGTTGTTTCTCGACGACCTCCATGCCGCAGAAACCGACACCAATGAAGGTGCCGGTTCGCTCGCGGAGCTCGTCCGAGGGATCGAACCCGGACGACTCGATGGCTTCGCGACTGGCGGCCATGGCCATCATCGTGAAACGAGCCATCTCTTTTTGCTTGCGCGGCTCTATGGTCTCCGACGGATCGAAGTCCCAGCATTCACCACCAAAGGTCGTGGTGATATCGCTCGCGTCAAACGACTCGATCGGGCGGATGCCACTACGCCCAGCCACCACGCTATCCCACGTGGTCGCTGCGTTTTTTCCGCAGGGGCTCACGACCCCTACACCCGTTACGACTACCCTCTTCATGAGCCTTCTTTCGAAAGCGCCCGAAAGCCGAGCGCGGAAACGTGCCGGTTGAGACCGTTAAGCAAGTGGGCGCCCCAACCAAGGGGCGCGCACCATCACTTGGCGTGTTCTGTGATGTACTTGACGGCGTCGCCGACGGTACGGATTTGTTCCGTGTCGTCGTCTGGAATGTCGATGTCGAACTCTTCCTCGAATGCGAGGACCAGCTCAACGATAGCGAGCGAGTCGGCACCGAGGTCGTCGATGAACGAAGCCTCTGGCTTGAGCTCAGCGCCGTCGACGTCGAGCTGCTGCGAAATGATCTCTTTGACCTTATCCGCGGTTTCCATATTTCAATCCTTTACCAAGCGGGCGTACCCGCAAAATCCAAAATGTTGTTTCAAACGTACATTCCGCCGTTAACCCGCAACGTCTGCCCAGTCACGAAGGCAGCCTCATCGCTCACCAAATAGAGGA
The DNA here is from genome assembly GCA_045106895.1 of Polyangiales bacterium. Lineage (GTDB taxonomy): Bacteria > Myxococcota_A > Polyangia > Polyangiales > Houyiibacteriaceae > JBCCRV01. The sequence continues at coordinate 3,063 of JBGCFM010000172.1, read as the reverse complement.
CCGCGGCAGCGATTTCCTCAGGGCGACCCACACGGCCCGCCGGTGTTTGAGCGATGATGCCTTCTTGGGCTTCTTTTGGGAGAGCGGCTGTCATGTCCGTTTCGATAAACCCTGGCGCGACGGCATTCACCGTAACGCCGCGCGAGGCGTACTCCCGAGCGAGTGTCTTCGTCAACCCGATGAGGGCCGCTTTGCTCGCGGCATACACCGCTTGCCCTGGGTTGCCCGACTCCGCAACGACGCTGGAAAGGTTGACGATCCGGCCACTTCTGGCCTTCATCATGGGTCGAATTGCCGCTTTTGAGCAGTAAATCGCGCCGGCGACGTTCACAGCGAACGTGCGCTCGACCTCTTCTGGCTTCACTCTCAGGAGAAGCTGATCCATCGCAATTCCGGCATTGTTCACCAGGATGTGGAGCCCGCCGCAGCGTTTGGCAAGATCGCGAAGCGCCGAACCGACCGATTCGGGGTCGGAAACGTCAAAAGCCAGCGCCTCCGCCTTGCCGCCCTTGGCTTCGATGGCCGCTACGACCTGAGCCGCTTCGTCCGCTCCACTGCGATAATTGACGATCACATGCGCGCCGGCGCCGGCGAGGGTCTCGCAAATAGCTCGGCCGATGCCCCGACTTCCGCCGGTAACGAGTGCGACTTTGCCTTCCAAGCTGAACATCAGGACTCTCCCTTTTTCATTTTTTCTGCGAGATCTGCGAGCGCCGCCAGTGGACCGGCAGGCTTCTTCTCCGGAAGCGGGTTCCCCTCGTCATCGAGTCCCAGAATTCGGTTGATCACCGGGTCCTTGCATCCGCCCTCGCATTTGGGGCTCATCGGCACCTCGAGAAGAATGAACTCGCGGACAAAAGCGTCGAGGGCGATGGACTCGCCGGCGAAGGTCTCGCGTTCCAAGTCTTCCGGTGTCAGCTCGAGCTCCTCTGGGAGTTCGGTCTGTGTTCGATTTGTGAACAGCTGGGTGAATGTCCCGTTCATCTCGATGGGCAGAGGCTCAGAACATCGCGCGCAGGTTCCGCTTAGGACCGTTCGAAACCGGCCCTCAACAAGAACATCTTCCATGATCTGGCGAGCCACCACGTGGAGCGGCTCGCTTTGGTCGTCCGGCGCCTGGAACTCTGTTCCTTCGAGGGCGGTGCGAAGCCACGCCGTGTCGAGGACAAACGATTTTTCGAGGGAGCCACCGGCCGTCTCGATCTCAGGGATAGTCAGGATGAAGCGGGCCATCGCGAGGCCTGTCTATCGCGACAAATCCCCCTGTCAACCTGCGACGCCGACCGGCGGCCGGGCTTCAGGGAGAATCCGAGCCGAAGGACCAGGACCCGCCGTCAACGCCCGCAATGAGGGGCTCTCCAAAGAAACGCCCACCTTCAGGGCTCACATGGAATCCGCCGGGCACCGAGACGACGAAGCGCTTGCCCTCCAGGTCACGGAAACCGGCCTGTTCGGTTGGCCAGGCGTGAACTCCACCATCCAACGAGAGGTCCGTCACGAGCTGAGCGAGCGAGTCGTCGCCCGCCTGCTGACCGAGAACCCCTTCGCTCATCTCGCCGCTGCTGGGCACCATCCAACTCACCAGGAGATCGCCCTCCTCACCGTCGTCGGCGAGCAGCGCGAGATCTTCAGGTGAATAACCACATGCGGAGTCGCCTCGCGCGTAGCGACCGTTTGGGGCGCCGTGGACGACTACCATTCCGGTGGCCCCACCCAAATCGACGCGTCGCACTCCCAGAAGGCTGATCAAGTTCGGCGCGCTGAGCTCGTCGAGGGCGTCCTGAAAGACCTCCACGTCGTCGTCGCCGCCGAGGATAAGAAGAGCCGGGCCCCGGGCAGCCAGCGCTGAGAGGAGTGGGACTGCCTCCTCGGCGTCTCTTGCGAAACCGCCCAACACGACCTGGAGGACGTCGTCGTTTTCGTTTTCGGCGAGCCACGGTAGCGTTGAAGCGCGCACCGAGAAGAACTGGATAGGTTTCGTCACTTCGAGCGAGAGCGTATGTCCCTCAATCGTGGCGCCGGCCGATTCGAGCGGTCCTTCGTCCACGTCGAAAGCGAGACAGCGCACGTAGGGATTCGGGCCCTCGACCTGCAGCGTCTCCGAACCGCAATCGCAGCCGGTGAGCATGAGAAGTATCCAGATCGGCAGTCCGCGAGCCACGCAACGGCCTTAGCATGATGTCGCCGTCCTTCGAGCAACGAAGTCCACGTGCGTGGTGCAGCGAGTGGCCCTAGAGTCCCGAGCGATGACCCAGACCCCTTTTCGCCGCTTCACCGGAACTGACTCTTACCTGACGAGCGAAGCACTCGAATCCGCCGTCAACACGGCCTTGGTCCTCGAACGCCCACTTCTGATTCGCGGCGAGCCTGGTACCGGGAAGACGCTGCTAGCAGAAGCGCTCTCCGACGCGCTCGATATGCCGCTCATCCGCTGGAACGTGAAGAGCACAACGCGGGCGCAGGACGGCCTCTACGTCTACGACACCGTGCAGCGGCTGTACGACTCCCGCTTTCAGGACAAAGACGTCGGCGACATAAGCCACTACATCAAGATGGGGCCGATGGGTGAGGCCTTCGACGCGGACAAGCGCGTCATCCTCCTCATCGACGAGATCGACAAGGCCGACGTCGAGTTCCCCAACGACCTCCTCAACGAGCTCGACCGAATGCGCTTCGTCATCGACGAGACACAGCGCGAGGTCGTCGCGAAAGAGCGCCCCGTCGTCATCATCACCTCCAACGCCGAAAAGGAACTGCCGGACGCGTTCCTTCGCCGCTGCGTGTTCCACTTCATCGATTTCCCAAGCGCAGAGCTCATGGACCGCATCGTGCGTGTCCATCACCCGGACCTCGAAGAGTCTCTGCTCAAGCAAGCGCTCACGGCTTTCTATGAGCTGCGCAACTTGAAGCGTCTGCGGAAAAGGCCGAGCACGAGCGAGCTCGTCGACTGGATCACCGTGCTTCGCGCTGCGGGCATCGCGGATGTCACTCTTGACTCCAACCTGCCTTTCCTTGGAGCCCTCATCAAGAAGGAACAGGACCTCGTCGCATTGGCGGATCAAC
>JBGCFM010000171.1:0-44943 GCA_045106895.1 Polyangiales bacterium | reverse complement strand
GATGCGTCGAATCTCCCCGACGTCGTCATGAGCGATGCGGGCACGGATGCCCCCTTGGACATTGCTCAAGCAGACATCCAGTGCCCCCTAGTGACCTGCGGCGATGTGTGCTGCGCCGAGGGGGAACACTGTGCATCCTTTGGTTGCGTCATCGACCTCGGCGAGTGCGCGGGCAACGACGACTGCCGCGGCGACAGCTACTGCGACGAAGGCTCTTGCACGCCCTACGGCATGCCGCCTGAGATCACGAACGATCCCGAATGCGAACGTGAACTCGAAGTCGGCGCGTTTGAGCCCGCGGTTCAATGCGAGTGGGCCGACCCCGAGATGCCGTCCACTGGCGGGAGCAGCGTGTATAGCGCGCCCTTGGTTGCTGACTTCAACCTGAACAACGACCCGGACGTCCTCGCCCCAAGCTTGGTCTTCGCCTCGTTCAACTTTTCGTCGGAGGGCGGCTCCCTGCGAATCGTCGATGGCCGCAGCTGCGAGACGCTCGTCACGCTTGATGACCCGGCCGACCGACTTGTCTACGCATCGAACCCCGCTATTGGCGACCTGGACGCCGACGGGAGCACGCCGGAAATCATCGCGACGGCGCTCGTGAGCAATCAGAACGCCGGAGGCCTCATCGCCTTCGCCCGAAACGAAGACACCTTTGAGCGGCGGTGGTACGGCCGAAACTGCGAACTGGCCGGCGAACCACGGCATATCGTCAACGAGTGGACCAACAACAACGGTCCTTCGATCCACGACCTCGACGACGATGGCATCCCGGAGATCCTCTTCGGACGCTTCGTCTACGACGCGCAGGGTTGTGTCCTCAACCCCGGCCAAACGTACGACAACTACCTCCGGCTTGGGACCTTCGCCGTCGTCGCCGACATCGATGGCGATGGCACGCCGGAGCTGGCCTACCCCGACGGCGTATACAACTGGGTGGACAATGACTGGGTCATCGACAGCCTTTGGGCGCCCAGCGACGCCGTCGAGGCTTCGCGCTTTGGCCACGTCGCCGTCGGAGACTTCGGCGACTTCGAAGGCCTCGGTCCACTCGGTGAGCTGGAGCTCGTCGTCGCATCCGCGCCAAGCTCTTCGTCGTCGTCGACGGCCACCGGCTCCGTGCGTGTGATGAACCGGATGGGCGAGATTGTATTTGGTCCCTTTGAGCTCCCCGCCGAAGACGGACAGATCGCCGGGCGCGGCGGCCCACCAACGATCGGCGACTTCGACGGAGACGGCCGCGCGGAGTTCGCCGTCGCCGGCGGAAGCCGTTACACGGTCTTCGACCTCGACTGCGACATCGATGGCGACACCGGGCCGGGTTGCGATCGAGCTCCCGGTCTCCCACGCGGAGTACTCTGGAGCCGACCGTCTCAGGACTTCAGCTCCAACGTGACGGGCTCGAGCGTCTTCGACTTTGACGCCGACGGCGTCGCCGAAGTCGTCTACGGCGACGAGTGCTTCTTGCGCATCTACCGCGGAACCGACGGTGAGGTGCTCTACTCCCAGAGCGCATCGAGCGGCACAGGCTACGAGCTCCCCGTCATCGCCGACGTCGATGGCGACTTCAACTCCGAGATCGTCGTCGCCATGACGCCGAACACCAACTGTCCCGTTCAGGACCCTATCTTCGCGGGTGAGTCTCTGTTTGAGAGCAGCGCCGGCATCGTCGTTCTCCGCGACGGTATGGACCGATGGGCCGCGTCGCGCCCCATCTGGAACCAGCACGCGTACTCGGTGACGAACGTGAACGACGACGGCAGCATCCCGCGCACCAGCGAGTGGGTCCGCAACGCTGACGTCGAAGGCCTCAACAACTTCCGTATGAACGCCCAAGGCAACCTTGAACGCACCGGCGCCGCCGACCTCACCGTCGCCCTCGACGACGACATCTGCGGCGCGGAAGGCGAGACCAACCTGACAGCGAACGTGTGCAACCGCGGCACCAACCCCGTCCCCGACGGAGCCCGTGTGGTCTTCTACGACGGCGACCCCGACGACGGCGCGCCTATCGCCTGCGAGACTTCGCTACCGCGACTCCTTGGCGTCGCCGAATGCACCTCCGTCAGCTGCGCCTTCACCATCGCCGACGGCGAATCCCCGGAGATCGTCGTTGTCGTCGACCCGGACTCCGAGGTCTTCGAGTGCCGCAACGGCAACAACCGCGGCGTGATCCCGGCTGTCCTCTGTGGACCTATCTAGGCGACGCCAAGAAACGAGAATGACTACTGGTCGCGATAGAAGACGCCGTAGAGTTGGCCGTAACGACTCAGGAGCTCCGGCGCCAGCCTGCACCAACACCTCAGGACCACTATGAAACGCGAGCACATGGAACTACAGTTGCGCCTCTTCAAGCAGGCGGAGCAGGTCGCTGGGATGGGCTGGTGGTCCTGGGACCCACAAGACAATGATTTGTTCTGGTCCGACAACATCTTCCGACTCTTGGGGCTGGAGCCTCAGTCGGAGACGCCGTCGATGGAGGGCTTCTTCTCGCGTATTCATCCTCAAGACATGGACCGCGTCATGGGAATGGTCGCACGGGCGGCCGAGACCAAGAAGACTCCGCCGATGGAGTATCGAATTTGCGGTGTGGACGGTACGACACGCCATGTTCGGGCGCACGGCACCGCGGTGCTCAGTGAGGAGGGCGAGGTTGTCTACCAAGTCGGGACCCTTCTAGACCTGACTGAGACCGTTGAGCGTGAGCTCGCCTTGGAGCGAAACCGCGTCTTGCTCGCCAAGACTCGGCAGGCAGAGGTTGAGCTGCAGCGCTCGGTACTCGAAAAGTCCAACCGAGAGCTGGCCCAGTTTGCCTACGTGGCCTCCCACGACCTGCAGGAGCCACTGCGAACGATCAAGAGTTTCGTGGGTCTCCTAGAACGCGAATACGTCGCCCACCTCGACGATAATGCGCGCGTCTACATGTCCTTTGTCACAGGCGCCGCCGACCGCATGTCGAACCTCATTCATGATCTGCTCCAATACAGTCGACTGGGCGCCGAAGGGCAGGCTGGCCAGGTGAACTGCTCCGAGCTCCTCGCGGAGATTCAAGAAGATCTGGGCGCCCGGATCGACGAGACAGGGGCTAGGCTCGAGATTGGGGCCCTACCGACGGTCCAGGGACATCGAACCCTTCTGCGCCTGCTCTTTCAAAACCTCTTGGTCAACGCCATGAAGTTCACGCGAGCGGGGATTGCACCCATCATCTCCATCAGCAGTACGCCCTTGGGTCAGGGCCACTCTTTTACCGTCCAAGACAACGGTATCGGGATCCCCCCAGAGCATCGCGAACGAGTCATGTTGGTCTTCCAAAGACTACATAGCACCAAAGATTTCGAAGGGAGCGGCATCGGCCTCGCGCAATGCCAAAAGATCGTTCAGGTGCACGGTGGCAGCCTAAGAATTGCTGATGGCTTAGAGCACGGCACGGCGATCGAATTCGACATCCAGAGTCTGGAATCGTGAAGCGTTTGCAATGCACTCTGCTCATTGACGACAACCTGCGTAAAGTTCACCGCTCTTGACGCCCGAGTGCTTCGTTCGCACTGTGGGCGAATGCGCAAAGGCCTTCGTTGAAACTGATCCTTCGTTTTTTCGGCGTGCTCATCAAGGTGAGCCTCGGCCTTCTCGCCATCGCCATCCCTTTGCTGGGCGCTTGGGTGGGCTCGTCCCTTGCGGCGTTCCTCAATGGACCTCGCTGGGTCGCCCCCCTCGTCGCGCTGCTTGCGTTCCCCATCGTGCCGCTTCTGTGGGACGCGTGGGCGCGGCGAAAGCGCGACAAAGACGCCAAGAGCATTCTCACCTTCGTCGACCGAATGACACTTCGGACGCTGACGCTGAACGTTGTCTTTCTCGGCGCGTTCTTCTTCTTCAGCCCCAAGACAGTCTTCACCTCGATGTCCGCGCGGGGCGACTGGATGCTCGACGACGCCGGCGAGAGTTCCACCGTGGAGTCCATCCGCGATGCATTGTTCCAGACTGTGGATGGCCTCGAATGGGCCTTCGGCGGCGCGGTCTCCGACAACGCCTACGAGGACCTCGTCGAAGATGATGAAGCGCCGCCGCCGCCGGACCTGCATGAATCCATCGACGAGCGCGATGCGTCAGATGTGCCCGAGCCCCAGCGGCCCACTCCTCCTCCAAGCCGCCCCGACACGCCGAATACCCCGCACGTGCCAGCGCCGGACACCACGGACACCCCGGACACCCCGAATAACCCAGACGCCCCGGAACGTCCCCACGCACCGAGCGACGACTCTGCCGCAGACGAGGCCTGGCCTTTCGAGCACACCCTTCACCCCGCCATCGCGTCGATTCCCCCAAGCGCGGAGAGCTCCATCACAGCCTTGGCGCAGTACGTGACGCGGAGCGAGGACAATAAATTCCAGCGCGTCAAAGCGCTCCACGACTGGGTCGCGGAGCACGTCCGCTACGACGTCCCGCTGCTTCGCGCCATCGAACGGGGGGAGCGTCCAGACTTCAGCTCCCAGCAAGCCGAGAACGTGTTTCGTAACCGTATCGGCGTCTGCGCGGGGTACGCCAATCTCATGAAAGCCCTCGGCGAAGCCGCGAGCATCGACATCGAAGTGGTCACGGGTCACACGCGCCAGTCCGTCGGCGGCGTCGGCCACGCATGGAACGCCGTCAAAATCGAGGAGCGCTGGTACCTCATGGACGCGACGTGGAACGCCGGACACGTCGAGGGTGATTCGTTCACCCCCGAGTACTCGACGGACTATTTCCTCACGCCCGCCGGCGCCTTTGGACGCAACCATTTCCCGGAGAACCCCGACTGGCAGCTCCTCGCCGAGCCCATCTCGCGTGCGGAGTTCATGCGGCTGCCAAACCTGCGGCCTTCGTTCTTTGAGCGCGGCCTTGCGCTTCGTTCACCGAACCGCTCTCAGGTCACCGTCGGCGGCAGCTTCGGCGTTCGCATCGACAACCCACAGCGGCAGTGGGTCATGGTCGCCTACAGACCCAAAAGCGGCGGCGAAAGCGTCCAATGCGGCATCAGCAACGACGCCGCCGTGAACGCCAACTGCCCCATGGTTCAAAGCGGCTTCTACACGCTTCATTTCCTCGTCGGCGATCAACAGTACGGGCAGTACCAAGGCGTCGGTGAGATCGAAGTCGTGCGACGCTGAGCGACGGGCGTTCAACAGCACGAGCCGAAAAGTCAGAGCATATTCGGGTTCGTCGGACGTCCGAGACCACGCCAAGCGGAGATAAGCGTCGAACGGTACACGTGAGGACTCTCGGAGGCGCTTCGGAAAACCTCTTCCTCCGGGGTTCGCATGGGGTCGGGGGTCGTCGTCTTCTCGAGCTCGCCGAGTCGATTCTCGTGTGCGACAAGGACGGGCACGTGCGCATCCCGAACGAGCTTCTCTGCCACGGAGCCCAGCAACAGTTTCTCCATCCCTTTGCGACCGTGGGTGCCGACGACGATGAGGTCCGCGTCGTAGTCGATGGCGATCTGGCGCACCACGTCGAAGGGCGAACCCAGGCGAACGTGAAGCCCCACAGGCACATCCTCGTACTCCATGCCGAGGTGCTCCATCTGGGAGCACACCATACGTGTGATCATCGGCGGAAGCTCTTCGAGCGCCGCCTCTTGCGTCGCGAGCTCATCGCCCTTGCCCATGTCTGCCCTCGTCACTGCGTGCGCGATGTGCAGGACGCCGTCTCCTCTATGCGCCATCTGCAGGGCTTGTCTCAGCGCCTTGGTTCCGCACTCACTAAAGTCGAGTCCAACAACAAGAGTCCACTTCTTTTCGCTAGTCATATCGAGCCCCTTTCGCGACACGCGTCGCCCATCGCCCTACAGCAACGATCGGACCAACTTCACGCGTAGACGATCCCGCCGGTCAGGACTCAAAACCGGCGCAAACATTGCGCTAGCGTTCACAGTGGCGCACGGAATGCGCCCATATGTGAGCGAAGGCGCCGCTCTCGCCTGCTTATTGGGCGCGAACATTGCTGGTGAGGCTCTTGCAACTGGGAGCGCGGAGGAACCATGACTGAACCATCGACGCTGCTCATCGCCACTGATCTCTCGAAGAACTCTCTGCAAGCCACCCTGGAAGGCAAACGTTGGGCGGAGGCTCGCGGCGCGAGCATCAGGCTTCTTCATGTCTTCGATCCTGCACCCGCGGTGCCGCCACTGGCGCCGCTCGGCGCCGGCAGCATCAACGCTGCGATCAGCCACGAGATCGAAGCCACAGTGCTCAAGACGCTGAAGCAGATCTCCGAGGAGCACCTGGCTGGACTCGACGTCAAGGTCGACGCGATTCAAGGCATGAGCGCCGCGGCGACGATCTGTGACTACGCGAAACAACACAACGTAGACTGCATCGTTGTCTCGACGCACGGCCGAACAGGCCTGAGGCACATGCTCCTCGGCAGCGTCGCGGAGAAGGTCGTCCGTCACGCGCCGTGCTCCGTTTTTGTGGTGCGTTGAACGCTCCGCACGATTGGCCCAGAGATTGCGTACGCGTTGACCATGTCCAACCAGAACCAACCTATCCGCGAAATCATGAGTCCAACGCCCGACACCATCGGCGCAGGACAGTCCATTGCCAGCGCAGCGGCTCGCATGAGCGAGCTCGGTGTTCGGCACCTTCCCGTGCTCTACGCTGGAAAGCTGGCCGGCATCATCTCCGACCGCGACATTGCGTTTCTGTCCGGATTTGCCGGCGTCGACCCCGAGAACACCAAGGTCGAAGAGGCGATGACGCCCGAACCTTTTGTCGTCGCGCCCTCTGAACCGGTGGGCCAGGTCGCTCGGCGAATGGCGGATCAGAAGCTCGGCTCAGCGCTTGTCGTCGATGCAGACAAAGTGGTGGGCATCGTGACCACCGTCGACGCCCTCTCGTTGCTCGCAGACATGCTCGGCGTCGAAAAAGCGGACTAGCGCGCCGCTCCGGGCCCGTTGACGGCGAAGCTCACGTTCAGGTGCCCACTCTGAACAGCTGTGAACATCACCTTCTTGATCACCCGGAAGTCGACGCGGACATCCGCCTGAATGACGACGGCTCCGGGAAACGGCTGGCGTGGGTGCAAAACAGACCAATTCTCGCGACCTTGTTCCAGACGCTCGTGGAGCGCCTCAATGCGTTCAACACCGCTTTCCAAGTTGAGCGTTTGGGTGTCCGCGACGCGAACACCATCCACGGTGACGACGCGTCGGTCGATAGCGATGACCGGCGCGACTTCCAAGACTTCGGTGTTCGCCGCGCTTGGCATCGTGATGGCGGCGTTCGGCTGCGCACCGCCTGCGGTGGCGAAGTTCATGATGAGGAAGACCACGAGCACGATGAGGAAGTCGATGAAGGGTACGAGCGGCAGCTGCATGTCGACGCTCTTGCGATTGCCTCCCGCGACTCGATCCCGAATGAACTTCAGTGGAACCTTGCGCAGCAAAACTCTCGAAGGAACTTGAATCGTCATGCTGCAACTGACATCCGGCACGTTCAGAAGTTCCGCTCGCTGTTGTGGAGATAGAACAACGTGTTTCTAGCAATGTTGTTGTCCAGGAACAAAAATGACTTATGGAAGACTATGTCCTCCGGCATTTCCGCTCTGTTCTCAGCTGCGCCCATGCGAGGGAGAACATCCGTGACAAGTGCTGGAAACAACAGACTTGTTTGGGCCTGCCTTCTAGGCTTGATCATGACGCTCGGCGGCTGCGCAACGACGAAGCCTTGGGAACGCGAACACCTCGCGCGCCCGAGCATGTCTCCCGACGGTGAACCCGGGCATGACTCACTCCGTGAGCACTATCTTGGAACCCGCGAAGGAGCCGTGGGCGGCTTTGGCGGCGGCGGCGGAGGATGCGGTTGCAACTGAGACAATGGACGATAGCCCTTGGATTCCTGTTGTGCGTGGGCGGTGTTTCAGCCCAAGAGGGCGATTGGACGGTCAATATCGACGCCCTCGGTTATACCGACAATAACGCGACCCAAGTTGTCACACCTCAAGTGGGAGTTCGTCGGGCGCTCGACACAGACGGTGGGGCCATCAGCGCCCGCTTTACCATCGATGTGATCTCTTCCGCATCGGTCGATGTCGTTTCCCATGCAACCCAAGGGTTCAGCGAGGGACGCATGCAGGCGGATCTCGCTGCGAGTAAGCGTTTCGGCGACCACCTTCCGGCGCTCACCTATCGCTTTTCCCTCGAGCCCGACTACCAGAGTCACGGCGCTGGGCTCTCGCTTCAGAGTCGACTTGGAACACCAGACTCCGTTCTCGCGGTGGGTTACGGCTTCTCCCACGACATCGTCTCCCGTCACGACTCGAGCACCGACGTCTTCAGCGCACGCCTTCTCTCGCACCGCGCCGACGTGAGCTTCACCCAAACGCTTTCGACGCGTTCTTTGATCCGCGGCGCTTACACGATGACGGCGCAAAACGGCTACATGGAAAAGCCGTATCGACATGTATCCCTCTTCTTGCCAGGTACCGGAGAAGGCGCAAACTTCGCCAATTTCGACGCGCTCCGGCTGCCCGGCAGACCGATGGAGAACGTACCTGACACCCGCTTGCGCCATGCCCTGGCGATGCGATTCATGCACTTCATTCCAAGCGCGGACGTCACTCTGAAGCTCGACTACCAGTTCTACGTCGATGACTGGTCCCTGATGGCCCACACGATTGAGCCACGCGTCGCCTGGCAAGTAAGCGAGCATGTGGAGCTTGGACTTTGGTTGCGCGCATACCGACAGAACGGCGCCTCTTTCTGGCAACGCGCCTACGAAGTCCCAAACGCGACGACCCAACCTACTTTTCGAACCGCCGATAGAGACCTCTCTCCGTACACTGCAGGGACCGTGGGTATTCGTACAGCTTGGAGAAATGACCGTTGGGGCGTGTACGTTGAAGGGAGTGTCGTACAGACCTTCTTCGACGACTTCCTTTATCTCGATTCGCTGACGGCGGTGATTCTACAAACGGGATTGAGTTTCACGCCATGAAGAACGCTTCCCTTCTCATCTGCTTCCTTGCTGGTTGCATTGGACAGCCAGGCTCAGCGGACGAAGACGCTCTTGGCGACATTGACCATGAGCCGACGGGTGACGAGCATCGCCCAGGTCAGCCATGCCTGGTCTGCCACGGCGCCGAATACACTCCCGGACACGAAGTCTTCGAAGTAGCTGGCACCATCTATGAGACGATCGACGCACAAACGGGGACCGCCGACGTCGAGGTCATCATTGAAGATGCGGATGGCCGCGAGATTCGTCTACGCTCGAATCGTGTGGGGAACTTTTACCTCGAGGAGGATGCTCCGATTCGTTATCCACTACAGGTCGCCATCGAGCGCGACGGCGAACGTGTGGAAATGCGTTCACCCATCGTTCGAGAGGGCTCGTGCGCTCACTGCCACACGAAGGAGGGCCCAAATGAATCCTCCGTGGGTAGAGTCTTCCTCCGAGAAACCCCATGAGGACACTCTCTGCACTGGTGTTCCTTGCGGCATGTACGGGGGGCCCTGGCGAGCAAACGATTCTGGAGCTCGATACTGCTGGCTACATCGCCGAGGTGGATGGCTACGTAGCCGTTGGTTGTGCAACCCTCGACTGCCACGGCGACGCTGGGAGACCTCTACGTCTCTACAGCGAAACAGGACTTCGTGATTCGCGTGATCGCGACCTCCCTCTGTCCATGGCGGAGTTGGAGGAAAACGTATTGTCTTTCGCTGGCCTCGACCAGTCTCCTCCGCTTCAGAACTTGGCCGTTCTCAAACCGCTCGCTGGTTCCGCCGGGGGTTTGGACCACGTCGGCGGCGATGTCTGGGCCGATGTGAATGACCCCGGGTACATCTGCGTGTTGGCGTGGCTCGAAGGTCGCGTGGGCGACGAGCAGGACGCATGCGCCGAAGCGCGCGCCGGTGTCATGTTGCCACCGGCGCCCTGACGCTTAGGCGGCGCCCTTCGCGGGTTCCTCGAAGAGGCCCTTGTAGGTAAGACCCGCAAGCACAGCGCCGACGATGGGTGCAACCCAGAAGAGCCAGAGCTGCGCGACGGCCCATCCCTGGACGAACATCGCGGGGCCGGTGCTTCGTGCGGGGTTGACGCTGAGGTTCGTGACGGGGATTCCGATCAAGTGAATCAGCGTGAGACCCAGGCCAATGGCGATGGGGGCAAAGCCAGCCGGAGCGCGCTTGTCCGTGGCACCCATGATGATCATGAGGAACATGAATGTGAGGACCACTTCAGCTGTGAGCGCGGCGACCATGCCGTAGCCACCTGGCGAATGCTCACCGTAGCCATTCGATGCGAAGCCGCCTGCGAGGTCGAAGCTGGCTGAGACTCCTGTGCCATCACTGCCGCTGGCGATGACGTAGAGGACGCCCGCACCAGCGACGCCGCCGATGACCTGTGCGACGATGTACGGAAAGGCTTCTTTCGCGGGGTGTCGGCCACCAGCGACGAGGCCCAAAGTCACCGCAGGGTTAAGGTGACAGCCAGAGATGTGGCCAATTGCGTAGGCCATAGTCAACACAGTGAGGCCGAATGCCAACGATACGCCGACGAGGCCGATGCCTACGTCCGGGAAGCCTGCTGCGAGCACCGCGCTGCCACAGCCGCCAAAAACGAGCCAAAATGTACCGAGGACTTCGGCTCCGAGTTTCTTCTTAATATCCATTGGTTCTCCTTCCGCGAGGGTACAGCAATACCCGTGCCGTCCTCCCAGAGAGAACACGTTCTAGGGAGTCGCCAACGCCCACCTCTTGACGTCGCCATCGCCGTGCCTACGAAGCAACGGTCTACATTTCAGGAGAGTATTCGAATGAGCCTCAAACTCGGCACCGTCGCACCAGACTTCAAGCAGCAAAGCACCCAGGGCGAAATCTCGTTCCATGAGTGGAAGAAAGACAAGTGGACCGTCTTCTTCAGCCATCCCGCGGACTACACGCCCGTTTGTACGACGGAACTCGGCACCGTCGCCCGGCTCAAGCCTGAGTTCGAGAAGCGTGGCTGCCTCGTCCTCGCGCTCTCCGTCGACGGCGTCGAGAGCCACAACGGTTGGGTCAAAGACATCGATGAGACCCAGAGCGTCACGATGAACTACCCCATCATCGCCGATGAGGACTCTTCCGTGGCGAAGGCCTACGGAATGATCCACCCCGACGCCAACGACAAGCTCACGGTACGCAGCGTCTTCTTCATCGACGCGAACAACAAGGTGCGCGCAACGCTTACCTACCCTCCCGCCACGGGCCGCAACTTTGCGGAGATCCTTCGTGTTCTCGATGGCCTTCAGCTCACCGACAGCCACCAGGTGGCAACTCCGGCAAACTGGAACGACGGCGACGACGTGGTCATCGTCCCTTCCATCAAGGACGAAGCGGAGCTCAAAGAGAAGTTCCCCAAGGGCTACACCGTCGTGAAGCCCTACCTGCGCATCACGCCACAACCCAACAAGTAGCGCGCCGCCGAGCGAACTCAGAGTCGGGGTCCCACGCGGACCCCGTTTCTAATTGTGCCCACTATTGCAACATGAAGACAGAGCGTTCCGCGGGCGCTCTCTTGTCAACTTGGTTGAGGGACTCAAGTTATTTTCATGTTTAGCACAACACACGCCCCCCCTCCGATGACACGCGACGAATGGCGTTTGCACCCTCGCTTTCCGGCGCAGGTCCTGCTCCTCGGCTCCCACGAGAACTTTCGCCGCGTGAGCGCGTACCTTCTGCAGGAAGCTCAAGCAGGCCGGCCACAGGCCCCGCTTGAGTCACTCTTTCGGCGCTGGATTTCCGCGATGCGCGGACATGAAGCGTACGAAGAGCATAAGCTCTACCCTTTTCTGGAGCGACGCTGGGACGTCTCTTTCAAGGGCGCTGAGGCTGGTCACGTCGAATTGCACAAGTGCTACGACGCCGTCATCGAAGCTTTTGCTCGGGTGCGAGCAGCAGGCGACGCCGCGAAGAAGGGCGAGAGGGCGATGGTGATTCAGGCCCTTGAGGCGCACGATCGAGTTCTCCGCGAGCACCTCGAACTGGAAGAGAACCTCGTCGTGCCATTGCTCCTGGAACTCTCACCCGAAGAGTTTGAGTTCTTCTGCAACAGCTCCATCGCGACGCTCTTGAGAGCGTATGAAAAGCGCGCCAAGAACTAGCCGCCCCTAACCTCTGCGCCGTCCAACCAGCGTGCGCACGTTGTGTGGGTGATGGAAGGAACGTGCTCTGCCCGCAGCCGTAAACTCCGGCTGCGGCGCGTAGCTCAGCGCCCCACTACTCATGCAGTCGGCCGATGCGGGCGCCGTCTCTGCTCCGACTAGTCGTCGATCTTCTTGAGCTTGTTGATGAAGCCCACCACGCGCTCGGCGCGGCCTTTGGCTTTGCCGCTGTCTTCAATCTTGAACACCATCGGGTCGGCGTCTGACGAGCCAGGCAAGAGCGCGTAGGAGAGGGAACGCTCCTCCGAGTAGGCGAAGGTCACGTACGTTTTGCCGCCGGCCTCGACGACTTCGCTCCCCAAAAAGCCTAGTGTTCCCGTCTTTTTACTGGCGAATTCGCCGTCCGGCCACTCCACGAAGCGGTACAACCAGGCAGAAGCGTTGGAGTAGTCCTTCTCCGCGACACCCTCTAGTTCGAGGGCCGAGGAGCGAATCTCGGCGCCGAGGAGGGAGAGCGCTTTGATGATGTCGGGTGAAGGTGCGTGTTCCATGCGGGGCGCGTTACCATTTGGGGTGGATCACGTCGAGGAGATTGCTCAAGTGGTAGCCTCTGCGCGGAGGATTGAAGATGGGCGTAGATCTCACGGGCAAGAACGTGTGCATCACCGGTGCACTTTCGACGATGACGCGGGCCCAGGCCCACGAACAGCTTGAGGCGCTCGGCGCCATCATCAGCAAGTCGGTCACCAAGAAGACGGACATTCTTTTCTGCGGTGAGCGCGCCGGCATGAAGCTCGAGAAAGCAGAGTCACTAGGGATTCCGATCTATCACGAGGCAGACTTTGCCAAGCTCGTCGGCGACGACGCGGCGGTGGCCCGCGCGGCGGCGCGCATGGCGGAAGCGCCGAAGAGCGAGGCGGCGGTCCTGCAGGAAATCGCCGACGGCGAAAAGGTCGAAGTCCAAGGCTCCGCGGCGAAACCCTATGTGCTGACCAACACCGGCGGCGTGTACTCGTGCACCTGCCCTGCGTGGCGGAACCAGAGCGTCCCCATCGACCTGCGCTCCTGCAAGCACCTCGCAAAAGTGCGCGGCGCGGCGGCGGAGACGGCGCGCGTTGGGCGCAAAATCAACAGCGTGAGCGCGACGAAGACGAGCGCGCCGAAGACGAGCGCGCCGAAGGTGCTCCTCGCCCAGAGCTGGGAAGCCCATATCGACCCGACGGGCTACTGGATGAGCGAGAAGCTCGACGGCGTTCGTGCCATCTGGGATGGGGAGACCTTCAAGTCGCGCCAAGGCAACCTCTTCTATGCGCCGGACTGGTTCGTCGCGGGCTTCCCAAAGACGGCCCTCGACGGCGAGCTCTGGATTGGGCGCGGACTCTTTCAGAAAACCGTCAGCGTCGTTCGACGGCAAGACAAGAGCGAGCACTGGAAGAAGGTGCGCTTTGTGATGTTCGACGCGCCCGACCATGGAGGAGAGTTCGAAGCGCGCATGGAGTACATGCACGAGAACTTCGGCGCCGAGCAGCTTGAGTACGCCGAAGTGCTCACGCACGAAGTCTGCAAAGGAGTCGAGCACCTGCGGGAGGAGCTGGCGCGCGTCGAGGGTCTTTCCGGCGAGGGCCTGATGCTTCGTCAAGCAAAGTCCGAGTACATCGGGAGCCGTTCAACGACGCTCCTCAAAGTGAAGACCTTCTACGACGCCGAAGCCAAGGTCATCGGCTACAAGGGCGGCCAAGGAAGACACCGAAACCGAGTCGGTGCACTGGAGCTCATCACACCGGAGGGCGTGACCTTCTTCGCCGGAACGGGGCTCTCGGATGCGGAGAGAGAGAACCCGCCCGCCGTCGGCACGCTCGTGACCTACCGCTTTCAGGAGCTGACGGACGCTGGGGTACCGCGTTTCCCGACCTACGTGGGCGAACGCATCGACGGAACCTGGACCGGACCGGAAGTCGCGAAGAAGACCGCGGCGAAGAAGCCCGCGGCGAAGAAGACCGCGGCGAAGACGCCGGCGGCCCAAGCGAAGAAGCCAGCTGCGAAACCTGCGGGCGACGCAGCACCGCGTGAAGGCCTTCGACGCTTCGTTTTCGGTACAGAAGAGAGCGGCAAGTTCTGGGAAGTCTCCCAGAGCGGCAGTTCCCATACGGTGCGCTACGGAAAATGCGGCGCCAACGGCTCAACAAAAGAGAAGCCTTTCGCGGACGAAGCCGCCGCGGCGAAAGATGTCGCACGTCTGATTCGCCAGAAGACTGGAAAAGGCTACGTCGAGGTCACGTGAGACGCCGGTAGCCCTCGGGGGGCTTTTGGTCCATCGCGTCGAGACGCGCTTCAAGATCCGACGCGTGGATTTCGAGCCGGTGCCCGTCGGGGTCTGAAAAGTAGAGTGAGTCCCCTGCGGTCTGGTTCTCGCTCCACAGGTGGGTGCCGGCGGCACGGATTCTCGCATCAAGAGCCGCGAAAGCTGATGGCGCCACGGAATACGCGATGTGGGAGTAGTTGTCTTCGTTGACCACTTCCGGCTCGCCGACCAAGAGCGCCAGCCAAGTGCCACCGAGCGTGAGAAACGCACCACGTTTCCACCTGGCTCGAGGCTTTGCACCGAGCACGTCCACGTAGAAACGAAACGAAGGCTCGAGCGAGCGGACGGCGAATGTGATGTGGTTGATGCCTAGAAGCTCCATCGGTATCGCCACAGTGGCTGCCGGTCACCGATTGGGTCAAACTGAACGCCATGCTGAACTGGGATGAAATCGTACGTCGCTCGAACGAAGGAAACGCAACGCCGCCACGGCGCGTTGAAAAGTCGGAGGACGAATGGCGTAAGCTGCTCACCTCGGAGGTCTTTCGGGTCACTCGCCAAGCAGGGACGGAGCGACCTTTCAGCTCACAGATGTGCGGCGTGTTTGAACCCGGCGAGTACCACTGCGCGTGCTGCAACACCCTGCTCTTCGACTCGAAGTCGAAGTTTGACTCCGGGACGGGCTGGCCGTCGTTTGGCGCCCCGGTCGACGCGAGTGTCGTAGCCTACGTTAATGACTCCCAGCTCGGAATGACACGTATCGAGGCCACATGCGCCGTTTGTGACGCACATTTGGGACATACGTTCCCAGATGGACCTCCTCCGACGCATCTTCGTTACTGCATGAACGCCGTCGCCCTCGTCAAAGCATAGCGATTGATACGATGTTAGGCTGGGGGCGTGACTCTTCGCTCATCGGCAGCGCTCCTGCTCATCACCCTCGGTGGATGTGGTCAGCTCGGGTTTGAAGCCCTCGATGTCGGGACCGACTTCGACGGAGGGCCCGGGTTCGACGGCGGAGCACCACAAGATGGAGGTCCTCCCGTCGACGCCGGACCGCTTTCTTTTGACCAACTCCTCCTCGTCACGAACACCAACGAAGTCACTTTCGAGGGGAGCTGCACGGGCTCGGCTCCCGTTGAACTGAGCGGCGCCGACGAGGCCAGCGTCCCGTGTGAGTCCGGACGCTTTCAGCTGAGTGTCTCGCGAAGCACTGATGGATCAAGCGTCGTCGAGGCGACTCAATCCGCTGTGCGCGCCAGCGCCGAATGGCTCCGCGACACCGTCGTCCCGCAGGTGGATAGCTTTCGCGTGCCGGCGACCAGCACTACGCGCATCGTGCCAACCGAAGTCGACGCAAGCGACAACGATCAAGTCGCCGCCTTTTGCCTAGACTGGCGCGGCGTCGACCCCGAAACCACGTCCAGCTGCTTCGTGCCCGTCGAGACTCTGGACGTAGCCGCTGCGTCATCCCTAAGCCTCAGTCCGCTGCCATTCCCCATCGGCTTCGTCGCCGGCGACTACAATCTCCGGGTCTTCGTCAGAGACCGCGCGGGGAACGTGTCGTCGCCCCAGCGCGCGTCTGTATCCTATGCACCGACGCCGCCGCCCCTCGTCAGCCGCGTCGTCGCCACTGCGGGTCCGACCCACGCCGAGCCGCCCACGCTGAGCGAAGTGCAGGTTTCGGAGTCCGCCCAGGTTTACGTACGCTGGAACGTCGAGAGTGACGTAGAGCTCGCCGCGACGGAGATCTACACAACCGTCAACGAGCGCGATATGGCGCGAGCGACGATGGACGGGGATTGCCCCGTCACCGCTGAACGAAACGCCTGCGCAATTATTCGAGCGCCACGAGCTGACTACTTCCGCGTTCGCGTCGTCGCGCGAGACGTCCTCGAACAGGTGTCGTCGGCGATGAGCCCTCCCCTCAACGTCCCCTTTCGTTTCCTCGGCGGAGCGACTGAAGCAAGCACCGGAAGCGGAGCGGTCACGGCAAACTTCCAGCCCTTCGATCCGGGTACCGGTAGCACCACCGTCGGAGCTGGGACCATGGTCGTCACGGACGATGGGACACTCTACTTTCGCGAAGCGTCCGGCGACGTCATCTCCATTTCCCCGACCACGGCGCTCGTCGAACGAGTTCTTCGCGTAACGGGCACCAGCACCGGCGACGGCGGCGGCGTCACCGACGCGACGGCGACATGGGTCCACCGAATCGACGCAGACGGACGAGGAGGCCTGTTCGTTTGGGACGAAGACCGCGTTCGGCGAATCGACCTCACCAGCGACGAACGACGCATCGAAACGGTGCTCGGTGGTGGCGCCCTCAGCGAAGACGGAACTCCCCCTCTCGCTTTTCAGATTCAACCTCCGGACCGTGCCATCGCGGGCCGTGTGGCGTTCTCCGTGAGCACCAACGGAGACATCTTCTTCACCGCCGATGGCTACGAGACGACGTCCGCGCTGCACCACTACGACCGCAGCGCCGGGAGCGTTCGTGCGATTCGAATTCAGGGCGCTTGGCGCGATGGGCTTCGCTATGAGAGCTGCGCTCAGTCGAGCTATATGATCGAGTACGACGACGATGGCGAAGCCACCGAGGCCGTCGCTGTGGTGCGAACACAAGTCGACTCCACCTGCGAAGCCTCCGACACCTCCGACGGTGGCTGGGCCGACTTCGTTCGCTTCGACCCCCGCACCGGCGACGCGCTTGGAGTGGCGCCTGACAACGCCGTCGACAGTGCCTACTTCGGTCGCACCGGCGCGCACCCGATCACCGGCCTCGATGGCACGAACCTCTTCATCAGCGAAGGGGAACGGCTGGGGCGCTACGATCCGACTGCGCAAACGGTGGAAGCCTTCGCTGGCACCGGACGTCTGGGTGAGTGCCCCGACGGCACGGAAGCGCTGTCTTGCGCCATGCGGCTCTTCGACGCGACCATTGCCCGCGACGGTAGCGTCTACGTGTTGGACAATGGGCAGATTCGTACCTTCGACGAAGACGGCCGCGTCGTCACGCTCTACGGCCGCACGTTCGGAAATATTAGCGACCGGGCGGACGCCCTCGACCATCGCTTCTTCGATATCGAGCACCTTCAACGCGACGGTGCGCTTACAACCCTCGTGGATGTCGGCGCCAGCTACATGCTTGAGTTCCAGGATGGGCAACCCGTTCGGCGCTTGGCGGGAACCGGAATTTCAGGCGAGCCAGACTTCTCGATGGACGCCGACGCAGAGCCGATCTGGACCGTCGGTTCTGGGCAGTTCTGGGGCACGTTTCACCGAATTGGAAACGACGTCTACTCGAGCACGCGCTACAACGTGGTGCGGCTTGAAGACAACCGCTGGGTCAACGCCGTCGGTGGCGGCTCGACGCCCTACTACAGTCTTGGAGCGGGCGTCGACGGCGATGACGTTCTCTTTCCTTCCAGTCCCTCCTCCTACCCACAGGCTGTGTTAGCAGACAATGGGAGCGCCCTTCTCATCTCCGTCTACGCGTACAACTCCACCGCACAGCGGCAAGAACACGCCCGCATCATCCAATACAATACGCTCACGGGCCTCGTCACACCTCTCGCTGGAGACTCCGCGGTGCGGAACGACTTCTGCGCCGACGACACACCGATCAGCACCTGCACCGTACCGAACTCTGGACGACTCAAATCCGGCTCGTGGAGCCCGTCCAGAAACGCTTGGCTGCTTCATGCACGTGGCAGCGAACGAGTCGTGATCATGGACGGCGTCACACCCATCACCACCTTGGGCGTGTTTCCGGAACCGGTCACCGCCGTGGCCCACGACGGTTTCACGGACGCGACGCTGGTGGCCTGTACCGAAGCGGGCGAGCTGCTGGGGATGGATCAGACCAGCGGCGCTATCACGCCCATCGACCTACGCTCACCCACGATTCGCTGCGCTGGCCCGGTGGACATCAACGAGGGGACGCTGAGCTTCGTCTTCGTGCAGAATGGACTCCAAGGCATCGCTGAGATGCCTCTCCCTTAGCCCTCGCCGGACGGAACTATTCCGTGGCGCTCCCTGGACGTCCAACAAAGGGCAAGGTCCTGCGGTTCTTCAGGGCGTGCCCGCTGACGAGCACGAGGAGGAGGACGGCGGCTCCGACCGCTGCGGAAGCGACGACCGGCGCGGATTCCCACTGCGCGACGGCGATGGCGACGTAAGCCCAAATCGCGACGAGCGCGTGCTCACGCATATTCCTGCTCAGCACCACGTAGACGTTGTAGAGGCCGGCAAGGCCGACGAGCAGCACCGCCGCTATCACCGAGTCACCAGGCACGATGGCCTCCTTTGCGAGCCACGCGGAGAAGTTCGCGAGCACAGCGACGGCGACCCAGCCTGCGTACAGAACGATGGGCCACCATTCAAACGCGATGACGCGCATAGGCGCATCCCAAACCTCCATCCGAAGACGTCGCATACCGATGAAGAGGAAGACGTTCATGGAGAGCAGAATCAGAACGCTCAACCCAGTCCACTCGCTGAGCCACGCGACGGTCCATGCGATATTCGCAATGTTCGTCAGGATGAGCCACGGACCGAGCTCACGAAAGAGCCGGTGCTCGTCTGTCTTGAACGCCAGCTTGAGCTGATACCCCGCGTGCACGATCTGGAGTAAGAAGATTAGTCCCCAGATGGAGAACGCGTACGACGCTGGCCGAAAGAACGAGTCGTACTCGTCGCTCATCCCGCCCACGGTGTTTCCGTTGAAACCTTTTGCCGCCGTCCAGTAGTTCCAGGCGATGACGGCGATCACGAGGATGGCGTTGAATGACGCTGCGATTCGAGGTCCCATGAACCACCAGACCTAGTGCCGACGACGGGAAAAAGAAAGCCCGTGGACTCTTAGGTCGAGCGCAGACGCAGGTAGGCGTTGAAGCGGTCCGACGCGTCCGTTCGGTAGAGCATCGGACTTGAACGCGCGAAGCGACGGAGCAGGCGGTCGATTTCGACGCTCGAGAAGTGATGGCAATAGCGGGGCACTTCGCGTTCTCCCTGCCAGTCGAGCAACGTGTCACCCTCCTCAAGGTCGCCGGCGAGGAACCCAAAGTCACTTGGGGTGCATTCGTTTTTCTGGAAGCGCGGATGATCGCGAAACTGCCAGAGGGACAGCCAAAGTGATCCACCAACTTTCGTCTTCTTGAGCATCTGCTGAATGACCTCCATGCGCTGCTCTTCCCCCGGCACGTGATGAAGGACGCCCCAGGCCGCCACATGATCGTACTCAGTGGGCTCTCGCAAGACCGCGTCCAAGCGCGCCACTGCCCACTGAACATGCTCCGAAGGCGGAAAGACCTCGGCGGCTCGCTCGACAAGAGCTCGGCAGCTGTCGATGCCTCGGTAGACACCGCTGAACCCTCGAGAGCGCAAGAACTTGAGATATCGGCCATTGCCGCAGCCCAAATCCAGAACACACGCGTCCGTCGCGAGTTCCACCTTCTGCCAGCCCGCCCAAGGAGCGGTGCGGGTGTTCGAGAACGCCCCGGCATGTCGCGCGTAGAACGTCTCGTTGAGCGCCTCCAGCTTTTGAATGACGCTCGGTTTCATGAATCTCTTCGGTAGCCCTTCCCTTCCGAGAGGTCAACGAAGCCAGCAAGAGGCCACACCGAAGCGTCCATGCTAGGATGCGGTATGAGTGTTTGTCCTGCCTGCGAAGCACCCCTCGAATCACGCCCCGTCATGCAGTCCGAGATGCTCTGCTGCACGCGTTGTGGTGGCACCTTTCTCGACGCCCTGAGCGGTGCGATCGTACGCGTCGACTTCGGCGCCGCGTTCGGCACCTACGCACGAGGTTCGAAACCGTCTCCTCGTCGCTGCCCGACGCACAATGCGCCGATGAGCGCCGTTGACGTCGAGTGCGCAGCAGGCCTCACCGTGGTGCATCGATGCACATGTTGCACCGGCGTCTTTCTCGACGCGGGCCAAGCTCACCTGCTCTCTGCGCCGCGCAACAGCGTCGTGCCCTCGGGCCCACCTCCGGGCTTCCCCGGCACATCACACCCCCCGGGTCCGCCGCCTGGTTTTCCTGGCGCCGCCAAGTTTGGCCCGCCCGTGCAGTTCGCCAGCCGCGCTCCCGTCGCGAGCGCTGGTGCTCCGGCTCCAACCTGCCCCACCTGCAACGTCGCCACTCACTTCGCCGAGCTCAACGGCGTCGACGTCGACGCGTGCAGCCAGTGTGGAAACGTCTTCTTCGAAAAAGGCGAACCTGAACGCGCGGGCATCGATACGGAGGCCATCTTCGCCAATGGCCCTTGGGCCGCCAAGCGCGGCTCCGCACCCGATCTCCACTGCGTCATGAGACACGCTGGCGCTTTGCATCACTTTCGAGGCACCTCCCTCGCCGGCGACTTCGACGTCTACTTCGCGAGCTGCTGCCACGGCGTCTGGGTCGCCGAGTCCGACGTGCCGAAGCTCCGCGCCGCGGCGCGAAAAGCCGTCTATGACCGCGGCGAGTACCAGCACATGGCGGGTCAGAAGGTTCAGAAAACACGCGCCCAGGCCACTCCCGAGGAGCGGCGGCAGAACGAGTTCAAGCAGATCGCCACGGGCATGCTTCGGGACAGCGTGGAACGCAGCGAGGACGCCATCGAGGAGGGCCGACAGCGCGCTCGCGACCTCCGGCGCCAGTTCAACTTCGACGGCTAGCAAGACCTGTGAAAAACTATCAGAGCTATTGAAGAGGAAGCGGCCACCATTCGTGGCCGCCGAAGCTCTCGGGGATTTGACACGCCGCCTCTGGGGCGAAGCTCACACGCGCGACACCGAGGCTCTGAAGGAATTCGACGAGCGCCTCTTCATCGCTCTGCCGAAGCTCTTCGCGCCGCGCCTGATATTCATCGAGGGGAAGCTCGCGCGTTCGTTCAAGAACGTAGACCTCGGCGCTTTCCGGCGAAAAGACGACGAGCAGGTCCAAGGAGCGGCGTGCATCGCCGACCATTCGCCACCCGCTTATGTGGCGCACGCGTGGGTCTTCGAAGGTAGAGCCCGTCATCTGCTCGAGCTCCGCGGGCGTGAACCAAGCCATCGACTCGGCGCCCTCGATGTCGATGAACGCGTATTCGGACTGCAAGTGGGCATTGGCCACGACCGGTCGAATAGGAACAGGCCGCCGAGAAGCGGGCTCGCCTGCGCTCGGCGGAACTTCCACGACAGCGTGATGATCGAGTTGATAGAACTCCGGCATCCGCGTGGCGACGCTGCAATGGCCCAGGGCCGACGTAGCGCCCTCTTCGGCGAGCACATACGCCAGGCCTGCGGCGAAACGCGCCTGAGCGCGGGCCCCGCTCCCCGTGATCTCGAAACGGTAGTGGTGCCGCCAGCCCACCTTTGAGACCCAGATCTTCGAATCGTGCTCTGAGACGAGCACCTGGTTTCGTGGTCCGCGGAGGTTCTCCGGTAGGTCGCCGTGCCTGGTGACAAAGCTCGAAGGATCGAGACTCGTGCTCGCGGGACTCGGAGTGGGAGTGGGAGTGGGAGTGGGAGCCGGCTCACCCCGCGGCTCCGTGCACGCGATGAAGGCGAGCGCCAGCACCAGCAGGCTACGCAACACGGTCGCCTCCGTTGAACTCCATGGGTCGAAGCTAGCGTCTGCCATGCGCGCTGCAAGGTAGGTCAGAATATCTGAACGCGGCCGTTTCATGTATACTGAGCCAACCCCATGAGCTGCCCCAAGATCGCAAAGTGTCCGATGTTTCCGCTCTTCGTTGAAGGCACCGCGTTGGCCGTGATCAAGGCGCTCTACTGCGAAGGCGTCTACACGAACTGCGAACGGTACAAAAGCGTGGGCCGGGGCGTGATTCCGCCACGTGATCTATTGCCAGACGGCCGCACGCACCAAACATAGAAGTTCCAAGTGAGCTCTGGTACAGGCAAACGATGACTTCAGCACACCTCGCAAGTGTCGTCGCCGCGTTGAGTCTGACTTCCTTTTCCGCCATCGAGGCGCAGGAAAGCTCTTCAAACGTGGTCGAAGGAGCTTCCTCGGAAGGAGCAGCGCAAGCTGCGGCGCCGGCGCAGGAGCCTGTCGAGCCCGGCGTCGTGGAGCCCGGCGTCGTCGAGCCCGGCGTCGAGACACAGGCGCCCCCGCCACCCTCCGCGGAGCAGGCTGTCACGCCACCCGCGCAGACTGAAGCCTCTGTGGTGCGACTGCGCTTTCGTTCCATCCGCCTCTACGCCGGCGCCGCGCTGCAAATGGCCCCAGTAGACTCGCCGAGCACGTTCGAGACGTTGTGCGAGCTCCCTTGCAATGTCGACGTCGAGCCTGGTTCATACCGCCTGAATGTTCTCCGCGACGATGGCAATGAGTACGCACTGCCCACCGCCATGAGCTTCGCCAGCGACACAAGAGTGTCCCTAAAGTACGGCGCCAGCACGGGCAGCTGGGTGGGCGGTATTCTCGCCCTCACCGGTATCCTAGGAGTCCTCATCAGCGGCGGCGTCGCCATCGCCGGCGCGGCGAACGACAACTCGGGCCAAACCACGGGAGGCTTGGTTGGGCTTGGCGTCTCATCGCTCGTCTTTGGCGGCGGACTGGTGACGTTCCTCTTGAGTGAGCGCGGCCTCCGCGCCGAAGTCATCCCCGAGGACTAACGAGTCCAAGCTCGCTTCACCCGCGGATGTTTCGAGTCACGGACGCTTGGTCGGACTCGCCTTGAACGGAGAGCCCTCCGCCGAGGCGCATCAGCGCAATGCCGCCGCTCAGGATCAACATGCCGACGGCGGCGACTCCAACCCCGTGAGACTTGAACGCCGCAGCGAGGGCGAAGAGCACGACGCTCGACAGAAACGAAAGGCGAGCGATCCAACGCCCGGCACGCGCGCGCTTTGCCCTTCGTTTCTCGTCGAGACGGCTGAGCGCGGCGGCTTCTTTGATGGCGATCTCGATGGCGTCGTTGGCATCCGCCTCGGCCGTGATGGAGTCTGTCTTTCGGTACGCCATGACCGAACGATTCTAGCATGACTCAGAGCGACTCACTCCAGAGCGGGTGGCTAGTCGGGCTGGCTAGCGTCGAGCTCCGCGTTGGCTTCTGCGGCGGTTCCGGAATCGCCGCCTCCGCGGATGCGATGGACCACTGACGGCGAGCACGCGCTTGCAGTGAGACCAAAGTACTCGCCGCGTGGTCTCCAATCCCGGGCTATCCTCCCACCATGCGCAGCGCCGCCGACCTTCCTCGTGCCCTCAACGCCGGCCCTTATGAACTCCAAATGCGAAGCGAAGCTCACCGCCGGGCCGCCATCGACGCGCTCTCGCTGAACGACGACGTCGCACGGTGGACACACGTTCCATTTCCCTACGGCGACGCGGAGTTCGACGCGTGGCTTCGAATCGGCGACTCGCACTATGTGATTCTCGAGGATGGGCGCCTCCTTGGCTCCGTCGGCGCAGCGCTTTCTCCAGAGTCCTTGAGCGCCGAAGTAGGCTATTGGCTTACCGAGGACGCGCGCGGAAAAGGCGCCGCAACGCTCGCCCTCGGCGCCCTCTGCGATGCGCTCTTCGGCGCCGGCTACGAACGACTCAGCGCAGACGTCCTCGCCGGAAACCCCAAGTCGGAGCGTGTCCTTGAGCGAGCGGGGTTTCGTTTCGAGGGTGTCATCCGCTCCGTATATTCGCCACGCTGCGGCCTGAGCGACGAACGAAAGGACCAACGTCGCTTCAGCCGCCTGGTCACGGATGCTCCGGCGAAGCCCCAGGCGCGTAAAGATGTCGTCGCCGCACCCGTCGTCAACATCCGAGCAGCCCTCGCGTCGTTCTCCGAGCTGTGGAGTCCCCGCGTCGTCGGGGAGGTGAACGACTACGAGGTCCGCGTCGCCAAGGTCGCCGGCGAGCACCTCTGGCACTCCCACACCGAGACCGACGAGTTCTTCATGGTGCTCTCAGGACGCCTGTCCATCTCTGTGCGCGACGGCGCCCTCGACGCGAAGCGCGAGCGCGATGTCGTGCTCGAGGAAGGTGAGTTCTTCGTGGTTCCGCGCGGCATCGAACATCGCCCGCACTCGAAAGATGGGGCGGCGATTCTCATGTTTGAACGACGAGGCACATCAAGCGTGGGCGACTACGCGGGCGAAGTCCCCGAGCACATCGACGTGACGCGTGGACACTCGCTCAAGAAACGAAGCACATAGCGTGTACATGCTGCATACCTAGAACGTACACACGCCATGCGAAATCACTCGCTTTTTGCGGAGAAACGCGGAATCGAAGGTCGGCACCGACCTTGCGATGTAGCGGGTCATGAGTATTCGAATCGGTGGTTGGATGACCTTTCTGATGCTGGGCCTCGCGACGGCAGCCCACCAACTTGGCTGGATTGACGGGCTCCTCTTGGGGCGCGTTGTCGCGGCGATGGCCTTTGTCTTCGGCTTGATCACCGTCGTGCGCCTGCCCTGGGACCTGACCTTTCAAGCGCGCAACGCCCTCGCCGACATGGAATCGCTTCGCGCGCGGGGTCTCACCGTCGACGAGGCGGAGATCGGCTTTGCGCGGAAGAGCGCCACTCGCTCCCTTGTACTCGCCCTCTTCCTGCATCTCGTGGGCGCGGGCCTCGCCCTCTTGGCGCGCTCCATCCTTGGCGCGGAGCTCGGCGTCGTCATCGCCGTCGCTTTCCTCGGCTCCATGGCCTTGCGACCGATTCACGCGTTCTATCTCCACACGCGGCAGCGCCTCATGCGCGCCCAGCGCAACGCGGCCGTACCTCCGCCGGACGCCCGCACGCTCGCCAGCGCCGACGAGGAACTCCAAGCCCAGCTCGACGAGTTGAGCAAGGAGCTAGAGACTCAGCGCGCGCTCACTCAAGGGCAGCTCGCCCTCATCGAAGAGCGCACCGTCGCCGAAGCGAGCGCCTGGCGGAACTCCGCGGCGTCGACGGACGAGAAGCTTGAGCGCGTGCTCCGGGAATTTGAGCGGACCGTGGATCGCACGCAGCAGAACGGCGAGGTCCTCGCTGGTATTCGCGCCTTCGTTCAGCTCATCCGGGAAGCGTAGGCCGGCCGGTGCTACACTGCCCCGATGGCTCACGCTTTCATCGACCGAATGTTCGCCAAAGCGATGACCCCGTCTCGGCGCCTCTACGCCGACGGTTTCGGCGAGCAGAAAAGGCTCGAGTCCCTCGTCGCAGGTGTCCGTGATGTCCACGAGACGCCGGTCCAGCCCATTGAAATTGAGTGGGGCGCCGCCAGAAGTTTCGGTGGCACCAAGATTCGACGCGGCACGTTCACCTCGCCCTCGGCTGAGGTGCTGCCTGAAGAAGGGCAGCGAGCGTACCTGGAGGAGTGGACTCCTCATCGCGACGCTCCCCGCTGCATCCTTCTGGCGACGACCGGTGAAGAAGGGTTCATGGCGCGGCGACCCCTCGCTCGCTGGCTCGCGCGCCAAGGCATCGGCAGCGTGATCCTTGAGAATGCCTACTACGGGCAGCGGCGACCTCCGCGTCAGGTTGGCGCGGGCGTGCGAACGGTGGCCGACCAATTTGCGATGAACCTGGCTACGGTCGTCGAGCTTCGCTCGCTTCTTGCTCACTTCGCCGAGCGTGAGTTGAGCGTCGGCGCGACGGGTTTCTCCCAAGGCGGCATGATGGCGGCATTCGGCGCGGCGCTTTCCGCCTTCCCCGTGAGTGTTTCACCCCGCGGGGCCGCTTGCTCCGCCGAAGCCGTGTTCACGAGCGCTGCGCTGAGCACCACCATGCGCTGGGACGTGCTCGCCGCGGAAGCCGGTTCGTTGGACTCGGCGCGGCATTACTTCGCCGAGTGTTTGGAGCCGGTGCGTCTCGATCGTCTCCCGGCGCCCGTCGCTCCGGAGCGAGCGATCCTCGTCGCCTCACGAAAAGATGGTTTCATTCCCCCGGACGAGGCCCTCGCCCTGCACGAGGTGTGGAAAGGCAGCGAGCTGCGCTGGCTGAACGCGGGTCACGTGACGGGCCTGGTGCTGCAACATCGCGCTCACCGCCGCGCGATCGTCGACTCGTTTGGATCCCAACCTTTCCGCCACGCGCGAGTTGCGTCACACTCTTAGCGTTGTCCAAGGAAACCGTCGTAGGGGGCCGATACCAACTCATGGCCCATCTTGGCCGCGGAGGCATGGGCGAGGTCTATGAGGCTCTCGATCTCACGACGGATCAACGCGTGGCGCTCAAGCGAATGTCGGTGGACGACACGGAGTCGAAGTTCGCCCGCGCCGAGCTGCGTTTCAGGCGCGAGTTCCACACGCTCGCGTCCCTCGCACACCCCCGCATCGTGCCTGTCTACGACTACGGCGTAGACCCCTCGGGTCCGTACTACACCATGCAGATGATGCCGGGGGAAGACCTCCGCGAGGTGATTCGCGCGCGCCGGATCTCGCCCAAAGAGACCTGTCTCTTGCTCCGCGATGTCGCCTCCGCCCTCGCCCTCCTTCATGCTCGCGGCATGGTCCATCGTGACCTCACGCCTCGGAACGTGCGCGTGGTGGGTGAGCGGGCGATCCTCTTCGACTTTGGCGTCCTCGTCGACGCTGGCGTGGCCGGCGACGTCGCCGGAACCCCCGCCTATATCGCCCCGGAGATGCTCTACGGACAGCCCATCGACGGACGCGCCGACCTCTACTCACTCGGTGTCCTGGCCTACTCGATGCTGACGGGAGAGACTCCCTATCCCGCGCGGACTCTGCGCGATCTCGACGCTCTGTGGCGCAAGACGCCCGTCCTGCCGTCGGAGATCGCCGATGTGCCCGAAGCCCTCGAGTCGCTGGTGGTGGATCTTCTCTGTCTTGAACCGATGGGTCGTCCGCAAAGCGCCGCGATTCTCATCGATCGACTCACCGCCCTCGGAGATCTCGAGCCGGACCCGGTCCTCGCCGTGCAGTCGGGCTACGCGCCAACAGCTGCCTTGGTCGGCCGTGACGCGGAGCTCAAGATGATGCGCGACGAGCTCAGTGAGGTCGTGACGAATCAGGCGTCTCGGCAGCTGTACCTCGAAGCGGAGTCTGGAACGGGGAAGAGCCGTCTGCTCGCTGACCTTCGTATTCAAGCAAAGCTGGAAGGCGCACGTTGCCTCGCGATCAACTGCGAAGACGCCGCCGCGGAGCACGGGGGCAGACCCTTCGCGGCCATCGCTGAGCTGCTGAACGAGGCGTTCATCGTGATGCCGCAGGAAGCCTATAGCGCTTGTGAACCTCACGCAGGTCTCTTGTGTCGCGTCTTCCCAGCCATCGCGAAGCGTTTCCCCCTGGTGGATGCGGAAGCCGAGTCCGGAGAGCCCGCCGAAGACCGTATGCGCTTGCAGCGCGCGGTGCTGGAAGTGGTTCAGCTCATGGCGGAGAGCGGCCCCCTCGTGATCTTGGTGGACGATATTCAGCGCTGCGACGAAGCGAGCGCCGCCTCCGTCGCGAGCCTGGCACAACGCAAGATCCCTCGCCTTCTCCTCGGCGTGGCTCGTCGACTTGGCGAGCAGGTCCGCGCCAAGTCCGCCGTCGCGTCGCTCTCCTCAATCCAGCCGCGCATCTTGCTCGAAGGGCTCAACGAGGACGGCGTCGAGGCGCTCCTTCGCTCCGTCTTCGGCGACGCCGCACATCTGCCGCGCCTCGCGCGCTGGATGCACAAAGCCACCCTCGGCAGCCCAATGTTCTGTGCCGAGCTCTCGAGACAGCTCGTCGACGAAGGCGTGATTCGTTACGCCTCAGGCTCATGGGTGTTCCCCCAGGACATTCCTAGCGACATCCGCCCCGAAGGACTGGCCCAGGCGATGGAGAAGCGAATCGCCAAGCTCTCGCCGGCGGAGCGTTCCGTTGGGGAGATGCTCGCCGTTCACGGGAGCGAACTCGAGCTTGAGCGCACAGTCGACTTGATCGTGAGCGCCAGCCTCAACGCGGATAGCGGAAACGCGAAGGAAGACAGAGCCGCCTCCGCGAGTCAGGTCGAGAGCGACACCTTCGCGGCCCTCGCCGAGCTGCGACGCCAGGGAGTCATCGTCGATCTCGGTGATCGTTTTCGCTTCCGTCACGACAGCCTCCGCGAAGCACTTCTCCGTGGCCTCTCCTCCGAACGAGAGCAGACGCTCCACCGACAGGTCGCCGAGACGCTCCTCGCCGAGCAACTGCCCGAGGACCCTGCACGCCAAGCCACGATTGGCTGGCACCTCTATCGCGGCGACCGAAAACAGGAAGGCGCGAGAATGCTCGAGGGCGCCGGACGTGCGCTCTACGAGGCCCAGGCCCTCTCCGATTGCATCGCCCCGCTTGAGGTCGCGCTCGCAGAAGCGGAGGCGTCCGGTGCGCCTCGATGGCGACGGGCAGAGATGGCGTTCTTCCTGCTTTCCGCCGGCTGGGTCTCTCACCGTCCTACGGGGAGGCGTCACTCAAAGCGAGCCCTGGAGCTGTTGGGACAAGAATGCGGTCTCTCCATCGCCCGCAAGCTCCGCTTCATCGGCTGGCTCCCTGGCTTCGTCCTGGGCTTTGGTTGGGCGAACCTTCGATGGCTCGCGCGTCTCGGACGTGGCCCGAACCCTCTTCGGGCTCTCACATCCTTTGTCGTCGGGCTGAGCTACTCGTGCGCCCTCGCCTATGCGGCGAACCTGAAGTCCGAGCTAGAAGAGCTCCTCGAAGTCGCGCGACCCTTCAAGTCTTTTCGCGGCCAGATCCCCTACGCCGCTTACCTCGCCGCTCACTCGATGCACGACATCGTTGAAGGGCGACTCGGCGGCGCGGCGGATCGCCTGACGGAATCCGTTGAGCTCGTGACTCGCCGTTTCATGAACCCGCTGACGCCTGACGAGAAACGCCTCGCGGAAGCGGGCTGCCGGTCGATGCGTGTGCTCGTCGACGTCAACCAGTTCGAGAGCGAGCGCCTCTTCGCCGACCTTGAACGCATGGAAGAGCTGGACCTTCGTTTCTACGACCTCGCCGCCCAGACAGCACGCGTTGTCCGTCATCGTTACCGCGGCGAAGAGTCCATCGCTCGGGAGATCGAAGAAGGCATCGAGGTCGAGACGATCCAGCTCGGCTCCTGGTCCACGCAGCTACAAGTCGTGCTCTTCGCCCACCCGGCTTATGGGCTGAACCACGACGTGGAAGGGCTCAAGCAATGCCTCGACACCCTCGAACGCTACGCCGCCGAAGGCATGAAGTTCGAGGCGCGAATCGCCATCACTCGCGGCGAGATTCATCGAGAGCGCGGCGAGTTCGACGACGCCTTTGAAGTGCTCGGCGCTGGCTACAAATCCCTCGACGAGTCCGATGCGCTGATGCGTCAGTACACCGCCTCAGCTTTGGCTCAGACCGCCGCCGACGCGTATCGACACGAGGTCGCCATCGAGTGGGCCAAGGAAGGCTTAGCCGTTGGCGAAGACCTGAAGCAACGCATCTGGCTTCCGCGCTTACGCTGTGAGCGAGCGATGGCTCTCTCGGAGAACGCCCTTGGGGACCAGCGCGCGGCGACTCTCCGCCTTCGCGAGGCCATCGATAAAGCGGAGGCCATGGAGTGCTCGTCGATGGCCGGTCAGCTGCACGAAGCCATGGCGCGCGTATCTCTCCATGGAGGTGACCGCGTCAACTACGAGCACCATCGGCTCATGGCCGAGGACTGGCTCCGGCCCACGGAAAACCCGGGCCTCATCGCGATCCTAGAGCGCCTCACGGAAGCCGGCCGACAGCGGCGCCCCCGGTCGATTCGCCCGAAGAGGTCCGACGTCTCGTCTCGGTCGACGGGGAGCACCTACGAAGAGGAGACACGCGTCGTCACGGCGACGAGTCACTCGCGTAACCCGGACGACACCGTCGACTCCGGCGAGCGCTTGATGCCGATGGACATGCCGACGAGCGCATCCAGACCTTCTTCCATCAAGGGGCCAATGGATGACGCGACGGTCGCGAGCAAGCCGCCGCTTGAAGACGAGTAGTCACGCGCTCACTGGGAAATACGGTCGATGGCTTCGGCGATGAGGTCCGCTTGGGGCGTGTCTAAGTGGGCTTCAAACGAAGCTTCCAGCGCACGAAGTCGCTCGGGGGCGAGCAACCACCCGCGGAACTCTTTGTGGCTGCGAGTGGGACAGTAGAGCACTGCCTCTGCGAGCCGCTCGGCGTGCCCCAGCCGCGCGGGGTCCCAATAAGCGAGCCACGGCGCGATATCCTCGCCGAGGGCGCGAATCGCGTCGATCATCTCTATTGCCGAGAGCGTAGTCGTGTCGCCGTCTAAGAACGCGAGCCATAGCTCATGGAAATACTGCTTGATGAGCGCCTGCTCCTCGGGTCGCCACGTGCCCCAACCGGCGTAGTCTAGCTTTCCAGCGACGAGCCACACGCTGAAGCCGTGGTAGCTCGCGGCGTCGCCCGAGCCCAAGAGTTCCAGTATTCGCGGGATGAAGTGCTTGTAGTCCTCGACTCCGCCCCACGTGCTCATCGCCTTTGCGGAGTAGAGCGAGAGCGCTTCGGCGGAGAGCTCGCGCAAGGGTCCATGAATGGAACTGTGGCGCTCTGCGCTCACGCAGCAAAAACATCCGTGCATCGGGAGTTTGACGGCGTAGCGCGCGAAGGTCTGGTAGAGCGAAGTGATGAGCTCTGCGCGACCCTCTCGATGTTCCAGCCCGCTCATCGTTAGCGCGCGTCGAAACCACTCAAGGACTGCGCTGCGAAGAACGTCGTGTGATGGTCGCGACCGAGCTGGTAGGTGATGCCCACCGGCGTCTCGTAACGATCGACGGAGAATGCCCAAACGACGGAAACACTGTCCGCGTCGCTCAACGTGCGGCAGGTGCTGCCGGCGTCACGCGCGTTGTCGGCGCGCTGAGTGCCCTTTGTGCTGACGAGCTGAACGCGGTCACAGCTGAGCAGGCGCACCAGGTTCGAGCGCGCCGAACCGAGGGTGCGCTGGTAGGTGGATCGAGCGCGGGACGCGGCGGAAGATGCGCTCCGCACGCGCGCCTGAGCTTCGCGCTCCGTCGTCATCAGCGTCGCCATCGCTTGGCTCCCCGGTTCGCTTTGCTCCATCGCAAGACCTGCCACACGAAGAGCGCTCTCCGCCGCAGCGAGCTCCGTCTCGGCGGCGCTCACGGCCAGCGCCATTTGCGCGCCGATATTCGCGGAGTCGATAGCCACCGTCGCCGTGACCGTCACGAGGCGCTTGCCCTTGTCCACGTCTTCAACGTCCGTCCAGTGGCCCATCGTGACGCTGTTCAGGGTCAAGCTCCATTCGCCGATGGTGACCGGGCTCAACACAGGAGCCGCCGGTAGGTCCGCCGTCTCGGATTCGAAGAGAGAGGTCTCTAGGTCCGAGAAGGTCTCGCGCTTGGGGCGGCCGTCCACGGCGTGAATAAAGATGTCGCCCGCGGCGTAGCCGGACTCGCCCGTCGGGAGCGTCACCGCTTGCAGACCGAACGCTCGCGCCGGCACGTCGATGGCGTCGATGCTGCCAACGATGTCGTCGTCACAGATCTCCTGATCACGATCGCAGTCGACCTCGTGGGGGACGAAGGGTGCGCGTGCCGCCAAGGTGAAGTGCCCGCTAAGACCCGCGGGCTCGATGTCATGAACCTGGATGGGGCCGCACTCGAGGACGCCGCGAATACGAAGCGTCTCGTCTGGGCGCCACAGCGACTCCGTGTTGTTTCGCGTCTCGTCGGCCCAAGGGGTTCGCTCGCTCACTTGCGGACTCAGAATCGTCATCGGGTTCCGCGTGCGACCCCAATAGCTACGACGCCTTGGCACGAGGCGGCACGTCGCCATTCCATGCGCGCCACGTACGGCGAGGTTAGAGATAATGCGCGGCGCGCCGAGAACGTATTCCGAATCGTTCTGCACCGAGAGCAAGACCCCGAGGCCGAAGCCACTTCCACGCTCCGATGTGCGACGCGTAAGATCGCGCGGGTCCATGAGCTCACGGTGAGGCGTGTCCGGATGAAAGAGCTGCATGTCGAGAACTTCAATGCTCAAGCCGCCTTCGAGCGTCTGCTCTCCCTCGGGCCTCGGCGCTTCCGGCTCGACGGCCAGCTGCGGCGCGGACGGCTCCGTCGCAGGCGCTTGGGGAGTGCCCGGCGCAATCGGGGCGACTTCCGGGTCACCACAACCGGCAAAGACGGCAAGGAGCAGAGATACGATGCATGAGGTCTTCACGCCGGCACCATACGCCATGCGATTCGATTACTTCCTTGCGCCGAAGCAACGGGGCGGTGACGTTTCCTTGGCTTCTGCGCATACTCACCCACATGTAGTGTCAAACGGCGTTTCAGCTGCTATGAAGGCACCCATGCGAATTGCCTCCATCCTCGGTCTTTGTCTTTCCCTGGCTTGCGCAGCCGACGTCGAAGTCCCCTTCGACCCAGAAGTCTCGCCCGGGATCGAGTCTCAGCTTGCCGAGTCGAAAGCGGACGGCGCATTCGGAAGCCGAGAGATCAGCCTCGGCGACAGCGCTTCAAGCTCCACCGGCGGTGAGGGCCTCGTGCTCTACTCGCTGCAGCTTGAGGCCGGCGACCAGATTCGTTTGGAGGTCACCCGCGACTCCGGCGACCTTCGTCCCTCGGCGTACCTCTACGCCGGCACCAGCACGTTCGTTGCTCCGACGAGCTACGACGTCGGCTCCGGCAGCGTGGAGCTTTTCTTCACCATCGAGAATGACGGCGAGCACTTCATCGCAGTCAAGGCTCACCGCGGCGTGGGCAACGGCGATTTCACGCTGACGACATCCTGCACCGGCGGCATCTGCGACGGGGCGAGCCCCTTCAGCGGCGTCATCCGTGCCGACCAATGCCTCACGCGCGCTGCTGACTGCGCGCTTGTCGACCTCGACTCCTACAACGGCCGCGTCGGCGCCGCGACGGCGCAGCGCATCCTCGACGAGTGCCTCGCCGCCGAAGGTGACGACTGCGTCGACGCTTGCGACGCGGCGCCAGAGCTTCAGCACACCTGCGGCATCATCCTCGACCTTCTTCCTACCTTCGCCGACACCTCCCGCGAGTGCTTGGTGGAGACCACGCTCTGTCTCGATCTCTGCAGCGAGAGCAACCACAACGGCTACACCGACGACACCGAGTTCCTCCAGACACCGACCTGCTGGGATGGCCACCAGGGCAGCAGCAGCAGCGCCACGGGCAACTGCATGGAGTACGTCTTCGGTCACGAAGCCTGCGGCGGCGACTCGTACGAAGCGGACAGCGAAGATGCTTGCCTTGAGCTTTGCGCAGCGACCGAAGGCGCATGGGACGAAGGCCCCTGGGATTTCTGCACCGACGAGTGCTAAGAGCTCCGATCTTCGAGGAAAGCTCGGCCATGCGCCGAGCTTTTTTCGTTTAAGCGCCGGAAATGACCGGCACACCAAGCTTGTTCAGGATGACGTCCAGACCCGGCACGCGATCCAGCTTAGGCAGGTCTGCAAGAGACACCCACGCGACGTCACCCGTGCTCCCGCCCTCCTCGATCACTCGGGGCTCTCCTTCCGCCGCGACGCGGTAGACGATCTGTACGCCCATGAACGGCCCGCGCTCGCTCTCTGAAAATGCGTGGACGTGAAACAAGTCGAGGTCGCGCGCTTGGAGGCTCGTCTCTTCGTAGAATTCACGCACCAGGGTTTCCTCCGGCAGCTCGCCATGCTTCATGCCGCCGCCGGGAAGGGTCCAGTGACGTGGTCGATAACAGAAGTCCGCAAGCTGGGTGAGCAGGATGCGCTCATCGGCGATGACGAGGCCGTAGGCGCTAACGCGAGTTTTCATACCCGCGGGATTGCCACAAGTCGAAAGCTCCGGCCATCGCCTTCGAGGCGTGGGTTGTGAAAAGGTGGGCGCGCTCGGCAGTTCGCCTACAAACTCGTGGAATGAGCATCGATGTCAGCGCGTATCAACACATCGTCGTCCTGACGGGCGCTGGTATCTCCGTCGCGTCCGGTCTTCGCGCCTATCGCGGGCCAGGCGGCGTGTGGACCGAAGGCGGCGACGAAAACGTAGCCACCGTCGAAGGCTTCGCCAATGACCCCGCCGCTTCCTGGTCGCTCTTTGGCCCCCTTCGGGCAGCGGCCCACGACGCATCGCCCAACGCCGCTCATCTCGCCCTCGCGCGCGTTGAATCGCGAGTCCCGGGCGCCATGACGATCATCACGCAGAACATCGATGGGCTCCACAGCCGCGCCGGCAGCTCCACCGTGATCGAAATCCACGGGCGCGCGAGCATCACTCGATGCAGCCGAAACGAGTGCTCGCTTCAACCTTTCGACGACGACTCCTTCACCGAAGGCGTCGTCCCTGCGTGCGAGCTCTGTCACGCGCCCCTTCGGCCGGACATCGTCTTCTTCAACGAAGCGATCCCTGCTGAACGCGAATGGGCCGTCAAGAAGGCGCTTCGCGAGGTCGACCTCTTCGTCGCCATCGGGACCAGCGGCACCGTCAGCCCTGCTTCCAACTATGTTCGCAGCGCAGCGTATGTTGGTGCGCGCACGATTTACGCAAACTTGGAACCGATGAAGCCCCCAAACCCATACTTCCACGAGACATTTTTGGGCGCGGCGGAGGAGCTCGTGCCGAAGCTCTTTGGTTCCTAGGCCAGGCGTCGACAACTTGCGTGGACGTGGCCGAAGGTCATGCTTTGCGCATGAGTCTCAGCTCCACTCTTGAAGCTGTGGCGCTCAAGGGCACCACCGATGCCATCGAGCTCCGCAATGGCGCGCTCTGGCTTGGCCAGCAACGCGTCGAGAGCCTGAAGTACCGGTTCGGGCGAGTGAACGACGAGGTGAGTGTGAACGGCACGTCCTTCACCGTTCCCTCCGGCAAAGGCGCTCACCTCCAGCGATTGATTCTACGCTGGCGTCTGAGGCCTCCTGCTATTGTCCCGGGCGGCGCGTGCATCGACGCGATGGACGAAACCCTCGCCGCCTGGCTCGCGACGTGGCTCGCACACGAAGACCGCGATGAGGAGCTCCTCCTTGCGGCCCTCGCGACGTCGAAGGAAGTCAGCGTTGAGTCCAGCATGACGGACGAGCAAACACGCCGCGCGGTGTTCGTGCTGACGGACCGTCGCTCGGCGCTCGTCGCCATCAATCCCCTTGGCGATGTGTGGGTGCAGGCTCTCTCAGCGCCCATCCGGGTAGAGTCCGAGCGCGGCCGCGACCGCGTCACCTCCGGCGAGCACGAGTGGCTCACGTCCCGCACGAACGAAAAACGCTTCCATGAAGTCGCGCCGTGGAGCGCCGTCGAAGAACGCACGCGTCTGCGCCTGGCCCTCGACGGAGCACTCGACGCAGGCGAGCTGGAGCGCGCGGAATACATCGCTGCCAAGTTGCAAGACGCGCGTTCACGAGTCGCGCTCTGGCTGCGCGCGAAGCTCGACACTCCAGACGCCTTCGTTTGGGCGCAGTTCTCCACGGACGTCGGCGACTCCGGAGTCGCGTGGTCTACGCGATGGCAACTCTCGCAAGACGCGCAGACCCAGCTCGTGAGCGCTCTACGGGGACACTCCGCGGCGAGCCCAATCGCCGTCGCGCTGCATGAGACTC
This sequence comes from Polyangiales bacterium, assembly GCA_045106895.1. GTDB lineage: Bacteria > Myxococcota_A > Polyangia > Polyangiales > Houyiibacteriaceae > JBCCRV01. Next base: position 9,072 of record JBGCFM010000171.1, on the reverse strand, counting down.
ACGTCGCCGCCGCCGGGAAGCAGACCCTCGCGGAGAGCGCCGCTACGCAAATTGGATGGGCGGAGCACCTCCGCGCCGCCGGGCGCGAAGAGGACGCGGCGAAGGTCCTCGAAGACGCCCTCGCATCGCTCGCCGACGGGGACGCAATGGACCTCGTGCCGCATGGAGACGTCGACGAACCCAACCCACAAGTTCGTGCACGGGTAAGGATCCTCGAAGCGAAACGCTCGCTCCTCACGGGCCCTCAGAACTTTGACGCTACTCTTGCGCTGGCGCGACTCGAACCCCTTCAGCTCAAGCGCGTCGCCGATCTCATCGAGGTCGCGCCGCTCCCGCTGGCCGACCGCGCGAGCGTTGTGGGCAGTATCCTTAGCGGAGGTCTCGACGCTCCTGGCTTGAGCGCGCCGGACTACGACGCGCCGCTCGCAGACGAAGAGCTCGCTCTCCTACGCCACCCCATCGGACGAACAGACGAGTTTCTCGGGGGTCTTTCGACGCTCGTCGCTTCCATCGAGCGACCGGATCACTCGGCGCTCCGCGCATACTGCCCCCGGCTCCGCGACGAGACGCGACGTGCGGTTTTCCAGCGAGCCGCGAAACGCCTCGGCGTCAAAGCAGACATCTATGTGTCCGGGGGCGACGACGCCGTCGGCTGCTTTGGGCACGAGGACGACGAGTCCATGTTCGTGGTCCTCGGGGGGCACCATGTAGACGAAACCAAGCCCCGCTTTCTGTCTCCCGTGGAGCTCTCCTTCGCCTTCGGGTCCGAGCTCGCGCACCTGCGCTTTGGGCACTCACGCGTCACCTCGAGCGCGCTCTGGAAAGGGGCCTTCGACCTCGGAGTCAGCGGCTTTGATGTCCTGTTGAGCGCGGTGCCCCTGCTTGGCCGCTACAAGATTGGCGATGGCATCTCGAAGCTCGCGAACGCGTTTAAGGATGGTAGCGCGCAGAAGCTCGGACGGCGTGCGCGCAAGCTTCTCAAGTTCGGCAAAGATGACGCCGAGACCGAAGATGCCGAACAGATCGACGACGCGACGGACTCAAACGCTCGCGCCGACCAACTCATCACGGCGCACCGTCTCATGCAACTCGGAGCGGACCGCGCAGGTCTGCTCGTCTGTGGTCACCCCGCCCCGGCGATCAAGGCCATGCTTGCCCTCGATGGTGGGGATGCTCTCAAGGTATACCGAAAAGACGGCCTCTACGCGATGGCGACGATGCGCTCCACGGAAGGACAGCTCGTGTACGCGGAGCTGACTCTTCGTATCTGCGCGCTTCTCTCGTTTTGGCTCAGCGAAGACTACTCGACGCTCGCCGCAGAAACCTAAGCGCTATTCAGGGGCACGAGGATCGAAGAGCGACGCCGAGTCGAGGAGCGCAACGGGAGTCACAATGAGCGACCCCGGGGTCGGCAGGCGACCAAGGCGCCGTCGCGCGAGCCTACGCGCTGCACGAGAGAGCGTAAGGTCCTGCCATCGTTGCGGCTCGCTCAGGCGAAGCCCCAGCGCATCCTCGAACATCAACCACACCAGCTCAGAGCAGTAGATACGTCGCTCGTCCCACTCGAAACGCGCATCGTAGGGGCGTCCAAGGAAACGCTCTCCGCTCTGGCGGAGCGTGTCGAGGGCGTCGCCGGAGAGAGCTGCTCGAGGCCGCCGAATCGCAAGCTCTGAACCGCGACCTCGACGAACCCACTCCCCAAGACGCGTCCACTTCACGGGCTGTACCGCCTCCAGGACCCAGAGCGCTCCTTCGCGCTCGAAGACGACGCCAACGTGAGTCCAAGGTGAGCCTGTGACCTCCTGAATGACGCGGCTCTGGGCGGAGCGAGACCGATGAAAGACGACGTCGCCGGGCCGAACGTCCTCTTCGCTTTGCGCATGCGCAACCCCCGTCAAAAGCAACGTAACGAGGAGGATGAGGTAGCGCATGCGCGTACCTTAGCGGGCATATGTGGCGAAAATGTGGCGAGCGCGTAGTGCACACGCTCATAGAAACCAAGCCGTCCGTAGCGATGAGATCTCTAGTCGTCGAGCTCGAACTGAGCGCAGTAGAGTTCGCTCTCGATGCAGCCAGCTCGCGCCATCAGCTCCGCCAGACGTAGCGCCCCGGCCGGCGTGAAATGGGTCACTTCATCCAAAGAGTACTGAGCAATGGTCTCTTCCGGGCCGAGACGCGTGAACTCCGCGCGACTCACCCGATGGCCGTCGATGAGCATGAGCCCTTCTCGCTCGGCGTAGACGGTCGCGGAGTTCGCGTAGCGTGTCACCCCCGTGTCTCGGGCGACGCCCTCTGCATCGAACACCATCTGGCCCATCGATGTGGCAATGATGGGTGTCGCCCCGGCGGCGCGGGCGGCGCTCACATAGAACGCCAGCCGGTCTTGGTAGGTGCCTTCGAATCCTGGCTCCGTCCCCGGCTCGGTGTGTCGGTTGGGGTCGTCGGAGCCATCGTTGTGGCCGAACTGGATCAGAAGAAACACGTTTGGGCCCAGAAGCGCCTCTGCGCGCGGCCAGTTGGATCGCGTCTCGAAGTCGAGGCTGCTCGCTCCGCTCGAACCTTCGTTGATGACGTCCTCGGCGCGTACCCCGAACGCCGGGAACTCGTCACCCCAGCCGGACTCGCCGGGGGTGCCACGGTTGGACATCGTGGAGTCGCCGATGGTGACCACAACCCAGGGCTCGTATTTGGCGCCGGCATCACCACACTGGCAGAAACCCGTGTCCGTGGGCGCTTCGTCGCAGCCAAGAGCCCCCTGTTCCAGTGCGGGTAGGCACGCCGATGTCTCTTGGTACACACGCAAACAGTCCATGCTCATCGCGGCGCAGGTTTCATCGCAGGTCGAGGTGGACGGAAGCGTCACCGAGCATCGCGCGCTTTCGTCGCGGCATGTCACAGCTCCGCTCACGAAGGCGTCGATGGTGGCGCACTCGGCTTGAGGAGCGGATGTGTCTGGCCCCGCGTCGCTCTCGCCCCCAACGTCCCTCGCATCGACGAGGGTGATATCAGGCAAAGCGTCGACTCCCGCGTCGCTCAGGGCGTCGGCGCTAGCGTCGCGCTCGAGAGGAACGATGGGGTTATTGTCGACGAGCCGACCCGTGCAGGCCGCCGTCAAACACAAGAGGATGCAGGCGGCGCTTCGGGTTCGCATACCTGAGTGTAACTCAGGAGCGAGCGCTACGGTCGCGGGAGTAGAGCGCATCTCATAACTGCGCACATTGCGGCCGGCGCACGCCGCTTTCGCTCATCCCCTCTAGAAGCGCGGTTGCGTGGAAGGAACGGTGAGTCGCGTGCCATCGACGATGAACGCACGAATGTCAGCGTCGACGCGCACGACGTAGCTGTTCGTTCCATCGATGGAGTACTCGATGCGTTCCGCTGGCACCATTCGATGCCGACCGCGCGAGTCGATGGCGAGGAGCTTCGTCGCCTCGCCGACGACCCCGGTGGGCAGAGCGATATTCGACCAGCGAACACGATGCCCCGTAGTGATCATCCGTCGGGATGGGTCCCGTCGTCGAACCTCCGCCGAAGCGATGGAGGGCAGACTACGCAGGTCGCGAGTGCGCTCCGCCATCGCGGCGTACGTGTAATCGCTGACCCACTCATCCCCGCAGTAGCTCATGAAGTCGTGTCTCGTCGGGGGCAGGAACGCCCCGACGCGCGAATCGAAGCCCCACACGCCGATCACACCACGGGGGTGCGGATAGTCTGGGTCTGCCCCACTCACCCAACCGCATGGCGAGTGCGCTCTCCCTTGCGTATGGCCGAGTTCATGAAGGGCCGTCCAGCCGCTCCGTGACGCGCCATACCAGACCACGACGGAAGCGCGTTGAAACGGACTGTTCAGCTCGTTGACGGGCGCCACTCCCGCGTAGCACCCCTCCGCGCAGTACTCGCCAAACGTCTCCGCCGGCGCGACGACGCCCACATAGTAGACAGCGCTCGGCGGCGCATCGCTGGTTCTCCAGGCGATGACCTGATGGAGCGCGTCGACGTGCTCATCGAAATCATCCGGCCCGATCTGCGCGTCGTAGTCGCGCGCCGGCAGCACCGTCACGCTTGCCTGAGAAACCGGAAACACGGCTTCGATGTGTTCGCGGAGTGCACTGAGCTCTTCCGCCCCCACCGCCGGTATTCGCATCGAGCCATCGAAGCCGTAGCGCATCGGGACAAGGCGCACATCGATGTGCATCCGCGGCTCTGCGGCGAGGCGATGAAGCTCCCCGTCCATAGGAAAACGTGCCTGGCTAGGATTTGCGAAGCTCTCACCCTCGTCTTCGAGGATGTCCACGGCGAAGGTCGCGTCGGCGGAGACAAGCTCTTTCGGCACCACAAACTCGAAGAGACTCTCGGGGTCTTCATCGCTGCTCGGCCCCTCGACATGCATGCTCCCAACAAAGAGTGTCGTTGTGCCAGCGCTCTCCCAGCGAAGCCGCCCAAGCACCAACGAGCCAGCGCCGTCTTCAACGTACGCACGAACGCGGAGCGCCCGATCGGCGATGATGGGAGCGCTCGCGGAGAGCGCCGCGCCATCGCGGGCGACGTCCACAGCGACGCTCTGGAACAACGCGACGCGAGCCAAGCGAGTGCTCGGGGCGAGGCCGTACTGAGGAGGAAGCGCGAGCTCAATGGGCCCCTCGGGCACGTCGGGTACCAGCGTCGCTGACCACATCCACGCCCTGTTGCTCGCGAGGTGAGCGGCGAGCTGTTCCGCCGCGAGCCCTTGAGTCAAACGCGCCGGCGAGGTCGCCGCGAGGGCAGGCCCCTCGACAACCGTGGAGACCGATGGATCGGCGCCGGGCGCCGAGAGTCCGAGCGAGAGCACATCCACGCTCGCATCGCCCACATCATCAGCAGAAGGCGCGCCGGAACAAGCGAGCACCAAGACCAGGAGAAATCGCACCTCAACCCAGTACGGTTCTTCTTTGTACGACTGAAGCCTCAGCGCTCTCAAAGGCTGAGGTAGGACTCGCGACACCGCGCGTGAATCGTTTGCTACACGGCGCGTTTCCTCGATGGAAAACCCCTAGCTTCTGCCCTGGCTCGAAAGCTGCACTGTCTAGGCGCCATGAAGTTGCCGCTCCTCTCTGCATTCGCCCTCATCTTCTTCGTCACGTACCTCAACGCCACCAAGCGTGACGCCTTCGTCGTCTCCGGGGCGCACCTTGAGGGATACTCCAGCGTGTCCATCGTCGAGTCATCCCAAGACAACACAGACCTCTACTTCGCTTTTCGCGCAGCGCGCGGTGATGGCATGAGCGCCAGCGGCGTCCGCGTCCGGGGCGAACTCCGGCCAGGTGCCCTCGACGGCGCCGACATTGAGGTCACTCAGCAGTGGCGGCCCCACGCCGGCGGCTGGAGCGACTCACAAGAAGCGGCGCGTGTTGTCGCTGAAGTAGAGGAGCTGAGCGACGGGTCGATGCGTGTGGCTTACGTCGCGTACTTTGACGAGGCGACGAGCCACGGCGCGTTCGTCGTGGCTCCGGTGCAGCTCGCGAAGTGAACGTTACTGCGTGAGAGAAAGCGTGTACGTGAAGGGGCGTTCGCTCTCGCCGGTGGTGACACCCAAGTAGTAGGTCCCAGCAGCAAGGCCCGTCGCGTTCACCGTTGGACAGAACTCGCCGTCGGCGTTTGCGCCGCGGCCTACGACCGTGCGTCCATCTGCACCAAGAAGGTCGAGTTCAAAGGTCGGGTCGCCATCGACACAGGCTTCGCCACCCGCGCCGGAGAGGGCGACCTGAACGTCCCCGGCCGTCTCGACCTCAAGCACGAACATATCGCGGTCGCAACGACCACCGAGCACACCTGTCGCAGTACTGCTGAGGGAGAGGAGCCGATTGGCACCCGTCGGATCGTCGTTGGGTTCAACTTCGGACATGCCGCTCGAGAGTTCCGCGCGGCATGAGCTGTCGCAGCCATCACCATCGACAGTGTTGCTATCATCGCAGGTTTCGCTGTGTTCGATTTCCCCATTGCCACAGACCGGTCGCACAGCGACAAGCTGGTAGGAGGCGCCACCAGGAAGGCGACTGTCGACTCCGACAAAGAAAGTCCCTGTCCGCGGGGCTACGAAAGAGAGGTGTTCGTCACGTCCTTCCCCACAGATATCGATCGCGTCGCCGGTCATGCAGCGGCGTGAATCGCAGGTGGAATCAAGAACATAAATTGCGGGGTTGAGTGCTGCTCCCGTATTGGTCCGCAGATGAAAGTGCCACTTCTCGCCGGCCTCCATCTCCACACCAAAGAAACCGTCGTTGCCAGGCGCGTCAGCCCCCGTGCAAAAACCGATATCGCTGATGGTGTCGGTGTTCGCACTCAAGTCGATGGTGACGTCGGAGACACCTTCAGTGAGAATAGGAACGTTTCCAAGACATGTGTCGGCAAGCTCCAGGTTCCCCGTCTCATCGAGGAGCTCCTCAGGGAAGTAGTTACAGCCAGCGAGGGCCACAAGAATAAGAAAGCAGGTTGTACGCATCATCGGAGGTAGGGGTTGTTCTCGAAGCCAGGTTGCATCGTGGTGGTCTGCATGGTCTCACCTGCGTTGTCCATCGCCGTCGTGTCCATGTCTGCGCTCATTGCGCTGGAATCCATGGAGGCGCGCCGTCGTGCACGTGCAGCTCTCGCCGCTTCTTCCGCCTGAGCTTCGGCCTCAGCGGCTTCGACGGCGTTCGTCGCCTCGAGGGTGGCGGACTCAGCGGCTTCCCTCGCCGCACGGGCCTCATCGGCGGATGCCGCGGCTGCCGCGCGGGCAGCCGCCTCTCGCTCTGCGGCGGCTGCGAGCGCTTGAGCGTGCTCAAGCTCGACGGCATCTTCCGCTTCTTGCTCCGTGCGCGCCTGCTCCGCAGCCTCCTGCGCAACCGCCTCAGACTCGGCATCGCTTGAGTTCGAAAGAACCCAAGCGGCGGCTCCGGCCATCAGCACGCCGCCAAGTGCCAAAACGAGAGCGAGTGTCTTCCAACGCGGCGGCTTCGGCGCCGGCGTCGATTGGCTCAGCTGCGTGGCTGCAAGAGCAGCGGACGTAATGCCCGACGAAGCCACTGGACGAGAGTCCGAGGACTCGTGCCAAGGACCGCTGTCACCGCCGCTCTTCTGCGTGGGTCTCTCTGCGGACGTGTGCGCTTCGCTGCGCTGCACGGACTCGTTCAGAGCCGGGACCGCAAAGACATCGCTTTGCTGCATGGTGCTTGGGCTCGCTCCACGAATCGCCGACAGATGTTCCTTGATGGCGGCCTTACGGTTGACCAGCTCGGTGGCGAAGGCTTCCTGCATGAAGTCCGCGACTTCTTCCTCACTCGCCAAAAGACCGGCGGCACGCGCAGCGGATTCAACCGCTTCGTACTGCTCCCGGCCCGTCTGGTAGCGAGCGTCCAACGGGCGTTCGAGACCTTTGGCGCAGACCTCATCGAGGGGTGCCGCTTCCGGCGCGACGGTGGATGGCAACGGAATCGGATCGTTGATGACGCGAAGAAGCGTCGCCGCCGCGCCGCCTTCGATGTCGAAGAGCATGCGCCCGGCCAAGATTTCCCAAAGCACAATTCCAAGAGCGAAGGTGTCCGCGCGCGCGTCGACCTCCCCCGCCTTGGCTTGCTCCGGCGCCATATAGCAGGGCTTGCCTTTGATCATTCCCGGATGGGACGAAGTGATCCGTGCAGCAGCTCGGGCGACACCGAAGTCCGTGATGCGCCCGGCGCCGTCGACGCCGACGAGAATATTCTGCGGCGACACGTCGCGGTGGACGATGCCGAGTGGCTCCCCGTCTTCGTCACGAAGGCGGTGCGCGGCGCTCAGTCCACGCACAGCGTCGAGCCAGATGCGGAGGCCGATGCGAATGCGTTTCTCCGGGTCATCGCGTAACGCGCCGAGCACCTTGTCGAGGGCGAAGCCATCGACGTAGTCCATCACGATGTAGAGGCCGATGTCCGATTGGGCGACATCGACAACGCTGACGGCGTTGGGATGGTGGAGTTGCGCTGCCAGCCGCGCCTCGTCGAGGAGCATATGCGTGAACTGCATCTCGCTCGCGAGGTGGGGATGCATCAGCTTGATGGCCACCAGACGCTGAAAACCACCGACGCCTTCAAGGCGCGCCAAGAACACAGTGCCCATGCCGCCGCGGGCGATCTCGGCGACGATCTCGTAGCGCCCCAGGAGGCGTCGTGATGGCACCGCGCTGGCGGTCATTGCACGCGTCCCAGCGCCCCGCTCACAGCCAGCCCGCCTCCATCTGCGCTAGCCCACGCGGACGGTAGAAACGATGGCATCGAAGCACGGTCATCGTCGTCCGCGTCACCATCCCAGTTGGTAGCGGCGATGGCGATGATCAACGTAGCGACGCCGGCGGCGCCTGCCGCGGCACCGAGGACGCCAGTCCGTACAACGCGTCCTTGGCCATCGTCAAAGCCTGCGCGAGTGGGGTTGGCTTTGTAGTCATCGCTCGCGCTGCTCGTGTCGAGGAGCGACCAAACGAAGACCCCTGCGAGGGCGACGGTTACGCCGGCGCCGATGTACGTCACCGCAGGGGACATTCCCGATGGTTCCGGCGGCCGTCGTTCCACGGAGTAAGGAGGCTCGGGGTCCGGCTGAGGATCTGGCTGGGGATCCGGCTCCACTACGGCGGCTACTGGGGCCTCCAGCGTCTGTGTCACCTCCGCGCCTGCGGCAACCTCGAAAGACGCGCTCTGTTCGCCGGTGGAAAAACGCGCGCTGAGCTCGTGGGAACCAGGCAGCACGTACACGCTAAACTCTTGACCGTCCGCCAACGAAACGAGGTGACCATCCACGGAGACTGAGCAAGACACAGCGCAGGTGACATCGAGTCGGCCGAGGGCGGCGGCTGCTTCGGCGAGCACACTCGCCGTCAGCTCGCTGGTCTCCGCGTCGTCGGCGTAGTTAGCTGCGGCTACGACGGAGAGCGTCGCAGCTCGCGGGAGAGCGCCCGCGGCATGATGGTTTCGAATCGCCGAACGAATCGCCGCCGCGGCGGGCGCTGCGCGATGCGCGATCTCGAAGAAACGAGCCGCGCGCGCATAGTCATTCTGAAGCTGCGCGAGCTGCCCCTGTTCGTAAGCA
>JBGCFM010000170.1:0-3900 GCA_045106895.1 Polyangiales bacterium | reverse complement strand
CGACAACGGATGCGGCCACCACGCGACGGCGCGCGACTACCCGACACTTGTCGTAGGCGGCTCCGCACTCGGACTACGAACCGGCGGCCGCGCGCTCTTCTACCCCGAATACAAAGGCGGGACGGAAGGACGAAGGGAGCTCGTCAACCTTTGGAGCACGTACGGAGTCGCCGTCGCCGGCGGTGATGTGGACACGGATGGATGCCTTGCAGGCTTCGGAGATTCGGGGAGCCGCTTGGCAGGCGGAGTCCTCCCGGAGCTGCTGGAGAGCTGAGACAAAGGACGCCACGGGCGCTGGGCAGGCTGGGACAACGGCGCGCTCTCGGCTGGCTCAGCGCGAGGGCATCCGCTAAACATTTCATGTGATATTCAAGCGCATCGCTCTGCTCGCGACTTTCCTAGGCGCCGCGTGTGCGGATCCCGTCGGAACATCGACATCGAACATCGTGTACGGCGATGACTCTCGTCTCGAGCCCCATCAGGCGCCAGGCGTCCACGCCTCCATTGCGCGTTCTCAAGTGGCGGTCCGTGTCGTCGACTGGGCCGTGGACTTTGCAGACGAGGACGCCCCGCGGATCACCTACTCGCGTACGCTCGCTCAGTCCGAAGGTCTCTGCGAGGGACAAGCCTTCGCCGAGCAAATCGCGCCGGGCTCTTGTTCCTCCACGCTCATCGACGAGCGACACTTGCTCACCGCGGCCCACTGCGTTTCCGATGCCGACGAGTGCGACGGTTCCCACTATTGGGTCTTTGGCTTTGAGATGCTGGAGAGCGGTGAGATGGCGCCGCTTGGTGCCGATGACGTCTACACCTGCACCCGTGTTGTCGTCAGCGACGGCGCCGCCGACTTCGCCATCGTGGAGCTCGACCGCGCCGTCGAAGGTCGAACGCCGGTCACGACGCGCGTCACCCGTGGCGGGCTGCCGCTAGGGTCCCCCGTCGTGCTCATCGGTTTTCCCAGCGGCATCCCGGTCAAGGTCGATGGCGGCGGAACGGTGCGCTCAAGCATCGAAGGCGCGTCGTTTCGCGCAGACGTCGACGGGTTCTCGTCGAGCTCCGGCTCCGGCCTATTCGACGTGGAAGGCGCGTTGGTGGGCTTCCTCCAACAAGGCGCTCGAGACTATGTCCCCGAAGGCGATTGCAACGTCGTCAACACCGTCCCTCCCTCGGCCGGCGGCGGCGAACAGGTCGCCTACCTTGACCTCGCGCTCGCCGCCTACTGCGAGACGGACGCCGATTCATCACTCTGCACGTGCGAGGGCGGCCCCTGTCGCGATCCCGACGCCGGTGCAGACGCGGGCCCAGATGGCGGCACGGCTGACTCCGACGCCGGCGCCGACGCAGGTGCCCCGGACGCATCGATGCCGGACGCATCGATGCCGGATTCATCCACACCGGACGCCGAAGCTCCGGGCCCTTCTCCCGATCCGGCGGGAGGCTGCGCCCTTGGCGGAGAGGCTCCCGGGAGCGCTTGGCTCTTCCTCGCTGGAGTGGCGCTCTACACTCGGCGGCGACGCATAGGCCGCTAAACCCCGCGATGAGTCTGAGGCACTAGGTAGGCTCCAGCTCGCGCGTCTGTGCCAGCCCGAGCTCCGTCGGAGCGTCGCCGGAGACATCGCTTTGGAGCGGGCGGTCGATCCAAAGCGCCTCGGCGTCCGACTGAGACCAATCGCTCTCCAGTTCCTCAAGGGCCACGAGAACTCCCCTCGCGCTCGCGGGCCGCTTCGATGGGTCTTTGGCAAGACATCGGAGAATGACCGCCTCGAAGCTCGCGTCGATGCAGGCATCGGGGACTCTCTCCCTCGGGGGCTCCGGCGGGTCGAAAGCGTGCTGAGTCGCAAGCTCCGTGGTCGTCTCCCCGTCGAACAAGTCCTGGCCTGTGACGAGGTAGTAGGCGACGGCACCCAGCGCATAGACGTCGCTTCGTTCGCCTACGTTCGATGCACTTGAGAATGTCTCCGGCGCCATATAGGCCGGCGTCCCGGCGACCTGACCACCGGTCTCGCCGACGACGCGTACAAGCCCAAAGTCGAGCACCTTCGCGACGTCGAGGACGCCGCCGCGCTTGCAAAGCATGATGTTGGACGGCTTGATATCGCGATGGATGAGGCCAGCTTCATGGGCTTCGGCGAGGGCCCCCGCCACCTGCTTCATCAAATGGATCACGCGCGCTTGGGGCAGCCGGCCTTGCCTCTCGACGACCTGCCAGAGCGTCGGCCCATCGACAAACTCCATCGCGTAGTAGAACACGCCGGCGTCTGTCTGGCCGTAGTCGAAGACCGTCACCGTGTTCGGGTGGGTGAGGCGCGCGGTCATCTGCACTTCGCGTTCGAAGCGCTGGAGCATGGTGGCCGTCGACAGCTCCGCGTGGATGAGTTTGATCGCCGTCGGACGCCGAAGCAGGGCGTGCTTCGCTTCAAACACGACCCCCATTCCGCCCTCCCCGAGCTGCTGGCCAAGCGAGTAAGGGCCCAGCCGGGACATCGCCTCGAGGCGCTCTCGGTAGCGTCGAACGGCCCGCCAGATGAGCACGCTGCTGGTCATAAACAGGGCGCCGAGGAAGAGCGCAAGCCACCAGGTCTGCCGCGTGTGCAGCTCCTGGGTCAACGCGAGCACCGCCGCGCGGTCCGCGGAATACGCGACGGAGAGCGAGCGTGAGGGCACCGGCGTGTAGGCGATGAGGCGCGTCCGCGTCCGGCTCTCCCCCATCCACTCGTAACGCCCGACGGACGATTCTCCGGCGACCATCGCGCGCAAGACGGCGGACAGCGCGGAGTCCGCGGCGAGGGACTCGAAGGGGCGTGAGCCAACCTGGCCGGCGTCCGGCGTCGCCACGATGGTGCGCTCCGCATCCATTACCCACACGTACGCATCGAAGCTCTGACCCAACCCTGCAAAGAGCGTTTCGTACACAGACGCGGCGTCGAGTTGGGCGAGCAGGCGAACGTCGTCCACCTGGCGCTCGAGTGTCAGCCCCGTCGCGCTCGCGGTCTCGCCGAGCTCGAGCGCTTGCACGCTGACATCCACCGGTGCGTTTGGCAGCTCGAAGTCCGACAGGTCATCCGGCACCGGCGCCATATCCAGCTCGCGCTGAACCGTGCCAAGAAGGTCTGCGAGGCGCTCAGCGGCCTGACGCGCGATGAGCACCTGTTGGTTTTGGTACTCGCGCTCCGCAAGCTCGTCCGCTGCGCTGCCCAAGTGAGAAAAGGCCGCGTAGATCGCCGCGGCGAGAACCAAGGTGAAGACCACCAGCGGAGAGAAGGTCCCGAGGATCTCTCGGCCCATTGTCGACTGACCAGGGCGCGCGGCGAATGTTGTTTTTGTCGGTGGACCCATGACCCGTCGTTCTGCCTACGCCTTAGAACTCACCGAGTTACCCACTTCTTGTTTAGGGAAGACGAATTGGAATGCCCACCACGTCGCGATTGCCCGGATGCTCCGCAGCGGTCCAGATGATGTCGCTTTCCCGGTCGACGTAGAGGTCTTCGGCGCCGTACACCCAAGCGCTGATACGACTTTCATCGAGCCCTGGCCGCGTGCGATAGAGGCGGCCCAAGCTGCCCACTTGGCTGGACGAAGAAATGTAGACGTTCCCGTCGTAGCGGACAGCGCCCTGCATTCTTGTTTGGCCTCCGACATACGCCGCCGATGCACGGGACACTCCCTCGCGCAGCTCAAGAAGCCCTGTTCCTGGGTCGAGGTTCCAAACGACGACTCGGCCGCCCACGTTGTCGCTCTGGTATTCGCCCGTCACCAGCGCAGGCGGCGTCGAGCTGCGATCGAGTCCGACGAAGGAGAAACGCAGCGCGCATGATTCAGCCGTTGGCTCGAAGCGCATGAGCTCCGGTACGGCGAACCCATAGCCGAGAGCATCGAAACGCGCGCCGGACACGCCGATGC
>JBGCFM010000017.1:0-8892 GCA_045106895.1 Polyangiales bacterium | reverse complement strand
GGTCACGAGCGGAGCCTAGCAGGGACGCCGAACGCTCATCTACCGTGAATCTGTGGCTCTCAGCGTAACGTGTAACCGATGTCGCTCATGGCAGCCTGGTCCAGGCGCGTCGGCGGGGTCCGGGTGCCTATGGTTCGGCTCTCGTCGAGTAGCGTGAGCTGCCCGTCGGAGAGGACCGAGGACTGAAAATGCACGCCGTCCGCCGTCATGGGAACGGGTCCCCCGAACACGGACATCGCCTGAGGCCCCGCAAAAGCGCCCTCTTCGACGAGGGCGGCGAAGGCGTCGGAGGTTCCAAAACCGAGGACGTGCGCGATCTCGTGCATCGCCGTCGAATAGAAGTCGTTTTGGTTGTCGGGGATATCTTCGTCGGTCTGTGGCGTTGCGTCATAGAACCAAGGCTCATCACAATGGAAGGAGATCCAGCCAGTCCACGGTTGAAAACGCGCGCCGGCGTAGCGCTCACGTAAGCGGTTCGACAGCGCGATGTCCGTGACGCTTCCGATGGCAGCGGGGTTGCTCGACTGGGCGATTCCTCCGGAGAAAGATGCGCATCCAACAAAGATCAGGACGTCGTCAATCGCCTCTTCACTGGTGAGGTTCATCGCGGACTCACCGGGGTTCTCCGGGTCACGCGTGCGAATCGTTGTTCCAGCGGGGATGTCTTCGAACTCATCGACGAGGATCTCGCTCCACGCGGACGCCGCCGCTTCAAGGGCTGCGCGGCGCGCGGGGTCTGTGAAGAACCCTGAGTCGTCGAAACGGTAGTCAAAGGCGATGCCGATTCCCGCGGCCCCCGCGTCGGCGGAAGCGGAGTCAGAAGATGGAGCGTCTGCAGATCCTGCGTCACTCGCGCCAGCGTCCAGTGAACCGCTGTCGGACACGCCAACGTCAAACATGGCTCGGTCGTCGTCGCCGCACGCGACGAGGAACAAAAGCACGACGAGGAGATGCTTCATTACTCGCCTCCGGCGTACGCGCCAATATCCTCAAAGCCGCTGCCCACCGCAGGGCGGAGGAAGTTCGGAGAGTCGGGGTCCGTGCTGATGAACATGGCGTCCCCGTCGCGTTGCCATGAGTTGTTCTCAGCCGTCGCGCGGCCTCCCATGGGCGCCTCGTCTTCGACGGAGATGTTGTTCTCCACGCGCGTACTTTCCCCGGTGTAGAAGCCACTACCGTCGTTGTCCCAGGCCGTGTTGTGAAGAAAGACCACGCCATCGCCGGAGTTGAAGTCGAAACCCGCAGCGCGGTTGTCGTAGGAGAGACAATGCTCGACGAAACTCGTCGCGCTCGGCGGAGCCCCGCCTGCCTTGATGCCTTGGCCGTTGCCGTTGGCGATGCCGTTTCCGTGAACAATGGAGTAGCCCACGTAGCTCTCCGTCGTACGCCAGGTGTCGATGCCGTCGTCGGAGTTGGCGTACACGAGGCAGTTCTCGATGCGATTGCCGATGCCGCTCGACATCGAGATCCCGTCGCTATTTCCGCCGTCGTTGAACTCCGCGCCGCCAATACCCGCGCCGGAGTTTCCGTAGGTGATGCAGTCGGTGATGAGGTTGTTGTTGGACGATGGAACGTCGTAGGACTCGTGCACGTGAATGCCGCTCAAGAGGTTGTCGTAGGCGTGGATTCCTTCGAGGACGTTGTCGCTCGTCCGCACGGAGATTCCCGCGCGCGGCATGAGCCTGATGTCGAAGAGACGAAGCACGACGGGATCTCCAAGGACACGTAGGTAGTACTCGTCGTCCGGGTCGCCGGAGCCTTCGAGGATCGCTCGCTCGCCCGGGTAACTCTCAAAAACCGTAGGCGCTGGATCCACGCCGCGACCGCGGAAGGAGAGGTTTCGGTCGATGTTGTAGATGCCGCCGCGAAGGAAAACAACGTCTCCCGCAGCGGCGCGTTCGACGGCTGTCCAGATGTCGCACGGCGCGGCCTCGCTGCATGCGTCGCCGTCGCCCGAAGGCGCCGCGAAGAGAGTGCCCTCGGAGAGCGCCGTCGAAGCCACGTCGCGTGGACCGATAGTCCGAGCGCCGCCGTCGAGACCAACGTCGGTTCCCGCGTCTGCGCTCCCTGCATCACCATCGCCACCGACGTCGGCGCTTCCTCCGTCGACTCCGCCAGCGTCGAGGCCCGAGTCGCGAGCGCCGGCGTCGTCGCCGCCATCGACGGGAACGTCATCGTCGCCGCAGCCCGCGAGAGAAAGAACAAGGAGAGCGGAGAGAAGGTGTTTCATGAGGCTCCAAGCGAGTTATGAACACCTCATACTATCTGATATCTAGTGTCCGTGGGGACAAGTGCATTCAGATCGCTTCGACGTAGGACTCCCAGGTCTCTGTGACCCAGCCAATGTGGTCGAAGGCGCAGTGGGCCACGCCTCCTTCGCGAAGCTCTACGTCGAGGCCAAAGTCGAGAGCTTCATAGGCCTCGATGCCGCCTTCGATCTCACCGCGAAACGCGTCGGCATCGCCATAGGTGAAGTAAAGATACGTGGAACCTTGGTTCTCGCGTGTCGTCTCCCAGACGAAGTCCGCGAATGGCGCGAAGCCACCGCAGCCCAGCGCGAAGGCGCCGTGGAACTCGTCGCCGTAGAGCGGCAGGAAGCTCCCCGTCAGGAAGACGGCGCCGCCGGATGAGCCGCTGAAGAGGATAGGATCGTAGTTGAGGTCGTACGCGGCTTGGAGCGCACGGATGACCTGAGCGAGCGCCTCCGCGTTTGCACCGTCGCGGTCGAGGTTCGCGTCCGTGCCTGTTCCGTCGCACGCGGTGTATTCCGGGCGAAGCCACCAAGCGCAAGTGTTCGGGGCACGGGCCGCGACGTAGAGCGTGCGACGCGTTCGTGTCCATGGCGCTTGAATACGCAGAGCCGTATCGCCTTCGTAGGCGCGGGCGCCGTCACCGTGAAGGTAGATGCCCAAGTCCATGGGCCCGCTCGTATCTTCGGGCTCGATGATCTTCAGCTCGACGCCATCGATAGTAACGACGCAGTAAGACAGGCCGCTCACGGTTCCGGTTCTCTCGCACTCAAGGCCGCCTGTGCCGCCCGAGCTGGAGGGACCCGCATCCACAAGGGGTACATCGCTTCCCCCGTCCATCGCCATCGCCGCGTCCGTCGTGTCGCTGACATCGGGGCCGGCGTCAGCGGCGCCAGCGTCTTGAATGCCAGCGTCGACGACGGAAGCATCGGTGGACGCGTCGGGGACGACGGCGTCGTCGCCGCAAGCCAAGAGCAGACACAAGCTGAGTGGGATCAATAGCCGCATGGGCCACTCTTTGGGCGAGGGACGACGAGACCGCAACACGAGGCGAAGACTACGCGTCTCTGGCGACGAAACGCTCCGGCGGCGCGATACGCCCAATGTGCGCGATCCTTGCGCCCGTAGCGCCGGCCGGGTTAACGCTCTTGCCAATGACAACTCCATCTTCCTGTGCGTTGTACTCGGCGACTTCCTTTCCGAACACATCGACCAGCGTCGCGATGACCTCGCCCTTCTTCACTTCGTCGAGGAGCTTTGGATGCACCCTCAAGAGCCCTCCTCTCCCCGTATAGTTCCACCGCGATCGCTCACAAAGGACAGGTTCGGGACCGAGGGCGACTTTGCGTTTTGGCAACATTCTTGCGTCGCCCATAATACGGCGTACACCGAGAACCGACGAGCGGATGAACTGTGGTTGAAAACGCTGCGGGTCGCCCACTTCGAGAGTCACCGCAGGGGTCCCCAGGCGCATCGCATTTCCGCGTAGCGTTCGGTCCGAAGCTTGGTTGTGGAGGATGAGCTGCGGACGCAACAGGTACGCCATCCTTCGTGCGATGGGGTCATCCATGTCCGCTCGCGCGTAGAGCGAGTTGATACGGCCGAAGCTGGCGGTGTGAAGATCCACCAGACGATCCATCGGCTTGATAAGTCGGTGAAGAACTCGATGGGCGTAGGTCTGCGGCTCATTGCCGCGGGCCCGCCCCGGAAAAGCCGTGTTCAGGTCCGTGCCTTGGTCCATTTCGCGCTGATGAAGCCGAAACCCGGGAACGTTCACCACCAAGGCCGCGACGAGGGTGCCGCGAAGCTGATTGAGATCGAGCTGTCTAATGACCTCATGGATAACCGGAATGCCGTTTAGTTCGTTGCCATGAACGGCAGCTGTGAGGCCGAGGATTGGCCCCTCGCGGCGCCCGCGAGCCACGATGACCGGGATATGCGTTGGTTGACCAAGGGCATCTTCCACAAGGTCCAACAGAAGGTTGTGTACGCGACCCCGGTCCAGAGACTCGTAGTCGATGTGAGTGACGCGCTTAGCGTCGGTGCGTGGGATGCTCATAGGATCTCCGCGGCCAATGCCGCGTCGGGGTTAAGCTGACGAAAGAACTTGCGACGAAAGACGCCCTTCTGTGTCGTAAGGCGTTGCGTCATTCGGTCGATGGCGGTCACCGACATGACCGTCTGAATGAAAGCTTCGATGAGGTCATCAACACCGATGCCGAGCTTGTTGAAGTCACGGTTGTCGAAAAGAAGGAGGCGACCGGTTTCCGTTGACCACTCGCCCTTGGGCGAACGCACCGAGAGGTTCGTTCCAAGCATGTTCCAAGACGACTCTCCGGCGGGCAGCTCCGAAAGGAGCGGCGAACGCGCACGACGCGCGTACATTCCGACGGGAAAGAAACCCTCCGGTCCCGAGCCCACCATGAAACGAAGGTCCGAAACGAAAATCTGCATACGCTTGTTTGGGATCGTGCCGACATGATAGAGGCGCTCGCCCCTAGCGGTGCGAGAGGTCCAGGCGCGATTCCCAATAAGCGCCTGCACGATGAAGCGGTCGTAGCGGTGGTCCATTTCCATGAACAGCTTGAGCTCTGTCGCGTTGGTGATGGTGTAAACGCCTTGGCCCGCGTTGCTGTACGGATTCTTGACGACGGCAACATTACCCATCCGCGCGACCCACATCGGTATCTCGTCGAGACCTACATCCCAAAACGTTTCGGGAGTCCGAATGTGTAGGCCTTGCTCGCTCATGTCAGCGTTGAAGAGGTCGTAAGCCTTCGCCGCCACGGCCTTGTTTCGTCCGCCAGCGAGACAAACGATGACCGGGTTGAGAATGAAGGTCCTTGTGATCGGCGGGAGGCGCGTCCACGGATGCTGCGTGACGTAACGAATGGCCCCGCGAATCAGCACGTCCTTGCCTTCGTGGCGAACGATGAGCTGACCTTCCTCTACCCGGTGATGGACCGCTTCATTTGCGAAAGCTGGCACAAGAAGAACGTCTTCTCCTGTGATTTCGGCGATAGATGCGGCATAGCCGCTGGCTTCCATCTCGTTCTTGTCAAAGAGAACGCAGAGTGAGCCGCGCGCGCGTTTCGGAAGGTGAGGAAGAAACGCCCGTTCGATGAGCTGCCGGTACGAGCCCAGTTCATCTGCATCATCGAGAAGAGGCATGGACTTCTGCCCGGACGGACAGGAGTTCGTTTCGATCACCACGACCTGGCGACTTCCAGTGTTGTCGGTGGTGAGAAACAAGTCTGCACCGCCCCAACGAAAGTTCTTCGTCGGGGAACGAATCAACTTCGTAATCGCGCTTCGATCGGTCCCGGGATGCAGGTGTGCGTAGCGCTCGGCGATGCGTTCTGGCCCAAGCTGAAAGAAGTGACGCACAAGCGGGTGAATCTGCGCGTTCAGCACGCGAGGGTAAAAGTGGCGCTCAGGCTCAAAATCGCCCGGACCGAAGACTTCGATATTTTTCATTGTGTACCTCTGACCCGTGCTTCGACGTGTTCGACGATGAGTGAACCCACATCAACGCCCGTGGTCTCCGCAAACCCCTGAATGCCT
Source organism: Polyangiales bacterium (assembly GCA_045106895.1). Classification (GTDB taxonomy): domain Bacteria; phylum Myxococcota_A; class Polyangia; order Polyangiales; family Houyiibacteriaceae; genus JBCCRV01. The sequence goes on along the minus strand of JBGCFM010000017.1, from coordinate 3,079 downwards.
GGAGACGAATTGACCTCAAGGACCATCGGCCCTTCCGCGCTGCTCAAGATATCGACTCCCGCGATCTCGAGTCCAAGGCACCCGACTGCCCGGACCGCAACCTCCGCCATGTCTTCACTAACCGTTGTTGCGGTGGCGGTAGCTCCGAGATGAACGTTGCTACGATATTCACCGGTCTTTGCTTCGCGGCGGGCCGCTCCCACCACGCGATTCCCAACGACGAAGACCCGAGTGTCGCAGCCGCTGCTCTCTGCGATAAAGCGCTGCAACAACACTGGGCGTCCTGCTTGAACCAACGCTGCGGCCATGGCGTTCGCCGTTCGATCATTCTCTGCCAGAATAACCCCCTGCCCCCCAGTTCCTTCCAGCACCTTGACGATGAGAGGCGCCCCACCCAGGCGCTGGATAGCGCCATCGAGGTCTTCAACGCGATGAACGTAGGTGGTGGGCGGAACGGGAACACCTGCAGTGCTCAGATGCTGTAGTGCGTCGAACTTGTGGCGACTTCGTTGAAGAGCCAGCGGCGTCGGAAATGTTGGAAGACCGAGGAGTTCAAAATGACGAAGCACCGCGATCCCATGAGCCGTAATCGTGTGACCGATACGCGCGATAACCGCATCATATTCTGGGATCGGCTCACCGTTGTTGTGCATGAGCAGGGCCCCGACGCCCAAGGAGAGCGAGAGGTTCAGAGGGTCTAGGACATCCACCTCATGGCCCGCCGTGGCGAAAGCCTCGCGAATCAACTTGGCGCTGCCCCCGGACTTCTGACGACTGAGGATCGCGAGCCTTAGCTTATCCTTCGACACGGTCTTCGCCCCTGCGCCGCGTCTTCGTCGCCTGAGTCACGGTATGTTCGATGACCGCCTTGGCAACGTTCACCCCCGTCGCCGCCTCGATGCCTCCCAGTCCCGGCGACGAGTTGACCTCGATGACCAGTGGACCATCTTTCGAGCGGATAAGGTCGACGCCAGCGATCCCTAGATTCATGGCGCGTGCAGCCGTGACCGCCAGAGCGCGCTCAGCGGGCGTGAGTTTGATGCTGGCAGCGGAGCCTCCACGATGGAGGTTCGCTCGAAACTCGCCGGGGGCAGCCCTGCGGACCATCGATGCAATAACCTTCTTACCCACGACGAAGCAACGAAGGTCTTCCCCGGCAGCTTCGGCGACATACTCTTGGATGAGGATCTGAGCCCCGAGGGACCAAAACGCCTCAATCGCCGACAGCGCAGACGTTCGGTTGTCAGAGCGCACGACGCCGATGCCTTGGGTCCCCTCGATGATCTTGACGATCACCGGCGCGCCGCCGACTGCGTCGAGGAGTGCTGTCGCATTTCCACTTGGATGCCCGAACGCGGTTCGTGGCATATGAATGCCTTTGCGCGCCATGAGTTGCAGCGAACGTAGTTTATCGCGCGACCTGGAAATTGCCTGCGCCTGATTCGGCACGTACACACCCTGCATCTCGAAGTGACGGACGATGGAAGTACCGTGGTACGTGGCTGACGCCGACACACGTGGAATCACGGCATCGAAAACGGGTAGTGGCGCGTCGTCGAGATAGACGTCGACTTCGTCCGCCGACATCGTGATGTGACACCGGAGGTAGTCGATGGCACGCATCGAATGCCCCGCGAGTTCTGCCTCTTCCACAAGGCGCCTAGAGGAGCCGTTGTCCGGATACTGAGTGAGTAGGCCAAGCTTCATGACGCCACCTTTCGCTGGGAGCGATCGTGAGGAACTTCTTCGGGGAGGGGTAGCGAAATCGTCTCGGGCTGTGTCGATTCTTCGCGGCGGCTTTGAGCTGGCTTTGAGGGCTCAATCGAGAGGGGTCGGTGGAACGACGCGGAAGCTCATCTCCGGCGTGCGATTCCGGTGGATGGCCTGGCTCGCCTCATAGCGGAGGCGCCCGCGAACGCCGGCGAGGGCCGCGCTCGCCGCGTCCACGTCCTTGGCCTCGATGAGCACGAGCAGGCTCTTGATGTCCGGGTTCGGCTGCACGGAACGAACCCACGCGCCCTGAAGCGCGTCATCTTCGAGCTCCATGAGCGCGAGCTCCACGGCGTCTCGCACTTGAGCGCACAGCTGCATGTCTTTGCGCGGGTCTCGGCGTCTTTTCATCTTGGCTTGGGCATAGCAGGATTTTGACGTCGCCGGCTATTCACAGAAGCCGCGAACGCAACTGTCTCCGTCGCGGCAGTCGTCGTCCCGCGTGCAGACGGTGAGGCAGAAGCGACCTTCGGCTTCGGGGTCGAGATCAGACGCTCGAGCGCACGCCATGCCAGGCGCGCAATCCTCCGCCGAGTCGCAGTCTTGAAGGCACACAGAATCAGTCCGAAAGCCTTGGTTCACCACGGAACAACGGTTGCCCTCGCCGCACACGTCGATGGGCGGGTCGAAGTAGGGAGCGGCGCAGTCGAAGAGGGAACAGTAGCCCCTCCCGTCGTTTCGGGGAACGCAGAATTGCGCGGCGAAGGGACCCGCGCAGTCACTGTCCGCCCAGCACGCGGCGCCGATGTTCGGCGTAGGAATCGAAGAGAAGCTGCCGGGAACACATCCCCCGTTCACTTCGCCGAAGCCCCCAATGTGGTCGTGGGAGCACCGATAGCCGTCCCGGCAGCCACCGGCACCGAGCACTGGATCAACCCAGGTTGAGACGTCCGACATCGATGCGCCCAAGCCAACGGTGCAAGGCCCCTGGCACATCGAAGTGGTGAGAGTCAGCATGCGACAAACGCCGGCGCCGGCGCATTCGTTTCCTTCCACGTGGCAGCCGTCTTTCGTGCACTGGCCCCCCGGAAACTCGACGACGCAGTCTCCGTCCACCGCTGAGCTGGTGAGCGCCGCCGTGCAGTCGGATTCTTGATCGCAGTCCACGAGCGCGTCGTTGCTGCACCGAGCCCGGGGAACTTGGCAACGACCTCCCTCCTCCCAATCGGTATCGGAGCCGCATGGGTCGCCCGCGATGGCGTCGGGATTGACGGTCGTCCCTTCGCATTCGTAGGTATCCAGATTGCAGCGTGCGGCACCGTTGTACTGGAGAGCGTCGAAACCTTGATCGTCGCAGAGGACCGGGTCC
>JBGCFM010000169.1:0-29516 GCA_045106895.1 Polyangiales bacterium | reverse complement strand
GGCTTCGAGGATCGTGATGCCGGGCTGAACGTGTGTGTGCGGCGGCGTGAGAACGTGGACCGCGTCGAGGTTCTCCTGCGCGAGCATCGCCGAGAGGTCGCTGTAGACACCGTTGATGCCGTATGCGGTAGCGAACCGCTGGGCGGCGCTTTCCTTGAGATCACAGACCGCGACGACTTTGACGTCGGGCAGCGCGCGGAGGGCGGACATATGGTAGTCGGCGATGTAGCCGGCACCGACAATGGCGACGTTCGTCTCTTTGCTCACAGGTGAACTCTCTCGTTGGAAGACCGAGTTTGAAAACGAGTTTCAAACAGCGCTAGGCGATGAAAAGTAGACGCTCTAAGAAGCGTCGTCGCTGGTCTTATACTCGATGATCTCGGGTGCGCGCTCGCGAAGACGATCGATATAGAATTTTGCGGCTCCCAGAGCCTCCGGGAGGGGCGCTGCGGCGCAACTCACGCCCCACGCCAGGGAGTGTTTCCAGGAAAAACCACGTTTTCGAACGTGCTGGGCGGCTCGGGCGGCGCTGATGGGATATCGCCCGAGGACGGCCAGGGATAGGCCAAGGGTGGGCACGCTGAGCGCCACAGCCGCAGCAGGAGCGATGGCGCCCCAGACCAATGAGCGCTTCAGGTGGTCCTGGAAGTAGCGCTCCGGCGGGGCCCCGTGGAGGTGGTTGACCTGTGCGTAGCCATGGCCACAGCGTTTGGCGCGCTGCCACCACTGGCGTGCTTCCATCATATTCGCGTCATGGAGCGTCATCGGAGCGTCCAGGCGCCAAAGCTTGCCGCCCGTGACCTGGCGTAGACGAATGCCAAACTCGTCGTCCTCGGCGGCGATGACCGCGGAATTGTAGCCGCCGGTGTCGCGGAGCCCCTTCGCGCGTACCATGACGTCACCGCCCACGCAGCCGACCTCACCCGCGTCGCCTGCTTGCCATTCAACGTCGCAGACGCGGTTGTACACGGAGCGTTCAGGGTAGCGTTCGCGCCGGTAGCCGCAGACGGCGACGACATCCTCTTTGTTGTCGAGGAGATCCATCGCGAGAGGGATCCATCTTTCGTCAACTTCGCAATCGCCGTCGACGAACTGGACGTAGTCGAGTTCTGGGTGCTTTGCGAGGAGGTGAGACCAACCTTCGTTGCGTGCGCGTGCGGCGCTGAAGGGGATGCTCATGTCGAGGTCCACGACGAGGGCGCCGTGAGCGCGTGCTTCATCACAGCTCGCGTCCGTACTGCCAGAGTCGACGTAGACAACGGGGCGTCCGTCCTGACAGACGGATGCCAAGCATCGAACGAGGCGCTGGCCTTCGTTGCGTCCAATGAGTACGACGCCGGCACGCGTCGCCGGTTTCGCGGCGTGTTCAGTCATGAGTAGTTCCGAGAGGAGGTGAGCTCAGTTCCGTCGTCGTCGTCGCCAAGCGACGAGCATAGCGCCGAGCATCAGACCAGCACTCCACGGGACGCTTTGACCCATACCACCTTGGGCCACGGTGCAGCCACCCTCCTCAATGAGAGGGACCTCTGTGGGACCTGTCGGAGGGAAGCAGCCGCTGTTCGCGCCGCGCTGGACACACTCGAGCTCGCCGGGGCAAGGGAAGTCATCACAGATGCGGGTGCACGTGCCGAGGCAAACGCCCGAGCGACACTCGGAGCCGTTGATGCAGTCTTCGCCGAGCGGCAGGCCGCCAAGGACGCATCGCTCGCCGAGGGACGTCGTGGCGCACTCGAATCCGACGAGGCAGCCTTCATCGCAGGGGCTGACGCAGATAGACTCGCCTTCGAGCTCCGCGCACTCACCGGACTGGCAGTCGCCGTTTGCCTCGCAGTCTTCACCAAGGCCGCGCGGGTCGCCGCCAATGCAGCGGTCGTCTCGGCAGCGGAAGCCCGATGGACATGGGTTGTCTTCGGCGCAAGACGCGGTGCAGAACGCCATGGCTGTGCCTTCGTCTTCGGTGCAGTCCTCGCTTAGGCACTGTTCATCCATGGTGCACTGGGCGCCAAAGGAGCGTGGCCGAGTCGAGGCTTCTTCAGGGATGCAGCTGTAGCACTCGCCCGTCTCTTCACAGAGCAGGCCTTCACCGCAGTCGTTCGCGCCGACATCGCACTGGCGGGCACAGCGCATGGTTCCCGCGACGTCGATGCAGCGTCGGGAGAAGCACTGGGCTTCGTCGCTGCACTCTTCGCCATCCGCGCGCATACCTTCGCTTCCACGCGCGCACAGGCCCGTGCCACAGCCGGTCTCTTGGCAGTGGAATGTGAAGGGGCACATCGCGATGCTGGAGCTTGGGTCGCAGGCGCGTGTGCATACCGTCTCGCCCCCGACGTCTTCGCAGAGGCCATCGCTGCATTCGATGCCGGAGGTGCAGGGATCGCCGATGGACACGCAGCCCTCGTCGACGGTGCCGTCGCAGTTGTTGTCGACACCATCGCAGACTTCGGTGGAAGGCTCACATTCCGGGACGTACGCCAGGGCGTCGTCGATGAGCTCGAGGTGAGCGGCGACGGCGACGAAGATGTGCAGCGAGTTGCGGCCGCAACCACCCACGCCGTAGCTGGTCACGCCGACGACGTCGTTGCCGACGAGGAGCGGGCCGCCGCTGTCGCCTTGGCAGGTCCAGGAGTCACCGACGGTCTGAATGCGCTGTCCGTCGGAGCCGGCGATGGCCGTCTGGCCGATGTACTTGGTGCCGGAGCTATCCACGGAGTCATTGGGGTTCGTCCGTCCGAAGCCCACGATGGTCGCGGGGCTGCCATTGGCCGGAATCGTACGCCCCACACCACGTGGCGTGATGCCCGTGAACGGCTCGTCGACGATGAGAACGGCGATGTCGCGTCCGGTGCCGAGATCGCGGTCGGTGTAGGCGCCGCTCGTCGAGCGCCACTCGCGAACAAAACGACGGCTGACGACGCCGCCGGATGTTGTCAGGTCGGTGCCTTCGAGGACAACAAGGTCGTGCGCGGGCACCTCTTCCCACACGCGACCGCCGCCCGAAGGCTCGGAGTAGATGCAGTGTTTTGCCGTGAGCACGACGTGGGGTCCAATGACCGTGCCCGAACACAGACCCGCGTTTTCGCTGGTGATGCCCGCGTTGTAGACGGCAACGGTCCAGTTCTCTGTGGTCCCGGTGGTGGGCGTCCCGTTGATGATGTTGGACGAACTCAGCCCATACTCTTCGCCGGTGCAGGCGACAGATAGGAGCAAGGCGAGGCTCAAAAAGCGCTTCATAGGCGCGCACTATACCCGCGAAGTCGCCACCTGTCCTATAGATGGCGACTATATCGACTCTCGAAAGGGCAACGAGTTCGCGAATTGGGGCGCTTCAAACGAATTCAAAGCCGCCCCCGGCCCGACGAGGGCTATTCGGCGGCGGTGAACGTACCTCCGAACATCGTGCAGGAAGGCTCTGCCTGCGCGACGGTCACTCCCTCGTAGAAGTAGCGCGTCTCGTTGTTGCGCTCTTTCTGACAGGTCCCGATGATGTTCTCCGTTGGGCACTCGCCGCCCTCGGTCCAAGTTCCGGTACCTCCCATGCCTTCACAGCCAGCTTGCTCGCCGGCCAACGTGAACGCCGGGGGCGTGATCTGGTAACAGATGTGGTTGCTCTCTTGACTACAGGTGTAGCGCGCCCCGGCGGGCGCTTCGGCGGCGGGCTCTTCGGCGGCGGCGGCCTCTTCGTCGGCGGCAGGGGCTGCGGCGGCTTCTGCTGCTTGCGCGGCAGCTTCGTCGAGCGCTTCCTGGATAGCGTTCGTCGCTTCGTTCAGCTCTTGGGCGTTCTCTTCACCGCTCGAGCAGGCCATCAAGAAGCAGAAGATAAAGGTAAGACTTGTTTTCACGGGAGAACCTCAGGCTAGAAATGAACGCGGATCGTTCCGCGAAGGCTTGTACGTGCGAGAGGACGAAACCTCCCTTCCTACGCCCCGGTATGTGTGAAGAGCCTCGCAGATTCGGTTTGACGCGGTGAAGCGGGGCCAGCGATCCTGCGGGCTCTGATGAGTACGACGAGCACACCCTTGGAGAGTTCGGAAGAAGGGCGAGCGTTTCTCCAGCATCGCGTGGCCGTCGCCGGCGTCTTTGGTGCATCCATCGGCGGTGGATTCCTAACGCTTCGCCTACTGCAGCATCTCGCTTCGGGCTTGGTCACGTTCGACGACTGGACCATGTGGTTTCACTTTGGCGGCGTCGCATCGATGACCCTGATGTGGATGGTGTGCCGCACGGGACAGCGCTCAGTCTTGGCGATCCGAAGAGTCGAGACTCTGAGCATCCTGGGCGCCGCCGTCTTTTATACGCTTATGGGCGTGTACGTCCCGGTGTGGCAGATGCCGCACTACCTCATCACGCTGGCGATTCTGAGCATGGTTGTCGCCCGCGCGATCTACGTTCCCAGCACGGCTCGACGAACGCTGCTGCTCACGAGTGCCGCGGGCATTCCGGTCATCGTTGCGACGTTTTGGCTCTACTACAACGTCGATATCTCCAACTGGACGGACGTCGAAGCATCGATTCGAGCCGCTTCTCCGCTTCGTCGCGCCATGGAGATTACGTTCTTTACGGCGGTTTGGTGGGGCGTCGCCGTGGCCCTCTCGACGGGCGCTTCGATGACGATCTTCGGTCTGCGCAAACGTGTCGCCGACGCGCGCAGGCTCGGGCAGTACGAGCTCATCGAGAAGCTGGGTGAAGGCGGAATGGGCGTCGTTTATCACGCGCAACACGCCATGCTGCGACGTCCGACTGCCGTGAAGCTGCTCCCGCCGGAGAAGGTTGGCGAGCAGAGTCTGGCGCGTTTTGAGAAGGAAGTGCGTCAGACGGCGCGACTGACTCATCCCAACACCGTGACGATCTTCGACTACGGCCGAACACCCGAAGGGGTGTTCTACTACGCGATGGAGTTGCTCGATGGTTCGACGCTGCAGCGCGTTGTCGAGATCAATGGAGCGCAGCCGCCAGCTCGGGTCGCGCGTGTGTTCGAGCAAGCGGCGCGCGCGTTGAGTGAGGCCCACGAAGCCGGGCTGATTCATCGAGACATCAAGCCGGCCAACATCATGCTCGTTCGCCAAGGCGGCGAGGCGGACGTCACAAAAGTGGTCGACTTTGGCCTCGTCAAGGAAGTGGACCGCGCCGCGAGTAGCACATCGCTCACCCAAGCGGACACTCTGATGGGCACACCGCAATACCTGTCTCCGGAGGCCATCACCTCGCCCGAATCAGTGGACGCCCGGAGTGACCTCTACGCGCTCGGTGGGGTCGCCTACTACCTATTGACTGGCCATCACGTGTTCAGCGGAAACGGGGTCGTCGAGGTTTGTAGCAAGCACTTGTATGAGCCGCCGGCTCCATTGCCCGAGGGAGTACCCAAAGGGCTCGCCGCGCTGGTTCTTCGCTGTCTTGCGAAGGACCCGAGCGAAAGACCGCAGAGCGCCGCCAAGCTTGCCGTCGCGATCCAAGAATGTGCCTCCGGCCCTAAGTGGACGAAGCAACAAGCGGAGGAGTGGTGGGCGGAACACGGGCCCGCGCTGTCGAAGCCGATAGCCGAAGACAAGGAGCCAGCGCTCCGGCAAACGCTCAACATCGATTTGGATCGTAGCGTTCGCGGCGATGCGAAGACGATGTAGATGAGATTCGACAGCCCGTTTTTTGTATGGGTGCGCTGCTCTCGTTGGATCGCGGTTTGATAGAGCTATTCGTCCGACTTGGGCGCGCGCTGCTTTCGTAGTGCTTCACGATCCAGGTTGAAGGAATCCAGCGACTGGAGAAGCTCTTCGACGATCTGTTTACGCGGACGGCTGCTTGAGCGTTTGCGATGGTTGGGCGCGAGGAGCGGCCAGAGTTTCGTCCGAACATCGCCGGGGAGTACGTTGTCCAGGTACTCGAGCGCTGTGCCGCGTAGCACGCGGTCGTCCGTGCCGAGTGCGGTCAGCGCCAACTCAAGCGCTTCGGCGTCCAAGCACAAGCTCAGCAACGTGAAAATATGCTCGACGCTACGGTGAACGCGCGCGCGAATCGTGGAATCCAGCCACGGCGAGTTTTCGTTCGAGTCGTCGTCGAGGAGGCGCTGGTTTTCCCAAACGTGCTTTCCGACATCGAGCTCGCGTAGCACCATTCCGAAGACGAGTTCTTCCTCGAACACCGTGGCTTCAGGGGTGCGTCGTTGCATCAACGCGAGGCTCTGGCAGCACTGATAGCGGACCTCGAAGCGTTCGTCTCGGAGGCCGAGGGTTAGCCCTTGGCGAGCGCGCTCCCCCACGGCGCTCGCTAGGATTCGCGGCAGCCGGCGACGGACGGCGAAGGGCTGACCCGCTTCGAGGAGAGCCTCGACGAGCTGGTCTTGTGCCTGGGTCGACACCGCCGAGAGGCTCTCGATGATGAGTTTGTTCAGCCCCGGGTCAGCGAGCCAGGGTATGAGGACTCCAACGTTCGCCAGAGGCAGGGGGCGTTGTTCGAGGAGCTCCCGAATTTCTTGAGCGTCCAGTGCATGAGCGTCCGTGGCACTACTCGATTTCGTATCCACAAGCGGAAGCTCATCGGGGGGCGTCCCCCGAAGAAGCGCGATCTCTTCGAGTAGCTTCCCGCGGTCGAGCGCCATGGTGGTCTGCACTAAGGTTCGCCTCGTCGTTGCGTCTTGCACTTCGTCTTCTGTGAGGCGGAGCGTTCCCGACTTGAGACTCGCTGCCAACGCGCCGATGTAGCCTTGGTGCAGCTTGCGAGCGACGAGGAGGGCCCCGATGGCGGTGACCAAGGCGAGGCCGACGATGATCTGACCGGCAAAGACAGGAGCGACGAGAAGCACGAGGAACACGATGCCGCCGCCTACGGCGTCGCCGATGCGTTCGAAGGCCACGTCGATGATGGTCTTTGTGGGGCGTTTCTCTTGGGCCGAAAGCGGCGTGTAGAGCAGCTCGTAGCCGGAACGAAAGAATGAGTTTGCGGCGACGAACTCGGCGCCTTTGGCCACCGCCAGCGTCCAAAGCTGGGTAAGCGCTGCGCCCAGCGTGCCGAAGACGATCACGCTGAGCGGCAGGAGCGCGATGGTTCCGCCAAGACCCAGTCGCGCCAGAGCGCGCCTCGCGAATGTGCTTTGGACGACGAAGGTGAGGACGCCCGTTGCCGTGTAGAAGACACCGAAGAAACGCATCAGGTCTTCGGTCCGCTCGTACTCCGCGGCGGCCGCTTCTTTGAGGGCGAAGTCGAGTAAAACAGACGTGACGGCGACGAGGCCCACGAGGACGGCGAGGTGTTGCAGGTAAGGTACTCGTCGCAGAATCGCGAGTCCGGACTCACTCGTTTCGGTCTTCTTTGTGGCGCTCTGGCCGCGGCCGACCCGTGAAACGCCGAAGGCGCATACGATGTTGAGCGCTGCGAGCACGAGGAGCGTCGTTCGCGCATCGAGCATGACCGCCAGCCGCTCCGCCCCTAAGCCACCGACCACGCCGCCCAAGGTGGCACCGGCGCCTATGCGGGCCATTTGTTTCTTCGCCGTGTTTGGATCGAAGCGCTCGCTGACGAGGGACCAGAACCCGCTGATGACGATGGCGCCGAAGGTGGCCAGGTGCAGATACACGAGCCACGCGGATGGACCCGGCGCGACAGGGAGCAGAGCCCACTCCGCGACAAAGACGCCGGCGCTCAATACGAAGGCTGCGGGAATCAATCGCGCTGGACCGAACTTGACCATCAGGCGCGACATCACCGCCACCGCCACCACCGACACGCCCGCGGCGGCGATGATCACCTTGGGAAGCTCCGTCGCGGCGAAGTGCGAGAGGAACAACGCGTCCCGCGTGGCCTTCCCCGCGATCTGCTGCGCGATCATGAAACCAGCCGTGACCCCGGCGATGAGCGCCGCGTTCCGGTCCGCACGTGAGACCCGGGTCAATGTTCTCCTCCGCCCGGCCTGACCACGGCGCACGGTACACAGCCCTCCGCGGCGCTTCAAGTTGCTCGGCGGGTCTCTCGCCTTCGCCGCGGTGGGAGGTGAAATAAGCGCGCCGCTTGGTTCGTACGACCCCGCATGGGCCCAAGCGAACGAATGAAAGCCGCGACCTACGAGCGCTACGGCGCTCCCGAGGTCATTGACATCACGGAGGTCGCAAAGCCGGACGTTGGCGTGGGCGAGCTCTTGATCCGAGTTCGCTTTACCTGCGTGAACTCTGCCGACGCGCGGATGCGAAGCCTTCGTGTTCCGACAGGGTTTCGAGCGCTCATGCGTCTTGCCCTTGGCGTGTTCACACCGCGGCAGCCCGTTCTCGGGACGGAGCTAGCAGGCGTGGTGGAAGCCCTCGGCCGAGGCGTCACGCGTTTCAGACTTGGCGACGAGGTCTATGCGGACACCGGCATGCAGCTCGGCGCCCACGCAGAATACAAGGTGATGAGCGGGGACAAAGCTCTCGCGCACAAGCCCGAGACGATTGGCCTGGGCGAGGCCGCCGCGATTCCTTTTGGAGGAACAACGGCGCTGGGCTTTCTGCGCAAAGCGGCGGTCGTGCGGGGCGAGAAGGTCCTCATCAACGGGGCGTCCGGCGCCGTTGGTTGCGCTGCCGTGCAGCTCGCAAAACACTTCGGCGCGCACGTCGTGGCGGTCTGCAGCGGCGCCAATGCGGCGCTTGTGTCCTCCCTCGGCGCCGACGAAGTCGTCGACTACGGCCGCCAGGATTTCACGGCCCTCCCGGGTGGCTATGACGTGATCATGGATAACGTTGGCAACGCGCCTTGGTCGCGGACGCGACATGTGCTCAATCCTGGTGGACGTTTGTTGTGCGTCGTGGCGACGCTGCCCCAGATGCTCGGGGCGCTCCTACCCAAGAGGCAAGGCAAGAAGGTCATCTGCGGCATGGTGACGGCGGACGCGGCGATGCTCAGCGTGCTGTCCGAGCTGGTGGATGCTGGGCACTATAGGCCGGTCATCGACCGCACCTACTCCCTTGAGGACATCGCCGAGGCGCACGCTTACTGCGACACCGGCCGGAAAAAAGGAAGTGTTCTCATCGAGGTGTCCGAAGCTTCACTCGTTGATTGCCGGCCGTGTCCAAGCGGTGTCATGGTCACAGCCGATGGACTCCCTTGAGAAGCGCCTCAGCCTTGTTGTCGATATCGCGGAGAAAGGCGAGCTTCAGTGGAAGAGCGTCGGCGCGCAGACTTTCGCCGTCATCCCCAAGGACGGTGGCACGACCATGCTGGCGTTCTCCAGCGACGACCGGCGCGCACTCGACGCCCGGCTCTTAGAGCGGCGGGCGCTTCGTGATGAGGTCATTCAGGCCCAGGCTCAAGCGCCCACTCTCTCGCGCTCTACGGAGTCGTGGCTTCGAACGAAGGGGGTGGCCGTCTTTGAGGAGAGGCTGATCTTCAAGGCGCAGCCGCCAATCAGCAAAGACGCCCTCGCGGACATCGAGGGGCAATGTGCCGGGCCCGTCCCGGACGAGCTGCGCGAGCTGTGGTCCGTGTGTTTTGGCGGCCAGGTTTTCTACGATCTCTTGGGGCGTTTCCCGGATGTGGAGCCGCTCGTGCCGCTCTCGTTTCGGGAGATCTTCTATGATGGGAGCGGTTTCTACCGTGACCTGAGCGGCTGGATTGCCCACAGCCTTGAGCTCGCCGAAGAGCGGGCCACGGAGCGCGGAAAACCCGCGCCTGACGTCATCAACCCGCTGCCTTTTGGCGGCTTCGAATACCACAATCGCGCCTACATCGAGCTCGTCGGCGAAGCGCGAGGCGCGGTCCGTTTTTGGCAGCAGGCGTTGCCACCGGCGTGGAATGGCGCGCTAAAGTCCGATGGCGTGTCGAACATTGCCTCCAGCCTAAAAGGACTCTTCCGGCGACTCCATGTCGGTGTCGAGCAAGCGCCGGATCCTTACGGTGACACGCAAGATGTGTTGAAGCGCTTGGCCGCTCTCACGGAAGACGTACCGCATCGCCACGCCGAGCTGCGGGCGTTCTATCTCTCGGCGAAGCCCCTGGTGGAGTGAGCGCTCAGTCGCTTTCGTGGCGGCGGAGCTTGTCCAGGAACGTCGTGCGTTTGAGCCCGAGGAGACGCGCCGCTTCGCTCTTATTGCCGCCGGAGACGCGCATCGCTCGTTTGAGGAGCCTAGCTTCGACCTCGCTGTAGGTGCCTTCGAAGGGGTCGGCGCTCTCAAGGCTGATGCGCAACTCTGGGAGGTCCTCCCGCTGGACCTGCCGGCCTTCGCAGCGTGCGACGGCGCGATCGATGACGTGCTGAAGCTCGCGCAGGTTGCCTGGCCAGCTGTAACCAACGAGGGCGTCGAGGGCCTGCTGCGTGATGCCCACGGCTTGTTTGCCGAGAACGCGGCAGGCGCGATCGAGAGCGAGAAGCACTAGAGAGGGTAGGTCCTCGCGCCGCTGTCGGAGCGTCGGGATGGTGATGCACATGCTTCCGAGCCACCGCATGAGCTCCTCGTCGATGGCGCCGCCGAGCTGATCCAAAGGGATACGGCTCGAAGCGATGATGCGCACATCGACGGGGTAGTATCCAGCGCCGCCGACGGGGCGGGCTTGGCGAACGGCGAGGCATTCGGCGAGTTGTCGCTGTACCTCGAGGGGCAATGCGGGGAGGTCCGCGAGGAGCAAGGTGCCGCCACGCGCGAGGCGAAGATGCCCCGGTTGCGTCGCGTCACCAAAGAGGAGGCCTGTCTTTTCGTCCGTGATGGACGACGCGTCGGCGACGAGAAAAGGTCCTTCGCTGCGACCAGAGGCGTCATGCAGAAGATGCGCGACCTGGTCGATAGGGACGCCGGCTTCGGCGACGAGCGTGATGGCCCCGCCGATGGGCGCGAGCTCTTGAAGCTTCTCGTTGAACTCGCGCATGACGGCGCTGTAGGCGACAGGCGAGGCCTTGATGCGCGCGCGGCTTCGGCCGCTGCGGAGAGCGTCGATGTCTCCGCGGAGCTGCGCGACGTCCTCGGCGAGGACCTGCTTCTCTTCTTCGACGGCATCGGCGTGGGCGACGACTTCGCTCACGCGCGCCAATGCGCGGTCGCGTCCGCCAAGAAGCGAGAGGCGCGCACCGAGCTGGCGGCCCAAGACGCGGAGCGCCTCGATCTCTTCGAGTGCCAAGGGCACGCGTCGCTCGCCGCGGGGCAACAGCAAGATGCCTTCGACTTCATCGCGCACGCCGAGGGGAACCGCGCAGATCAGGTCTTCTGCTTCGAGCACCTCGACCACCGTTCGGAGGTGGGCTTCGCGCACCACGCGGCCTTTGAGCTGCCCCGTGACCATGATCTCTTGGGGCACGTCGGCGAGGTGAATCTCGAGGGCGTCGGCGACGGGCGAAGAGTCGATGCGCGGTGTTCCAGCAGCGTCGACACGGACGCTGCGGGCCGGCGCGAAGGTGTAGAGAGTAGGCGTGATTTCGCCGGCAGCTTTGCGCAGCGGCATGAGGGCGGCGCGGGCGAGCTCGTCGAGGTCTGCGACCATGCCGATGTCTCGCTGCGCCGTCTCAATACCGCCCAAGAGGCGGCCTCCGAAAGGGGAGAGCACGCGGATCACCTGCCGGCGAAGCCCGCGCCACAGCCCGGCCAGGAGCAGAAGCGCCAGCGCCGCAGCGAAGACCGTGGACTCACGCGGGATGCGCGGGCCAAGCCAGACGATGAGGGCCACGCACACCGTCGCCGGTAAGAAAAACGCGATGGCCTCACGCGCGGCGCGTCCTGCGTGAAGGCGCCGTCGTGCGTCGATGAGAGCGACGTGGGCATAGGCGAGCATGGCCGCGGATGCGGCACCCGCGAGGCGGAAGGAGTCACTGCGCAGTTGAACGCCGCTGGCGAATGCGAAGTACGCAAAAGCGCCGAGAAGGATCGTGGCGGGGATGAGGCCGAGGAGGGCCCAGGCGTTGGAAGCGAGAGCTTCCGGCGTGCCCCAAGTGCGACGTCGCACCCGAATGAACGTGGCGATGAGCAAGGCGAGTAAACCAAACGCCGGAGGCGCCACGGCGAAACGCGGCGGCGCGATGAGTAGCGTCTCGCCAAGCTCGAAGGCCGGGAGCGACGCGGCCATGCCACACGCGCCGGCGGCGAAGGCGAGGAGGATGATAAATGGCCGAAGGCGACTCTCAGGAGCGCGGTCCGGCGTGAACATCGCGAGGTCCGTGAGGAGCGCCGCGGCGAAAGGGCAGACGATGGCGAAGGCGATGTCACGAGTGATGGACACCGCCGCGGGCCCGAGGCTTCCGGCGAGGAGCAGACCGAGGCAGATACAAAGTGTCCCGACGCGACGTGCGCCTTTGGCTTCGTCTTTGAGGAGGCCCTGAATCGCGAGGGGAACGCAGGGCAAGATCGCGGCGCCGAGCGCCACGAGCCAGGACGCCGCCGTGAGCCCGCTCCCAGCAGCGGCTGCATCGGCGATGAGATAAAAGACGGCCAAAAGGCCCAAAATGGAAGAAGTCCGCACGTGCTCTCAGGTAGATCCACCCCTGGTGGAAGGGGGGGCGGGAGCCTATCATCTGACGCCCACTCGGCCAGGTGCCGGGGCAGCTCGCTATTTGAGGCCGCAGCCATAGAGATCGCCATGAACCCGAACGAACGCCACGCCACACTCTGCAAAGCCATCTCGGCCCACAACTACGCCTACTACGTCCTCGACCGCTCGGATGTTAGCGATGCCGAGTACGATACGCTCTTCAACGAGCTGAAGGCCCTCGAAGCCAAGCATCCGGAGCTGGTAACGGCGAGTTCGCCCTCTCAGCGCGTCGGCGCGACGCCGCGGGAGGGGTTCACGAAGGTCACGCGCGCTGTGCGCATGTACTCCCTCGACAACGCCTACAACGCTGAAGACCTTGGGGAGTTTGAGCGTCGCGTTCGCGAAGGCCTGCCCGCTGGCACAGCGGCGAGCTTCGTCACGGAACCCAAGATCGACGGCGCGAGCATCGAGGTCACCTACGAGAACGGCCAGTTCGTTCAGGCGACGACGCGCGGCGATGGCGAAACTGGAGAAGACGTAACGGCAAACGTGCGCACCATTCGCTCTGTGCCGCTCCGCATCGATGAGCTGCGGCCTATCACCGTGCGCGGCGAGATCTACATTCACGGCGCGGACCTCGACGCGGTGAACGAACAGCGCGTCGCCGACGGGGAATCGGCCTTCGCCAACCCCCGCAACGCAGCCTCCGGGTCGCTTCGGCTCTTGGATTCGCGCCAGACGGCGGAGCGTCCACTGCGTGTGTCGTTCTACGACATGGTGCAGGAGTACTTCGAAGAACACACCACAATGCTCAATACCCTCGCCGACTGGGGGTTGCCCACGCATCGCGAAGAGCGACACTGCGGGACGCTGGCGGAGGTGCTCAAGTACATCGAGGACTTCAACACGCGACGACTCGAGCTGCCCTACGATACAGACGGAGTCGTCATCAAGGTCAACGAGGTGCCGCTTCGAAAGGACCTCGGCTTCACCTCGCGTTTTCCTCGCTGGGCGACGGCATACAAATACGCAGCGGAGCGCGCGGAGACGCGCGTGCGGGGCATCACCTGCGACGTGGGTCGCACCGGCGCGTTGACGCCCTTGGCGCACCTCGACCCGGTCTCGCTGAGCGGCACCACGGTCTCGCGCTCCACGCTTCACAACATGGACATGATCACGGAGAAGGACATTCGCATCGGCGACACCGTGGTGATTCAGAAAGCAGGCGAGATTATTCCGCAGGTGCTCAGCGTCGTCCTTGAGCAGCGGCCCGACACCGCCGAGCCTTGGGCGCCGCCGACGCATTGCCCCGCGTGCGAGACGCCGGTGGCCCGCGAGGAAGGCATCTCTGTTCTCCGATGTCACAACTCCGCCTGCAAAGGCCGGCTCAAAGCCGCGGTTTGGTATTTTAATCGGCGCGGCGGAATGGACATTGAAGGCCTTGGACGCTCCCTCGTCGCGCAGCTGGTGGACGAAGGCATCGTCGAGGACCTTTCGGACGTCTTCGCGTTGCCGAAGAAGCGCGCGCCGCTCAGTCGCCTAGAGCGAATGGGCGAGAAGAGCATCGACAAGCTGGTCTCCGCCGTGGAGGGCGCGAAGACTTCGCGAACCTTCGACCGTCTTCTGACGGGCCTCGGCATTCCGCTCGTAGGCAGCGTCGCAGCCAAGCTAATCGCCGAGCGCTACCCCTCGATCGAAACGCTCCTCGAAGCGGACTTGGAAGTCATGGGCAAGGAGCTCGCGGCGATTCACGGCATCGGGGACAAGATGGCCGAGAGCATGACGACGTTCCTCGGCGACGCGCATCACCGCGGCGTTCTTGAGCGCCTGGTCGAGCACGGCGTCGTCGCCAAGGTCGTCGTCAAAGTGGACAACAGCGACGGCGCTCTCGCCGGCAAGAGCTTCTGTGTGACGGGCAAGTTCGACCGAAAACGCGACGTCATTCACGCAGAGATTAAAGCCGCCGGCGGCGAAGTACACACCAGCGTCAAGAAGGGCACGACCTACCTGCTCGCGGGCGACAAGGTCGGAAAGACCAAGATTGAAGCCGCCGAAAAGAAGGGCGCCGAGGTCATCGATGACGCCGCCTATCAGGCGCTGTTGAACCCGTGATTCTCGCTTCGCTGCTCTGAACCGCTGAGGAAGCAGCGTCCAACGCTCGCGAAGAAACTTGTCACGTTCTCCGTTGTCGTTCGTTTGTCTGTCGAGGCCAACAGGGGCCTCCAAGCGACAAAGGAGATGGGGATGTTCGAGTTCGTCAAAGCAGGTGGGGTGCCAGGCCTCTTCGTTCTATTGATGGGAGGGGCGACCCTCGGCACGGCTGTGTGGTTTATGGCGAAGCCCGCGGACCGGCACATCGGAATGATCCGCTCTCTCTCCGTCGCGACGGTCTTCGTCGTCCTCGCCGCCATCGCCGCGGACCTCGCCGCCGTGTTCACCCATGTGCCGAATAACCCGGAGTGGGCCCAGAGTCCCGACCTCGCGCTCATCGTGATGACGGGGATCGGCGAAGCCCTCGCGCCAGCGGTCAGCGGTTTCTCGCTCCTCGCGCTCTCTTGGCTCGCGACCGCTTCCGGCGTTCGTCGCCTTGGACCCCTTCACTAGACATGAACGCTGCCAGCGATACGGAGCTGCTAAGCCTGCGATCGACGGCGAAGAAGAACGATGCGTTCGCAGAGATCTACAGGCGGCACGGAGACGCGGTTATGGGGTTTGCGTTTCGCCTGAGCGGGTCGCGCAGCCTCGCCGAAGACCTCTGCCAAGAGGTATTCACCCGACTCGCGCTCAGCCCGCCGGAGAAGTGCACGACGCTGCGGCCTTGGCTGCTTCGTGTGACGCGAAACCTATTTATCGACCAGCGACGCCGGCGCATGCTGGACATCGATCGGATGCGCGACCTGGCCCTCTGGCCGCGTGCGTCACATCCCTCGCCGGAGCTTGCCTTCGACGGAAGCTCGAAGCTGGGTCGCGTCGAGGGAGCGCTCCAGCGACTGCCGCTGGGCCTGCGCGAGGCCATCGTGCTGGTCTGCATGCAAGAGCTTAGCGCCGCCGAAGCGGCGGAGGTGCTCGAGACCTCGGTGGAGGCGGTGCGTCAGCGTGTGGCCCGGGGGCGGTCCCGCCTGCGTTTGGCGCTGCAAGAGGAAAACGCAGAAGGATGACGAGACCATGACCATGAACGACAACGAACTGGATGAACTGCTGCGAGGAATTCCGGGCCCCAGTGCTCCGGACGAGCTTGCCCAAGCGAGGAAGGTGCCGATCGCAGAGCTCGTCGTCTTCTCGCTGCTGACGTTGGCGCTCTTGAGTTGGGTCTGCGGCGTCCTCAGTCAGGTTTTCGGCACCTAAAGTACGCTTGATGGGTTGCAAGAGAGGCTAGATGCGGGAGACACTCCGCGCTTGCCGGCCGACAAGCATGCCAACCGAAGAGCAGCCAAAGCGCTGATCGGGACCACCATCCAGAAGCGCTACCACGTGGTGCGGCTCCTCGGTGATGGCGGCATGGGCGCCGTGTACAAAGCCGCGGACACGGTGCTGCGACGCTTCGTGGCCATCAAGCTTCTCCACGCGGGCACAGCGGAGAACCCGTCGGCCGTCGAACGTTTCGTTCGCGAAGCGCGCTCTTCTGCGGCCATTGGTCATCCGAACATCATCGATGTCCTCGACTTCGGCTATGAAGGCAAACGTCCATACCTCGTGATGGAGTACCTGCGTGGGCGCTCGCTCTCCGAGGCCATTCACGAGGAGCGGCAGCTGTCCATGGCGCGTGCGTGCAATATCGCCACGCACTCTTTGGCGGGGCTCGCGGCGGCGCACGACCGGGGGATTCTCCACCGTGATCTCAAGCCAGCGAACATGATGCTCATCGCGCTCCTCGGGGACCGTGACTTCGTGAAGCTCTGCGACTTCGGTTTTGCGGCCCTCATCCAGCCCTCGGTTCGCATCGACGGCGGCAAGGCCGCGCTCACGCCGACCCGGACGCTCGTCGGGACGCCGGCCTACGCCGCGCCGGAGCGACTCAAAGGCGACGACCGGCGTGACCCTCGTCTCGATGTCTGGTCCATCGGCGTCGTGCTCTTCGAGATGCTTGCGGGACGCCGTCCTTTTGACGCGTCGACGTTCCGCGAGCTCGCACGAAAAGTCCGAAAAGAACCCGCGCCATCGCTGTGCAGTATTCGCAACGATGTGCCCCGTGGCCTCGACGCCGTCGTACAGAAAGCACTCGCCAAGAAGCGGGAAGCTCGCTTCTCCAGCGCCGCGGAGTTCGCCGCAGCGTTGGTGCCGTTTGGCGGACGCGTGATCCCGGACTTTGCGGACGCCGGTAGCGACAGCTTTACGATGGACCTTCTTCGTCTTCGTGCGCGAGAGACGCAGCGGCGGAGCGCCATCGACGCCGCTACCGGTCGCCCCGTCGAAGATCTCGATGCGCTCCGAGAGCGCTTTCGGGCGGAGCGCGCGAAGGAGTCAGAGACGGCTCCACAAGCGGAGACGCCAAAGCAACGACGCGAAACGGTGCCGCCGCCTCGGCGCGGAAGTCAGGTCCCTCAGGCGACCCCGAAAAGAAAGAAGGGGCGCGTCGTGGCAGCCCCAGCGCCACCGCCCATGATCGGCGCGCGTCGACGTGAGCGCCCGTCAAAGCCGCGCGTCCGCGGTGACGTTCGGCCAACGGTGACAAGCGGGGACGAGCCGCGCGCCCCACGTCGTGAGGCGCCACGCCGCGACGCGCCCCACCAGGCCCGCCGAGAAGCGTCTCGGCAGGCGAAGCGAGAACGCCATCCGAAGCCGATGCCGACGCCCACGCCGGCGCCGCCGCGAATGCCGAGTCAGCGCGCGAAGGACTTCCCAATGCATGACGGTGGCGGCGCCGACATGACCCGCCTTGGGACCGCCTTTGATGGCGCCTTGGGTCGCACAAAAAGCGTGCGGGGCTCCTTGCCTTTGGCTGTGCTGCGTTTCGTGTCGCGTCGCTTTGGCGAGCGCGCGCTGACGGACTTGCTCCTCACGCTGCCGAACCCCGCGCACGAGGTGTTTGGCTCGGGCATCGTGCCGGAGTCGTGGATCCGCTACGAGGACCACAACACGCTTATGGGTCATATCGATGCGACGCTCGGGCGCGATGACCTGCACCTCGTCGTTCAGTGTGGACGTGCCGCTGCCGAGAGCGCCTTCGATCGCATGCGCGCGGTTCGACCGCCGGCGCCCCCGCCTCAGGAGCTCATGCGCGCCATGCCGGAGGTTCTGCGGGACTTCTACCGCGGCATCGTGGGTCGAGTAACGGGCGTCGGCCGCGGTTTCGCGCGCTTCGAGATCGAGGAAGTCGGCGAGTCCTCTCTCGTTGGATCCGTGTTCCTCATCGGTTTCCTCGACCGGAGCCTTGACCGTTTCGGTGCCAAAGAGGTCGAGGTGAACCTGTCGAGCACGCCGGCGCTCGGAGACGACGAGTGCGTCTACGACATCAGCTGGCTCGCCTAGAGGCGACTCGCCAGGGCCGCGCTCGGTCCCGTACCGGGTCTAAGCGAACGCGGTTTACGCGAACATGCGTCTACGGGTACTTGGTCCACGCTTGGGTGACAGCATCGGGATTGCCACGAATGTGCTGGAGCCCAAGGGCGTCGAACTCATCGCGGTGCTCTCCCCGGGAGGCGCCCAGCTGTCGGAGTGCACTGTTGATGGTTCCGTCACACTCGAGGAGCACTTCGCCTTCGTATGCCGCCGCCCGCTGGTCGCCGACTCCGCCGAAGTACTCCGTCCAAACGATGGCAAAACGCGGCGTATGCGTCGTGCGCTTGAGAAGCTCCGCGATGACCCGGTCGTAAGGGAGCAGGATCGGGTCCATCGATGCTGGAAGTTCAAGCGAACCGGCGATGCTCAGCTTCTTGGCCCAGTACTCGGTGTAGTGGTGATCCATGAAGATGAGCTTGTAGCCGCCGCGCAGTTCGTGGGCGGCAGTGTCATATTCAGCTAGCCCACAGAAGCGCCCGGCGCTGACCACGCCGCTGATGTTGTGGCTCATGCGGACTCAGTCGGGATTTGGAGGCCTGTAGATCTTGCGAAGCTCAGCGTCACTCGGTCCCTTTGCGTCGAGGAGAGCTTGGGAAGTTGTCTCACCACAAGCGTTGCAAAGCAGTCCGCGAAAACCAATGACGACGTCTTTGGAATCGCAGTAAAGGCAGAGTTTTCCGGAATCGACGAGGGCGCGCCGATTTCGTGCGCTTCGGTAGCCAAGCCAGCTAATGAACGCGAAGACCCCAAGAATGATGACCGTGAGAAGCCACATCTCGAGTTCGAGGGCTTCGACAAAGATGCTCTCGTTCACACGAGGTCTCGCGCCATGCGTTTGCCTTCGAGGTGCATCCAGCGGTAGGTCATGCCCGCGGAGAAGAGGCCGCCGACGACGGGGAACAAGCGTCGGCCGAGGCGTTTGGCGACGAAGCGAACGCCGCGCGTCGCGATGACGTCACGAACGATGCGGGTGGCGATGCTGCGTGCGCCCTGGGCGCTGACCTCAGGGAGCTCGAAGCTCGCGGCAAGAATCTCGGAGCGCCACGCTTCTTGCTTTGTGAACTCATCGTCGACGAGAAGATGCAGGGCGACGGCGAGCTCGGCGCGTGCGCTCAGGACACCGCCGGCGTCGATAAAGGTCAAAGGGATCGCCGCGATACCTCCGGGCAAACCCGTGAGGAGTGACTTGAGTGCGGTATGTCGCGCGTATTGCTCGATGAGGTTTGCCGCGGCGATGCGTTGCGTCCATGCGTCCGGACCGTCCACCTTGGCTTTGCGTTGCTCACTGATGGCGCGCTCTTCGGCGCGTCCTAGGTCCACGCCGCGCGTGAGGAACTCTTGAAGCTTCAACTCGAGGTGCTTTTGGATCTCCATGGGCGCTCACCCTAAACCGCTTGGTCTGCCGTGGCCCGTCGCGCGGGGCGTCTCGCGTCTCCTGACTGATTGTGAGCGAGGGCGCATTTGATAAATTCACGCACAAATGCGCCTTGGATGTCTTTTATGTGCTCGCAAAAGGTCGTTTGTGGCTTCTTTGGCCGCTCGCCGAGATATCCTCTAAAGCGCCGTGACGCAGGGTGGTGCGTTTACCCAGCGGTCGACCTCGCTTCCGATAGCGTCGATTCGCACCAAGTCCGGCCCCACACAGGCCGGCACGCAGTAGGGCGCTTGCACCCAGCGGTCGACGACGGTTCCGTCGACGATTCGAACGAGGTCGTCGGTGTCGCATCGTAGTCTTCCGAGGGCAGACTCCATGTAGATGGATGTCTCCGCGAGGGCCTCGGGCATGGACACGCCGCCGTAGATTCGTTCGGGAAGGTGGTCTTGGTAGATGAAGGGGAAGATGCCTCCGACCTCGCTGACGTGAGGACCGACGATTCGTCGCCACGCGCGCGAACGAGCGAGCATGAGCTGACGAGTGGTCGCGTCAGGAAGGGTGGACGCGTAGAGGTCCATCGTCAGCAGGAGCTTTTGTTCGGGCTGTTTGGCCGCCAACATTCGTCCGAGCTGACGTGCAATTTGAGACTCGCTGCAGTCCTCGCCAAAGGAGAGGTAGCAATTGACGCCCAGCATATCGACGTTCGACGGGAGGAGCGTGGCAAAGCTTGAGTCGTCGACGGTGTAGTGGGTAAAGGCGATCGCCGTGAACCTCTCCGGGGCCGCGCGGTGGACGAGGTCGATGATGGACTCCAGTTCGCTCTTTAGCGCTTCTGGCGTGACCGTGTTCCACTCGTCAAACGTGTTCTTCCAGTAGGGTTCGTCGAACACGTAGAAGCCTGCGACGTTTGCTCGACGCTCTGCGCCAAGTCCCTCCCAGAAGTTGTCGAATCGTGCTTCGTAGTCTGGAAAGACCTCCGTGGAAGCCCACGGAAAGAGCACGGATTCGAGCATCAGAACAGCCCGCAGACCGTGGGCGCCGGCGCGGTCGATCTTCGCCTGCCACTCCGCGTCTGTGGCTGCGCGAATGAAGGCGATATTGGATGAGGAGGCGGTCTCGCCAATGTAGTCGCCGGTGCCGACTCCGTTCATCGCCGCGCCCCAGAACCCGACGGCAGGCAAGGTCAGGGGCTGGAAGCTGGGAGGTTCGGCGGCGTCGGGCAGAGAGCTGTCGGGCGCGTCAGGCTGAAGAGCATCGCGTGCAGAGGCGTCGGGCTGAGCGGCATCGCGTGCAGAGGCGTCGGGCAGAGAGGCGTCGGGCCCCGAATCGCGTGGGGAGGCATCGGCCCGGGGCGGAACCGAGGAGTCGAGGCTGCCTGCGCTGTCCCCGCAGGAGAAACAAAGCGTCGAGGTCACGGCCACGAGAAGAGAGAGGCGCATCTCAACAGTGATATCGCGAATCGATGATGCTGTCTGGAACCCTAACGCTTCTTCTTGGTGCTTCGCGGCGGCGGCCGACCGTTCTGAGTGCGGCGCCCGGTGCGTCCACGTGGTTTCGAACCTTGGCTGCGCCTGCGCCGTTCATGGATGGAGAGCGCGCCTTTGCCTTGCGCAGGAGGAATCAGGTGACGTTCTGCGCTTCCGATGAGGTCGGTGCGACCGGCCTTCTTGAGTGCCTCTCGGGCGAGGTCGTGCTGGCCGACATCCCAGTACTGGAGCAGCGCCTTCTGAAGGCGTTTACTTCGTAGGTCCTTCGCAACGAAGACGGGCTCTTGCGTGAAGGGGTCACGTTCCGTGACGTACATGCTCGTCGCCATGCTCATCGGCGTGGGAATGAAGTCCTGCACCTGACGTGGCCGCAGGCCGCGCTTCTTCAAGTAGAGGGCGAGCTCGATCATGCTCTCGAGGGTGGAACCCGGATGACCGGAGATGTAGTAGGGAACGAGGTGCTGCTCTTTGCCGGTCTTTTCTGTAGCGCAGGCGAACATGTCCGCGAAACGTTCGTAGCTCTCGGCGCCGGGCTTTTTCATCTTGTCCAAGACGGTCTCGTCGACGTGCTCAGGCGCGACGGAGAGTTGTCCTCCGGTGTGATGCTCGGCCAGGTCTGTTACGAACTCGGGGCTTAGCTCTGCGAGGTCGTAGCGAACGCCGCTCGCGATGAACGCCTTCTTGATGCCCGGCTCTTCGCGCACCTTCTTGAGGAGGCTGACGAGGGGGCCGTGGTCCGTCTGGAGGTTCTCGCAGACGCCGGGATGCACGCAGCTGAGTCTTCGGCACGCCTTCTCGATCTTTTCCGACTTGCAGCTCATCTGGTACATGTTGGCGGTGGGTCCACCGACGTCGCTGATGACGCCGTGGAAGCCTTCCATGCGCCGAAGAGCGCGCACTTCGCGGAGCACGCTCGCTTCGCTTCGCGACTGAATGACGCGGCCTTCGTGCTCTGTGATGGAGCAAAACGTGCAGCCGCCGAAGCAGCCTCGCATCGTGACGATGCTGTGCTTAACGGTCTCGTAGGCAGGGATGCGGTCGGTGTACGATGGGTGCGGCAG
The DNA here is from genome assembly GCA_045106895.1 of Polyangiales bacterium. Classification (GTDB taxonomy): domain Bacteria; phylum Myxococcota_A; class Polyangia; order Polyangiales; family Houyiibacteriaceae; genus JBCCRV01. Next base: position 7,686 of record JBGCFM010000169.1, on the reverse strand, counting down.
ACGCGTGAAGGGGAGGTCGTAGAGACCGTCCATGATCTCGGTGGAGAGCGGCTGAGCTGGTGGATTGAAGTAGACGGCTTCATTTCCGTGCGGCTGAATCATCGGCCGCCCGTTTCCGGGGTTGGTCTCTTTTTGAAACGCGCCACTCATGCGGCTGAAGGTGTCCTTGTTTTCGCGGACCTCTTCATAGCTCGGGAGAAAGAGCGTCTTGCCGTCACTGACGAAGCGACTCCGCTCTCGCTCTTCCCACTGACCCTTGCGCAGCACGTGGGCGGTACCTCGAATGTCGTGGAGCTGTTTGATATCTTCGCCCTCGGCGAGCCGGTCTGCGACCTCCCAAATGGGGCGCTCGGCCATGCCGAAGATGAGCATGTCCGCTTTGCTGTCCATAAGAACGCTGCGGCGAATGGAGTCGCTCCAGTAGTCGTAGTGAGCGATGCGCCGGAGGGAGGCTTCGATGCCGCCGAGGACGATGGGCACGCCGGGGAAGGCCGCGCGACACAGGTTGGAGTAGGCAACGCTGGCGCGGTTGGGCCGCATATTTGTTTTGCCGCCGGGGGAGTATTGGTCGTCGCTGCGGACCTTCTTCTGCGCTGTCAGCTTGTTCAACATGCTGTCGAGGTTGCCGGCGGTGATGCCTACGAAGAGACGTGGTGCGCCCATACGAAGCAGGTCTTTGGTGTCTTTCCATTCGGGTTGGGAGATCATCCCAACGCGGTACCCGCGCCCCTCAAGGAAACGCCCGATGAGAGCGCCACCGAAGGCCGGATGGTCGACATAGGCGTCTCCGTTGACGATGAGGATGTCGAGCTGGTCCCAGCCGCGTGCCTCCATCTCCTCGCGTGTGGTGGGAAGAAACGCGCTGGCGCGATTGGCAGTGGACGCAGATTTCTTCTGCCGAGAGAGAGTGACGAGGCCCATGCCGCACCTTGCCTACAAGCGGAGGGTGGCGCAACAGCAGCCGACGCTCGCGCGCTAGGGGAAGATGTTGATGGAGACCGCGATGGCGGTGGCGACGGCCAAGATCAGTCCCGCGAGGAGAGGCGTGCGCCAACGTGGGCTCACAGTCGTTTGCGGATGTACGAGTTTTGCCTGGGGGGCTTCTGGTGGAGCGCTAGGCGTCCAGCTTGCGCCGGAGGGCGCAAACAACGTGGGCGAAAGCTCCAGCGCCGCGCAGAGCTCGAGGGCGAGGGCCCTGGCGCCTGGCGGGCGCTTCTTCGGGTCTTTGGCGAGGGCGCGCATGACGACGTCGCAGAGGGCCGGGGGCAAGTGCGGGGCGTGGGCGCGAATGTCCGGGGGAGCGTCCAGGACGATTTGAGAGACGAGCTTGCCGAAGTTGTCCGTGTCGAAGGGGAGCCTCCCAGACAAGGCCTCGTAGAGCATGACGCCAAAGGAGTACACGTCCGCTTGAACGCCGGCGGAAGCTGCGTCTCTCGCTTGCTCCGGCGCCATATAGTGCGCTGTACCCATCATCATGCCGGAGGCCGTGAGCCGCATCGCGTCCGTGCCCTGGAGTATCTTGGAGATGCCAAAGTCGAGGAGCTTGGCGGCGACGGGCAGCTGCGGCCGCGCCTGAGTGAGAAACACATTGTCCGGTTTTAAGTCGCGATGGATGATTCCGATGGCGTGGGTCTCGTCTAAGCCATGCAACACCGGCAGAAGCAGTGAGACACATTCGATGGGGTCCAGCGGACCGCGCTCGATACGTTCGCCCAGGGACTCGCCGCGAAGGAGCTCCATCACCAAGAACATCGCGCCCTCTTCAAAGCAGACATCAAAGACGTCGACGATGTTCGGGTGATCGATAGCGCAGCTCAGGCGTGCTTCCTGCGCGAATCGCTCGATGGCCTCCTCATTCTTCGCCAGCGCTGGCGGCATCCACTTGAGCGCGAAGCGCTTCTTGGTGAACACATGCTCGACTTCGAAGACCGCGCCCATCCCGCCTTCACCAAGCAGACGAACGACTTTGTACTTGCCACCGAACGTGGAGCCGATGTGCGGAAGTGAGTTGTCAGGGGGCATCTGTAGGGCGGTGTAGACAGACCGAAGTCGGAGTTGAAGCGATGGTTTTCGCCTCGCGAAAGGGACACCTATTGGGTTCGGTTTTCGCGCAAACATTCAATCTTCGATCGATTTCTTGTACGGCGACGCGCGCCGCTTCTTCCCACCGGCTTGCTCATTGTTCCTCTTTCGCGCAAACGTACGCGCTATGACGACAAAACAGCCGCTTGTGCGCGAGGGAGACAAGGAGACGTTTGAGATCGAACGCCTCCTCCCTTGGGGTGAAGGTGGCTCAGGTCGCGTTCGCGTTTCCGGAGCCTTCCCCGAAGAGAAGGTCGTCGCGCGAATCGATCACATCGGCAAACACGCCACGTTCGCCACGGCGGTGGCCGTGGAGCGCGGTCGTCTCGGGCGGCGCTCACCACCTTGCGACAAACACGTCTCTCGTGGTGGTCGTTGTACTGGGTGTCCTCTGATGGCGCTGAACGAGGGCGACCAGCGAACAGTGATTCGTGGCATGCTCAAAAGCGAACACGGACTCGAGGTCGACGAAGTGGAAGCCGCGCCCTTGAGCCTCGGGTATCGCTGGAGCGCGAAACGCATCGCCTTCGGCAGTCATGGTCGGCTCAAGCTTGGCAGCTTCGTGCGAGGCAGTCACAACCCCGCCGACATGCAGGGGTGCCTCGTCGACCACCCGCGCCTCGCCGCTGCGGCGGACGAGATCGCAGAAGCTGCGCGCGACTTGCGCATCGCCGCATACGACGAGCGAACCAAGCAAGGTTCACTGCGCGCCGTCTGGTTGCGTACCGATGGCGAACGTGTGCTCAGCACGATTGTGACGGCGGACGATGACCCGGTGCCGGTTCAGCGACTCTCGGGCCGCCTCACCCAGAGCGACGGCGTCGCCTGGAGCGTTCATCCTGGAGACGACAACTTGCTTCGAGGCGCGGTCGCGAAGCCCGTGCGCGGCGTTGAAGCCATCGAGGTGAGCGGCGTGAGTATCGGGCCTCTCGGGTTTCTTCAGCCCAACCCAGCCGTCGCCGAGCGTATGTACGAGTGGCTGGGCGAAGGCCTCAAGGGCGCTCGCGCCTTTGACCTCTATGCTGGCTCCGGAGCGATGACTCGACGCTTGAGGCCTCTCTTTGGCGAAGTCCTCGCGTGCGAGACGCATGAGGAGAGCGCTGCTGCTCTTGGAGTCCCCGCAGAGAGCGCTGAAGCGTTCTTGGCCCGACAGACCGTGGCTCCAAACGCCGTGGTCGCGAACCCGCCGCGCAAAGGCCTCGGCAAGAGTGTCGTCGCGGAGCTGCTTCGTCTCCGGCCAAGTCGCATCCACCTGATGGAGTGTGGGCCCGCCGGACTCGCATCCGATCTCGAAGGCCTCAGCGAGGCGTACGAAGTCGAGAGCCTCCGCGCCTTCGACACCTTGCCGCAGACTTCTCACGTCGAGTTGGTGGCGAAGCTCGTCTTGCGTAGCTAGTCCCGATGTCCGATGTCTGATGTCTGATGTCCGATGTCTGATGTCTGATGTCCGATGTGAACGATCGGACAAGAGCGTTCGTGCTATCCTGGGCGCATGTCCTTCCGTTATTCGTGTGTTCTCGCAACCTTGGTTCTCGGCCTAGTCGCATGTGGCGATGACGACGGCGAGACCGGTTGTACCTCCGGATGCCCGATTGGTCAGATCTGTACCGATGACGTTTGCGTCGCCGAGAGCGACTCCGCGGTGCCCGATTCCGGCGGATCAGACACGGGCCCTGACGTCTTCGACGCCGGCACAGACGCAGGCCCAGACAGCGACGGGGACGGACTCGCCGACGGCGACGAGCCCACCTACGGGACCGACCCCGATAACCCGGACACGGACGGAGACGGCCTGAGCGATGGTGACGAGGTTATGCGTGGAACGGACCCAACGGTTTGGGACTCGGACGGCGACGGTGTCCCCGACGGCGACGAGGTGTTCCTTGGTACGGACCCCACCACGATGGACAGCGCCTGTGCTGACACGTCAGCCGAAGCCAGCCTGGTCAGCGTCCCCGTCGACATCATCATCGTCATCGACTCATCCGGCAGCATGAACGGCGAGATCGAAGCCGTGGAGCGCAACATCAACGACAACCTCGCGATGATCCTCGACGCGGCGGGCGTGGACTACCGCGTGATCATGTTGGCGGAGTACCGAGACGAAGGCGGCGACGCGGAGGACGGCGTGTGCATCAGTGCGGACCTCAGCGGTATCCCTGACTGCTCCAGCCCACGCAGAGGCGACCCTACGCCTGGCGAACGTTTTTTCCACTACGATGAGCGCGTCTCAAGCACGAACTCTCTCCGGAAGATCCTCGACACTTATGGAGCCGAGGATGACCGCGGCCAGGCGCCCAATGGCTGGAGTCAGTGGCTCAGGCCTGGAGCGCAGCGCGCGTTTCTGGAGATCACCGATGACCGGTCCGCCATGGACTTCGAGGACTTTGAACGCGAGCTCTTTGCGTTGCCTTCCGAGACCCGCGAGTCTGACTTCGGCACCGCGGAAGAGCGTAACTACGTCTTTCACAGCATCATCGGTATGGTGGAGAACGATCCAGCCACGGCGGCTTGGTTGCCCACGGATCCCGTTCAGGACGACCGATGCAGGCCAGGCAGCGTCTCCGCCGCGCCGAACTACCAGGAGCTCAGCATCCTCACCGGCGGCCTGCGATTCCCCCTCTGCAACAACGACAGCTTCGACGTCATCTTCGAACAGATCGCCGAGGATGTGGTCCGAGGCGTCTCTCTCGGATGCTCCTTCGAGCCAGAACGTCCACCCGGCGGCGAGACCCCTGACTTCGAACGAGTGGTCGTGATCTACGAGCCCGGCGGTGGTGACCCAGGTTCCCTCACGCGCGTCGCCAGCGAGGCGGATTGCGTCGCCAACGGCTTCTACTTGGATGGGGCGCAGATCAACCTTTGCCCGGCACTCTGCGCGATGGCGGAGGAGGACGAGGAGGGAACCCTCAGCGTCCACGTCGCCTGCGAGCAGCGTTGCGGTGATGGTGTGGTTGACGTCCTCGAAGAGTGCGACGACGGCAACCGTGAGAACGACGACGGGTGCAGCTCTACCTGTCTCCTCGAACTCATCTGACTCTGATTCTCCGCCCAGCACTTCTAACTCTGTGTTGCCCTGCGGCTCGGCCGTCGCCTTGGGCGCCTCGATCACGACGCGCTCGACGAAGAATCCCACAAGGTTCGAGGGGGTCCAGGTTGCTCTGCCTTCGGCACTCGCGCTTGCTTCGTTGTGATGCCGCACTTGTGCGATGTGAACGTATGGAGCGATACTGGCGGCATGCGCTATCTTCTCTGCTGCTCGCTCCTTCTCCTGGCTTGTGGTGACGACGACACGAGTGACTCGTGCCGCGTCGACACCGACTGCGAAAACGGTGTGTGTGTGAATGGCGGGTGCATTGCGAATAGCGATGCTGGGCCACGACCGGATGGAAACACCGATGCGCCTGCCGTCGATGCCGGAGCGGATGCGCCCATGACGTGCGAGAGCGCGCTTTTCTGTGGCTCCCCGCCGGTCTGTTGCGCCTTGGGCGACGAATGCCTCGGCGGCGCGTGCGTCGCCGCGTGCGAAAGCGGGGTGCGCTGCGGCGGAGGCTGCTGCGCCGATGAGCAGGTCTGCGTTACTGGCACATGCCAGGACCTCGGCGACGCGTGCACCGATTCTTACGATTGCGACGAGGGGCAGTTCTGTGAACCGACCCTCGACCGCTGTCTCGCTCAGTTCGATCCCGTGACGTGCTCCTACGACCCCGTTTTTGAGGCGTTCGAGCCGACGGAAGAGTGGAGCGCTTCGGAGTTCGTGGAGTTTCCTGAGTACTACCGGTCCACGGTGATGCCCATCGTCGCGGATCTCGATGGTGACGACCTGCCTGAGGTGGTCGTCGCTTACTTTGGCGGGAGCGACGAGTGCCGCGGCGTTCTGCGAGTTCACGACGGCCGCACTGGCGAGGTTCAGGTGAGCGTGCGCGACATCGATGGCAGCCAGTTCTCGGCGTGTCCCACCAGCGCCGTGGCGGATATCGACGACGACGGTGACGCGGAAATCGTCGTCGTCCTCCATGACGGGCGCCTCGCCGCGCTGGCCGGTGATGGCACGTTGGAGTGGACCTCGACGGACGGGGGCATGCCCTTCACCGTCGGCGCGGACTTTCGAGCGTACGCCAACGCCGCGGTGGCCATTGGCGATCTTGTGCCCGGCGGCACGCCGGAGATCGCTCTCGGCGCTGTTGTGCTCGGTGGCGACGGCGCTCTCCTCTGGACCCGTGACGCAGCGGCCCTCGAGGGCGACAACAACGGCTACTACGGCGGACTCCCCATGATCGCGGACGTCGACATGGATGGCACGCCGGAGCTCGTCACGGGGCGCCGCGCTTACGAGAACGATGGCACGGAGCTTTGGCTCGCGGCGACGACGGATGGATACCCGGCTCTTGGAGACTTCGACGACGACGCATGGCCGGAGGTTGTCCTCGTCACCGAAGGCCAGGTCATGCTCATCGACGGGCGCAGCGGCGAAATCCAGTGGGGCCCCGAGGCCATCATGGGTGGCGGACGTGGTGGGCCGCCCACGGTGGCGGACTTTGATGGCGATGGACGGCCGGAAATCGGCGTCGCCGGCGCGACGAACTATGTGGTCTTCGACCCCACAGGGGAGACGCCTGTTCTGTGGACGCGCCCGACGCAAGACGCGAGCTCGAACGCGACGGGGTCAGCTGTCTTCGACTTCGAAGGTGATGGATCGGCCGAGGTCGTCTACGGCGACGAGTGCTACGTACGCGCGTACCGCGGTACGGATGGAGAAGAGCTCTTTGCCTTGCCAAACCCCAGCGGGACTCAGCACGAGTACCCGGTGACGGCGGACGTGGACGGAGACGGGAATACGGAGATTCTCTTTGTGGCGAATGGCGTGCGTGACACGACGGCGTTTCGAGGGTGCGAAGCCAACGATGGATGGGACGCGGCGTCACGCGCAGGGCTTTTCGTCTACGGCGACGCGAACGACCGCTGGGTGCGAACACGCGCCATCTGGAATCAGCACACGTATCACGTCACGAATGTGTCGAGCGCGGGAGCGGTTCCCTCGCCGGAGGTCGACAACTGGACTCGAGGTGACCTGAACAACTACCGCCAGAACGTACAGGGCGCAGGTGTGTTCAATGCGCCAGACCTTTATGTCGCCGGCATCTCGGTCGGACTTGGATCGTGTCCGACGCTCGGCGTGCGCGTTCTCGTGGCCAACGAAGGCAACCTTGGTGTCCCGGCGGGGGTAGTCGTGTCGTTCTATGGAGACGCGGCACGGGAGAACCTCCTCGGAACGGCGTTGACCACCGAAGCGCTCCTTCCCGGAGGCACCACCGAAGTGGTCTTGGACCTCATGCCAAGCGAGGAAGCGCCATTCGACTTCTACGTGGTGGTCGACGAAGACGCCGGCGTGTCGACGGTGGCTGAGTGTGATGAAGAGGATAACGAAGGCGACATCACGGGCATCGATTGTGGTCTGTTGATCTAGCAGGCCTGTGAAAAAGAGGCTCGACTGAGTCCTCCGAATATGATCTCACGTAGTCATGCGTGGACGCGTCGACAACCAAGTTTCAATGATGTGTTTGATCAACCCGGAGGATGTTGTTCCGGACGGCCATCCACTTC
>JBGCFM010000168.1:0-6177 GCA_045106895.1 Polyangiales bacterium | reverse complement strand
CAGCTCAGACGAAGCGGTCGCTGCCGCTCGTGCCTTCGCTCTCGCCATCGGCGCTGAAGCGATACGGTTCGTCGACGAGCTCGTTGATCTTCAACATCACCTCGCCGACGACATGCTCGAACGCTTCGCGGTGCTTCGCTTCGTCTTCGCGGTCGAAAGGCACAAAACTCGAGGGCGCGACTTCGGACCAGTGCTCCGCCGGGATCGGTTTCCCAATGCGGTACACGACCTTGCCGGGTTTGCTCAGGATGCTGCGGCTCGTGTAGATCTCGTCGCTCCCGCTGCAGCCGACGGGAACGATCGTCGCGCCGAGGTGAAGCGCCACCTGCGCGAGGCCGATGTGCCCACGGGAAAGCCGCCGTGAACGCGTGCCTTGGGGGAAGACGAGGACGTCGAGGCCCATATCGAGACAGCGCCGGTTCATGCCAACAAAGCGCGACATCATCTCCGCGACGACGGCGTCCACGGCGGTCTCGTAGGACTCGGCTTCGGGGCGAAAGCGGCGCCCGAGCATGTCACGCGAGCTCTTACGAATTAGCTCAGGGACGACGCCGACGATGGGCTCTTGGTTATCGACGGCGTCGCGCAGACTGCGGTACTCATCGTCGCTGGGCATTCGCCCAACGGTGTCCACGAAGTCGCGTGTGATGACGTAACCTCGGGACGCCAAGGGAATGTTGTTCGTCGCCCGCATGAACTGCGAAGAGATGAAGCCTTCGTAGTTCTTTCCTTTCACCCACGTGGCCGTGTAGCGGCGGAAGAGGCGATGCAGCTTGTATTGGAACGGCCAGTAGTTGAAGTTGTCCGTGTGGTTCATCGCGTAGATGACGGGCCCCTTCGGAATGTTCTCTGTGCCCTCGACCTGCACATCGACGTTGCGATAGTCGAAGCGCAGGAACCCATCGGCGATCACTTGCTGGACACGAGGGACGAGCCGAAGCTTGATGCGATCATAGAGGTCGAGGGTGAGCATGAACGCGGGCTCTACTCCTCCCCACGAAGCGGTCAACGACTACCGGAAAACGATTACCGGAGATCGATTACGCAGCAATGGCGTTCAGAGGGTGCAGGATTCGTCGATCTGCGCCTGGTCGATCATCGCTTCGCAAGCCGTATCCGTGTTGAAGTCCTCACATGAGAGGGCTTGTAGACAGTCGAAGTAGTCGACGAATTCTCGGTAGAGCGCGGCATCGCATTCAGGCGTGCCATCGCTTTGGCGTGTCACGGAGTCGATGAGCTCGTCCTCGCTTTCGCCGCAATCCGGTTCCCCGCATGTCACCACCACCGCCTCGCAGACGCCTTCAATGGACGCCACGAGCTCGTCGTAGGTCGCCGGTGCTGCCTCTTCGGTAGACGCGGTACAGCCCACGAAAGAGGACGCCAAAAGAGCCAGGACAGGAACGAAGGAGCGAAGATGTTTCATAGAAATGCCACCGTAAGGAGGGGGAGCCGAGCGTTCAGCAAGAGCGCTGAGCTTTGGGCTTTCTACTTAGGGGGCGGCGGGCACGAAACTGTGACGTGCTTTGTTGGGCTGCGGCGCTTTAACGACAAAAGGGCTCTTGCCGAAGCAGAGCCCTCTTTGTTGTCAGGGAGTGCACCAGGGCGCACTTCCTATGTTTCAGATGCGGCGGACGTTGTCTGCACGTGGGCCCTTAGGACCTTCGCCGACGTCGAACGAAACGGCCTGATTCTCTTTCAGGTCATCGAACGTGCAGTCCATGCACGCGGACATGTGAAAAAACATGTCCTTTCCATCGGTCATCTCGATGAATCCGAATCCTCGGTCTGTAAGTCGCTTGATTTTGCCTTCGGCCATTCTTGTCCTGCTCTCGTTTGTATACTGAGGTGTTGCTTTAGTTCGGCTCTTAGCCGCAGTCGAGCCCCCATCCGCTTTTCGGAGGCGGCGAGGCAGAAACGCCTGCACAGCGGTCACCTTCACTCGGCTCGAGCGCTTCGTCGGCACTGAGTGCGCCAACCTACGAAGACGAGTCTCAACGCAGGAAAGGCCGGATCTGCTTGATCACCAACGTCCCGTCTGCGAGCACTTTCCATTCAGTGTCGAGGAGAACACGTCCTCCTTCGGGAACCGGCTCGTCGATGGGAAAGCTCGATTCCAGGGATAGGAGCAAGGACCCAATGGCTCGTGCATTCGCGTCACTCAAGACGCGACCCGGGGTTTCGGTACTTTGAGCGATCCGATCGATGCCGGTGATGGCGCCGCCTTCTCGTTCGAGCAGGAGGGACTCTGGGCGGGTTCCCGGGTCGGGGCTCACGAGGTCGACGTCACCGACCTGTGCCGTCAAAAGCATCCGGGTGTCGTCTTCGTTTCCAGTGGGATTGCCGCTGAAGGCGACGACGTTGGCGAGCTCGTCGCCGGCGCGATCGTTGACCAGAATCGACATCACCGCGCGGCTTTGGTCCATGCCGTACCACGCACGTTCCTCGAAGGCGCTCGGCTTCCAGAGGCTCGACCACACCCGGCGGAGACCACGCTCGATGGAACGTTCGTTTCGCCGCCCGGCGTCACAGCGACTGGGACCCACATCGTCGCCATCGGTGGAGTCCGCGGGGCAAACGCTCGTCGAGTCGTAGAGGCCTGCGCCGCTGAACCCAAGCGCGTCTTCAGCGTTGGAGCTGCTGCGAAAGCGCACCGTCGTTAGGTTCGTGCCATACACGTTTGTGACGGCGTCGTAGACGCTCGAAACGATGTCCGCGGGTACGTCCGCAATGGCCATCGCGGCGCGGAGTTCATTGAGTCGCATTCGGAGAAGTGCGCTGTCCGCCTGGAGGGCTTCGTCGGCGAGCCAGGTGTCGAGGGTTTCGGCAAAGGTATGTGAGCCAACGCCACCGCCGAGGTCCACGAGCCAGCTGTTCTCTTCGGTGAAGCGCGCGTAGTAGTGAGCAGGAATCAGCAGCCCACGATAGCCGTCATGCACATCGATGGTCTGATAGAGCAGCGCTAGATTTGTGCCTTTGGCGCCGTAAGTTCGAATGGCCGCTCTTCGCTCTTCGGCGCTGCCCACGGAGAGTTCACGCAAAGAGGGCAGCGCGGCGATCTCAGTGTTCGGTTCGTCGAGGACAACCGGCGCCGGACGAATCGAATCCCAAAACTCTTCGGCGGTGGCCAAGTCCGCTTGCGAGACCTCGATGCCTTCCGATCCAACGTCGAGGCAAACAAGCATGTCCTCGAAGGTCGTCAGAGCTGCTGGATCGCGCACGAATGCATTCGGCGTGCCTCGCGAAGCACTGCGGACCGCGAGGTGAGAGAGCGGCCCTTGGGGCTCTTGAGTGATAATGGCGCTCACGATGCGTTCGAGGTCCGCCGGCGCGCCGTCGAGAACGAGCAGATCGCGAAAGGAAAGCGCGCCACTGTCGATGCGTGCTGGAAGGTCTGAAAGCGCCACCACCCGGACGTAACCACAGCCACGGCCTGTGTTGTACGCCTGGTAGTCCGTCGCGACGCCTTCGACTTCAAAGGGCAGGTCCGACCAGGTTGCGGCGGCGTCGCGCTGTCGGTCTGACAGCGCAAGAAACGAGAGGGAAGCGAGGCCAAAGCGCGGCTGGAGGTGCGTCCACACTTCGATGGCCATGTCGCGCGTCACGAGGCTTGCTGGAACGCTTGGACTTTCCACGATAGAGAACGAGTAGCGGCCTTCGCTTTCGGAAATGTTCCCAGCGATGAAGCTCCGTTCTTCTTCCAGAAACAGAGCCGGGTAGTCGCCGCCCACGAGCGCGCCGTAGGTTTCCGGAAACGCCGCTTTGAGGAAGTCGACGTGGAGCATGAAACGCGAAGTGGCCATGAACGCGACGGCGGGAAGCACGCCGGTCCTTGCCGGCATCACGAACTTGGCGACCCGTTGGCTCGCCCCCACCCGCAGTCCGATGCGTGCAAAGTCGTCTTGAGTATCGACATCGTCGAGGCAAAAGAACGACTCGCTCGTGTTGAGAGCTGCGCAGATCCCGCCTTGCCCTGCATCGCCAGCGCCGCTGTCCGCGACGCCGCTGTCCGCGACGCCGCTATCCACTCCGCCATCGTCGTCTCCGCACGAGACCGTGCAGAGCACCAGCGCGCCAAGGGCGAGGGAGATTGCCCGCTTCACTCGAAGGGGCCAGTGATCGTGGCGTCTTCGATGAGCTCGAGGCCGACGAAGTCACAATCCACAAGTTCGAGCGAACCGCCGCTGAATCCGGCTTGAAGTCGCAGGCCGCAGGCGTCGCGAATGGGGGCGTCGAAGAAGACCACGTAGTCACCGCCAAAGTGGTGGTGCTCCGCCTCGTAGAAAATGCGGAAGTAGTCATCGACATCGAAGGCGACGCCATCGAGGGTGCCACGCGCCCGGAAGCCGCCACTCGGCCCCGTCTGGACGGATCCGGGGACAGCACGGTAGGTGAACTCGACGCTTCCCGCGCCGAAGGTGGCCGCCGCGCTGAGCTCGAGCCATTCGCTTCTCCCGGCACACGGCCCGAGTCGATGGCCGTACATGAGCGACCCGTTGGCCGTTCCCGGCGCGCCAAAGCCTCCGGTGAGGGAGCCGTCCAGTGCTCCGCCAGGCCATGAGATAGGCATGTCACCATCCCGTTCGATGAACATGTCGATAAAGAACTCGGTCTCGTCGTCGAGGGAGCTACGAAGCTGAAAGCGTGACAAGAAGTCGTCAACGCTCACGGTGAACGCGCCGTCACCGGCGGAGCTCGGTCCCTCGCCATCTGCGGTGTGGATGCAGAAGGGTAAGGTCATGGCCCCGGAAGCTTCTTCGCGTGGAGGAAAAGGATGTTCTCCAGCAACGACCCAAAGCTGGGCTTTACCAGCGCGGTCCTCTTCGATGGTGCGGTTTTCGTCGCCCATGACGCACCACGTCAGATCCGGGACAACGATGCGGTCGGTCCATGCGGCGTCTCCCACAAAGTCCGCGGCGGACGGGCACCAGGCCCACGGCGCCGTGGGGGTTCCGGCGTCGAGGTTGCCGGCGTCGTGGTTGCCAGCGTCGCTCGTATCGGCGCCGCCGTCCGTCGTCGCGTCGGCCTCCGTGCCAGCGTCGACGATGGGAGCGTCGCTGGCGGCTGCATCGACGGCCGCGTCGGTTGCGGCGTCATCGTCGCCGCAGGCGAGGACACAAACGAGCGTCGATAGAAGGATTCGCTTTATGCATAAGTCATCAAAGGGCATGCCCTTTGAATGGTCTCGTCCTTTCCTCGGCGCCAGCGCGACGGATCGCAAACCGTATACACACAGTATACAATGCACTCCATAAGTATCTGAAATTACAATACAATCTAGAGTATACGCAAAGTTAAACTCGCGGGTTAGTATACAGACGCAAGGTACATGCTCATGTGCGCGCTAGGAGCAGCGTTCTAGTGCGCGGTGAACCAAATCGAACGCGTCATCGTCAGCTTTGAGCGCTACTCCAAGAGCTTCCGCAAGGGACTCGAGCGTTGCTTCGTTCAGGTCGATGCAGCGCCCCACGTTGTCCTGGGAAAACTCGCTTCCGTCTCCGTGGTCCAGGAGGAGCGGCGTGGACAGCGACCCGCGCAAGATCACTTCGCCCTGGTCTTCCATCCTCACGAACAAGTCCGCGCTGAGTGCGCCACCCACAAAGGTGAGCCCACTGAACGTCATCGCGGCGGCCTTGAGGTCTCCTGCCACCAAGAGGTCCGGGAACGCGTCCAAGTGGCCTGCCGTCAGTGCGCCTCGAACACGAAGATCACCGGTGATCCAGATATTCTCGAAGGCCCCAAACGCACCATCGACGCTCACGTTTCCGTGATGAAAACGCCGACCGTAGTCTTCGTCGATGATGGCCAACTCTTCATAAGTCTCGATGACGATGTCCGTCGGCGGCTCGGAAAGAAGCGACGAGGCGATAGCGATGAGCGAGCCGTTCTCCGCGGGCTCGCCGAAGTCATAGTGCTCCATGAGGTCTTCCATGCTCTCGGCGGACCTCACCGATTCGAGGGTCGTCTCCGCCATCTCCGCGTCCATCGCTCGCAAGCGTGACGCGGCCGCCTCCCAACGTGAGGTGTCGAAGCGAAGGTCGGCGGGATCGATATCGACGCGCATGACGACATGATGCGCGGAGACGAGCGCCGTGACGAGAGCCACGCGCCCGTTGCTGTAGGTATTCTTTCTGGTAGGTCGTGCATCGATGACTCGAGCCGGCGCGTTCCTACTTGTGT
>JBGCFM010000167.1:0-5316 GCA_045106895.1 Polyangiales bacterium | reverse complement strand
CCGGGTGGTCTGCCGAAGCGCTCCTGGGGGATCCCGATTGGGCTCCTGGTAGGCGTGCTGGTGATCGGTGGATACTTCGCAGCCTCGACGCTACGGCCCGAGTGGTTCGGAGATCCGCAGCCGAACACCGAGCCGGCGAACACCGAGCCGGCGAACACCGAGCCAGAGAACACCGAGCCCGAAAACACCGAGCCCGAAAACACCGAGCCAGAGAACACCCCGGAAGCTACCTCGCAGGCAGAAGCGGCAGCGGCAGCCCAAGCGGAGGCGGCTGCGGCAGCCCAAGCGGAGGCGGCTGCGGCAGCCCAAGCGGAGGCGGATGCTGCGGCAGCCCAAGCGGAGGCGGATGCTGCGGCAGCCGCCCAAGCGGAGGCGGAGGCCGGCGACCTGAGTGACGAGGCCTTGGCACGTCTCTCCGATCGTGAGCGTGGACGCCGCTCCGACACGGAAGCGCGCGAAGCGGAACGCGCCATCGAGCGCGGCGAACTGAACACGGCGATGACCCTCGTACAGCGAGCCCTTCGGCTGGAGCCACGCAATCCACAGGCCATCGCTGCACGCGCGACGCTTCATATTGCCCAAGGCAACGGCGCCGGAGCCGTGGAATGGGCGGAGCGAGCGACGCGCCGCCGACCTCGCCGCTCCGCATATCAGGTGCTACTTGGGGACGCTCAGCGCATGGCTGGAGACCAAGCCGCGGCTACGGCTGCGTACAGGCGGGCCCTGGAGCTCGACCCCGACGACCGCCAAGCTCGCTCCCGCCTTCGATAGGGCGCTAGCGGAGCACGCGAAGCGAGGGCATGATGCGCTCATGATTCGCTGGACCTCACTCTTGGTTTTTCTGTGTTTGGCTTGCTCGCCGGACGGCCAAGTCCGTCGGGACGGCGGTCCTGGGGGCTTCGACACCGGTCCGGGTTTCGATGGCGGACCAGGCTTCGACGCAGGGCCTTTCGATGCGGGCACGCGAATCGACACCGGCAACGGCACCTGCTCCGCCGTGAGCGTGCGCGCCGAGAGCGCCATCGCGCCTGTGGATATCGTATGGGTCATCGACAACTCCGGCAGCATGAGCGAGGAGGCAACGCTGGTTCAGCAGAACATCAACAACTTCGCCACCGCCATCAACTCCGTGGGCCTCGACGTTCACGTGGTGGTCATCACGGCACCTGGCTTCGTCGAAGTGCCGGCGCCCCTCGGCACCGACCCCGAGCGCTTCCTTCGCGTCAACCAGGACGTTCAGTCCAGCAACTCCTTCGACCGACTCCTGGACACGCTCCCGATGTACCAGCCCTTTCTTCGTCGGAACTCGGCGCTCCACTTTGTCGTCGTAAGCGATGACGAGAGCAACATGGGCTTCAACGAGTTCCTCGGCTCCATGCAGGGGATGATCGGGCGAAGCTTTCGTTTCCACGCCGTCGTGTCTGAGCCTGGCGCAACGCACAGCTTTGGTGGGTTCAACATGAACGGATGCAGCGGCCCCCACGGGGACGCTTCGGACAACGGCGAAGAATACTGGATGCTCGCTTCCCGCACGGGTGGGCGCGCGCTCTCCATCTGCACCGCGGACTGGACTGCGCTCTTCAGCGACCTCACCACGGCCATCTCCCAGCCCCAGGCGCTGCCTTGCACCTACGCCATCCCCGCGCCTCCTCCGGGCGAAGAGTTCGATCCAAACCGCGTCAACGTCGAGTACACGCCCGGCGGCGGAGGAGCGCCTCAGACCATTCCGAACGTTGGAACCCTCGACCGCTGCACGGGCGACGGCTGGTACTACTCTGGCGATCCCGCAGCGCCCGACGGCGTCGAGCTCTGCCCAAGCACCTGCAGCCGCATCGAAGTAGACGCCGCAGGACGCGTGGATGTCGCCTTCGGCTGCGCCACGCTGCTTATCTAGCGCCGCCCTTCTGATCTCCGGCGTCGCGGCGTCGGGGTGGGTCCGCTGATCTGCTCAAAGAGCGACGACGCGCTTTTAGGCTTCGGCTTCAACACGCTGTCCTCCAGCGAGCGCAGACGTGCTGCTCAATCGAGCAACTTTGGCGCTCGCTTCTGGAGCGCGCATCGAAAGAACACGAGAGCATCCGTGGCACGGTGCGTGATAGGAGTGTGGTTCAATGACGAAGCCACTCTCCAAAGCCATCATCGACGCCGAAGACATGTCCGGGCGTTGGCCACGCGACGCTAGCGAGCTAACGACGCCCGTGGACCCAGCCGAAGCGTGGAAGCGCTTTCGTAAGAGGTTCCCGAGCAAGAAGAAGAAGCCGCTGGACCTCAAGCGTTCCGTCCCTGCGCTCGCCGTAGCCGTGGCGAACCTTCCGAAAGAGCCCGATGTTCTCGATGTGGAGACCGCCGCCGCCATTCTGCACATGGACTGGCACACGTTTATCAACGCGGATCCTGGTGTGGAGTACCTCAGCTCGCGGATGAGCCCCGCGGACTTGCTTCAGGCTTTGTTGCTCGCCGCCACCTACCACCACGGCGGCTACGACACTCATTTCATACAGGTCGACGCCGACTCCCATCCCCTCGTTACGCAGACGTTCCCTTATTGGAAGGCTTTCTTGGGCGCCTCCGAAGAGGAGCGCGCTGAAGCTCGAGCTCTCGCGGACAAGAGCTGGGAAGACGCCTCCATGCAGCAGCGAGGGACCTTGCTCTCGTGTTTCCCGGACCGTGCGGACTGGGCCTTGGAGTTCAGCAAGACCACCAAGGACCAGTGCCAGTCTGTACTCCTCGCGACACTCCAGGATGCCGACGCTTTGAGCGCGCTGGTCTGGTTTGGTCCGCAGCAGGTCAATGTCGTGGAAAACCTGCCACTGGACCAGGCCATCGCGTACCTCGATGAATGTCTCGACCAAGCGACGGACGAGGCTGGAATGAAGCCGACCTGCAATGCCCTCGCGCGCATCTGCACGCTGGAGGCCGCCGCGGTGTTTGTGAAACACATGCGAAAGAAAGTAGTCCGTGCCCGTGCACTGACCTACTTCACCTCGCATCCAGAGCTTGCTCTCGGCGCCCTCGGCGAGCTCGCGAAGAAGAAGACCAAGCTTGCGGCGACGGCACGCGAGATCATCGAGCGCGCTGAACGTAGTGACGTCTCGGCGAAGAGTGGCGGAGAGACGAGTAAGGCCGCAGACAAGGCGAATGCTCCAGAAGCAGCGGCTTCAGAAGCTGCAGCTCCAGAAGCAAAGCTGAGCGAAGTGCCAGCCGTGCTGCGCGATCCGCCGTGGCCAAAGAAGCGCAAGGCGAGCAAGACCAAGCCCCTTGAAGGCCTTACGATTCCCACGGAGCCTTGTCGCATGCACTGGCCGCTCCTGAGTCGGCAGCGCCACCTCATCGACCGACTTTCTTGGGCGCAGAAGGACGAGAAGGCCGTGAGCCAGCATGTGGGCCAACCCCTTGCGCGGATCAAAGAGGCCGCCGCGGATCCCGACTCGGGAGGCGACTGGAACCTCGACGGGATCCTCGCGAAGCATGGGGACGAAGCGGCGCACGCCGTGGCGAGCGTTATCGCGCAGAAGAGGAGTGCTTTCTGGTGTGTTGGGCGTGAGGTTCTTGAATCTCCGGCGGTGGCCTCGCGTCTCGACTTCGTCGGGACGATCTGGCGCTGGCTGCGGCGCTACCCCGAGGCCGCTGTGGCAGGTCTCGTGCCGGCGACGCTGATGGCGGAAGGAAAGTTGCGCGCTGCGGGCGAAGCGCGCCTTCGCTGGATGCAGCAGCTGGGGCACGGCGAAGCCATTCGTCAGGCCGCCGATGCTTACGGGGACACAGCCCGCTCGATGATCGACGCGATTCTCGCAGCGGATCCCTACGACGAGGTGCCCGCCAAGGCGCCAAAGATGGGCAAGTCCTACCGTCCCGCGGAGCTTAGGGCGCCGGTTTTGAAGAACGGCAAACGTCTTCCGCTCGCCGCCGTCGAACGGCTCTGCGAGATGTTGGCGTTTTCACCGACGACGCCAGCGTACATTGGAATCCAGGACGTACGCGAAGCCTGCACCGCGTCAAGCCTCTCGGACTTTGCGTGGGACTTGGCAAAGGGCTGGAGCCTGGGCGGGCACAAGAACAAGGAGCTTTGGATGCTCCACGCCATTGAGCACTACGGAAACGACGAGGCGGTGCGGCGTCTGACGCCGGAGCTAAACGGAGACGGCATCTCGGACATGCTCGGCGACATCGGCACCGACGCTGCGCTCATGGAGCTCGGCAACATCAAAATGAAGTGTGCGTCGATGTACCGACCCCCGAAGTACTCCGAGGGCCATGAGGAAGCGCTTCGTGCCATCGCGCAGGAGCGCGGCGTGAGCATCGACGAGCTCGAAGAGCAGTATGTACCGCACGTTGGAGGACTTGATGACTCCGGCGCGCGCACCCTGGACCTTGGGCCCGCAAAGGTGCGCGTGACCTTCGACACGCAGCTCATGCCGCTCCTTCACGACGAACAAGGGGAGCGCCTCAAGGCCTTGCCCCGCGGGAAGAAGTACGACGCCGTGTTGCTTAAGGCGGCGAAGGGCGCGCTCAAGCAGCTCGAACAAGACGCGACGGCCATCGGACTTCAGCGTCTGCAGTCCCTGCGAAGAGCCCTCGTGCAGGGTCGAGAGTGGTCCAAAGAGCGCTTCGAGGGCATCTTCGTGCGTCACCCCTTGATGCGCTACATGACACGCGCGCTCATATGGCAGAGCGTAGGCGGCAGCGCGTTTCGCGTCACCGAAGACGGCAGCTTTGCGAATATCGAAGAGTCCGAACTGAAGCTCCCCGATGATGCGCAGGTTCGCCTCTGTCACCCCTTGTCTCTAAGCGCCGAGGAGCGCGCCGCGTGGGCGGAGATTCTGGCGGACTATGACCAAGTCCAGCCCATCGAACAGCTCGTCATGGATACGAGCTTTCCGGAAGACGCCCTCGACACCATCGAGCTCGTCCAAGAGGTGAGCGGAACCTTCGAGGAGATGCCTCGCGAAGGTGATGTGACGCCCCGCCTTGGCTGGATCAAGACATCGCAACACAGCGGCTTCCCCGTCGGTGACAACATCGTCATCCTCTACGTGCGCCACCCCAAGCTTATCGGCCGAGTCCTCGACAACGAGCTCAAGCAGATCGCATTCAAGGACGCAGACCCCAGAGCACGGGTTGTGCTGGCGCGCGCCATGGATGAAATGATGACGCCGCTCTAGCGCGCGATTCAGATCTAGTGTGCGATTCAGAAAGGTTGAGGGGGAAGGCGAAGGCAGCGCTGTTCAGACCAAGGCGCGAGGAGGAGGAATATCTGGATATTTCGACGACGAGCAACGCCGGGCTGAGCAGCGCTGACGAGAAAGCCCCCTCAAG
>JBGCFM010000166.1:0-17066 GCA_045106895.1 Polyangiales bacterium | reverse complement strand
TGTGTAGCACAACAGCGGGGGCGGGCTCTCCGCTT
Source organism: Polyangiales bacterium (assembly GCA_045106895.1). Classification (GTDB taxonomy): domain Bacteria; phylum Myxococcota_A; class Polyangia; order Polyangiales; family Houyiibacteriaceae; genus JBCCRV01. Next base: position 17,031 of record JBGCFM010000166.1, on the reverse strand, counting down.
CGGGAATTGCCCAACGCCAATCCCGCTTCCGGATTCGGGGGCGCGTCCTACCTTGGCCTGATGGACTCGAACACAGTTCGCACAGCGTTCGCCCATCGCACCGATGGCTACCGAGAAGTGTCCGGTGAACTTGTGGTTCACGTCGACGAGGGGTGGGTTCCGCGCACAAAGAAGGGCTGGAGTCCTCGAGAGGCTCGACGTGCGGAGATCATGTCATGGACGACGAGTCTGCTCGCCACCGTCACTGGGGTGCTCTGGTCGGCTCCGCCCATTGCGTATGGGCTGCTCTCCGCCTGGGCTATCTTTGCCGGCTGGTTCGTGCCAACGCTCGTCGAGGACGTGGCGCTGTCTCCGCGATGGCGTCAGCCACAGGTGCGGGTGCTTCAGGTTGACGGCCCCCTCCACGACGTTCGCATTCAAGCCGACGGACACGAGTACGAGGTGGTTGCCACCATCGACGGGAAGCTGGAGCGCGTGGCCTTCTGTCTGAGCCACGCGGAGGCACTCACTCTTAGCGCGGAGTGCTCCGCGCTACACTCCACCGATCGCGCAAGCCTTGCCTAGGTGTGCCAAGTTGCCCCTACTTTGAGGGGCGATTTGGTTGGTTTTTGAAGGCACGTTTCATGCTGACGCCCTCGACTCGAAGGAGAAGGGCGCCGCTCTCGTCGAAGAGATGGTGAAGCGACTTGGCGACGGCTCGGAGCTGGACGCCATCGCGTGCTTCAAGAAGCGCATCGTCCACGGAAACAACTATGATTTCCGCGACTGGGGGGTCTTTCAGGTTTGTTACCTGGACCCGCGGCTGGCGCTTCCTATGTGGAACGCCGTTCATCCGTGCTGGTGGAAGAGCACCACGGCGAACGCCCGTCGTCTTGTCGCGACCTTTGAGCTCGCGGCCCTCGATTCGCTCCTCGGCCGGGCAGGCTTTGCAGAGATCCCAAGCGATGTCGCCGGCGAAGGAAAGACCAGCGGCGTCGGGCCTCTCCTTGAAGCGGCGCTGCCTATCGCGAGCTCCCGCCTCGTCGAACCCGTGGCTCAGGGACTCTCCGGGAGACAAGGACGAAAGCCTGCCCGCCGGTGGCTCTTGGCCCACGCAAAGCTCGCGGCACACGGCCTCATTCCTATCGCCCTCGGCGAAGGTCGCAGCAAGAAAGACAAGGCCCCCGACGGCGCCGTCACCGGAGTTCAGATCCTCGCCAGTGAAGGGCAGCGCGCGCTCGTTGAGGAGGCCGCGAAGGCTTATGGCGACGAGACGCTGGCGGCGGTGACGCAGATCCTCGACGCGAGTCCCTTCGCGCTGAAGAAAGCACCAAAGCTCCCGAAGTGGCTCGACGTCAGGCGCCTCGCGCCCATCGAGACGAAGGCGGGCACACTCGACGAGACGGCGACGACCATCGTTCTTGGGATGCTCGCAGCGAGCACGGAAGAAGGGGCCTACCCAGCGCTCGAAGAAGTGCAGGAGTTCTGCAGCGCCGAATCTCTGGACGCGTTTGTGTGGTCGCTCTTTCGAGAGTGGGCGTGGGCTGGCGCGCCGTCGAAGGACAAGTGGGCGTTTGTGGCCCTTGGCTGGATCGGCGGCGAGACCGTATGCCGCAACCTCGCGTCGCTGATGCTTCGCTGGCCGAGCGACGGACTGTCGGCACGAGCCAAGGTGGGCGTGGAGCTATTGGCGCGTATCGGAAGCGAGCGCGCGCTGATGGCCCTCTATCAGTTTAGCGTGAAGGCGAAGACGAAGGGTCTGAAGGCCGCGGCGGCCGAGAAGGTGGACGACATCGCGGAGTCCCTTGGAATGACCACCGACGAGCTCGCGGATCGTCTGGTTCCGGACCTTGATCTAAGCGCGGACGGCAAGCTTCTCTTCGAGCTCAGCGCAGAAGGCGCCGACGAAGAGCTGACGCTTCAGGTAGCCCTCGATGCGCACCTCGTGCCTTATGCGATGGACGCTGAGGGCGCGCGCCTCGCGAAGTTCCCGAGAGCCGCGGGCGCGTTCAAGAGCGCCGACAAGGTCAAGCTCAAGGCAGCCAGTAAGGCGTTCAAGGCCCTCGCCAAAGACGCCAAGGCCGTGGCGAAGCACGCGCTTGCGCGACTTGAGTCCGCCATGGTCAAGCAGCGTTCGTGGCCGCTGGATGTGGCGCGTCGTTGCTTCTTCGAGCATCCGGTCATGCGAAGTCCTGCGTCGGGTCTCATCTGGATGAGCGCGGGCCAGGCTTTTCGCGTCGCCGAGGACGGCACCTTCGCGGACCTAAACGATGATGAGATCACGCTCGGCGCGGACGCTGAAGTGTATGTGTATCACCCGGCCACTGTGAGTGAGAGCATGCGAGGTGCCGCCGGCGACCTCCTCGCAGACTACGAGCTGCTTCAGCCTTTCGAGCAGGTGGGTCGCCCCGTGTACACGGCGAGCGACTTCGACATGAACCAGTGGAAGGGCCGTGAGGTCAAAAGCGGCAAGCTCTTCGCCGTTGAATCGTACGGATGGAAACGAGAGATCGACGACGCGACGAAGGCGTTCAGCGTGGGGAACGCGAAGCTAAGCTACTCTCCGGGCCTCACCGGCGGACCGGATGCGTCGCCCACGCAGAGGCTCGGCGCGCTGGAACTCGACGTGGATCCGAAGACGCTCGATGCCATCGACTGCAGTGAGTTGATCCACGACATGATGCGGATCTGCGCCGAATCGTGATCCGCAGCGGAGCGGGATGTAGGATGTAGGCATGCGCGTTTGCGTTCCGCTTCAACCGCGAAGACGCGAACCCCATCATCACCGGCATCGAGCTCTACAACAACATCTGGTCCGATCCGACGGGCACCATGGGCGCCTTGGATGGCTCAGACAGCAACGATTTCTCCGACGGATCGCCGGAAGACGTCGGCGACTTCAGCATCGATCATAACCTCTACTGGAACGGAGGCGACGCTGTCCCTGAGGATGACACCGAGGCGATCAACCCAAGCGACGATGTGGGCGGCACTACGGGACCCGTTGCTCGGCGACCAAAGCGGGCTCGTCGTGCCGCACTGGGATGGCAGCGCCTTCGCCGACGGGAGCGAGGACATCTGCGCGGCCTTCGAGCGCCTGGTCACGCAGTACGGTTCGCCAGCGGCGGGCAGCGCCGCCGTTGACGCCGCCGAGCCCACGCAAATGGCGAGCGACGACATCCTGGGCCGGGCCCGCGGCGCTTCCCCGGATATCGGGGCGGTGGAACGCTAAGGCATACCCAAGTGAACCAGGCTCAGCTGCTTAGCGCAGCCGACCCACCCAGGGAGCAGCGGGAGAGCCAAAACACCGAGGCTCAAAACGGACATCAACACGGTTCCAACGACGGCCCCAGCGAGGCGCGGCCGTCGTCGCGGACCGGGTAGTCGAGCCAGACGGATGGAGCCGGCGAGCGTGAGCGCGACGCCGAGACCGATAGAAACCGACGCCGGTATGTCTGTGTCCGTGAAGCGTTCACGCGAGAAGTAGCAGGTCGTCGTGTTGAACAACGCGCCGAGCATGGTCCCCGCGCGAGTGAGCGAACGCGTCAGCAAATGCGCTCAGTCTTTGACCATGCGGTAGCCGACGCCTCGCACGGTCTCGATGTAGGCCGCCGCCCCGCCCAGCTTTTCGCGCAGCCGCTTCACGTGTGTGTCCACGGTACGTGTCTCGATGCCGGGCGCGTATCCCCACACGCGTTCGAGGAGTGAGTCGCGGGACTGCACGCGGCCACGACGTTTGGCGAGGTCGAGGAGGAGACGAAACTCAAGCGCCGTGAGGGGAACTTCTTCATCTTCGACGTTCACCGTATGAGCGCCGACGTCGATGAAGAGCGTGCCCACCTCGATGGTGGCGGAAGAGGTGCTCTCGGAGCCACCGAGCCGGCGGAGGATCGCCTCGATGCGGAGCACGAGCTCCCGTGGACTGAAGGGTTTGACGACGTAGTCGTCTGCGCCCACCTCGAAGCCAACGACGCGGTCGACTTCTTCCCCCTTGGCCGTGAGCATGACGACGGGAAGTGATGCGGTGGCTTCTGCGCGTCTCAGCTGCCGGCACACCTCGATGCCCGTGATGTCCGGGAGCATCACGTCGAGGACGACGAGGTCCGGGGCGGAGCGTCGAATCTCGGCGAGGGCCGTGGCGCCGTCCCCGGCGGTGGTCACGCGGTGCCCGGCTTGCTGCAGATTAAAGGCCACGAGCTCAGCAAGGTCTGCTTCGTCTTCGACTACGAGGATGCGTTTGCCCATAAATGCGACTTGTTCAGCGAAAGCGGCGTGAGAAGCCAAGGAGAACATAGTCTGAACCCTGAACCCCCACTTTGTCACTTCCGTGACGGCCACGTGACGAGAGTGCAAGTGAATGAGGGCGCCGGCCTTGCGCGGGGCCGGGCGAGGCGCTAACGCGCGACGCAAATGGGTCTATCAGTCGGCATTGTCGGGCTTCCAAACGTCGGAAAGTCCACGCTCTTCAACTCGCTCTCGTCCAAGCAACAGGCGGAAGCAGCAAACTACGCGTTTTGCACCATCGATCCGAACGTGGGTGTCGTCCAGGTGCCAGACCCACGTTTCGATGCGCTGGCGAAGTTGTTCAAGCCGGGCAAGGAGATCGGCGCCAGCGTCGACTTTGTCGATATCGCCGGACTTGTTCGTGGCGCGTCCAAAGGTGAAGGGCGCGGCAACGCGTTCTTGACGAACATCCGCGACACCGACGCCATCGCCCACGTGGTTCGCTGCTTCGTCGATGAGAACATCGTTCATGTCGACAATCGCGTCGATCCACTCTCGGACATCGAGACCATCGAGACAGAGCTGATCCTCAAGGACCTCGAGAGCGTGCAGAAACGCCTCGAGCGCGCGCGCCGCGCTTCGAAAGGCACGAACGCCATTGAGAAGAAGGCCGTTGTGGTCTGCGAAGCGCTGGAGAAGATCCTCGACGCCGGTCAGCCCGCGAGCCAGTTCGATAAGGAAGATCTGGGCGAGGACGAACTCAGCATCGTTCACGAGCTCTTTCTCATCACCGAGAAGCCGATGTTCTTCGTGGCGAACGTCAAAGAAGACCAGCTCGACGACATCGAAAACGATGAACTCGTCTCGAAGGTCAAGGCCCTGGGCAAAGAGCGCGGCGTCCCCGTCGTGGTCATCAGCGCCGCCATCGAAGCGGAGATCATGCAGCTCCCGGAAGAAGAGCGCGCGGAGTTCCTGGAGTCCCTTGGACTCGAAGAGCCCGGCCTGAACCACGTGATTCGCACCGGCTACGCCATCCTCGACCTCATCACGTTCTTTACGTGTGGCGAGACTGAAGTGCACGCTTGGACCATTCAGCGAGGCACGAAAGCGCCCGGGGCGGCAGGCAAGATTCATACGGACTTTGAGCGAGGCTTCATCCGCGCCGAGGTCATCGCCTCCGAAGACATGCTTGAGCTCAAGAGCGAACAAGCCGTCAAGGCCGCCGGCAAGATGGGCGTCGAAGGCAAAGAGTACGTCGTCCGCGACGGCGACATCATGCACTTCCGCTTCAACGTCTAGAACATGGATGCGCTCAACACAGCATGGGAGGGCTTCGTCGCACGGGCGAAGCTGGAAGATGTTGTGGGCGGCGCCGCGGGCGCTGAGTTCGAAGGAATCGGCCCGCTCCAGGCAGGCGCTCCCGGTCCCCGGGATGTTCGTGTGGGCAGCTTTACGTTTTTCCCCAGCGTCGTTCGCGAAGATATCGACTATGGCGTCGACGCATATTTGTTGGCCCAGAGTGAGACCCGAGCTTTGGTCGTCGGTGGCGACGCGAAGCTCAAAGAGATTCACTTTGGGGGCAGTCACGCTGTGCCGTTCTCAATGACGGAGCTTTTTGACCTCGCCACTCCATTCGCTGGCGTCGAACTTGAGCAAGTGGGCGAGACCCTCTTTCTCTCGCCCGCCGTCGAGGCTTCGATGCGCGCCAGCCTTGGGGCAAAGTTCAACACCGCCGCCGACCTCTTTGGCGTACCGCTTCTAGAGAGCGCGCGTTCCGAACTCGCTTCGCGAATGCGAGGGAGTCACGTGCTATTGGGCGTGGCGGTCCTTCTTCTTTTGGGCATTGGTCTCATCGCGATGGCCGTCGGCAGCCTGGTGATGAAGGGTGCCGTGGTGTTGATGCTTGGCTGCATTCCCGTGACGCTCATCGTCCTGGCATTGCGCAACCGCGGCAAAGCGCAGGAAGAGCTCCTTCGCCTCCCGAGTGCTTAAAGGCTGCGCTCAGAGCATCGCTTTGAGCTGCTTTGCTGCCAGCGCGTAGCCGCCGTTGGCGCCGTCCACGAAGTGCACGTGGTTGCCTTTGCGCTCGCGAATCACGCAGGTCATCAGCGCGGACTTCGCCGAGTGCACGCCATAGATGAGTCGACCCGCTTCGCGCTCGGACTCGAGGAAAACAAGCAGCGCGTCTTTTTGTGCGGTGCTCACGTCGATGACCATTCGCAGCGTGTCATCGAACTTTCGAAAGTCGGTGTTCGCGGCGACCTCCTGCCGGTATTCGCGACCGTTGAAGCCAAGGCGCGTTTTCCCGGTGTCCATCGAGTTCTGCCCAATGCGGTTCTTCGCCAGCATCGCAAGGCCTGCGGGGACCCAGCCTTGGCCACGCAGTTTGAGTTCCGACGCGAAGTCCCCTTTGGCGTCGCCAAGTTGAAGATTAGACGTCGCGACAGGACGGCCATCGCCATCCAGGATGCGTTCGAAGTTCGCGATCACTTCTTGGTAGACTTGCGTGAGATCTTCGCGCTCGTCGCCGAGGGCTTGCACCAGCACGCTGAGCATCTCGCCGTTTTGCGCGGGAATAGGCTTCCAGCGGCACTCGAAGCCTTCGAAGTCTGCATGGGTGGGGCCCGCCTCCACGGCGAACTCCTTGCCGCGCACTTTGTCTTTGACCCACTTTTCACCCACGGTGATCCCGGAGCCGGCGAGCATGGCGAAGCTCGCGTCTTTGCTCGCCGCGAAGCGTGCAACGAGGACCTCGTGGCCCGCGTCGCGGAGCGCGCCAACGGGGACGATGCCGCCGCGCATGCCGAGTTGAAACCCGTCCGTCGCGCGTTTCTGAAGGCCGCGGATCGCCGATTCCAAGGCCGCGCGCTTTGAACCCGGACAGAGCAGCGTCGCGCCATCTCCGCCGAAGACGAACGGCAGATCGATGCCCGAGCATGCGTTCTGAATCGCCACGATGGATGCGACGCCGAGGGCGTTGACGTCCTTGTAGCGTCCCTCTTCGATGGCCTTCGTCGAGCCCTCGACATCGGTGATGACGAGGAGCCAGTTCGCGGGGGCTGGCGCGTAGTGAGATGGGTCTGCGACGTCCCCGAAGTCGGCGAGGGGCGCTAGGTCTTCATAGAAGAGATCATCGTTGCTCACGCCGTCACCGGCGCGGAGAAGGTGATACGCACCTCAGGTTTGATCTTCAGCGCTCCGAGCATCGCCGTGAAAGGCTTGATGCCAAAGTCGGGCTGCTGAATCACGACCTCGCCGAACCATCGTCCGTCTTTCTGGGCGAGAGAAATAGGGAGGTCACGCGTGGTGCCATGCAGCGTCAGTTTGCCTTTGAGCTCCGCGTGGGTGTCATCCGGAAAGTGCGCCTTCGCTTCGTAGACCGCCTCGGGGTGTCGGCGGGTCTTGAGCGAGTCGTTGTGTAGGCTCTTCAGGATCTTCTTTTTGTCCCCGTCACTGAGCGAAGGAGAGTCCCGGCCGTCTTTCTGCGCAGACGCGATTTGCAGCTCTTGAAGGTTGATGCGCGCCGTCAGTGATTCGCCATCGAAGCGAACTTTGGGGTTCGGTACAACGATGCGAAGGTCGTGCGCGATCTTCGACAGCAGCCCCTCCTTGTACGTGAAGACCTCCATCGATACGCCTGTTCCGTCCCACTTCATGGCGGAAGCATACAACAGACAGACCTCTCTGACGGCGGCGAGAGATGAAGATATCACTCTGGGACTCGTCTATCCCTTCGATGTGCTCTAAGGTCTCCGGACAAGGCTTAATCCATGATTTCGAAACGAATTCCAGTCATTGTCGCTCTGTCCTCCGTCCTCGCCGCATTGGTCGTTGTCGTTACACCCGGGCGATCTCAGCGGAGTGAAGACGAGCCGCTGCCGGAGCGAGGCGTCGTCGTGGAGATCGACTCGCCGGAGCGCTCGCTCTACAAGATCGCCATTCCAAACCTTCGTGGTGACGGCAATCTAGGCGGAAGTGGCGCAGAGGTGGTTCGAAACGACCTCCGGCTCGTCAGCCTCTTTGACGTCCTCGACTCGCGCTCGTTCATCGCCAACCTCGAAGACGAGGGCCTGGACATGCGACCCCCCGCCTGGAGCGCCGTGGGTGCTCAAGGCGTGGTGAAGGGAAATGTCACCCGCACCGGCAACCGCATCGTCGTTGAGATGCGCCTCTATGAGCTGAGCCGCGGTGCGACGGCCACGCTTACGAAGACTTACCGCGGCGCGCCCGGCGAAATGCGCACGTTCATGCACGACTTCGCCAATGAGGTCCTCCGCACGATCACCGGCCAGGCCGGCGCGTTCAATTCCCGAATTGCCTTTGGCCGCCGGCTCGGACCGGGTCGCAAAGATGTGTTCGTGGCGTCTTGGGATGGCTCGACGGTCGGGCGGGTCTCCAGCGGTGATGGCGTCAACATGTTGCCGGACTTCGGTCCCGGCGGCGTTTGGTTTAGCCGCCTCACAGACCTCGGTATGTTCATCACGCACTCCGGTGCGTCGGGACGCCGCATCGTCGACGGCGACGGCCTCAATATGGGCCCCAGCATCTGTGGCGGGCGCGTCTACTTCACCTCCACGCGCGACGGGAACAGTGAGATCTACAGCGCGAACCTGAACGGCGGCGATGTCCGCCGGATCACCCGTCACCCGGCCATCGACGTGAGCCCGCGATGTGGACCGGGTGGGCGCTTGGCTTTTGTGTCCACGCGACACGGCAGCCCGCAGGTGTTCGTCATGAACGGCAACGGCTCCGGCGCGCGCCGCGTGACCTTCCGCGGCTCCCACAATCAGACGCCTGCGTGGTGCATGAACGGGCGTGACCCACTCATCGCCTTCACGGGTCGAAGCGGCGGCATGGACATCTTCACCGTCAATATCAGCACTCAGCAGTACTCGCGTCTGACGCAGGGCCAGGGCAGCAACAAGGACCCGGCGTTCTCTCCGGACTGTCGCATGGTCGCCTTCTACTCTTCGCGCGGCGGCATCTTCGTGTCGAACCCAGAAGGGTTGAACCAGAACCGAGTTATCCCGGGCAACGCCGAGACCCTTCGCTGGCGGTGAGCCAAAAGAGGCCACGGCTTTCGAGCGACGACAACCAGCCGAAGCTACGCGAGCCGAAGCCGCCCTTCGGGCTGGAGCGAAAGCGTTGGAATCGACTTCGCCTGCGACTCTTTGGAGCCGCGGCGCTGCTCGCCTCGGGCGTCGTCTTGTGGATGATCTCGCGCCGAGGCGAGAGTGTGGACGAGCACCGTATCCAAGGGCAGCGCTTGGCGTCCCACTACGAGGTGGTGAGCGAAGCGATCGGTTGTGAGAGCCCTTCGTCTCAGGAGAGCGCTTCGCCGTTCATAGGTGTCCACCAAGGGTTTCCTTTAGGTCCTGTGCTTGTGGATTGCGGCAGTCCCGCCATCTGCCAGACGGTCAGTCAGCGAGACCCAGAGCTCTTGATGCCCGCTCTGGTCCGAGGTCCCCTTGATGACGTGAACTGGGCCGAATGGGCGTCGCCTCCAGTGATCTTGGAGGAGACCCCTGAAGGAGACTGGGCAGCGTCTCAGAGCCGCTCCTGGGAGCAGGAGGACACCTGCCACACGGTCGAACGACAGGAGGCGTTTACCCTGAGTGAGGGTCGCCTGACACAGACCGTCGAGGTCCTTTTTGCATCAAGCTCCTGCGAGACGGGCACAGAACCTGTTCTATCCTGCGTATTCCGCCGCGTGCGTGAACTACGTGCTCCTCGTCGCTAAACGCGTACACTTTGGCACGATGCGGATTCTAATCGATACGTCTCACGCACTCGCGGATCGCCTTCGCATCGCCCTCCAGGCACACGATGTCAGCACAGAGCGCTCGCACCGTCTCGACGTCGCGTGTTTGGACGACCCTGCCACGGCGATGAGCCTTGCGCGCTCACGCCCCGACGCCTCGGTCTTCTTCTTCGGCGAGTACATGGACGCTCCGGAACTCCTTGAAGCAGGCGTTGCCGATATTGTCCCCATTGACCAGACACTCGAGGTTCGGCTTCGCATCGCGCTCGCACGCGTTCAGCCCTCGACTACCTTCGAAGACAAACTCACCGGCCTCTTCGCAGGTGCTCCGGACGGCGCCACCGTCACCACCGGTCATAAGATCGCGTTCGCCAACGGCGCGTTTCGAGAGATGCTCCTCGATGTTGGGCAAGACCTGGTCGGTCGATCCTGCGGGTCCCTTTGTCACCCTGACGACACGGGACGTGTTCACGATGAGAACGATGAGTGCATCCGCACGGGGAAGCCGACGGAAGCTGTCGAGCTTCGTCTGCTGCGCTCCGATGGGTCAACACTCGAAGTGAGGAGCTGGGCCGTACCACTGACCTTCTATGGGCAGCCGTCGGTCCTGCGCTTCATACGCCCCATACCGGTCGAGCGTGAGTTCGACGACCAGATGGTCTTGGCCGACCGAATGGCTTCCGTGGGCACCCTGGCTGCTGGCGTCGCACATGAGCTCAACAACCCTCTCGCGTACGTCTTGGCCAGTCTGCAGATGGTCCGGGAGAAGCTCCCTCACGACGACGGCTCAGAGCTCGCGGAAGAGATCGACACCGCGATCCAAGGCGGCCACCGCATGGCGGATATTGTCCGCGATCTAAAGACCTTTGCTCGTCAGCCCACGACGGGCACAGAGGTCGTCGACGTCGCGTCCGCGCTACGTTCCGCCCTACAGATGTGCGAAAACGAGCTGCGTCACAGAGGCACCCTTGAGCTTCAGCTCGACACGAGCCCGACGGTTGAGATCAACGCTTCACGTCTGGTCCAGGTGTTCGTAAACCTCTTGATCAACGCAGCCCAAGCCATCGAGAACCAAGAAGACGGCCTCGTCCAAGTGTCCGCGAGCACCGACGAGCGCGGCTGGGCGTGCATCGTCATCGAAGACAACGGGCCTGGTATCCCTGCGGAGGACATGCACCGTATCTTTGAGCCGTTCTTCACGACGAAGGCCGCGATGCAAGGCACTGGGCTGGGGCTGTCCATTTGCCGCAACTTGGTCACTCAAGCGCACGGCGAGCTTCACGTTGAATCCGCGCCTGGATCTGGCGCGAAATTCACAGTCTACCTTCCGCCGACGGACCAGCAGCATCGGGCGAAGAGGATCTCCTCGATGCCTCCGGTGGGCTCTCGCCGTGCCGACATTCTTGTCATCGACGACGAGAAGCTCATCGGTCGCGCCATGAAGCGAGCGCTGTCGCGGCATCAGGTAACGGTGATGACCGACGGAGAGGATGCCCTTCGCGCGCTGGCGGAGCATCAGTTTGACCTGATCTTCTGTGATCTGATGATGCCGGGTCTCTCAGGGATGGACGTCTACCGTCAGGCGGTGGATCAAAACGCTGCGCTCAAGACTCGCTTCGTATTCATGACCGGTGGAGCCTTCACACCCGGCGCTCGAGCGTTCATGGACGAGACAAGTTCGCTTGTCCTCGAGAAGCCTTTCAACCTCAAGCAGGTGCGGGCGATCGCAGACGCGGTGGCGCCTGCCTGACGAACACCGCGGTGTCCGCCAGCCGGTCATGGACCGCGCGGCGCTCTGGTCCGAGGGCCCACAGATGGTCCAGAAAGAGCCAGAGAAAACCGAAGTAGGGAAGCAGCGTTAGGATGCTCGGGAGGAACGAGCGCATCACGACGACCCGTCCAAATGAAGCGCGCGCTCCGTCCGGCCGAGCGACGTAGATACGCGCGATGTACTTGCCGCAGGTCTGGCCACGCCAAGTAAGAAGAGCGACATCGAAGAGCGCAAAGAACGCGATGCTGATCCCGAGCGAGAGCGGGGCTAGGGAGATGAGCTTGACGCTACCTATGCCAATGCCGACGGCGGCGAACGCGAAGAACGAGAAGGTCCGCAAGACCAGGTCGATGAAGAGCGCAGCGGCGCGAGCGTCGCGCGATGCTTCTTGCAAGTCGATCACGGCACCACTCAATAGGTCCACCCAACGCGGCCAAGGATGCGCGTTTGAGCCACGGAGCCCATCAAAGGGTTGCGGCTGTCGTTGCTGCGGTCCCGCTGGTCACCCAAAAGAAAAACTGACCCGAGGGGCACCACGACGGGACCAAAGTCACTCAGCTCATCCCACGCGACCAAGTGATCTGTCCCTCGTAGGAAGCGCTCGGTCCGGATCCGGCAGTCGCGGGTGTGATCGTCAAAGCGACACGGCTCATCGTGGCTGATGGAGACCTCTTGTCCGTTGATGCGAAGTGAACCTTCCACACAGGCAATGGTGTCTCCGCCGATGGCAGCGACGCGTTTGACGACGATGGACTCGTCGACGGGGCTTTGGGCGACGACGATGTCACCAGGCGCCGGGGCCGCCCATTGAAACGAACCGATGCCATACGCCCCGCGCTCGAGGAAGAAGCGGTCGCCCGGAGCCAGGGTGGGCTGCATCGATGGACCGTCGACGACAAAAGGCTCGTAACCGACCTCTTCCCAGAGCGCGCCCACGCCGCCGGCGAGGAGCAGGATGAGGACGCCCCATCCCGTCAATCGAAGCGACTCACGGCGTGTCATCCCTTGCACCCAAACATCACGGCTCCACAACTATTCCTAATCAACAAAGGCTGCCCGACGCCCCATAGGGAATGTAGCGGCCGGACGGTGCATTCAACCGACTCATGCGACTCTTCATCTTCAGCAGCGTCTTGGCCCTCTTGGGAGCCCTTGGATTCTACGTTCATCGGCGCGCGCGGCGGGTGTTTAATCTTCGCCAGGCTTCGTCCATCGGTGTGGGCCTCTTGCTCTTCGCCGGTCCGGTGACCCTTCTGGCTGGGAAACTCCGCCTCGTCGAGGCCTCGGATACCGTCGTTCGGAACCTAGCGTTGTTGGGGAGTTCGCTGACACTCGGCGCCATCTTCGCGGCGTTCTTTCTCATGCACGTCGACGGCGCTCGTCTGGTCCATCGCGTGATCCGTCGTTTCCGGCCGCCTCCGAGTGCTCCAGACAAAGCGGCGGAAGCCCAAGTGCAGGAAGAAGCGCCGGAGCCAGTCTCGGACGCAGCGCTCATCGGTCGTCGGGAGGTCTTGGTGAGCGGCGCTGCCCTCGTGGCTGGACCGAGCTTTGGCACGTACGCGTCTCTCCTCGGTCGGCACGACTACGACGTGAGCGAGGTCGTGCTTCGTGTTCCGGGGTGGCCGCGTGCACTCGAGGGGTTCAGCATCGTCCAGCTCTCGGACATTCACATCGGCGCCTTCGTCGGTGACTTTGAGCTCAACCGCGGCGCCGAGCTGGCGGGCGCTGCGCGACCTGACCTCATCGTTCTCACCGGTGATCTCCTCGACCACGATGCTCACTTCGCCCAGCGACTTGGAGAGTGGACTACGGAGCTTGGGCCACTCGCGCGCCACGGCGTGGCGGCGATCCCAGGCAACCACGACTACTACGCCGGCATCGACCCCGTGCTGCGGGCGCTCCGTCGCTCGGGGGCGAAGACGCTCCGCAACAACGGGCTCGTCATCGGTGAGCCGGGCGCGTCTTTTGCGCTTCTTGGTGTGGACGATCTGTGGGCGTCCGGGGACGCGGGCCCCAACCTGGACGCAGCCCTCGCGGAGGTGCCTCCGGATCTTGCGCGCATACTCCTTTGTCACCAGCCGGAGTTCTTCTACGAGAACGCAGGGAACGTTCAGCTTCAGCTGAGCGGGCACACCCACGGTGGGCAAGTCGCCCTTGGCTACAACCCCGCGTCCCTTGTGATGCCACATGGTTACGTGCGCGGTCACTACGAGAAAGACGGCGGCCAGCTCTACGTGAACCGCGGCTTCGGCACCGCCGGACCGCCGGCGCGTTTGGGTTCGCAACCAGAGATCACCAAGCTCATCCTCACGGGTTAGCAGGTCGCTCTAGGGGCTCCGTTGCCGTGATAGGCTCTCCGCCATGGCGAAAAAGTCCTCCCTCGCATCGGCCGTCAAAAGCCCCTACCTCGTCCCCTTTAACGGCAAGTGGCGCCTCAAAGACGCCGCTCACAAGCCACCCAAGAAGGCCCCGAGTGGCAAGAGCGGCAAGAAGAAGAACAAGGAGTCCCTCGCCAAAGAGGTGACCTCCCTTCGGGACCTCCAAGAGCGCCTATACGCGGATGATCGCTACTCGGTCTTGCTTGTGTTCCAGGCGATGGACGCCGCGGGCAAAGACGGAACCATTCGCGCTGTGATGAGCGGCATCAACCCTGCGGGTTGCCAGGTCGTATCGTTCAAGCGCCCTTCGAGTGAAGAGATCGACCACGACTTCCTCTGGCGCGTGCACCGCAAGACGCCGGAGCGCGGCCGCATCGGCGTGTTCAATCGCTCGCACTACGAAGAGGTGCTCGTCGTAAAGGTCAACCCAGAGATCCTCGATTCCCAGCGGCTCCCATCCACGCCGAAGTCGGTGTTCAAGGATCGCTACGAGTCCATTCGCGACTTCGAGCATCACCTGGCGCGGAACGGCACCGTGATCATCAAGTTCTTCTTGAACGTGTCCCGTGATGAGCAGAAGGAGCGCTTCCTCGCGCGCATCGATGACCCGGAGAAGAACTGGAAGTTCGAAGCCGGAGATCTCAAGGTCCGCGAAGACTGGGACAAGTACATGAAGGCGTACGAGCAGGCGCTCAATGAGACTTCATTGCCTCATGCGCCTTGGTACGTGATCCCAGCCGACGACAAACCGTTCATGCGAACGACCGTCGCGGGCATCGTCCGAAAGACCCTCGAGAAGCTGGACCTACAGTTTCCTGACCTCCACGATGACGAGATCGCTCAGCTTGGCCGCTACAAGAAGGCCCTCGAGGACGAGTAACGAAAGCGCTGGCTACTCCTCCGTAGCGGCTTCGCGCGTCGGCGCATCCGTTGCTCCGGCGAACATCGTCATCAACGCGCTTCGCGCCGTGAGTTGTTCTGCCGCGTCTTCCGGGCGACCGTTCGCTTCGAAGACTTCCGCCGCGACTTCGTAAAAACCAGGGGTGCGGTAGGGTCCTTCGAGTAGCGTGCCGATTGGCGCGAGCGCTTCTTCGGCGAGCTCACTTTGGAGAAGCGCCTGCGCGAGCAGCGTCAATGCCTCACCGTCCTGGCGGAGCTCCGCGTTGGCCTGGGCGAGCTCGAGGGCGCGCTCCGCAGGACCTCGCTCAAGGAAGTACTCAAGTCCGTGACCACCGAGGGCTTCTGGGAAGCGCTCCAGAAGAACGGCGTAGCGAGCATCTGCGCGCGCGCGCCACTCTTCCGCTTCTTCTTCGCGCCCCATGCCTTCGAGGATTCCGCCGTAGGAGGCCATCAGTTCCGGCGACTGCGTTCGGGAGATGACGTCGATGTAGATCTCTTCGGCCTCATCGCATCGGTCCAAAAGGCAGAGGATCTCCGCCAAGTGCTCTTCGATGAGGTACCAGCCCTCGAAGTGTTGGTTCGCGCGCTCGTAGTGTTCCTTGGCTTGGGCGTAGCGTTCGTGTTCGAGGTCCAGGAGGCCTCGCTGAAGCTCGAGCGTCGCGCGCTGAAAGGCGCGGTCCGTGTGCACGTTCTCCATCGCTTCGACGAAGAGCCGATCTGCTTCGTCGGGGTGCCCTGTCTGAGCGCGAAGCGCCGCGACGAGAATCAGGTTGGCCGAGCTACGGGTCTCTTCAAGCCTTGCTTCGAAAGCTGTGGTGGCGGCGGAGTAGTCGCCTCGTGCGAAGGCAAGGTTCGCGCGCATACTCTCTTGGAAGTCGACGCGCGCTGGCATCGGGACGCCTTCGGCGTGGCGCGCGATGTGTGCGTCGACCTGAGGAAAGCGATGGAGGGTGAAGTCGAGCTGAGCGGCGGTCTCAATGGGGCCGGCGGCGTCTTCACCGGCGGCTTCAAAGGCCTGTCGAATCGCATCGTCGGCGGCACCGTAGTGCTCAAACTGACCGGTCAAGCGGGCGAGCGTTCGCTCATGCCCAGCAACTCGCGCCATGTCGATGTAGTTGCCGTGTTCTTCGAAGCGATGGCGAAAGAACGCCGCTTGTTCCTCCACATGCTGAATCGTCGCTGCCGCGTCCTCCGACTGAATCGGCTCAGGCTCGGCGACGGTCTCGCCCGTCGTGTTCTCTTCCGCAGGGGTCTCTTCGGTGGCCACAGGCGACTCGGGCTCGGTTTCCGGTTCAGCGTCCGTACCGTGTTGTCCAGCGAAGCTGAAGATGCCCCAAGTGATAGCGGCCGCTGCGACGGCACCGATTGCGATTGCTCCTGCTTTCATCACGGGAGCGTACGTGCCGCGGAGCGGGTCGGTTCATGGGAGAACTCACTCCAGCGAACAAAAATCACATAAAAAAAGCGCGGACCCGAAGGCCCGCGCTCATTTACGTCTCTAGCAGCTCGTTACTGAGCAGGCGCGAGGTATGGGAACTCCGTACGGAAATCGACGTCGTTCGAATCGGGGTTGAGAACGCCGACGAGGTCGCCAGCTCCGTTGACCGTGAGGTCGAGGAGGATGACGGCGAGGGTCACGTCGATGACGGGGTCTGCAAGCGCACGTCCGTTCGGGAACGTGCCCTCGGCCTCGGTGTCGAGGGTGAGCGTGTCAGGAACAACGAGGGTCACAACCGCTGGGCCGCCTTCGCCGACGGTCTGCGCGATGCAGCCGGGGAGGGACGTTGCGTCCGCAGGATCCGAAGGATCCATGGAGCAAGGCGAGATGCCGGCGACGTCTTCGATGTCGTCGTCAAGTGCGTCGTGAATGACGTTGAGGCTACCGATGAGAACACCGGCAAACGTGAGCGCCGCGTCGTCCGTAGGGCTCGCGTCGTTGTATGCAGCCTTGTCCGCTTCGGTCATGGCCAATGCCGTCGAAACAGCAGGCATGCCCATGCGGTCAACGCGGGTGTAGG
>JBGCFM010000165.1:0-19670 GCA_045106895.1 Polyangiales bacterium | reverse complement strand
CTCCCGTGCCGGTGCATTCGTGCGCCAGACGTGCACCTGCGCGTTTTTTGAAAACCGAAGAAGACTCTTGCGGCGTGCGCTCAATCTGCGCTCGCCCATTTTCCGAGGTAGCTCAGTGGCAGAGCGGCCGGTTGTTAACCGGATTCGCGCTGGTTCGAATCCAGCCCTCGGCGCCAAGCGGGAGCTTTGCCAAGCTCCTTCCTAGAAACAGAAGTGTTTTGAGCGCGAAGCCGCCATAGGCGGCGAGCGACCTTTCATAAAAGAAGTGTTTTGAGCGCGAAGCCGCCATAGGCGGCGAGCGACCGTTCATAAAAGAAGTGTTTTGAGGACGGAGCCGCCGAAGGCGGCGAGTGACCTTGCATAAGAGAAATGTTTTGAGGACGGAGCCGCCGAAGGCGGCGAGGGAGCTTTGCAAAGCTCCCTCATAAACAAGGGGTCACGGTCCAGTTTGGAGTGGACGCCTGATTGTCGATCAGGAGACCGGGGGTTCAAATCCCCCTGGCCCCGCCAAGTCTCATCGGAGTTCAAGCTTCGCTGAACGAAAGACGTTGCGATAGCTCAGCAGGTAGAGCGCTCGGTTGAAGCCCGAGAGGCGCTGGTTCAATTCCAGCTTGCGACACCGGGCCCGCGTGGCCCAACCCGCCTGTCGTCCAATGGTGAGGACACTGGTCTGATACACAAGAAACGGTGGTTCGATTCCACCCAGGCGGACCGTGTGCACTGCACACGATGGTTCTTCTCTGAACTATGTTGGCTGATCCCGAAGTGGACGAGGGGCCCGGTTGTGATCCGGGTGTAAGAGGGGTTCGAGTCCCCCCAGTCAACCCATTCTATGCCCGTCGTCCAATGGTGAGGACGTTCGTCTTATATGCGAACTACGGTGGTTCGATTCCACCCGGGCATACCGCGTGCGCAGCACGTGAGCTTTGAACTGTGCGTCTCGAAGGTGACGCAAACACGCGCCCGAGGTGTTCTCGGCAGCACACCTGGTTTCCACCCAGGCGGAGCGGGTTCGAACCCCGCCGGGCGCTCCAAACGTTCTCGCTTCCCATGACTCGTGCGACCGGGTGGGGAGCGAGGGCGTTCTTATGACGGCCGCCACAAGCGGCTTGCGTGACGGATGCAAATGGCCAGCGACTGGACTGCAACCCCAGACAAGTGGGTTCGATTCCCACCCGTCACTCCAGCATGCCCTCGTGGTCCAATTGGAAGGGCTTCGATCTTCTAAATCGAGAGGTGACGGTTCGAGTCCGTCCGAGGGTTCCACTTTCCACTGAGGGATTCCCCCTCAAACGAACTTTGCAGGATGAAATGCAAAGTGTCTTCGTAGCTCAACTGGAAGAGCGCCAGCGTGCGAAGCTGGGACATGTGAAGGTTCGAGTCCTTCCGGAGACGCCGAGACGACGAGCTTGTAGCTCAAATGGCAGAGCCGGTAATTCTTAGTCTCTGGTTGCGGTTTCGAATCCCCCATACTCTTCGTCTCTTTGCTCGTGTAGCTCAACCGGTAGAGCGGGTGGTAGCCAATCACAAGGTTGAAGGTTCAAGTCCTTCCGCGAGCTCCATTTCTTTGTTCGCTTTGCTCTTCGGAGCTTTGCTCGTGTGGCGCAATGGAAGCGCACGTGTCTTCGAAACACGGGGTTGAAGGTTCGAGTCCTTCCGCGAGTGCCGTATTTATGAAGGAGCTTTGCAAAGCTCCCTCGCCGCCGGGGGCGGCTTCACCCTCAAAATGTTTCTCTTTTATGAAGGAGCTTTGCGAAGCTCCCTCGCCGCTTTTCCATCCATTCAGGAGGCAAACCAAACAACAACAAACAAGGAGGTCGCACATGAGAACGCTAGTACTGGATCAAGGATATCAACCTCACAGAGTCATCAGCTGGAAGCGCGCTGTGACAATGCTCTTCGCGGGAAAGGTGGAGGTCGTCGAGGAGTACGACGAGGACATCCGCTCCGTGAGCATCACCATCAAGATGCCATCGGTGGTGCGAATGCTGCGCAAGGTGAGAGGGCGCAAGCGCGCCATTAAGTTCTCGCGCATGAACGTCGCGACTCGCGACAAGTTCAGTTGCCAGTACTGCGGCGAGAGGCACACGCTTCGCCAGCTGACGTACGACCATGTTGTCCCCCGCGCCCAAGGCGGAAAGACGACCTGGGAGAACATCGTGATGGCTTGCTACGGGTGCAACGAAAGCAAAGGCGCGCGTACGCCGCGCCAGGCCTCGATGCGCCTTCGTAAGAAGCCGGTGCGGCCCAAGTGGCTTCCCGTCATCGCCTTCAGAATCGACCCTGCTTGCAGCGTCCCTGAAGCGTGGGCGAACTGGCTCTACTGGCATGGAGCCCTCGAAGAGGACCGCTGAATTCATCAGCGACCTCCCTTTTCTCTAGCCGTTCCCGGCTCCGGCCGGGGACATCACGGAGTGTGGCGCAGCCTGGAAGCGCGCCCGGTTTGGGACCGGGAAGTCGCAGGTTCAAATCCTGTCACTCCGACCTCGATCGAAAGATCATTCGCCCCTGACGCATGCCGGGCCCGCGGCATCGTCGACGTCGACGTCATGCGTCAGGGGCACCTTATTATGGAGAGTAACTCGATGTGGCATCGAGCTTGGTTGCTAACCAAAGTGCGGCTCCGGCCGTGGGGTTCGATTCCTCTTCTCTCCGCCGACGCGCTCCTCCGGGAGAGCGACGAAACAAGTCCCCGTCGTCTAGACGGCCCAGGACACCCGACTCTCAATCGGGCAACGGGGGTTCAAGTCCCCCCGGGGACGCCACTCGTCAACACACCAAGACACTGCCTGAAAAGGAGGCAAGCCAATGCACAAGTTCACCCACATCAGCGCCTTCTACCAGGTAGCGCGTTACCTCGATCAGATGCGCGAAGACCCGGAGATCCCAGAGCGCTACGTGATCAGCACCCCCGTCCGTTACCGCGGAACGGTCAAGCTTCACGGCTCCAACTCCGGCGTCCATTGCACGCCGGGTTTGCTCATCGCGCAGTCGCGAACACGCGAGATCACGCCCAAGGACGACAACTATGGCTTCGCTGCATTTGTCGCCCTTGAGGACACGCAGCAAGCCATCCGCACCATCGAAGCACGCATCCGCGCAGCGCACGAAGTTGAAGCTTCGGCGTCGCTCGTGCTCTTCGGTGAGTGGATTGGTCCCGGTGTGCAAAAGGGAGTCGCCCTTTCCGCACTTCCGGAAAAGCAGTGGGTCCTCTTCGCCGTTCGACTTATTTCCGGCGAAGAGGGCCAGTACATCGACGCGCTTCCACGGCTGGGAAACGAGTTTGCCGACGTCAACATCTATTCAGTGATGGACGCGCCGGTTCTCGAAATCGTGGTCGACTACCAATCGACTGCGAGCAAGACCCAAGCCCTTGAGACCGCGACGGCGGCGACGGCGGAAGTCGAAGCGGCTTGCCCTTGGGCGAAACGTTTCGATACCCCGGGCGTGGGAGAAGGCCTCGTTTGGGCTCCACTTGGAGAGCACTGGGGCAACTCGGATCTGATGTTCAAGACCAAAGGTCAAAAGCACCAGATCGTGAAGCCGAAGAAGCCCAAGCTTCAGCTAACGCCGGAAGTCCTTCAGGGCATCTCGGACTTCGTTGAGTTCGCCGTAACCGACGCCCGCCTCGATCAAGGCTTGGGTGCCGTTCGCGAAATGGGCCACGCCTTCGAGATGCGTTCTTTGCCTCACTTCTTGAAGTGGGTGGCGCAGGATGTACGTCGTGAGTGTGAGCCGGAGCTCGAAGATAACGGACTCGACTGGAAGGCCATGTCGAGAGCGATCACACGTAAGGCACGCGACTTCTTCATGGAGCGCGTGAACGCAGCAGCGCTGGTCTAGAACGGTCTGGAACAGCGCGCCTCCGGGAAGCTCGTGCCATCCGCGCGAGCTTCCCGTCGCCTCACCGCAAGAGTCTTCGCTGCCGATGTAGCTCGATTGGTCGAGCGCCCGTTTCGTAATCGGGAGGCCGGGGGTTCGATTCCCCCCATCGGCTCCACGTTCTGCCGTCGAAGACTCTGTTGGTTCGGGTCGCTGGTTTTTCAGTCCAGAGGTCGCGGGTTCGATCCCCGTCGACGGTACCTCTATTGATGAGGGAGCTTTGCAAAGCTCCCTCGCCGCTTCGCGGCTCCAAATCGATAATCGGAGCTGGTCCAATGGTCAGGACGCCGGACTTTGAATCCGTGAGGTGGTGGTTCGAATCCACCGTTCCGAACCACTAGTCTGCGACTGTGACGGTTTCGCCGGCGGGCTCGCCGGAGGGTTCGTCGCTGCAGGCGCGCAGGGCTGCCGTCGCCGCTTGAAGTCGCCGAGTACTCGTCCGGGTTCCGCCGGCGTTCGCGTGTTCCGTCGCCGCCGCGCGCACTTCGCCCGCGGCGCGAAACAGACAATTGCTTCGTCGTCGAGCGGCGCTCGCCATGGCGATGGCCTCCGCCGACTCTACCTGCGCGTGACGTGCACGTTCCTCGATGCGAAGGCGCTCCGCGCTCGGCTCTCCGGCGCCGTTGTGCGGCACATCGATATGCATCAGAAGACGGGCTCGGTAGCGTCGATGTTGTACGGGGAACGTCGCAATAGCGCGGACGACCTCTCGCTTGATGCAGGCGGTGAGGCCCTCATCGATGCCGAGTCGGCCGGCTCCCTGAATCGCCATCGTCGTCGACGTTGGTGAACGAACGCCAAAATGCAGGTCCAGGCGTACGACACCTTGCCGCGGGCGGTCGGCGGCGCGGTGCTCAAAACAAGCATGGAACGCCATCGTGCGCGTTCGAAGCGCTCGCGCGAGCGACACACTCAGCGGACCGTTCTCCGGCTGCAGGCCTGCCGCCGCAAAACGAACGCCGGCACCGCCTTGTGCCATCGCGAGCGACGGGAGCACTGCGAGCAGACACAAAGCTGAAAGCGGGACGCGGAGCAACATGAGCGGACGCAGCATGAGCGAGGTCTGCGGTCCGCGCTAGTCCCCCTAGTCGCGTGCCGCGTTGAGGGACCAGTCGTAGTCGTTGAAGCGGATTTCCACGTCATTTGGCGCTTCGCACGAAGGATTTTCGCAGAAAGCGCGGAGAAAAGCGTGGAGGCCCTCTTCGCCGTTGGGCAGGCGGTGGGCTTCGAAATCCGCCGAGAACCAGTCAAAGATGGCCGTAAGGTGAAGAACTCCGGCGTCGGCGTCGTAGCGGACGTGCCGCGGGTCCGACACAAAACGTCGCGTGACTTCGTTCAGCTGATCGTCGAGGAGTTCCGGGCGAAAGGCGCGTTCATAGAGCGAAGGGCAAGAAGCGGACGCGCAGTTGATGGCCGCGTGAATTCGCGCATCGCCAAAGGAGCGAATGACGTCGTTCTCGAGGTCATAGAGGTTGGTCCCCGACCCGTCGAAGTCGAAACGTTGCGCATAGAAGAAGCCAAAGCCCGGCTCCGGCTCGATGAGACCGCGCACTTCATGGATGGAACGCTGCGGATGCCGGCGCGCCACAAGCGCCAGGACCGTCGAGTTGTACGCGTTGATGGAGTAGGCGAGTCGCGCGTCGCGTTCCGTAGGGCCAGGTTGCGCATAGAATGCGGCGAGCTCGTCCACACCGGCTCCGCGCCCGAACGCGCGCACGGCCGCGTAGTCCACGCCGCCGTCGCGAAGAGCGTCTTCGAGCAGAGCGTCGAGTCGCTCTTCCGCATCGAATCCGCTTGGCGCCTCCCCGAAGTCGACACACGTAAAACCAAGAAGAAACCAACCTCCGCTCAGCATCAGCAAAACGGCCCCAAGGACAGCCCCGAGGGTTTTTCTAAGTCTCATACGCAGGGTATGCACGACGGCGGCGAACGTTAGCGCCCTACTCCGCTGGGCGCTCGTGGCGACACCGTGGACGATCTGCAAGAACGAGCCTGGAAGCGCATGAGCGAGACGTCATCACAGCCGGAGGCCATCACCCTTCAGACCCCGCTCTCGCTCAAGACGTCGGCCCGCTTTCCAATACAAAACGCAGACTCGCGCCGGGAGGTCCTCGTGGGAGCGCTCTGGCTTTTGGTCCCCATTGTTGGATGGCTTCTCAACATGGGTCACCGAATCATCTTTGTGCACCGGATGCACCAGGGACAGGCGCCTTTCCCTGCGTGGACGGACAAGCGAGCACTCCTCAAGCACGGCGCGATCACCTTCGCGGGAATGCTCTACTACTACACGCCTTCCTTCATCGTGGCGGCCATCGCGTATGGGCTAGGCGCGGTGTGGCTCGCCGGTCTGGCGCTCGCCTTGGCCCTCATCGCCACCATCGCGATCCCCGGCTACATGACCTTCTACTGCCGGTCCTTCGATGTCCGAGAGATCTTCGATCCAAGGCGCGCGCTGAGGCGTGTCCACGAAGGCGGCGCTGACTATTGGCGCGCCTGGGGCATCGTCGTGACGCTGCTCTTGTCGTCTTTCTTGGGGCTCCTCGGCCTCGGCGTTGGTTTCCTGGGAACGAGCGTATGGTTCTGGCAGTCGGCGGGATTCAGCTTCGCGACGGTCTTTACCAAGAGGCACAAGCTCCTCGCTGCGCCGCCCGTCTAGTCGAAGAGAAGGTCGAGAACGGTGGCGCCGGAAGGCGTGGTGACTCGCTCACCGGCAACGAAAATGAAGCCGGCGGAACCGCCTCCTCCACCCGCTCCGTGGACAGACGTCCCGTTTATGCGCGGAGGCGCAGCATCGCCATTTGTCGGAGGAACGTCCGCCGCGCCTCCGTCGCCGCCACGGCCGGCGGTCCGAGCACTGACTATTGGGTCTGCCCCGGCGGCGGGAACCGAGCCGTCTTGCCCGTTTCGGCCGTTGTTGCCTGGCTCGTCCTCATAGGTCCCGCTCGCGCCGCTGCCGCCGTTCACGAAGATGCCGCCATCGACGATGATGTCCGGCGCCTCCAGAAGAACCATGCCGCCCGCACCGCCTCCTGCGCCGCCGGTGTTTCGAACGCTGGTGCCGCCGCCGCCGTGCGCTGCGATGACGCCGCCTTCGGCGACTCGAATGGTGGTGCGCGAGAAGAACTGAATGGCGCCGCCGCCGCCGCCGCCGGTGCTTCGAGCCACCACAGCGCCACCTTGAAGGAGTGACGAGCCACCGCCCGAGCCGCCGCCAACAAGCGGCTGTCCCATGGTCGATAGGACATCGCCGCCGCCGCCCGCGCCGCGAACCGAATCTGCTCCGCCGTCGCCGCCAGCGCTTCGGCCGCCCGCTCCTCCAGCTGCCCCGGTTCCTTGGTTGTTGATGGGGGTGGATGCGAGGCCTCCGACGCCGGCGAGCAGACCATCAAGGCCGGCCACACCGTCTTGGCCACCCAAGCGTCCCACACGCCCGGCCGCTGAGAGATCCACGCGCCCTTCAATATCGATGTCGCCGCTCGCGAGGACAATGGCGGGGCGCCCGCCGACAAACTCGACGGCCCCTCGGAGCGTGAGCGTTCGGAACCCCCAGATGGCGACGGTTTCGAGTGTCTCGCCGACGGTGCGCGAAGCGAAGTAGATGTCATTACTCAGCCCGCCGGCGCCGGCCCGGACGGGCACCCCGTTCACACGAATCGAACCGTCGTCGACATCAAACTCGACAGCGTCTCCGACCTCCGTCGCAAAGTCTGCTGGGGCGTCGAAACGCAACGCGATCTCGTCCGTGACGTTTCTAGGAACGGGCTGGCAGGCCGACTCCCCGGCGACCTCAGCGCAGGTGCATGTCTCCGTCGTCGCCACGCCCATGTCGCACGTGATGAGCAGAGTTCCGTCTTCGCTGCAGCGCGATCCATCCACGACGCATCCACCATCCATCGTTGCGTCAGGCACGTTCGTGTCACTCGCATCGACGCCGGCATCGCGTGGGCCAACGTCCATGACCCCTCCGTCGAGAGGCGTGAGCGTCGGCCCGTCCACGGGACCACATGTGCCATCCGGCTGGCATGTCTCACCGTCCGCCAAATTGCAGGTAGAGTCGATGCACGCAGACGTGAGGGTAATTCGGAGCGCAAGGGTCGAGGCCGGGACGAAGCCAGTCACAACGTCGGCGCGAATGAAAACGCCGTCGGCGTCGGAGCCAGTGACGGCGACATCAAGGGTGCGCGTGGCGTCGTTGCCCTGGGGCACCACGGCAACGCGGAGCGGAAAGTCGAGGGGCAAGCCACCGGGGCCGTAGTCCGCGAACTGTGGGTCGCTGAGGTCGCCGGAACGCCGCCCCTGAAGCGTCACGCGAACGGACGTGGCTCGCTCAGTCACACCTCGATCTGCATCGACGAGGATCAATATCTGCGTTGCTGCCTCGGGACTCTTGCAACTCGAAACGACAAGCATCGCTGCGCAAAGCAGCATCCGGCTCATGGCATCACCAACGCTTCGTAAACCACGCCACCATCGCCGGGCATCGGCGACTCGACGCCGGGGTCGCGCGTGGCGGCCACGATCCCAATGGTCGCGCCGACGACGATGACGCCGACGATGGTCCACAGCCACCACTGGCGGACGATGGGGCGCTCCTCCTCCGCAGACCTGCTCTCGAACGAGAGTCGTTCACGCTCAGCGTTCATCGCGCGGCGCTCGGCGGCCTCGAGCTGCTCCGCTTGCTGCGCACGCTGAGCGACACGCTCCCGAAGAATACTCAGCCGCTGTTCCACGGCAGTACGCGTCGCCGCGTCGGGGCGCGCTTCTAGATACGCTTCGAAGGACGCGACGGCCTGCTGATCGTTTCGAAGGCGGTCATGGCAGTGCCCAATATTGTACAGCAGCTCGGGCTGACCGGAGAGCTCGTAGCTGCGCTCAAAAAGGCGAAGAGCGCCGTCGTAGGCCCCTGCTTCGAAAGCATCGCTGCCGGCAGCGAATGCGGCTCGCGCGTCTCCGTCGGTGTCAGCCTGCTCAGTTTCTGGCGATGCGGCCTCGGCCGGTTGGGCCTGAGCACTCAAGGGCAACGAGAGGAGGCAGAGCGCAAGGAAAGAACATCGGGTCACTCCCTCTTTTACCATAGGAATAGTGGTCATCATCAGCGCCTTCGACGCCGCGCTTCGCGCTCTAGCCAACTTGGGGGAGAGGTCAGGAGAGACTCGAAGCGTGTGTTGCCCCCTGTCCCGTTCGCGCCACGGACTGGGTCATCAACTGCTCACGGACGGCGGCACGTTTCGCCGGGTCCGCCGAGCGCGGAACCACCACGACGAGCTTCATGCGGCCCTTCTCCCACAACGCGACCGCGTCGTTTCGCCCACGACGCACGGAACTGACAAACGCCGAACGTCGTGCTTCGCGCAACGAGTCCGCGCATTCCCGACCTGCGAGGTTGCCGGACTTCGGCGTGAGCACCACGAGGGAATCGCACGCAGCCCGAAGTTCGTCCATCAGCTGCTCCGCGTCCCGTACCGGCGCGCTTAGCTGAGCTGCGAGCGGACGCAACGCGCGCTGTGCCTGGGCGAGCTCCAATACTCCGTCCACCGGGGAGTGCGCAGCCGACGACACGGCGAGCTCGGCGAAGCCAGCGGTCTGAGCAGACCAGCTCTCGGGTGGTGTGCCGAAGACTAACAAATGCGAGCGGTCCAATCGCGTCACGCGCCAACGAGGGTCTTCCGCGAGCTCACGGGCCACACGGTGCGAGTCGATGGAACGGAGCAGCGTCGTCACCTCTCGCCCGTCCACGGAGAGCCACGCCATGAGTGAGAGCGGCCGCGCGGCTTCTCCTCGGGCCGGCTGCGCTTGTCCTTCATCGAGTTCCTTCTCCGGGCGTGGAATCACAGAACGAAGCAGCACAAAACCCACGGCGAACGACGCTGACGCCACGCCGACCACGAGACTCGAGTCCGCGCCAAGCCAGATCAGCGACGCCGGGAGCATCGCGACGAGCGCTGGTAGGAGGCTACGCCACGGGGCGGCGAAGGCGATCACCCGAACGGCTTCCAATCCAAAGAGCCCGTTGACGCTGTAGAAGCCGAGAAGCGCGAGGCCAAGGCTCATATCCTGACTCGCAAAGCCCGCGACGAGGCCGAGGCACAGACCGACGATGCCGAGGGTTCTTCGCAGTTTTCGTAGCATGCGCTTTTCCGCCAGCTCGCCCATGCGCCTCGCGCGAACGAGGTCCACGTAGAAGACGCCGCCGAGTCGAGGGAGCAACGCCGCGATGGGACGCATGGCGTAGAGCACCCAGAGGGTCGCAGCCATCGCTTCGGACTCGCCCATCTCATCCCATAGACCCAGAACGATCCAGCTTGGCGCGGTCTGCGCCGCACCCGCCACCCACCAAGCCATCGTGGCGCCCCACGAGCGTGACGGACGCGGATGTGAGGGTGACGGCCCGTGGCTCCCCGGCCCCGTCAAACGGAGCCGACCTAACGTGCTGGCGGTGTAACGCCACGTGATGGCGAGCTTGAGAAGCCCTACCATGCCCATTCCGAGGGGCACCGACCACGGACCGAACCACCGCCAAAGGATGAAGATAGAAAACCCGTCGATGATGTCGGGCACCAGAAACGACGCGAAGGGCCGGTAGACCCGGCGAACGGCGTGCGCTCCCGCTTGCATCACGCGGACCGGCAACGAGAGCGCGATTCGTAACGCCGAGGCCAAGATGTACGCGTCGACGACGGTAAAATACCCAGGTCGATACGGCGAGGCGTAGACGTAGCACGCGCCCGCACCCAGGATGAGCGCAGCGCCGATGACGCCGCGGCGAAGTGCTTGTCGCAGACGGTGCTGGGCGCCCCCTTCATCAGAGACGGCGAGCGCGGCCCGGACGTCGCGGCGAACTCCTTCCGTGCCGGCCCAAAGAACGCCGGAGGACACGCTCAGCGTGAGACGCGCCGTCACCAGCGGAGTGAGAAACTCCGGGTCGAAGAGCAGAGCCATCGCCGCCGCCTCGAGGGCATGAAGAAACGACGAGAG
Organism: Polyangiales bacterium; assembly: GCA_045106895.1. Taxonomy (GTDB): domain Bacteria; phylum Myxococcota_A; class Polyangia; order Polyangiales; family Houyiibacteriaceae; genus JBCCRV01. Next base: position 8,813 of record JBGCFM010000165.1, on the reverse strand, counting down.
CAGTGCGCGCGCAACGGGAAAGCCGGCGCGGCGGAGAAGGAAGCGTGGCCAGCGAACGCCGAAGATGGCGTCGGCAAGGCTTGGCGCGTTGGCCCTGCGACGTGCACGCCGTTTCAAGCGCGAGAGGTTCACGCCGTCCCCTGGTTCCGCTCACGCACAAGCGAAGGCAGACCGAGGTCACGAAGCCGCCGAGGCGTGAACACACGAAACGCGCGCGGCCCCTTTCGACCGGACGCGAGCTGCGCCACGGCGAGGCGGACGAGGTGGTCGACCTGATCGAGCTGCTCCCGGTCGTCCACGTGAAAGAGCGCTTCCATCTGCGCTGCGCGCAGGGAGTGCCGGCGGTCGAGCGCGGCGCGCACCACGCTGACAAGCTCCCGTGCGAGGCGCTCCGGCGAGCTTCCCATGTTCATGCGCGCCGCTCGACGCAGCCGGGCGCGGAGCGTCTCGAGGAGCGAGCGGAGCTTTCGCCGTGGCAGGCGAATCGTGCCCGCAAACGTAACCTCATACCCGAGCAGCTCCGTCGTTGCAGCGCCGACAAAGGGCGACATCGCGCCACCGCTCCCACCCAGCTCCGGCCGGCCGGCGCCGTTGAAGTAGAGGTTCCGTGTCTTCTTCTCGCTCCACGTTAGGCCGAGATCCGCGATGGTCGTATCCGCCATCGCCGCAGCTTCCTGGGCGACGTCGCGTTTGTCGGTGGCGAAGAGGATGTCATCACCAAAGCGTGCGTAGTGACCTGGCAGCGCGCCGAGAGCGCGATCCAGGGGAGTGAGATAAAGGTTGTTGATAGGTGGCTGAACCGGCGACCCCGTGGGAGAGCCCGCTTCGAGGGTCACCTCTCGTTCGTCCTCATCCATGTAGCGACGCCGCACGAGCTGCCGCAGGAGATGCATGCCCACCTCACGTTCCGCGCCGCCGACGTGCTCTTCGAGGAGCGACCAAAGCCGACTTTCGTCCCCGTTCGGGATGCTCTTCCCATAGCTAGCGACGTCTCGGCGTAGAACGAATAGGCCGCGCTGTTTGGGGTCGGCATTCCCGCGTACATGCTCGCGAACAAAGTCGCCGAAGGCGCCGAGGGCCCCAATACTTGAGCGTCCCGTCCGGTAAGACCAAAGCGCGTCGCTCAGCGATGGCTCGATGGCCCCTTGGAGCCACCGACCGACCACACGCTCCATAATGGAATCCAGCACCGTTGATCGAAACACCTCGCGCGCGCGACCATCGAAGTGAACCAGCGCCGTCCGCGCGGGCTCAAAGCAGTAACGACGCCGCGATGCTTCGCGATACAGAGCCTCCGCGAAGCGCTCACGTTCGACGGCCACCTCCCAGATGGTCAGGTCGCCGATGCTGGGCTTGCGTCGCGCGCGAAGCGCTTCGATCGCGTCGCTGAACGCCGCGGGTGTGAAAGCGGGGGTCACGCTGACGGCTCGAAAAGCGCTTTCAAAACAACGGACATGGCTAGGAAGTCGAGGACGGCGCGGAGGTTGGTAATCTTCAAGCGAGACCACTTATTCAGAGGCATGAGACCGCAGCCCCCATCACCCCTTGAGCCAACTCGCCAACGGCGAGGAGCGCGCCGCCCTCACGGCAATCTACCACGCGTACCGGCCGCTTCGCTCAGAACCGGTACAGACCGTCGTCGGGCAGATACAGAGGTGTGTAACCCTCTTCGTTTTCTCCGACGAGATAGAGCGCACGCAGCGTGTCCGTGCAGTTTGGTTCGCCGTAGCACTTGGCGGAGAACTGTCGCCATCCCCAGCGCGGCGTGATGCCGTTTTCTGCGCAGCGCCCACTGAAGCGAGCGCAGTTTGCGCGCTGAGACGAGAGCGCTGTATTGGGGGAGTAGCGCGCGGCGAGCTTTCGCCAGAGAGCGTTGTCGACGCCGTCGGTGAGCGCTTCGTCTGCTGGCACGAGAGACGACGCCAGGCTGCTGAAGAGAGACGTGCTCGGTCGCCGCGCGAACTCGATGCTGCCACCTGCGCCGACGACGAGGCAGACGCCCGCGCCTTCGCGATTGAGGACCACCGCGTCGCACCGGAAGTTCGTCCCAGGGCTACCGCCGAGGTCGATCTTGACGCGCATAGCGCCGCAGCGACTGATAGCGTTGTTGTCGATGTTACGTCGAGAGATGTAGCGACGCCCCATCAGGATCATTGTCTCATCTTCGTTCATCACGAAGCGACGTCGCAGAGAGAGCACATTGAGCACACCGTCCGTCGCGGCCCACGACGAGCCTCCGCGAATCTGGAATCCGAAGGAGCGGTTGAGACGTGGCGTGAAGTTGATGTGGACGAATGGGTTGGCGAGGGCCGCGAAGCCCGGCGCGTCGGGAGCCGCCGTCGTCGAGAAGCGCAACGGAACCCCGCCTGGGTCCGTTGTTGGCAGGCGTTCCGCGGCTCGGCTGAAGAAGCGGTCCGCTGGGATATTGTCGAGAACCGCACAGTCCGTCGCACCGGCAAGGCTGCTGTGAACGTAATAGTCCAGGTCGAGAGGCCGGCTCACGACGCCAGTGTCCGCGCGCCAGCGCACCTGCGTTCGGTAGACGCCGTCGCCAAATGACGCCAGGTCGGACTCGGGTGTAAAGGCACTCCCGGGACACTCCGCGAACTCTCCGACCAAAGAACCCGTGGCCTGAACTTTGCCACTGCGGCACTCAAGAACGCCCGCGCCGCCTCGTGATCGGACTTCAACACGCACATCACTCGCGTCCCACGCGAAGCCGGACGGGTCGGTCTCCACCTCGATGAGCCCTTCAGGGTCGCATTCCGCGGGCTCGTCGACGATGTCGTCGCAGTCGTCGTCCGTGCCATTTCCGCAGCGTTCCGTGGAGCAGGTACGAGAGTCCAGGTACTCAGGAACTCCATCACCGTCACCGTCGGCGACCCCCTCGTCCTCATCGGACAAGCCGTCGTCGTCGGAGTCTGTGTCGCGCCAGTTCGGGAGGCCGTCTTCGTCGACGTCATCACCAAACTCCGCGGCGTCCATCACCTCTTGCTCAGTCGTGATCCCGTCGCCGTCGTCGTCACCGTCTTGGTAGTCCGGGTTTCCGTCGCCATCGGTGTCTCGGCACGTGGCGGGCATCGAGAGGTCTTCGCACTCGATGGTGTCCAGCAACGTGTCGCCGTCGGAGTCGTTGAGGTTCGGCGGCGTGTCCGGCGTACCTGCGTCCACGATGACGTCCGGGGCCCCGCCGTCCGGCGTCCCGACGTCCGGCTCGCTCATACCGCCATCCGCGCCAGGCCCGACGTCGCCGGTAAAGGGTGGCAACGCGCTTGGGTCGATGAACGCTCCCGTGCAGCTTCCTCCCTCACAGGTCTGGTCCGCGTTGCAGGTCACGGACTCGCACGCGGCTGAGAGCTGCATTCGAAGGAGCAAGCTCTGCTCCTCGATGAACCCCGTGATCGCCGTCGCACGAACGACCTCACTACCGGCAAGGTTGCCCCGCGCGACAACGGTCACAGGCTCGAAGGCCCCCTCGCGATGTTGAACGCCGAGCGTGACGGGGAACTCGCTCCCCGCGCTCAAGGACACCTCACGGCGCTGAACCATCTCGTCGCCTCGAGAGACTTCGATGATGATTTGGTCAACGCCCGCTGGAACAGGAAGGTCCGTGACAACCGACACGACCAACATGGTGGGCGATGGATCGGAGCAGGCGAGAACGAAGGCGAAGCAGGCAAGCGTTAGGTTTTTCATCACAGTTCAATGCGTCCAAGGTTGCCCTCGAAGCCGTCGGGTGCTTCGGAAGAAGGAAGTACAAGCAGCAGCGTCACGACGGTGGCCACAACGATGACGGCGGCCGCGATGCCAAGACCGATGGCGAGGCCGTTGCCTCCCGAAGACGCTTCATCCAGCGGGTCTTCGTCACCCACCACGGTTCGTGCCGCATCGCGCGCCGATGGAACAGCCTGGCCCAAACGCACTGTCTGCTCTTCGCCCGCCGCACCGATGAACGTCTGCTCGTCAATCTGCTGACCATCCACGCGGAGCGTGAGCGTGTAGCGAGTGCCAGGGTTGACGATCTCAACGCCTTCGCGCACGGGCTCGTCGTCGAGGAAAATCTCTCCGGAGGGCTCTGCGCTCTCGATGCGAAGCTGCACTGCGCCCGCAACCAACTCTCGCATCATCGAATCCACGTTGTCCTGTTGTGGCTCGCGGACGTTGTCCGGGGCCTCTTCCAAGAAACGGTTAAGCACCTGGTGTGCGCTCCGCGGATCGTTGAGTTCAGCGTGAACGGCGGCAAGGTTGAGTAGAATGATGGGCCGCTGCGTGAGCGCGAAAGCCCTCTCAAAGCGAGTCTGCGCGGACGACCAGTTGCCGGCTTCGGCGGCATCGACGGCGGCTCGGAACTCGCGTCGTCCCTCCGCGGCATCGTTCTGGGCGGAGGCTTGGGTTGTAACCAAAAGCCCTACAAGAAGGAGAAAGGTGGTCCTGATCACCCCCCGAGAGTAACACATCGGGTGATTTGTGCGGTACCTTTGGAAGGTGAGCCCACCCATACCCAAGCCTGATGCGCGCGCACGGCTCGGGGCCTATGAGCTCGTCAAAGAGCTAAAGGCGGGAGGGATGGCGCGCCTGTACGTCGGACGACGCGAAGGGCCCGGCGGTTTCTCGCGCTACCTTGCGCTCAAGACCGTGCACGCGCATCTCGCCCACGACGAGACGTTCATTCAGATGTTCCTCGACGAGGCGCGCCTCGCTGCGCAGCTGAGTCATCCGAACATTGTCCAAGTGGAAGACCTCGGCGAAGTCGACGGCGTCTACTTCATGGCCATGGAGCTCATCCGCGGCGTGAGTCTTTTTCAGATTCTGAAATCCGCCGTAAAGTCGCAAGAGCCTGTTCCTCCAAGGGTGACGGTGCAAATCGGAATGGAGGTCGCCGCCGGCCTCCACGCGGCACACACCGCCATTGGCAACGACGGTCAGCCCCTCGGCGTCGTTCATCGCGACGTCTCTCCGCAGAACATCATGGTGAGCTGGTCGGGCCAGGTGAAGCTCCTCGACTTTGGAATCGCCAAAGCACACGGGACCGCGACGAGCGGCGACACGCTCAAGGGCAAGCTCAAGTACATGCCGCCGGAGCAAGCACGAGGACGAGCAGTCGACGCACGCGCAGACCAGTATGCGCTCGGCGTCGTGCTTTGGGAGAGCGTCACGAGCCGCCGACGTTTTCGCGGCGGAAGCGACTTTGAGCTTCTGGAAGCCGTGCGTTCACCCGGGCGGTGCTCCGCCAAAGAAGCCGGCGCGCCGATCTCCGACGAACTCGACGCGGTCCTCAACAAAGCCCTGGAAGCGAACCCCGACGACCGCTTCGCGACCGCTCGTGACTTTCGAATCGCTCTCAAAGCGACGCCGGAGGCGGGTCTGTCGCGGGACGAACTCGGCGCCTACGTCTCCGAGCGACTCAAGGACGAACGAGACGACCAACGCCAGGAGATGCCCGTCTCCTCGCCCAGCATCTCGCGCGCGCGCGCCGTCGAACCACCTCCGCTCCCCTCCTCGGTGACGGGAGAGCTACCTGCGTCCACCGCCGAGCCGGACAAGCGAAGAAAGCTCGCGGTGGTGGCCGCATGTGTCTTCGCCCTCGCCGCTGTCGGCGGCGCGTGGGCCGTGAGCGGCGGAGACGACGCGGACGTTCCTCTGGCCGCGATCCAGGCGCCCGCCGCCGCCGCCGAACCTGCTCAACCCGCAGAACCTGACTCACCGAGCAGCCCACTACCCACGCCTATCGAGGGGTCCGCCGAGAACGTCCCCGTCGCGCTGGCGCTCGGCGCCGAGACCACCCTCCTGCACGGCGAACAAGCCTACACAGGCGAGGCTGAGGTCTTGCTCGTCGAGGTCCTCGATGGCTCCGTTCGTCTCTCCGTCGACGGGGAAGAAGTGAGCCTCGAGCCACAGGCCTCCCTCCCCCTTCCCCAAGGAGAGCTCGTGCTGCTCTGGGCCGACTTCACCACCGGCGCTGCGCGCTTCGACTTTCGGGAACCCTCCGCCCCAACGCCCATGCGCGGCATGACGCGTGGAATGGCGCGAATGTCGAGAGGCATGGCGCGCGGGACAGCGAGCGCGATGATGACCGCCATCACGATGACAGAGACGGCGGCGACGATGACCCCCGCCATGCGCGCCGCTCCCGCAGACGACTTCTCCGCGGGCATCTTCGAAGGAAGAATGCGCGCGCTTCCAGTTCAAGACCTCTAAGTCGCGCGATGCGCGAGAGCACACCTACTCCGGGTAGGTCGCCATCCAGCTTGCGGCGACCTTGTTCCAGTCAAACTTCGCCTCGGCGATGGCGCGCCCCGCAATCGAAAGTGACTCGGCGCGCGCTGGATCTGTCGCAAGCCTGTCCATCCCTTGGGCCAGCTCGCGAACGACCTGCGCTTCGCTCTTTGGCTCGATGAACTCGGCGGAGTCGTCGTCGGCGAGCATCGCCGGGCCACCCCAGCGGAAGGTAAGAACCGGAAGGCCGATCATCATCGCCTCCTGCATCACGATGCCGTTCGCCTCGGCCAAAGTCGGGAACACGAACGCACGGTAGTTCGCGTACTCGGACCCGATGGAGCTGTTGTCCAGCCGGCCGCGGAAGTGCACGCGGTCGGCGACGCCAAGGTCTTGAGCCAGGGCGCGGAGTTCAGGTTCCAGATAACCCTCCCCAAAGATATCCAGCTCCGTCTTAGGGGTCGCGGCGGCGACGCCACGAATCGCGAGGTCATAGCCTTTGTAGGGAATCAGACGCCCCAAGGTCACGAAGCGGTGGTTCTCGCCGGTCTGAGTCAAGCGCGGCGCGTCCATCAGCAAGCCGCTGACGCCGCTATCGATGACGTCCGTGATTTGGCTGTCGCGTGCGCCCGCCATCAGGAGCGACTCGCGCGTTCGCTCGTACCCGGAGACGAGCAAAGCCGCGGCCTTGCCCTTCTCGCGTGACACGAGCCCCGTCAGTCGCTGCGCCGCCTCGTGACCGAGGGCGCGGATGCGTTCGTTCTTCGTCATGCGGTCGCGGAAACCGGGCGGGTAATAGATATTCCCCGTCATGGGACCGACGACGAAATCGTAGCCCGGAGGCGGGTGACGCCGCACCACCGGCGAGACCGGCGCGATGTAATGCAGAATCACTTCGTCCGGCTTGAAGAGTTCAGCGATGCGTTCCGACACGGCGCGGTGAAAATGATAGCCCACGTAGGGCCGCGCCACGACGGAGCGCCACGCCAAAGCCTGGCGCCATTCGTCCTCGATAATCGAGTAGTTCTCCGGCGCGAAGGAGCTCTCGACGGACTCGCGGCAGCGGCTGTGCGCGATGATCATCACCCGGCGACCTTGGGAGATCAGGAACTTCGCGTACTGAAACGCCTTGATCGCTTCGCCCCCCATCGTGTCCGACACGTTGGGGGCGATGAGTACGATGGTTTTCATCCGATTCGGCTCCACCTCCGCCTTCTAACATCGGTAAGCGCCGGGCGGAAGGCAGCTCTCGTGTTCCCATGCTCATCCGTTGAGAGTCGCGAAGCGTCGCAGCTGTGCCGATCATCAGCTCGACCGGGATTTGGGCGCGGCTCGCTCGATTGGAAGAGCCAACCACTTTCGTAGTCGGCTCTGATGGGCGATCGCAGGTTTGAGCTGCAGACTTACTCCGTGTGAAGGAGGAGCGGACGCGCGGCGGGCTGGGCTAAAGTCGGTGTCGTGGGAACTTTTGGGTTCCCACGCTTTGGCGCGGGCTGTGGTGGAGGCCGTTCGTGACGGGGTTTCGCCCGAGCGGGCGGCGCGGGCGTTGGCGGAGCTAGCGCGTGGTGGGACGCATCATGGAGTGGCGCTGGAGGTGCTTTCGGGCGGGCCGCATTGGGTGCGGTTTGCGTTGGAGTTGGCGGCGGTGATGGGGGTTGCCGTCGCCCAGACGGTTACTGAAGAGGACGTGGGTTAGAGCCCGCAGAAGGTCTCGGCGTCACAGCTGCTCAGGAACCCGGCGGGACAGTCCTCAGGAGCGGTACAGGCAAACGTGCATCGTTCTCCTCGCCCCGGGATGTCAGTGCAGGTACCACCGCTTGGGCATCGAGGTTCTTCGGCCTCGCAAGGATCCGCCGCGGCACGTACGGCGGCGCAGGTCAGTGCGCTCGGGATTGAACAAAAGCTAATGGGTCCTGCGCTGGAGAGCGTTGTCTGTTCCGTCAAGACACGGCCATAGACGTTTGGGCAGATACCTTCCTCCGGCAAGATGGGTAGGCAGTAGGCGGCCGCTCCGCCCGGCTCGTCGATCTCAAGGCAGCCATCACCGTCCATGCACTCGGCATCGCTCACGCAGGCTTCGCATCGCCCCACGTCACCTCGCGCCGTCTCAGTACAGAGATTGGTTGCGGGATTACAGCTATTCATCCCACAGTCGACCTCAGCCGTCGCTTCCGTGCACTGAATGCACACGCCGCTCCCAGCCGAGTCGTCACACACGTTCAACGCATTCCCGTCACCATCCTCAACACCAGCACAAGCGCCCTCCGCACCGACGGTGCAGCCAACACAGCTCCCAGCCATGATGCCCTCGGTCGCGCACTCACTCGCGCCTGGCTCCGTGCACTGCGTCGAGTCCACGCACTGAACGCAGGTGCCGGCGTCGTTGCACATCGCGTTCACGCCCATGCCCTCGCAGTCGGTTGGCGTGAGGCACTGGACGCACTCCTCGGTACCGTCTTCGTCGCAGATGGGCCTGTCGCCCTCGCACGCTGTCGGACAGTTTGACGCCGGTACGTCCGGGCCGGCGTCGTTGGCATCGACCGTGACCGCGTCCAAGAGACCAGCGTCGCCGCAATGGGAGAGCGTTGGATCGACCT
>JBGCFM010000164.1:0-28232 GCA_045106895.1 Polyangiales bacterium | reverse complement strand
TGAGAGAGGAGCGTGGAGACGCCGGCGCTGATGCGAGCACAGAAGAGGGCCGCGGGGGGCAAGAGGGCGGATCGCGGGGGGCGGCGTAGCGTTCAAAAACAGAATCCCGCCTGTCCATGGGCCGAGACACACTCAACGAGGGCGAGCGCAAATGCCGCAACGAGTCCCGCGACCAGATGGACCGCGAGCTCACGTAGCAATTCGACACCTGTGTCCCGCGTGATGCGCACGTCCTGCACGTAGCACAATGAGCCGCTCGCACCGATTCCCTATCCAAATCGCACGGGTGCGCTCCGGGACCCGAGGTGCTAGAGCCCTCGCCATGTCGTGGAAAGACGCCCTTACCCTCCGGGCCGCAATGGCTCGGGCGAAGGCTCGCTCTCCGGAGGTCTTACGCGAGAACCAGCAAGCCGTGCAGCTCATGAAGCAGCGTGCGTCGGCCGCTGAGGCGCTCTGGGCTGGAAGCCACGCTGCCGAGGGGCTCGCGATGGCCCGTGACGCCTACGAAGCGGCTTCCGCTGCCGTCACCACGGTGTTGGGCGGGCGCCCAGTTCCGGCGGCAGAAGGCGACCCTGGTCCCGCCCGCGGCCGAGCAGGTCTCTTCAAAGACGCCGGCGTCCGAGCCGCCGATGTCGCCAAAGCCGAAGACGCTTATCGTGCGGAGCGCCCCCTCCTCGATGACGATGTTTCCGTCACCGACGCACGTCACGTCAAAGCCCTCCTGAAGGTCGTTCGAGCTGTCGAGCGCGCGCTGGCGGATGACGTCCGTAGCCCGGGTAGCGTGACCGCCGGTCGACTTCGGCGTGCCCTCGGCGTTCTGCTGCTTGTCGGCGCCGGCGTCGCCATCGGTCTCTTCTGGGCGCGGGAGCGTGCAAGAGAAGCCGACGCCGCTTGGATCGCACGCTACTACGCGCGCGCAAACTTCATGGGCGAACCTCAGCGGCGCAACGAAGAGGAGATTCGTTTCAACTGGGGACGCCGTTCACCGATGGTCGGCATTCCGATCGACGGCTTCTCCGCACGCTTCGACACTTGCCTGACGGTGAGCGACAACCAGGTCGTTCGCGTTGGTTCCGGCAGCGATGACGGCGCTCGCGTTTTCATCGATGGCGAAGAGGTTCTCGATAACTGGGGCTCACAAGCGTACTCGTGGAAAAACGCGCGTGTCGAACTCGACGCCGGCTCCCACCATATTCGCGTGGAGTTCTTCGAGGGCGATGGCGATGCAGGTATCCAGGTTCAGTTCCGTGACGACGACGACGAAGAGCTCCGCACCGGGTTCTCTCGGCCCACGGCGCCGGATGACGGATGCGGTGAGCCGGCGGAAAGTCGCGTCCTCGAGCGTGGCACCGGGCGCTCCCGTCGGGGATCGAGCCGAATGAACAGTTCCCCGATGACTGCCTCCCCGATGACCGCCTCCCCGATGAGCCCTGCGCTCATGAATCAGCCCGCAAATCCCCCAGCAGCCGTTCCAACCTCCCAGATGGAGCCGACGCGGCCCAATGTCACGCAGATGAACGAGGGGCCAGCGCAGATGGCCGAAGACCCGAACCCCAATATGGAATGAGCGCTCCCGGCGTTGGGGTGCTATCCCGCCGCCAACTCCCAGTCTGGTCGACCCCCATGCGTATCCTTATCGTCACACCTACTTACAACGAGAAAGACAATCTCGCGCCCTTCTTGGATGGTGTGTTTGAGGCGCTTCCAAACGCGGACGTTCTCGTTGTCGACGACAACTCACCCGACGGCACCGGCGCTCTCGCGGATCAAATCGCTCGCGCCAACCCGCGCGTTCGCGTGCTGCATCGCCCTGGCAAGATGGGGCTTGGCTCCGCGTACCTCGACGCCTTCCGAAAGGGTCTCGAAGGCGGCTACGACGTCATCTTCGAGATGGACACGGACCTGAGTCACAACCCACGCTACCTGCCCGACTTCGTTCGTGCGTTTGAGCAAGGGGCGGACGTCGTCATTGGCTCGCGAAACATTCGCGGCGGAGGCGTCGAAGGATGGGGCGTCGGTCGTCACGTCCTAAGCAAGGGCGGAAGTCTCTACAGCCGCATCATTCTTGGCCTCGGCATTCGCGACCTCACGAGTGGCTTCAAAGCGTTTCGCGCGGAGGTGCTTCAGGCCATCGACCTCGACGCCGTGAAGTCCGAAGGCTACTCGTTTCAGATCGAACTGACCTATCGCGCCCTCCGGCAAGGTTTTCGTATCAAAGAGGTGCCCATCGTCTTCGTCGATCGCCGCGCCGGTCAGAGCAAGATGAATCGCCGTATTTTCGCCGAAGCCATCATGATGGTGCCGAAGCTTCGTCTTGAGAGCCTCAAAGGCAATCTCTGAGCCTGTGGACGACCTCGTCCTGGAGCAAGAGGTCTCGCTGTCGGCTGCGGAGGCTTACCGCCGCTGGACCGTCGAAGAGGAGCTGAAGAAGTTCTTTGCGCCGGACTTGCGGATCGACCTTCGACCCGGCGGCGACTTCGAAGTGCTCTTCGACATGACGCAGCCGGAGGGGCTGCGGGGGAGCGAAGGGTGCGTCATCGTCGGCTTTGTGCCCGCCACGGAGGTCTCTTTTACGTGGAACTTCCCGCCTTCGATCCCAACACTTCGCGACCAGCACACAATTGTGCGCGTCGGCTTCGAAGCGCTAGGCGCGCAGCGCACGCGCGTGACTCTCCGCCAGAGTGGATGGAAGAAAGAAGGCGCGTGGCCCAACGGGTTTGAGTACTTCAAACGCGCCTGGGGCTTCGTTCTCGGCAACTTTGCAAAAGGCGTCTAAGCCGCACGGAGCTGCGACTTGAGCGCGGACTAGTGCGAGTGCTCTTCGTGCTCTTCTGCGGATTCTTCTTCGAGGGGCATGCCGCAGATGGAGCAATCGCCAGGCTCTTCTTGATGCACCTCAGGGTGCATTGGGCACACGTAGTTTGCGTGCTCATGGTCGTGGTCGTGATCATGCGCAGCTTCACCGCTGCAGCCCACGGCGACGGGCGCGAGGGAAACTCCGAGAGCGAAGAGAGTGCTGAGAAAGAAGTGCTTCATCGAGGTCATCGGAAAATCCTATAGGTGGCCGCGCTACGGGCGGAGAATGAACGTCTTGGAGGCAGCGTCAATGCGCCGGTCCGCAGGCTGAAGACACCTCAGCTTCGGAAAAGTTTGAAAAATCTTCCGAGAGGCCCTCAATCGCTCTTCAGGTAGGTGTAACCACGAAGGCTCTCTTCGTAGTGCCGCATGAAGATGCGTAGCTGCTCAAGGGTCATTCGGCCGGCGTTGAGGGCGCCTTCCGCTTGCTTTCGCACCGACTCGACCATTTCTTCCGGGTTGTGCTGAAGATAGCCGAGGACTTGTTCGATGGAGTCGCCACGGATCACATGAGCCACGCTATAGCCGTAGTCCTCGAGGCGAACGTGCACGGCGTTCGTATCTCCGAAGAGATTGTGCAGGTCGCCGAGGGTCTCCTGGTAGGCGCCGCCGAGGAACATGCCGAGAATATAAGGCTCACCCGGCACCGTCGGGTGCACGTCGAGGGCGCTCTGAACCTCTTCGACATCGATGAAGTTCTCAACGATGCCGTCGCTGTCGCAGGTGAGGTCCGCAAGGCGAGCTTTCACTGTGGGCTTTTCGTCCAAGCGATGGATCGGCACAAAGGGAAAGAGCTGGTCCATCGCCCAGATGTCTGGCGCGCTCTGAAAGATGGACATGTTGCAGTAGTAGATCGTGCCGAGGAGCTCCTCGATGTTCTGAAGCTCCTCGGGGACGTGTTTGAGGTTTGCTTTTCGTTTTCGAATGCGTTCACAGCACGCCCAGAACAAACGCTCCACGGCGGCGAGTTCCCGAAGCCCGAGGTACCCAAACTTAAAGAGGCTTCGCGCCTCCTCCAGGGTCTGGCTCGCGTCGTGCCAAGCTTCTTGGACGTTCTTCGGCTGGATGCCCTTCCACGTCTCGTACAACTCCAAGATGACGCGGTGCGCATCTTCCGCGGGCTCCGGAGCTTGGTCGCGTTCCTCGTGACTCTCACCCACAGCATCGAAAACAAGTACGCTCTGGTAGGCCGCGACGGCGCGCCCGCTCTCGCTGACGATGGTGGGGCAGGGGACCTTCGCTTTGTCGCATGCGTCCTGGATGGAGGCGACAACGTCGTAGGCGTATTCCTGGGCGCCGTAGTTCATGGACCCACGAAAGTCTGTTTTGGACCCGTCGTAGTCGACGGCGAGCCCGCCGCCGACATCGAGGTAACGCATACCAGCGCCCATGCGGACGAGCTCGACGTAAAGATGAGAGGACTCACGGAATGCGTTCTTCCAGGGGATGATGCTGGAGACCTGGGAGCCGATGTGAAAATGCAGCAGTTGGAGACAGTCGAGCATGTCGCGCTTCGCCAGCTCATCGACGACGCGCACCATGTCGCTCGTCGTCAGACCAAATTTCGCCCGGTCTCCCGCGGACTCTGCCCAGCGGCCCATGCCTCGGCTAGAGAGCTTGGCGCGTACGCCGAGGGTTGGCCGAATGCCCAGTCGTTCGCTGACTTCGAGCACCAGGTCGATCTCATCGGGTCTCTCCAACACGATGATGACTTGGTTGTCGAAACGCTGAGCGATGAGCGCGGTCTCAATGTACGTGCGGTCCTTGTATCCATTGCAGATAATAAGACCGTCTTCGTCTTGCATCGAAGAGAGCGCGATGAGCAGCTCCGGCTTGCTGCCCGCCTCAAGTCCGTAGTCGAACTCTTTTCCCGCGCTGACAATTTCGTCGATGAGGTGGCGCTGTTGATTGACCTTAATGGGGAAGACCCCGCGGTACCGCCCTGGATATTCCGACTCGCGGATGGCCCGCCCAAAGCAATCGTTCAGTAGGTGAATGCGATGCTGGAGGATGTTGGGAAAGCGAATCAGCAGAGGCAGGTCCAGGCCGCGCATCTGGAGCTGCTTGGTCAGCTCGTAGAGGTCGATCTTCCCGTCGCGGCGTGGGTCCGGTGTGACCTCCACGTGCCCTGCTTCGTTGAAACGAAAGTAGGGCTTGCCCCAGCCAGCGATCTGGTAGAGCTCGGTACTCTTTTTCACGCTCCACGGAGCCGGCTTCGGTGTCTGTCCGTCCATTAGGTGCCCACCTACAGCTGATAACGAAGAGGAGCTAGCTCAAACACACTGAATCGTCACCGAGTGCGTGTGACCGTTGTCTTCCGAGGAGGTGACCATCACGGACTCCCCCGCTGCGAGGGACGCGAAGTTTGCAGCCGTCAGAGTGTAGGTGTGGGGGTGCGCGCTGACGCCGCGAATGTCGTAGGTGCGCTCTTCAGCCGCGACCACATCCGCCATCGAAGGACCTTCCCCGCCGTCTTCATGGTCAGGTCCATGGCCGCCTCCGATCACCAGCGAGGCGCTGGCGCAAGTGGCCGCTGGGCCTGCGTCCATCTCACCTGGTCCCGCGTCCATCTCACCCGGACCTGCGTCCGTCTCGTCTGGACCTGCGTCCATTTCACCTGGACCCGCATCCATCTCACCCGGACCCGCATCCATGCCAGGGCCGGAATCCGAAGAGCCCGTTGGGGTTCCGGCGTCGAAGTCCGCGCTGTCGGCGAAGTCCGTGCAGCCCGCCAAGCCAATGCCCGCGATTCCAACGGATACGCCCAAAAATTCACGTCGCTTCATGCGGACACCCTAGCAGAAATGCGCCGGCGCCTGTAGCCCTCAGCGTGGAGGAAGAGAGTACGTGACGGAGGCCTGGGCGAATCGCTCGCCGTCTCGCGAAATGGCCACGGACACGACGGCGAGGCGCTTCCCAAGCTTCAGGAGTTCGGCCTCGGCGAGCAAGGTTCCGGGCGTCGGCTTCCGCAGAAAGTCGATGTGCAGACTCGTGGTGACGGCGAGGCCTACCGGCCCCAATAGGCTCAGCACCAGGTAGTAGGCGGCGGTATCGACCATCGTCATCATCACGGGGCCCGAGACCGTACCGCCGGGCCGCAGATGCCGCTCTTCCGTGTCCAGCTCAAAGGTGAGCTGCTCATCGCCGAGGCCGACGATGCGCCCGAAGTCCTTCGCTTGGGGAAAGCCTTTCTCAAGGAACGCGCGGATCGCGTCCGCATCCATGACGTGTTCCATCTTTACTCCCAGCCCATGATGTTCTTGAGGGCGGTGTAAATCGCGATGCCGACACCGACGAGACCTTCACCTGCGACGATTCCAGAGGCGATGACGATCAAGAAGCGCTTCGTCCAGGTCTTCGCGTACTTCATGCCTAGCAGGGAGATGAGCCCGCCGAGGAACATGCTGATGGAGTAGGAAGCGGGGATGACAAAGGCGATGCCCATCGCCGCGGGGGAGGGCACCCACTTCGCCACGTGCTTGGGCAACACCTTCTCCATGATGGCGAGGACGATGCCCGCGAGTCCGGCGATGCCCATGGCCTGGGCAGCCATCGTTGGCATGGCTTCGATGCCGACCATGAAGAGCTCTGCCACGCCCTTCCACGCTTGAACGGCGGGCGCAGGCCACTCATCCGTGAGCAGCTGGTTCGCAGGGTCCGGGATGATGAAGAGGTACACGGCGCAGCCTGCAAGGGCTCCCGCCATGACGCCGAAGAATTGGGCCACTGCCTGGAGTCGAGCGGACGCGCCGATGAGAAGACCGGCCTTCATGTCATGCAAAAGGTCCGCGGTCTGGCTCGCCGCGCCGCCGGTGACGTTGGCCGCCATAAGGTTGCTTGCTGCATCTCCGGGGCTGACGATGCCGAAGGTCAGCTGCGTGACCTTGCCCATGGCCCCGACGGGCGTGATCCCGGTCTCGCCGGACACGCGTCCCGCCACGATGGCGAGGATGAACGTGAGGAGCACCGCGAGGATCGCGACCCACAGCGGGATGTCGAAGAACGCGACCTGCGTCACGGAAGCAAGAATGAGAGCGACGACGAGGGCGATGACAAACCAGTTCCGCGGCACGTCGCCCGGCGCCGTGGTTTTTTCTCCGCTTCCTGCAGCCTTCGTTGCGCCTCGAATCGCTGCGACGATGGAGCGCCAGGAGAACGCGAAGCTCGTCAGCGACGATGTCACCATCAACGCGACGCCGGGCCAGAGCATCCACTTGTTGATGGAACCAAACCAGCTCTTGCCGGCTTCCAGCGCGCCGGGCTCAGCCCATCCGGCGTCCAACGCCATCGGTGCAAGGAAACCCCACGCCAGTACTGCGCCGATCATCATGGACGCGCCGGCGCGAATGCCAATGATGGCGCCGACGGCGACCATGAGCGGACTGGGGTCGAGGGCGAAGCCGAGGTTGCTGAAGGTGTAGGCGCTCGTCCCCGCCGTACTGGTCCCGGCGGCGACGCTCCCGGGGAGGCCCCACTTTTTCCACTTCGCGAGGTGAATGACCATCTTGACCACACCGCCAAAGAGGCCGCCGATGAGTAGCGCTTTGACGCGGGTCATCGCCTCTTTGCCTTCGGCGTACATCTGTTTGATGGTCTCCGCCGACGCGATTCCCGAAGGGAAGGGGAGCTTGTCGACGATGAGCATCTGTCGACGAAGGCCCACGGCGACGACAACGCCAACGAAGGCGACGGCGAAGGTCCACGTTGCGAGGATGTGCCACGCGAAGGTCGCGCCTGTGATCATCGTCAGGGCGGGAATCGGCGCGACGAGGCCCGCCGAGCTGATGTTGGCGCCGGCGGACGCCGCCGTCTGGCTGATGTTGTTCTCGAGGAGGCCCCACGGGCGCCCGCCGGACTTCTCGAGGGCCTTGTAGAACCCGAAGCTCAGCAACATCGCCGTGATGGACATGTTGAAGCCCCAGCCGATCTTCAGGCCGGTGTAGATGTTGACGAAGGAGAGCAAGGCCCCCAGGACCATGCCTGTAATTATGGCGCGGACGGTGAGCTGTGGGGACGTCGTGTCCACCGGTGGAAAGACGACTTCCGCGTCTTGTTGGTTCTCTTCGGCCGTTGTATTTGCTTCGCTCACATCGCGATTCAGCACAATCCCTGAGGCCGATCAAGGCGCGCCGTTGATGTCTCGGAGTCCCCGGGATAATGTCCGCAGGCATGGGCGCCGCGTCTCGAGTTCCATTTTTTCTCCTCGGAGCGCTGATTCTAGCCGCGTATTCCGCGGACGCAGTCGCCCAGTTTCCACTGATCGCCGAGGGCAACCCGGACATCTCCCAACAGTCACCAGAGCTGCGTGGCCGCCTCGCCGCCCGGCTCCGCGGCGCGCAGGCGCGCTGGCGACTCGAACATGGGACCCCAAGTGAGCGAATGGCAGCAGCGGAGGACCTGCGCGGCACGGGTGACCCTCGACAGGCCGTCGAAGCGCTTGAGGCGGCTCTCCCGCGAGAAGCGAACGGTCTGGTACGCGCGGCCATCGCCGAATCCCTGGCGTTCCACGGCAACCCATCGTCCGGCGCGGTCCTCGCGGAGTCGTTCACCGCGTCTGCACGTGCGGGCCTGGAGGCCATCGCTCATGCAATTGGGTCTTTGCGCGAGCCCGCGGGAATCGAAGCGTTGGTTGCCGGTCTGGATCGTGCCGACCGGATTCGAGCGGCGAGGGAAGGCATCGCATTGGCGGGAGTCGCGGCGGTGCCACTGCTTCGTCGGCGAGCTCGTGAATCGCCGAGCGTCCCCGTTCTTCGTGCACTCGGCGAGCTCGGCGACGCGAGCGCGCTGCCGGAGCTCGTCGCCGCGGTAAGTCACGCTGTGGCTTCGGTTCGCGCGAGCGCGATTCAAGCGCTGGGTGAGTTAGGCGACGATCGCGCGCGAAATACAGTACGAATCGCGACCGGTGATGCGGACCCGAGTGTTGTCAACGTCGCGTGGGAAGCGCTCGCGTCACTCGCAGGACCGGCGGACGCCGAGGCGCTCGCGGCAGGACTTGAACGCGGCGTCCACCCGCCGCTTTTGCTCAAGGCACTTCTCCGCGTCGACGCGCCGCGTGGCGTCGCCCAGATCGTTTCGTACGCGAGCGGAAACGATCCCGACCTCGCGCTCCTCGCCTCCAGCATCGCGCTGGAGATGCCGCGCGCGGATCTCGTGCCGGTGCTCCATGGTCTCGTTCGCGAGGGTTCACGACGCGAAGAAGCGCTCTCGGCCCTGGCAGAGGCGGAGGACGGCGCCGGTCTTCCGGTGCTTCTTGAGTTTCGCACGGACCGAGACGCGCAGCGAGCCATCGCCGTGTGCCTTCGACGCTGGCCCTTTGGCGCGCGAATTCGCCGCGCTGGGCTGGCTGCGCTCCGCGCCCTCCCCACACGTGGTCCCGCGTCGGCGCGAAACCTTGTTCTCCGCGCCCTAGCAGGAGACGAAGAAGTCATTCCATTGCTGGAGGCTCGCCTCGAGGATGGCGATGCGTCGATTCGTGCATGGGCAGCGACGGGTCTTGGTTTGGTCGGCAGCAGGAGCGGCTCCGCCATTTATGAGGCGTTGCGCGAAGAGGAGGACATCGAGTCGTTTCGGCGTTTGGTGGACGCTGCACGCCGCCACCACACGCAGATCCCAGAGCGCGCCGTGCGTCGCTTTGCCGCTGAGCCTCATGCTCAAGCGGCGATCTTTCGCTCCTTTGCTCAAGGCTCAGTCGGCGTGCGTGAACGCAGGCGATTGCGACGCGCTCTCCACGATGGCTGGGAGCCCACCGTGCGTGCCGCCCTTGATGCGATCGTCCGCTTGGAAGAGCGCGCCGCGATACCCACGCTCTTCGCGGCCTACGATCGAAGCGAGGATGCTGCGCGGCGGCGGTTCATTGCGCGTGCCTTGGCGGCGCTTGGCGCGGCGGACTCTCCCGAGGCCCTGAGGCGGCGCCGGATCGCCTACGACCCCGTCGTTCGTTTGGCTTGGTCCGGCGGTGGGGGCGCCCAAGGTCAGCGGGTTCTCCGCTTTCGCGTGGAGGCCGAACAGGCGCCTGAGGGCGTGCTTTGCCTGATTGAGCTCCCCTCGGGAGAGATGAGACTACAGCGCACCTTGGCCGGTGGTGAGCTCTTCGTTCCCGATCTTCAGGCGGGATCGGCGGATGTGCGTCCTATCTTGGAACGAGACATTTAGCCTGGCGGGGCGTCGCAGCCGGCCATCCGATGCCCACGAAAAATAGGGCCAAATCCCATTCGCCTTCGCTTTAGCCTTGGGTTGGCGCTTCTCTGAGCCGCGGCTCCACGTGGTTTTGCGGCCTACGCTGCTTTTGAATCATTGACCTTTGACCCTGGCCTGCGGCAATGTCTCGGTCACGTGGCCCAAGCCAAAGAGAAGCAATCCCCGACCCCGGAGGCCCCCTTCGAAGAGGTTCTCGCAAACCTTGAAGGCGTCGTTGCACGCCTTGAAGGCGGCGAACTCTCGCTCGAAGCGTCTCTCGCTGCGTTCGAGGAAGGTGTGCGACTCTCGCGGCTGGGCAGCGCGCGCTTAGACAGCGCGGAAGAACGTGTCGAAGAACTACTCAAGGACGGTCGCGTTGCGAGCGTTACGAGCGGCGAAAAGGAGCCTGTTTCCAGATGACGGATGTGCTGACTGTCCCTACCCATTTCGGAGACCTCTCGGAACTCTCGACGGGCCTCATTGACCGCGTTGATGATGGTCGTCTGATTCTCTACGGACCCACGATGTTCGACCAAGGGACCCACGTCGGATTCCGCGTGTTGCTCTCCGATGAGTCGACGGCCCTCGAGGGGTTTGGTCTGGTCACCGAGGTGTACGACGGGGGCGAAGGGCGTGAGCCCGAGATTCGATACGACACGGTTCTGGAGAGCCTTGAGCTCGACGGGCGCAACGAGGTCGTCTTCGAGCGAATCGTTCTTGCTCGTCAAAGCATGACGGGCGAAGCGCCCGCGACCGGCGAAGTCGACATCTCGGACATCGACGCGCAGGACAGCGTGAGCTTCGCGAGCGAGGCCCCCGCGGCGGCGTTCGACGAGCCCATGGAATTTCCCGCGGCGGACGCCGTGGAGGCCGCGGATGGCGACTACGCCCTCGGGTTTGGTTCGCCGGAGTTCGAGCCCGCCGCTGACGCTGTGGCGGCCGCACCGGCTGAATTCGAAGCACCCGTCGACGTCGAGGCGCCGGTGGACTTTGAGGCGCCAGTGGACTTTGAAGCGCCCGCAGAAGCGGTCAGCGAGTATGAAACGCCAGAGTTCGAAGACGTCGGCGACGCCTTCGATTCGTTGCCGCCTGCAGCGGACGTCGCAGCGGATGTCGTAGCGGATGTTGTGGCACCCCCCATCGATGTAGCCCCGCCTCGTGTCGCCCTTGGTTCGGCAGACGGCGCCTTGGTGCGCCCTGTCTTCGCCGCAAGTTGGTGGCCGCGCGCCGAAGCTCCCGAACCTCGTCCGTCGAGCGGCTGGTTCCAATACGCGACGGGAACTCTTCCCGTGCCGGCTTCGGCGCCTCGTCCAGAGCTCTCGCCGGAACTCCGCGTAGCCCCGGCACCGCGTCCAAGCGAAGAGGCTGCCGCTGCTGCTGCTGCTCCCATCGAAGCCGCCATCGAGGCTCCCGTTGAGGCCGCGCCGGTCGAGGAGGCTCCCGTCGAAGATGTCGCCGTCGAAGACGTGTCCGCCGAAGAGACTCCCCTCGAAGCTGCGGAAGAGGCTGTCGAGGCGGCCGCCGAAGAAGCGATTGAAGACGAAGCGCTCGCGTTTGAGGCTTCCGTCGAAGATGCACCGGTAGAAGCCGTCGAAGAGGTCGCACTCGAAGAGGCAGTTGAAGCGATGCCGGAAGCGGACGCCTTCGCGGAAGAAGACGCGACTCAAGCGATGAGCGTCGAAGAGTTCGGCGAGATGCCCTTGCCAGAGGGGGACGCCGAAATCGCACCTGCCGTGGAAGCTGAGTACGTGTCTGTGGGCGACGCAGACCCTCAGGCAGCTGTGCCCGAAGAGTCCTTCGAGGACTTGGCTGCGGATGAAGCCGCGCCCGTCGACGTGGCAGATGCCGACGACATCGACGTCGACCTCGACATCTAAGCGTCGGCTCGTGGGCTACTGAATGTAGCCCAGCGCCCGGAGCTGAGCGGCGGTTTCGGCATCGATTCGTGTGTTCTGTGGCCTCGTGCCGTTCGAACGCGAGCGCGACGCGGTTTCGACCAGGCGCTGGCCCATCCATCGCCGAAGCGCTCGCTGGGTAATGGGGTAGTCGCGAATCGCGCTCTGCTCGCTTGGGTCCTCTTGCAGGTCGTATATCGCTGAGCGTCCGCGTGGCCTTTCGATGAGCTTCCATCGACCCACCGAGAACGCGCGCCAGTTCTCCATGAACCCGCTGACGGTTCCTCCCGCGCCTTGTTCGCGCGCGCGTTCGCGCCCTGTGAGTTCGCCTAAGAAAGAACGGCCCGAGAGGCGCTCGGGAACGTCTTGGCCGAGGGCCTCAAGGATCGTCGGCATGATATCGATGAGCCCCACCGGAGACTCGACACGCTGCGGGAGGTCGCCGGGCATACGAACGAAGAGAGGTACATGCAGTAGCTCCTCGTACACGCTGTGCCCGTGTCCAACGCTGCCGTGGTCCCAAAACTCTTCGCCGTGGTCGGAGGTGATCACCACCATCGTGTCGTCGAGGAGCCCGCGACTTCGCAGCCCATCGATGATCGAGCCGAAGTGGCGGTCGTGGTAGGTGATCTCACCATCGTAGAGCGCCTGCAGGTGTGCGCGGTCGCGGTTGTTTAGACGGAGGTTGCCGAGCTTCACGTTCTCGAGAAGCGTCGAGTCTCGCCGGAAGTTGATCGGTCCGCGGTAGTCGACGTCGCCATAGAGCGAGAGAATCTCATTGGGCGGCCGGTACGGAACGTGGGGGTCGATGGTATGGACGTAGAGAAAGAAGGGCTTCTCCTCATCTCGTCCATCGAGCCACTCGAGAACATCCGCGGCGACGAATTGTGAGCGGGTTCGACGCCCTTCGCGGATGTAGTTGCGGTAGCTGTCCCAGCCTTGGCGAAAACCAAAGCGGTCGCTGACGAATCCGTTGCAGATGAACGACGCCGTCTGGAAACCTTCGTCCTGCAACACCTCTGGGAGCATCTCGACGCTCCTGGGAAGAACAGACTCGTGCTGCGTCGCGGTGTGTTCCCAAGGCATCAACGATGTCAGCAGCGTGGCCACACTCGGCTTGGTCCAGTTCTCTTGGGAGTGCGCATGCCCGAAGGTTGTCGCGCCGCGGACAAACTCGGCGAGCTGTGGTGTTTGAACACGGGTGTCCGGCGCATAGGGCGAGAGCTTGTCGGCGCGCAGGGTGTCGATGAGGATGAGCAAGACGTGACGGGGGCGCCCGAGGGAGCGGACATCACGTGGGTTCGTTTCGATCTGCAGGGCGCTGACGCTTCCCTCTCCTTCGCTCCGCACCGACACACGAACAACGCGCGACGCAAAAGCGGTGAGATCGATGTCCGCCGTTCCAGTCTGCTCGAAAGGGCTCATGCCGTCTGCTTCGACGCGAACATGCAGCTCGCCTTCGCCGCTTAGCGCCAACGTGGCATCTTCTGGAACCAAGGCATCTGCCCTCAAGTTCCAGCCAGCTTCGAGCTTCGCGTGGCGGCCCGCTTCGGTCTGCTCGAAGCTTGGACGCGCGTCCGGCGCCTCGAGCTCGATCCAATCGACGGCGAGGCTCGCTCTTTCGCCCTCATGTCTGCCACGTCGCCGTGAACGAAACATCAGAAGGTGATCACCGGCGGCGCGCGCGTCTGACTCGAGGGTGAACGACTGGGTCGCGAACGTGGTGGTCGCGTCGATGTGCCCCAGTACCTCGCCGTCCCAGTACACGGTGACGGGAGTGGGCACGAAGCTGCGAAGCCGAACGCTTAGCTCTTGGCTGCTCTCGGAGTCGTCTGTCGAAACGATGAGGCGAGCCACGGTGGAGCGAGCGATGGCGCAGCCTTGGTCGTCGACCACGCCTTCGACGACGTTCGTGCCCCATCCGCCCAGGGTGGTTCCTGCGCCGGCGGGGCCCCCGAGGTCCACGCGAAGGCCTCCCTCGGGGCTGAAGGAAGTTCCCCGGTCAGCGAGCAGATCGTGGAACACCACGCGGGCGGGTTCAGCGGGAGGCGCTGGCTCCTCCGGGACGACGACGGCGCTCTGAGGCGCCTCGCTGACCGCTTCTTGGGGGTCCTCCTCATGTTCAGCGACGAGGACAGGGGAGCCACTCGCGGCGGAGCAGGCCATCAAGACGGCAAAGAGGCCAACACGCATAGGCTCCGCCTACCATGAGGCATCGAAGGGGTCCGCCCTAAAGCGTCGCTGTTGCAGAAGTTTCTGCCGCGAAGTGCAGCAGAATCGCAAAGGGCGACCAACTCGTGGTACAAAATCCTCCCGAGGGTGAATCGCCACGGCCTTTCACCGTCTCTCCACCACGGCACGGCCGACCACCTCATGCGTACTCACCTACGAATCGCCCTCGCGGCACTCCTCTGTCTTTGCACGATTCCAGCCCTCGCGGACGCGTTGGTGATCGTTCAAGTTCGCACGGCTGGGGGTGCACCGGCTGACGGGACCGTAGAAATCACCCCGGTGTCGGGGGAGGGCGGGTCCACCCATCGCTGTCAGACCCAAAACGGTGATTGCAGACTTCAGGCGGTCCCCGGCGGTCGCTACCGAGTTCAGTTCCAGCCTGCCGGCGGGGGTGAGTCGAGCTCTCGCGTCGCGATGATTCCACCCGATGGTCGCGTGACCCTTCACGTCGCGGCTCCCTAAGCGGGGTCCCTAAACAGGGCTCCGAAGATTCAAAAACGCCCTCTGCTTACCCAAATAGGTGATGCGAGGATATCGGGAACGGTTCCTGCATGGCCCCTCCTGAGACGTCACTTGGCGTCTCAGATTGGCACGGATGCCCCGTGAATCATTTACCTTTTGCCCTGCACGTTGTATGACACGTGCGATTCGGCCCCTTGGTTATTTGGGGGCCGGGCTACTTTGGACGTTCTAGGAGCTTTTGGAATGCGAACCCTTCTTCGCCATCCCCGTCGTTATCTCTTCCTTACTTTTCTCGCCTGTGGCTTTGCCGCTCCGGGTGCAGCTCAGTTCGACGATGAATTCGGCGACGAGTTCGAAGAGCCGGCTGAGGAAACCCCCGTCGAGGCTCCTGCGGAAGAGGCGCCGTCTGACTTTGACGACGACGACGATCTTTTCGACGACGACCTTGAGGACGACCTCGACGACGCGGAGGACGAAGTCCCACCAAGCGACGACGAAGAGGACGATGAGGAAGAAGAAGAGGCGGAGCCAGAAGAGCTTCGTGCTCGGCTCTTCCGCGCGCACAACACCTACATGGGTGCTGTCGGTGGTCTTCACGTAGTCGACGCGGCCAGCGGCGCCGTCGGAACGTTCCGTGTGCAGCTCGGCACCGAGTTTTTCTTCACGAGTGATTTCATTCAGCCCGACGACAACGCCGACCACATTGGTGGTTCGCTCTCCGTTGGTTGGACGGTCCACGAGATGGTGGAAATCTGGGCGTCGATTCAAAGCTACGCCAACTCCAACGACACGGGTGACCCTTCGCTCTTCCAGACGCTCGGCGACGCCCAGCTTGGTGTGAAGGCTTTCTACCGCGTCAGCGACGTCTTCGCCGTCGGTGGTGACTTCAGTCTCAACTTGCTCAACACCGTCGGCGACATTGGACTTGTCCTCGCCAGCACGGGCATCGGCCTTCGCGCCAACGTCACAGCCGACCTTCGAGGTCTCGACAACCCCGTGCCCTTTGTTGCTCGCTTGAACCTTCAATATGAGGTCGACAACTCCAACAAGCTTATCGAAGACACGGAGACTGCTCGTTACAACAACCTGCCCGACCCACTTGTCCTCGAAGACGAGAGCCGGCACCTCGTGACTCCCGTCGAGCGTTTCGCATTGAACATCAACCGGACCGACTTCTTCAACATCGCCCTTGGCCTCGAAGCGCCACTTCGCGTGATGGAAGACTTCTACATTCACCCACTTCTCGAGTGGCAGTGGCGCATCCCCGTCAACCGACAGGGTTACAACTGCGTCCTGGCGTACGACCCAGCCACGACCGACGGCCCGCCTCCAGGCGTCGACGACTGTCGCGCGGACTCTGGCATCGGCGCCAACCCGATGACCCTCACACTCGGCACGCGCATCCTGCCGCCGGTGAAGGGCCTCTCGATTCTCCTCGCGGCTGACATCGGCCTCACCGGCACCAGCACCTTGGTCCGCGAGCTCGCGCCCAACGCGCCTTACAACATCTACATCGGCATGAGCTACGCCTACGACACGGCGGAGCCCGAGCCCGTCGAGCCTGAGGTTCGTGAGGTTGAGCGCCGCGTGGAAGTCCAGCTTCCTCCGCCGCTTCAGGGTCGCATCAAGGGTCAGATCGTCGAGCAGGGTGCGGGCACCGCCATCGCCGGCGCAACGATCGCCTTCCAGGGTCAGGACCTCACAAGTCAGATCAGCAGCGACGATGGACGTTTCACCACGTACGCGTTTGACCCAGGTCAGATCACGATGGAGCTGACACATCCGGAATACGCGCCAGGTCAGTGCGCAGCAACGATCCCCGACGAGCGCCCAGAAGAGGGTGAGCTTGAGGTGGAAGTCCGCTGCGAGCTCGTTGCGCTTCCACGCGTCGGCGGCGTCACCGGAACGGTGAGCTCCGCGGATGGCGGCGCCGTTGGTGGTGCAACGGTGGCTCTCAGCGGCCCAGCGACACGCTCCGTGTCCAGTGGTCCTGACGGTCGCTTCACCATTGCCGACCTTCCGCCCGGCACCTACCAGGTGCGCATCGATGCGGAGAACTTCCTCATCAAGACGGACACCGTCACCGTCGTCGCTCGCGAGTCCGTGAGCCCAACGGTCACCTTGGTCCCTCGCCCAGCGCGTGCCTTGGTCCGCGTCCGAAACCGCGACATTCAGATTCGTCGCCAGATCAACTTCGCAACGAACAGCGCTGACATCCTGCCCTCCTCGGAGCCGCTGATGACTGAAATCGCCGACGTGCTCATCCGCAACACGGACGTCACGGCCATCGAGATTCAGGGTCACACGGACAACCGTGGCCGAAGCGCTGCCAACATGACGCTCTCGCAAAACCGAGCCGACTCGGTCCGCGCTTGGCTCGTCGCCCACGGTGTTGCGGCCACGCGCCTCCAGGCTCGCGGCTACGGCGACACGAACCCTCTCGTGCCGAACATCACGCCAAGCAATCGCGCGCGTAACCGACGAGTTCAGTTCATCATCGAGTCCCGCGTCGAAGCAGCCGAGTAGAGCTCAGCTTCCTGAGAATCAAGGCCACCCTCGGGTGGCCTTTTTTCGTTCCGGTTCCGGTTCCCGTTCCGGTTCCGGTTCCCGTTCCGGTTCCGGTTCCCGTTCCCGTTCCCGTTCCGGTTCCCGTTCCCGTTCCGGTTCCGGTTCCCGTTCCGTTCGGGTACGGACCGGTCACATAGGTGACAAAACGTACCGGAGACATGGGTGACACTTCGAGGCACGCGAGGAGGAAGCGTGCCGCTGAAGGAACGAACCATGACGGATATGCGAATGGAGCTGATGATGAAGCCCCGAGAAGGCGTTCGAGTGACGGACCTAGCCAGGGAGTACGAGGTGAGTCGGAAGACGATCTACAAGTTCAAGGAGCGCTTTGAGAAGGAACGTGTGAGGGGGCTCGAGAACCGCATCGACGTCAGAAGACAATGGCGATGGGAGGGAGGCTCACGAAACCCACCGCGCCGAACTGCGTGTGGGCGTCTGACTTCAAAGGCCAGTTCCGAACCGGTGACGGGAAGCACTGCTATCCACTGACAACGACGGACCTAAACTCTCGTTTCGTGCTGACGTGCGAGGCGCTACCGAGCACGGCGGAGGCAGGCGCACTGGAGTGTTTCAGTCTGCTATTTATGGAGCACGGGCTCCCTGACGTCATACGCACCGACAACGGCGTGCCTTTCGCTTCGGCGGGCTATTGGGGGCTGAGCAAGCTTGCGGCGCTATGGATGCGGTTGGGTAGTCACGTCGAACGCATCGAGCCCGGCAAGCCGCAGCAGAACGGTTGTCACGAACGCATGCACCGCACGCTCAAGCTTGAAACCGCTCGACCCGCCGCACGGCACCTCCTTGCGCAACAAGAGAAGTTCAACGAATGGATGCACACCTTCAACTACGTTCGGCCTCACGAAGCGCTGGACATGGCGGTGCCCGCGGACGTCTACCGCGCCAGTCGGCGCTGCTTCAACGGCACGCTTCCGGAGATCAACTATGCGCTAGCTGACGATGTGAAGACTGTGGACCGTTACGGCGCCATCAGCCTCTTCGGCCGTCATTCCTTTCATGTTTCCTCGGCTCTCAAAGGCCAACCCGTGGGTGTTCTTGAGCTGCCGAACAGCTTGTGGCGCATTGGCTTCGCTGGCGTTGACCTTGGCGACTACGACCCAGGCCAACGTGTTCTCAACCGCTTCACCACGCTCCGCGAATCTTCCCTCGGAGCAATGATCAACCACTAAAAGTGTTACCCATGTCTTCGGTACGAAGTGTCACCCATGTCTCGGGTTGCACAGTTCCGTTCGAACAGCGGCATAGGCGCTTCGCCCTTGGGTCGCGTCAGAACGGCTCAAGTCTTATGGACCCGGCCGATGGCAGAGACCTTGTTTCTTCTTCGTCGCTTGGGGCAACGACACAAACAAGCCGGCCGATTGGGCTTCGCGAAATTAAGACTAAGAGAACGGAGCAGAGGCCGCGCGAAGCGTCAGGCCGCGCGGCGTCCTCGTCGAAGCGCAACGACGAGGAGGAAGGTCAGCCACACAAAGGCCGGCGCGTCTTGCTTTGGAGCGGGACGCACAGCGCATCCCGTCTGTGGCTCGCAGAATCGAGCGAGACCGCCAATGGGCGTGAAGTCGCATTCGGCGGCGGGACCATCCACGGGGTAGATGGCGCAGACGCCCTGTATGTCGTCGCTACTGACGGTTCGTTTGTCAGTTTCGCCGCGCGGCGCGCTTGCGTGCATCGTGGCGAACCCGAACTGTGAGTGGCCGAGTCCGAAGAAGTGTCCGATTTCGTGGGTGAGGACGCTCTCCAGGTCCACCGTCGTGATGCCGTTTTCATCCGCGCGACAGCCACGGGCCGGGCACTCGCCGAATGGCCCGTTGTTCTCGTTCACAAGCATATCTGCGTCGAGTATCGCGCCGTCGGAGGCCCGGTGCCAAACCGACGTGATGGCGTAGACGTTTTCTTCGAAATCCTCGGGCCAGTTTTCTTCGAAGGTGAGGGTGTGAACGTTGGGCCCATCCGAGAGGTGTTGCGCGAGCACACAGGCGCGAGGGGCGTCTTCCTGGATTTGAATCGGGAAGGGCGCGTCGCCGCACACCTGGGTCGTCCAGTTCGCGAAACTCGCCGCGGAGATTCTCCGGATGGTCTCAAGGTCTAAGTCGAGGCTGTCGGCGCTGTTCACGGAGTAGCTTACGCATCGGTCTTGCCACGCCAGGGCAACGCCCTCCGTCGCGCACTCACCGGCACGGGTAACCTCGCCTGTCCTTGTTCGGAGCTGACACCAGGCCAAGGCGTCAGCGGACAGCCAGATGATTCCGAAGACGATAACGATTCGGGTCATCGCTCAGCGATGAGCGCACGGACTCGCTCCATGACGTGGGCGAGTGAACGCGGCCCACGAAGTGCGGCGCCGGCGGGAGCCAGCTCTCCGTTGGTGCCAGGACGAACAAGCGAGAGGCCAGAGCCGCCCGGTTCGACACGCGGGGTGTCGCCGTCCGTGACAGGAAAGACGCCTTGAGACATGCCGATCGGCCTATAGATTCCGTTGATGTGTCGGACGAAGACCAGGGCACGTTCGCCGTCCTCGAAGGAAGGCTCGCCGGCGATCTGCATGCCGAGGTCGCCGATAATCCCGCCCAGCGACACCACATCGAGCTCGTCGCCAGCGTTGGCCGCCAGGAGCCCTTCCTCCACGCGAACCCTCACGCGCGTCACAATTCGGCCCCTAGAATCGTATTCCGTCGCTTGGCTCAGTACACGAACGAGGGCAATTCGGTCCGCTCGCTGCACCAACTCACCCATGGTGAGGGCGTCAGCGAGAGTGGCCTTTGCCGACCCTGGCGTCATTGAAAGCAGTGCGAAACCGAGACACACGGCAAAAACGCTGCGCTTGGCGGCAAAGGAAGGCTTAGTGATCCAAGAAGGCACGGACTCAGCGTACTTCAGGCGGCGGCGAATTGCCCGCGGTCAACGGCTTCAGGGCGGACCCAGGGGGACGAAGGCAAAAGCCGGCCTTGACGCGCCTATCGTTCGACACGTACCACTCTCTTCATGTCCTTGATTTCACGGGTCCTGAACGTCCGCAGCACAGGCGTTCTCGTCATTGGTCTCATGGTAGCAACGCTCCCAGCCTTGCTCGCCTGTGATGTGACGAAGGTCGCTGCCAATGGCAGTGGCAACCTCTTCCGCCGTGCCGCGCCCGGTTTGGAGCAGCACTGGGACTACGACATCGCCGGCGCCGCGATGCCCAGCAATATCGTCCAGACAGAAGGGCTTCTACGGGTCGTTCCAGAGAACGAACAGCTCGTCGGCAATGCCATCCGGCTGTACACGGGCTACGCCTATGGTTGGGTGGAGGACCGCGCGGAAGCACTTCGCGCCGAGGGTCGATATCTCGAAGCAGAGACCCAGACGCTTCGTGCTCGTTACATGTATGAGCGTGCTCGGGATCTTGGTGTTCATCTGATCGGCCTCGACCACGACGGCTACGACGAGCATTTGGCGGAAGGCCTAGAGTCATTTACGGCTTGGCTTCAGGAGGAGTTCGACGACGAAGAAGACGCTGGGCCGCTTTTCCAGACGGGATTCAGCTGGGGCTCCTACATCAACGCCAACAAGTCCAGCATGGAGGCCGTCGCAGACCTTCCCTTTGCGCAGGCGCTCGTTGAGCGAAGCGTCGAACTTGACCCGACGTTCTACAACTACTCTGGACTCACCTTCTTGGCCGTCGTGAACACGTCAGCGCCGGGCGCTGATCTCGATGTGGCGCTCCCGATGTGGGAACGTGTCCTTGAGATCACGGAGCGCCGAAACCTGCTCATCCTCGTCAATATGGCGAAGAGCTACGCCGTGAAGCGCCAAGACCGAGAGCTTTTCATCGCGCTTCTTCGAGAGGTTCTCGAGGCCGGCGATATCAACCCAGCGCAGCGTTTGCAGAACGTCATCGCCCGTCGCCGAGCGGCTCGTTACCTTCGTCAGATCGACACGATGATCCCGCCTCAAGCGCCGGCGGCTGCTCCCGCCCCGGCCCCTGCAGCCCCAGAACCCGCGACGAGCGAAGAAAATACGCCCGCCGCTGAATGATCTCTTCCCAGGCGCGTCGGAAGTGTCGGCGAACCTATTTATTGCGGCAGAATCCTGCTGGCTTCGAGGCTCAGAGCCTCAACAAACGAAGGAAAAACTTGATGAAACGACGATCTTGGCTCCTCATGCTGGCCCTCGCAGGCCTCACGCTGATGCCCGGCCTCAGCGGCCAAGTCGGCGCCCAGAGCGCAACGGAACTTCGCATTGCGACGGTGGCCCCAGAAGGTTCGCCATGGATGCAGGTTTTCCGACGCTGGGATGCCTCTCTTCGTGAACGAACCGGCGGCCAGGTCGGCCTGACGTTCTACCCCGGCGGCAGCCAGGGGCAGGAGAGCGAGCTCATCGACAAGATGGGCGCGGGCCAGCTCGACGGTGCCGCCGTCACGAGCGGTGGCCTCGGACAGATCGTCCGACCCGTCTTGGTGCTTTCGGCGCCCGGCGTCATCACCGAATACTCCCAAATCGACCGCGCCCGTCGCCGTCTGGCTCGTCGCTTTGAAGGTCAGTTCGAGCGCGCCGGCTACACGCTCCTTGGATGGGGCGACATCGGCAAGGCCCGTCTCATGTCCACGGAACGCATCGAGCGACCCGAGCAGCTTCGTCAGCGCCGCCCATGGGCCCCACGAAACGACGAGGTTTTCGCTGAGTTCCTCAGCGTCGTCGGCGCCAGCCCGCGTCGTCTCGGCATCCCAGAGGTCTACCCGGCTCTCAACACGCGCATGATCGACACGGTCCCTGCCTCGGCTATCGCTGCTGTCTCCCTTCAGTGGTACACGAAGCTTCGCTTCTTCTCCGAGCAGAACACCGGCGTTCTCATCGGCGCGACGATCCTCAAGAAGGAGCGCTTCGACGCTCTGTCCGAGGAGCATCAGACCGCTCTCATGGAGACCTCGACTCAGGCTCACCGCCTTCTCGCTCGTGCCATTCGTCGCGAAGACGACCGCTCCCTCCGGGTCCTTGGCCGCCGTATGACCGCTGTGGACACCTCCGCTCACGAAGCAGAGTGGGCCGCCGCGGCGGAGACCACACGCAACAACCTCGCGGGACGCGTCTACCCCCGAGCTCTCCTCGACGCCGTGATTCGCGCCGCTGGCGACTGAAGAGATTCCCTTCGCGGTATGCGACGGCGCGGAGCTTTGGCTCTGCGCCGTTTTTCTTTCCGTCCGCGCGACCTCATGATTGAACATTCTCGCGCTTCTGCCCACATGTAGGCGCGGTTTTCAAGCGATCCGGCGCTCGGCTTGTGTATCCTCTCGGCGCAATGACGTATCCGGTGAGGGTGGCTTGAAAGAACGCTTAAGAAAATTCGACAAGGGCTTGGCCCGAGGAGAGGCCTTCGTCGCAATGGCGGTGTTGCTCTCCCTCGTTGTGGTGGCCTCCGCTCAGTCTCTTCTACGAAACATCGCCGACCAAGATGTGTCTTGGGCGAATGATGCTCTGTTGAGTATGGGTTGGGCGGATCCCTTCATGGAGAAGGCGACGCTCTGGCTCGCGATGTTGGGTGCGTCTCTCGCAACGCACTACGACAAGCACATTGGCATCGACATCCTGTCGCGGATCGCCAAGCCGAAAGCGCGCGCTGCCATGCGCGGCACCGTCTCCGTGTTCGCGGGCATCACGTCGTTCTACTTCGCTCGCGTGGTTCTTGCTGCCTTGCTCAACAAGGCCGGACGAATTCCCGGCGAGTACGCCGTCTACAACGCCAACGACGAGACGGTTCATATCTGTCTTGGTAGCGCGACGGACATCGCGAACGCAGGCGTTGAGCGCCCAGACCTTTTCTGCGCAGGTCGCAGCTTCTTCGACAGCTTTGGGCTTACGGTCAACACGCCCGAGCGGATGATGGACCTCTTGGTCCCCGCGATGTTCTGCATCATCGCTGCGCGACTCCTCGCCATCGGCATTCATGCCTTCATGCGTATTCCGGAAGGTGGGATTCCTGACAGTGAGCTTGGCGGAGCCGACTCCCACGGCGGCGGAGACGCAGCATCCGCATCGGCGGTTCCAGTTGGAGACGACGAAGACGCGCTCGGTGGCAAGGCGTCCGACGATGACTCTTCTGCGGACGAGTCAGGCTCGGATGATGACTCCTCGGACGACTCAGGCGCCGACGAGACCGGCGATGATTCTGACGACGAAGAGGAGGCGGGCCAATGAATACTCTCATCCTGATCTTCATCGTCGCTCTCGCGCTCCTCGGCGCGCCGCTCTTCTCCATCTTCGCGGCCGCCGCGATGATGCTCTTTGCGACACTCGCCGATACATCCATCACGGGCGCCGCGGCGGATATCTTCAGCGAGAAGTTCTCGGAGTCTCCGCTCCTCGTCACCATCCCGCTCTTCACGTTTGCCGGCTACCTCATGGCCGAGAGTGGGACGCCGAAGAGGCTCGTGCGTGTTTCGCGTGCGTGGTTTGGATGGCTTCCAGGTGGCCTCGCCATCGTATGTCTCCTCGCGAGCGCGTTCTTCACGACGTTCACCGGCGGCAGCGGAATCACCATCGTCGCCATCGGCGGACTCCTCTACCCCGCGCTCATCGCAGAGAAGTACCCCGAGAAGTTCTCTCTTGGTCTCATCACCAGTGGTGGGTCCCTAGGCCTTCTTTTCCCGCCCAGCTTGCCCATCGTGCTCTTCGCCGTGGTTGCTGGCCTCGAGGTCGAGAAGCTCTTCGCCGCCGGCATTCTTCCAGGCATCGTCACTCTCATCGCCCTTGGTGCGTACGCTGCCTACGTCGGTGTGAAACACCCCGAGATTCCGCGTCAGGCGTTCGAACGCAAAGAGGCCTTCGCTGCGTTTCGCGAGGTGCTCTGGGAGCTGATGCTCCCCGTCGTTCTCATCGGAGCTTTGGCGCTCGGCGTGCTTCGTATTCACGAGGCCGCGGCGTTCACCGCGCTCTACGTCTTCGTCATCGAGGTCTTCGTTTATCGCGACATTTCCATGAAGAAGGACCTCCCCCGGATCGTGGAAGAATCGATGACGCTCGTCGGCGCGATTCTCGCGATTCTCGCGACGGCCATCGGCTTCACCGGCTTCCTTATTCAGGACCAGCTCCCGATGAAGATCCTGGAGGCGATGAGCTCCTACATCGCCGGGCCCATCATGTTCTTGCTGGTCCTCAATGTGTTCCTGCTTCTCGTTGGAATGCTCATGGACATCTTCTCGGCCATCGTCGTCGTCGTTCCGCTCATTCTGCCCATCGCGCGAGAGTTCGGCATGACGGCGGAGAACGGCGGCCTCTACTACCTGGGCATCGTCTTCCTTCTCAACCTTGAGATTGGATACATGACGCCGCCGGTGGGGCTGAACCTCTTCATCTCGAGTTTCCGATTCGATAAGCCCGTCACGATTCTGTATCGAGCTGTGCTGCCTTTCATTGGCTTGCTCGTGGTGGCCTTGCTCATCACGACCTACGTCCCGCAGCTTGCGCTCTCCATCGTTCCGGGCCTTGAGACCGAGTTCTCACTCTTTGACGAAGCGCCGAGCGACGAGCCGGAGGACGTACCTATCGATGACGGCGGGCTACTCGACTTGGACGCTCTCGAAGATGGTCTCGATGACGGCCTCGATGATGAAGGGCCCCTCGACCTCGACGCTCTCGAAGATGAGCTGGAGGATGAAGACCTCGACGCGCCCCTTGACCTCGACGCTCTGGAAGACGAGCTCATGGAAGAAGACGCGTACGAGGACGACTACGAAGAGGAAGAGCCGCTCTAGCGGGTCGGCTGGGCTGCGCTAGAGCGCGGCCTGATCGCTGACGCGCAGGTTCACGTATCCCTCACCGACGGCGAGGTCCATCGAGCGAACGAGCTGCTCGAAGTCGACGTCGTCATCGGGGACGAGGATGATGTCGTTGCGCGACGGTTCGAGCCGTCGCCGGTCGGCGAGGTGAGTGCCAAGTGAGGCATAGTCCAGGCCGGCCTCGTCCGTCCCAGGCGGGATGACCACGCGGTCACCGGCATCCGACGCGATGGTGAACCCATCGTGATGCACGAGCAGGTAGAGGTGCACGGTGTCCGGCGCTTCCTGCGTTCCGTCGACGGAGCTGTTGGTCGCTGCGGATATTTGATCAACGGAGTTCCAAACCGCCGTCGCGAGCAGGAACATCACGCAGCAGAAGAGAAGGTCGATAAAGGGGACGAGGGGGAGATCTTGGGAGACGCTCTTCCGGCTTGAGCCGGAAGGTCCCGTGTCGATGGAGGCCATGGGTTTTCCTTTCACCACGTGGACACTGCCGGGACGCGAAAGTTCCTGCTTCGCTCTTGATGCTACTTGTGGCGAGGGAACCTGGCTGGACACGCGTTGTCAGGCGAGTCATGGAACTTCTTCAGAGGGGCGTAATGGGCGAGCTTGAGCCAGCAACATTCGACGAGAACGAGGAGCGCGCATTTAAGGCGAAGGGTCCGTGGAAGTGGATCTTCCTAGCGGCCCTGAGCCTCGCCTGCGTCGTCGGGTTCTACCAGTGGCGTGATCGCACGCGGCAAGCGGAGCTGCAGGACCAAATCGTCCAGCGCTACAACGAGTCCATCGCGCCGACGGCCGCTCGCGTGAACGCATTCCGAGAGAAGCTTGAAGGGTGGATCATGGCCGTCGGAGCCGATGTGCCCGAGACGCGAGCGAACCCGCGACTCAACCTCGCAGGTCTACACAACGCCTCCGGCGTGTATTTGCGAATCCACGCGGACTCGATCAGCGACGACCCGATGGCGATTCGAGACTCGGCGTTGACCATGGAACGCGACACCATTGGCTCGTGTCTTGGCCTGGCACCCCTGAGCTTGCGTGGGCTCTATGAACGCGTCGAGTTCCTGCAGCCAATCTGGCTCGAAGATGCGCGGGAAGCGGACACGGTCTTGCGACTTCGAACATTCCTCGATGAGCTGATCAACCGTCAGGAGCGGGACATGCCGCTTCTCGCGGACATGGCCGAAGCTGACTATTTCATGCTCGCGATCCAGCACGGTGAAAACCGGCGCGAGCATCCTGTCGATATCTACCTCTGGGACCTGCATAGCGACGAAGTGCTTCTTCAGGGCCGTATGCAATCGCGGGGGACTCTTATCCCGGCCCGCATCGCGGTGGGGAATGCGCCGGCGGGCCGCGCCAACCCGCTTCCTCAACGCTCCGCCGTCGCCGACTGCTCCATCGCATCTCAGATTCGGGAGGCTGCTGGTCGTCCTTCCGCGGAGGTCCGCTCAGCGATGCCCGAGGGGCCCGTCATGGAGCGGGAAGACGCGGAAGTCGCGGCTGACTCCGGGGAGTCGGGCGAGGAAGTGCTTGAAGAGTCTCAGGGAGAGTCTCTTGAAGTTCGGCCGGATTGAGGACTTGCGCGGGCTCCGTGCTAAGCACTCTCATGGCTCACCCCCTCTACAACATCGAAGTCGAAACGATCACTGGCGAAAAACGCGCCCTTCAAGACTTTGAAGGCAAGGTTCTCCTCGTTGTGAACACGGCGAGCGCCTGTGGGTTCACACCGCACTACGAGGGCCTCCAGGAGCTCCACAAGAAGTACGAAGACCAGGGTCTCGTGGTCCTGGGCTTTCCTTGCAACCAGTTTGGCAAGCAGGAGCCCGGTGCGAACACGGAGATCGCGGAGTTTTGCACGACACGCTTTGACGTGACTTTTCCGATGCACGCCAAGATCGAGGTCAACGGAGACGAGGCGCACCCTCTCTTTCAGCACCTCAAGGCGGCTGCACCCGGGATGCTTGGCTCCAAGGCGGTGAAATGGAACTTCACGAAGTTCCTCGTGAGTCGGACTGGCGACAAGGTGACGCGTTTCGCACCGGCCACAAAGCCCGAGGCCATGACAAAAGCCATCGAGAAGCTGCTCTCGTCGTAACTGCGAGAGGGGAACGACATAAGGTCTAGGAGGCTGCGCAGCGGGCCGAGGGAGGCGAGAGCGTTCATAGGGCGCTTTTTTCCTTTTCCCGGTGAAGTTTCGTCGTCTCTAATCGTCACAGTAGACCGAAACACGGACAAGGAGCTTGACGGGAATGCCGCCATCGCTTGTCATTCGGCACATCGCGATTTCGCGAGAGAGGAACAATGATGAAGTTCAGCGGACTTTTGGTAGCAGCACTTGCCCTCGCGGGGGCCTCTTCGGCGAGCATAGCGAGCGCGCAGGCCCGCAACTTCGGTATTGACCGAGCTCGTACGACCTTCACATCGTCTGCCCAGCTCGAGACGATCAACGGCATCTCCAGTACTGCCAGCGGTACGTTTAGCGTCGACCCGGCCAACCTCAGCGCTACGAGCGGGACCATCACGGTTCCCGTCGCTTCCATCGGTACAGGCATCGATGAGCGTGACGAGCACCTTCGTAGTCCTCAGTGGCTCAACGCCGCCGCGCATCCAAACGCGACCTTCGAGATCACAAGCATTCGTGGAGCCAGCTCCCTGACGGCGAACCAGGACGCGAACCTGCAGGTCGTCGGTCGATTCACCATTCATGGACAGACTCACAACGTGACGGCGCGTGTTCGTGCAAAGTGGGACGGTTCTACAGGTCTTCGTCTCCGCGCCCGATTCACGATTGAGCTCGACGATTACGGGGTTTCTATCCCTTCGGTGGTTCAGGCGAAGGTCTCGAACGAAATCTCGATTCAAATCGACATTCGCGCCAGCGTTCGCTGATTTCGAGTTCGTAGGCTCATAGCTCGCCCCGCCACCCTGTGTGCGCGGGGCGTCTTCAATTGTGGCGCCCATGTCAGTGTGACCACCCTCACGGCTCAGTGAGCGATCGATGGTTCGATTTCTCGCACCCCCCACTCAATCAGGGTAGTAGTGAGGCATGAACTTTGCTCGACACTTAGCGTTTCTTAGCGTCCTTCTGGGCACATCCGGTGCGCTCGCACAGACGACCAACGTGGACTTCGACACGTTTCCTGGTGGAGCCGCTGTGCCGAGTGGCACAGAGATTACCAACCAGTACCCAGGTGTGACTTTCTCATCGTCGACAGAGAATTGTCGAGCCATCACCACTCAGCCGGCATCTCCGCCGAATGCGCTCAGC
>JBGCFM010000163.1:0-23426 GCA_045106895.1 Polyangiales bacterium | reverse complement strand
TACCTCGCTCGAATGAACCCCGACCAACCCTTTCCCGGAGTCACAGATGAGGGACGCCTCGACTTGCCAGTGTTCAATGAGCGACCGCGGCTCGCCGCGGGACCCGGCGGCATGGTCTACGCTCTCTCCGGCGACCGGCTTTACGCCACCTGCAAAGCTCAGCGCCTTATGTGGACGTTGACGAATGTGGCCGGGCCCGAGGCGTCTCTTGACTGGAGCCTCAGTCACGTCTTCGTGGAACCCGACGGCAGCGTAGTCGTCTCCGGCGGTGCCGAAAGAGCGTATCGCGTGCGGCCTGGAGCCGAGGAAGTGGAAGCGTTCCTGCCCATCGAAGTCGATGACGGAGAGGTATTCCAGTTCGGATGGATGACTCCAGAGATTAGCCTTGGGCAGGCACATGACGGCGCCCGCCTACGCATGGAACTCATTGGGTCAGAGCCAAAAGTCGGCTTTGCGCGTCTCGCGGGCATGAACCTGTCACCTCAAGGACGGGTTGTATTTTGGAGCACTGATGGAGTCTTCTTTATCGACCCACCTTACGACGGGGAGCCCGAAAGTCTCGAATCTGTCGGCACTCAAAAAAGCTCGGGCCGCTGGCTTGAAGGTGGCGATGGGATTCAGAGCAACGCCGGTTTGGTGCGGCGGACGGGGAACGGCGAAATGGTCTGGCAGGTGGAAGGCGACATCGGTGGAAATGGGGCGCTGGACGACCAAGGCGTGTATTTCGGTACGCGAGAGTACGAGCTTGTCGCGGTGCAGACCGATGGCCTGCCGCCGGCGCTTACGATGTGCGTCGAGAACGGCTGCAACGCACACCGGGACCACTGGATTCGTCCGGAGTAGGCGCTGAACTGCGAAAATCGCATTCTTTGGGAAGCGAACGCGCTTGTCAGACGTATCAAGCAGCATGGGCCAACCTGCATCCCGCCTCGCGTTCAACGGTGACGTCACTTTAGCCTTGGTCGCGGGCGTGGTGGTCGAGGGACTGACGCGTGATCAAGGCACCCTCCTGCGCGCACAAGCCGCTGAGCGGGGCTTGGTGACGTTGGGCGTGCAGGACCTGAGCGCGCGCTTTGGACGGCCGACACGCGCCGTCGTGGGGCTCTCGGTCCAGCTAGCTTTCGCTCGGAGCGGAGCCCAAGAGGTGGACCGCGAAGATCTCAACGAGGCCATCGTGCAGATGGCGCAGCGCGACCTGGACTGGCTCCGGGAACACGGCCAAGTGGGACCACGCTCGCTTCACATGGTGGCGTCGGGTTCCATGGCGAGCGGCGTGGCGGCACTTGGCACTCTTCGCTCTTCCGGGGAGCTCTCCGAAGCCGGCGAGGACGGCACGTTCATCGTCGGCTCGGACATGGACCGCCAGCAGCACTCCCACGGCGTTTGGGGGCGCTCTCTTGCCTTCGCGAGCTGGGAGAGAAGCGCTCTTGCGACGATTTCCCCAGAGCGGCAGGAGCTGCTCTTCGACGAGTCGCGCAGCTTCTTTCTGGTGCCCTCCTACGACGTCTAAGCCGCGTCTGTCTCGCTCGTCGCCTTTGAGTCGGCGCCTTTGCTTTTGCTCTTCCGGCGCCGAAACGCCATGAGCGCGATGCCGATGACGCAGAGCCAGCCAGGCCAGTCGCCCAGCACGGAGTAGAGCGTGTTGTCGTCCAGGAGCGGGAGTTCGGCGACGATCTCGTCTCGCTCTCCGAAAGGGATGGTGTCGAGGGTTCGGCCCGCCGCGTCGACGAACGCCGTCACGCCGCTATTCGTCGAACGCACCAGCGCACGGTGGTGCTCGACGGCGCGGAACTTCGCCAGTGCCAGGTGAATCCACGGCTCTTGGGTGTCGCCGAACCAAGCGTCGTTGGTGATGTTGACGAGGAGGTTGGGGTTCGCTTCTTGAACGGCGTGGCGCGTAAACCCGGGCAGAACATCCTCGTAACAGACCAACATGCTGATGCGCATATTGTCCTGAATGAGAGGCCGTACGTGGTCGCCGTGGGTGAAGTGGCCGGTGTTTGGCGACCACTCGTAGAGAATCGGAAAGGTGTCGCCGAGGGGCAGGTACTCGCCGAAGGCGAGGAGGAAGGTCTTGTCGTAGGTGCCGGCGATGTCGCCGTTTTCATCGGCGAGGAACGCCGTGTTGTAGTGGTGCGACTCTTCGCCGTCTCGTCGCCTGGAGAGGCCGCCGAAGATCACCGGGACCTCGATGCCGGGCAGGACCCGGTTGCGGAGGTTTGTCATGCCTTCGGGCACGAAGAAGGTGTAGGCGGACTCGGGCCACACCAGCAGGTCCAGGTCGTTCTCTCGCTGGAGCTGGACGCTCTGCTGAAGATGACGACGATGTCCTTCGTAGGGCTCTTCGCGCTTTGCAAAGATGCCCATGTTGACCTGGACGAGGCCTACGTTGACGGTCTCGGCGCTGGCGGCTCGGGCGTCGACCTCGCCGACTCGATAGGCGCCGTAGGCGACGACGAAAAGCACCGACGCTAGGCACGCAGCGATGGTTCGCTTGGGCCACTCCTTGGTTCGTGTTGCGCAAGCCACCGCGTAGATCGTCGCGTTGATGAGCATGACGATGGCGGAGAGCAGCATGGGCCCGCCGAGATCCACGATCTGAATGAGCCAGGGCATCACGTGCAACCCGGTTCCAATGAACGAAGGAAAGAGCACGGGGTAGAGGCATTCGATGGCGACGAGGGCGGCGATGGCGGCGAGGCTCTTGTCGAAGCCGTTTCGCACGGCGCGCCGGTAGAGCCAGTACATCACGGCGTGGTTGACGCCTTGGTAGACGAAGAACGCCGACGCGAAGAACCAGTTCATGAAGCCGTCGTACCCGCTGAATGTCGCCAGCATGTCGACGAGCCAGTGGTAGCCGCCGGCGACGGTCACGGTGCCGTGAATGAGGCCGAGGGCGAGGACACGCTTCGTCGACGCGCCTTGCTCGCGGTCGAGCACGTACATCATCGGCACGAAGGCGAAGAAGACGAGGGGCCAGTAACCAAAACCCGCGAAACCAAGGAACTCCAGCGCTCCCCCGATGACGACGAGGAGAACGTGGAACCATCTCCGACTTCGAGAAATCGGAGCTTCGGGGCCTTTGGGAATGGACGGGCTCGGCTCTGAGCCTTCAGTCGAGGCGGAGGACTTTTCGGACCTTTTCAAGAAGCTCTTCTCGCTTGAATGGTTTGACGAGGTAGTGCCTCGCGCCAGCATTGATGCCCGTGATCACATCCATGGGCTGCGCTTTGGCCGTCAGAATGATGATGGGGATGTTCTTGCTCGTCTCGTTGGCGCGCACTTGCTTGAGCAGGCCAAGGCCGTCGAGACGAGGCATCATCAGGTCCGTGACGATGAGGTCCGGCGCCTTCTCCATGTCTCGAAGGGCGATGAGTGCCTCCATCCCGTCTTTGGCAATGGTGACGTCGGCGATATCTCCGAGGAGATGGCCGATCATCTTTCGCACGGCATCGTCGTCTTCGGCGACAAGGATTCGGTGGCGGCGTTGCGGGGGAGCGGACACGTCCAGACGCTAACAGACGGGGGCGGGGTGAGCACGCTCCGCCTTGGACGTCGCGCTACTTATTTCGCGGACCGTTTTCGGGAGAATAGCCTGCCGGAAGCTCGGTTTCGATGTACTCCGGCTCTTCTTCTTCGCTCTCCTCGAACCACTCTTGGGGGACAATCTCGGTCCAGAGCAGCCAGCCCGCCAGACCGAAGGCCACCACCACGATAATCAGGGAAAAGAGCGACATGATCCGTTTTACGGGCTTCGGAAGCGCTCGCTGAGGCGGCGGAGCCACGGGCGCGGTGCGCATGACCGGCAGCTCGGACTCGTCGGGTGGAGGCTGAATGAAGACGCTCGAGGAAGGGCCGGTGATCTCGGGTGGGTGGAGCGTGAACTGAATCGGTTCCACCGTCTCTTCTGCGACGAGGCTCACGGAATCATCGGAGAGGAAACGCGCCGCAGGAGCCGCCACGGTGTGCTGCTCGACGAAGCTGTCGGAGGCGACGACACGCTCGACGCTCGCGCCCATCTCGTCCCACGGAAACGTCTCTTCGATCTTGTCGCCCATGACGGTCTCGAGGAGACCCGCCAGGTCAGAGCTGTGGACGCCGGCGACCTCGGGGCACGCCTGCAGCAGTCGGTCGCGAAATGCCTTTGCGCTCGTGATGCGCATCTTGGGGTTGGGCCGGAGCGCGTCCATGACCACGTCAGAGAGCGCTTTGGGGACCGGCGCGAACTCGTCGGGAGGCACGACCTTCGGAGCCCGCACCATGTCGAGCTGAAGGATCTCATTGTCTGCACGAAAGAGACGTCGTGAAGTCAGGCACTCCCAAAGAACGACGCCGAGGGCGTAGACGTCCGTGGAGCGGTCGAGGGGTTGCCCGTTCGCTTGCTCCGGCGACATGTAGCCGATCTTGCCGCGCAGTACGCCGGCTTTCGTCGCGTCCGTTTGTGCGCGCGACTTGGCGATACCGAAGTCGATGACCTTGGGGTGGCCTGAATAGCTCAGCAGAATGTTCTGTGGGCTTACGTCTCGGTGAACGACGTGAAGGAGCTGGCCTTGGTTGTCGCGAAGCTCGTGCGCGGCGTGCAGGCCGTCGGCGACGGTGGCGCCAATCCAAGCCGTCAGTTCGACGGAGAGGCGTCGACGTTCGCCAGCGAGGCGCTTGATGAGCTCAAAGAGCGAGCAGCCATGGATGTACTCCATGACCATCAGGTAGGTGCCTTGCTCTTCGAGGAGCTCCTCGACGCTCACGACGGAGGGATGCTGAATCCGAGCCGCGAGACGGGCTTCGTCGAGGAACATGCGGACGAACTTGTCCTCCCGCGCCAGGTGGGGGTGCACGACCTTGATGGCCACGAGCTTGGAGAAACCCGCGGCGCCGCGTCGACGCCCCAAATACAGGGACGCCATGCCACCCGCGGTGACGTTCTTCAAAATCTCGTAGCCGGCGATGACCTGGCCTGAACTTAGCTCCGGCATTGAGTCGTCGAATCATGGCTGGCGGCACCACGACCTCGCAAGTACACGGTTATTTTGGCCTCACAATATCTAAAAAAGCGGCCCCCGCTGCGTTAGTCTCGCCTCCGGATGACCTGGGCTCTTGTTGGTGTCGCTGTGAGCGTGCTCTGTGGAGGTGTTCTGTGGCTGTGGACCCGTGAAGGGCGCCAGGGCGGTGCGTCGCGGGAGGATGTCGCCGGGCCCGTGCGGTGGACCCTCGTTCTTCGGCTCGCGGGGGACGACGAGGCCTTTGCGCGCTCTATTCTGGAGCGGGTCGGCGACGAAGATCAGCTCGTGGACTTTATGCGCTTGGTTCCGAGCGCCACTCACTTCTACGCGGGCGAATGGATCTCCTCCCTCCGTTGTGACTTGGCCGGAGGTGTTCTTTTGCGCCTGGACGCTTCGCACGTGGCGGGCGCGGTGAGCGACCTGAGCGAAGTCCTGGCTCTTGTCCGTGGCTTGAGCCCTGATGCAAACGCAGAGCTGAGCGTCGCCGAGTCGAAACCACAAGGCCAGCCTCTCCGCTGCGTCGATGAATCACAGCGCCCCGGTCATCGCCAGTGTGCGTACTGCCGACACAGTTTCGTCCTTCATGAGCTGGAATGTCCCAGCT
The DNA here is from genome assembly GCA_045106895.1 of Polyangiales bacterium. Taxonomy (GTDB): domain Bacteria; phylum Myxococcota_A; class Polyangia; order Polyangiales; family Houyiibacteriaceae; genus JBCCRV01. The sequence continues at coordinate 17,822 of JBGCFM010000163.1, read as the reverse complement.
GCGGCGCCGCCGTCGACGAAATATCCAGCTAGCGACTAACGACGAATCTCTTCGGGTGCGCCGCATGTGGGGCACGCCTCGAGCTCTGCCGTGTAGAGCGAATCACAGTAGCCGCACCGAGCAATCTGAGCCGGCGCGTTCTTCAAGGGAAGCAGCTCGGGGTAGTGAAGGGAGAGCTCCGCCGCGGACATTCGGTCAAGTTCTTCCGCCGGCGACCAGATGGTCTCGAAAGCGACGAGTTGTTCGGGGGTCGTCTCCTGAACGATTCGAACGAGCTCGCGGGCGAGGGTCTCTCGGTTCGCTCCCACCTCACCGCGCCGGAAGGTCCGCATGGCGCCGGCGACGATGCTCACGACGACCCAGCCTTCGCCCTCATGTTCCTTGGCCTCAAAGGTCTGCGTGCTCCCGGCCACGACGTCGTGACGAAAGCGCGACTTCAGGCCACGGGTCTCCGACGCAAAAACGGCCTCCGCACCTTGGCCCCACGCCTGACGGCTCGCCCACGTCGCGAACTCAACTTCGTTGATACTCCGGACCAAGAGCGTCGTGACCGATTCCGCCGCGGCGTGCATTCCTTCGGCGCTCTGCATATTCGCCGAGCGAGCGATGGTTTTCAGCGTCTCCTGGAGAACACGTCTGACCTTCGGTCGGAACGCCAAGGAGATCGTAATGACCTCGCAGTCGCCGCCGCGCCGGTAGCGCCAGAGCAAGCGTTCCCGCTCTCGACGTGCCTTCGTCTTCTCCCGAGTTCGTCGTATGCCGAAGCCGACGAGCATGAGCGGCAACAGAGAGTACACACCCACCTGGACGCCCGTGACCGTGTTCGCTTGAAGCGTCCGAGGCATCCAGTCGATGGAGTTTTGGTTGCGTTGCGCCGGAGGCAGCTCGATGGGAGCCCCCTCGGGCGGCGGGGCGAAGTCCGCGGGAGAAGGCAGGGGCTCGGGCGCTGCGATGGTGGTGACGTCGCGTTCGACAAAGAATGCTCTCAATGCCGCGCGTTCCGCTGCTGGCAGAGCTCTCGCCGCAGCGAGGGCTTCGGCACGCGCTCGGGCCTCCTCTGCAGCCCTTTGAACTCGCGCAGCCTCTTGCGCTCGAATCTGCTCAAGTCGTGCTCGTTCCGCGATTTGTCGCCGCCGCTCTTCGTCGCGCATTTGCTCGGCTTGTCTCGATGCTTCCTGCGCGGCGCTGTTGCCGCTTCCACCGAATCCACCGCCGGCACCGAACCCGCCGCCGCCGCCGAACCCACCACCGGATCCTCCGCCACCGCCGCCGAATCCGCCGCCGCCGCCTCCTCCGCCGCCTCCGCCGCCGCCTCCTCCGCCAAACCCACGGGAGCCACCAAAGCTACCGCCGGAGCCTTGGGCAAAGGCTGGTGTCGCGAACATCAAGAGCACAACGACGACGAGGCGCGACATCGGGCTCGACTCTACCCGATCCGTTGAGGGAGTGTCACGGCCAAGAGGCCGCGGACGTTGCGTTCCGGCGTGATGTGCGAGACGTTGGCTCGTGTCGAAAGCGACAAAAACGACGCCGCCCGTCGTCCTTCCGATTCTCTTTGCCGGCGTTGTCGGTTTCGTGGGCAGTTTCGTGGGTGGCGACAAACGAGTGATCCCCCGGGACGACGCGGAGCTACGCTCAGACGTACAGAATTTCACAAGCGTTCTGGACGGGGAGAAGCCAGCGCTCACAGCGAGTGAGTACGAAAGTGTGACGTCCCTCGAGTGGCGTCGTTCGATCCCTCTCGGGCCTCATGAGTGCGTGATGTTGGCGGTTGGAGCATCCGAGACGGACTTCGTAATCCAGCACCAAGTTCCATCGGAGCCGCGTCGGGACAGGCAGAACGCGCTCTCTCTTTGTGCGGAAGACGAGGCTACGAGCGCCGAATACGTCGCGACTTTCACGGAGCCGCCCGGCCGCATCTATTTCGAGGAGCACCGCACGGGTCCGAATGAGCTCAACCAATACACCATCGCGGCGAACTTCTTGAATCCTGCGTATCTCGCGGAGCGGTGGCCGAGAGAACTCGCAAGGCGCATCGCCTATCGCCGAGAAGGCGAGATGACGGGGGAGCTTCTGAGCGGGCCGCACCGCATGGGACCCGGGAGCGCGGCGTTGCTCATTCCGGACGACGAGCAGATGGTGCGAGTCGCCCGTGAGTCTGCGTTCCTCGGGCTTCCCACGAGTGACGTCGAGTTTTACGTGCAAAGTGTTTCCGGCGAGACTCGTGGAAGCGTCGCGCCAAGCGTGCGTGTCAACGGAACACTGCAGCCTCTCTTGGTGGCCATCGACGCACGTGCCGACGCGTTCTGCACCGCCGTGGAGATCTGGCCCACGCAGGAGACACACCAAGCGATCGGCGCCATTACCCATCCCGGCGCTGTAGTCACGCAGGACATCGGCAATCGCGCCGTGGTTTGTCCACAAGACGGAGTCACGCTCTTCTACGCTTCCTCGGCGACCTACGATGTGTATTTGAGACGCGCCCAGGCGGCGGAGCCGGTCGAACGACGCCACGTCCCGATGACGATGTCTCAGCCACTCCGCGACGCGCTTGCGGCATGCGAGGGCGGCGACGCTGGTGCGTGCCGTCAGGCTTCCTCTTGTTACGAGACCGGCGTCGGCACAGTCCCGGATCTGGCGAAAGCGACCAGGCTGGCCCGGCGTGCATGTGAACTCGGACCTCGCTACTGCCTGGACGCCGCCGGCTTTCTTAGCGGCGCTCGCCAGCACGCGGCGCTCCTTCGCGCCTGCCGTGCCGGGGGACAGCGCAACGCATGTGCGCTCCTGGGCGCACGCTACCGTCTGGGGGAAGGGGTGGCGGTGAACTACGCCTACGCCCGTGCCTTCTACGAACACGCCTGCAGCATGGGCGCTGCGTGCGACGAATCGCGGCACATGGTCGACCTTGAGCTGACGACTCCGGAGGCCGGTGATGACGCCGCGATCGCCCTCGGTTTCGCCTCAGCCGATGAAGGGCCGTAGACCCGCGCTAGAAGCCCAGCGTTAGCTCGGCGTAACCGAGGCCTACGTTCACTTGAACACTCACGGCTTCTGGATCTTCGAGGGGTTCGATGCCCTGTAGGTCTTCGGGGAGTTCTCGTTGACGGGTTGTGCGGCGGCTTTCGCGGAACCGAACCTGCGCATCGATGATACCGGCGAGGGCGACGGCGCCGAGGAGCGCTGTGCTGATTTGGTTGGTGATACGCACGCCGCGTTCGAGTCGAATGAGCAGGTCGTCGACGGGCTGAAGGTTGTCCACCATCGCGTTGCCGCGATCGATGAGAAACTGGTGATAGATGAAGGTGGCGACGGATGTCGTGGCGAGAAAAATCTCCGCCGAGAGCAGTCCTAGTCCAAGGTTGCGGTGCCCGTTTTGAAATTGGCCTGTGCCGAAAGGCAGCGCGGCGATCCAGCGCGAGCCGCTCTCTTCGACGGTGACCTCTTGGGCGAGGACCTCAAGCCGTGCGATCCGCTCCTGCTGCGCCACGAGCTGACGCATGGCACGCTCGCGTCGTTCTCTCTCGGCAGCCTCTTGGGCTGCAGCCCGCTCCGCAATGTCGGCGCGAACCTGTGCTTTGACCTCGCTGAACATCGCGTAGACGGCGGCGGGAAATGCGACGGCGTCGAGGATGTAGTCCGGGGCCGTCTCGATGAGTCGCGTGAACTGCGCTCGGGCGTCGGCTTCGCGCCCCTCAAAGAGAAGCGCTGCCGCGAGGTACTTCCGGGACTCGTTGATCAACACTTCGTTCCGAATGCGAGGCGTCGTACCGCCGACCATCGCTTCGAAGAGCGTGACGGCGCGGGCGTAGTCGCCTTGGCCATATGCGCTCTGGGCTGCACCGAAATCCGCCACTTCATCCGCTCGCGCAGACGACGCGGTGAAGCTGCCGGCGAGAAGAACGGTGATGAGGGCAAGATGACGCACGGTGGAGACCTCAGTGTATAGATCGCACCACCATTTTTTGTCACGTTTCGACGCCCGCTCCTCGAAAGCGCTCTTTGCGCAAAACGACGCTTGCTAGGGCTTTTCGCCGTTTTCGGACGGGATCGGGACCAGCTGGACCCGCCTGCTGACGACGGCTCCGACGCCGAGATCGAGCTGAAGCGTGAGCGGAACATACCCAGGCGCCCGCACGATGACCGTACGCCGCTGACGCGCCTCGCTGAGCGCGACGGGAAACAAGATGCCCGTGGTGCCGCGGCTGGCGCGCGCTGTGCCTCTACCGCTCACCTCGACGGTGGCGCTCACGGCCGAGTGCACGATGAGGTTCGCCGGTTTGTAATCAAGAGTGCGGCGGAGAATGTAGTCGTCGTTGCCCCCCGGAATAGAGACCGAGAAGTCTTCTTCGATGCAGCATTCGCCGACGATGCGGAAACGGTGGGAACCCGGGTCGAGCTCAATGGAGTTGAAGCTGGGCCCGAAGTCGCGGGGTGGACTGCCATCGACGCTGATGGAAACGCGCGGAGGAGATGGCCGGAAAACCACGCGGCGTGGACCTCGGGGTCGAGGTCTCGCGTCACGTCGTGGACGACGGGCGTCAACGCCGGTGTCCGCTTCTTCGGCGTCGGCTTCACCGCTGTCGGCCTCTTCGCCCGCGTCCACTTCGTCCGCTTCGTCCGCGTCCACTTCGCCCGCGTCGCTTGCGTCGTCGAGGCCCGTATCGGCGAGGGCATCCACGCCGGCGTCATCCAGGCGGCTGATCACTTCCTCGCCGCCGCCCTCGTCCATCGTCGAGACGGCGTAGCCGCCCACTCCGAGAGCGAGGGCGACGCCGATGGCGATGAGCGGCGCCGCCAGACTTCGCTCTTTGCCCAGCTTGCCGACGAGGGCCATGGCCTCTTCGTTGCCTTCGTCCAGGGCGAGGACACGGTCGAGGCACTCCATCGCTTCGCTGCGCGCGCCGGCGCCGACGGCCTTTGCGCCCCTGCGCAGCAAGACTCGAATCGCGTTCTCGCGGAGCCGCTCTCGCGTGGCCTTCTTGTCCGCCAGGTACTCACGCACGAGGGCGTCGGAGTCTTCGATGTCGAGGCCGAGGAGAAAACGCTGAAGCTCTGCCTCCAGCGAGTCCACGCCGTCTTGGCGTTCGCTCGGCTCCACGCTCATCGTTCGCCGAAGGATGCCCGCGAGCTCACCACCCATCGCCGGGTTGATTCGCAGCGGCTCCGGGAAGTCGCCGTCGACGATGCGCTTTAGAATCTGGTGCGGGTTTCGTCCTTGGAAAGGAAGCCGCCCCGTCGCGAGGTAATAGAGCACCGTGCCTAAGGAGAAAATGTCGCTGCGTTCGTCGACGTCACCCGCGGCCACCTGTTCTGGCGCCATGTGTCCTGGCGAACCGAGGATCTGCCCCGTCGCCGTCATGGACTGGCTGTCGACCATCTGGGCGATGCCGAAGTCCGTGAGCTTGAGTTTTATGTTCTCGTGCAGGAGAACGTTCTCAGGTTTCACGTCGCGGTGAACGATCTTTGCTGCGTGGGCCGCGCCGAGGGCGCGCGCGATCTGAATCGTGAAGGCCGCCGCCACTTCTGCCGGGAGAGCTTTTCCTTCGTCTTCAATGAAGACCTTGAGCGTTGGCCCCGTGAGCAGCTCGGCGGCGATGTAGGACTCCGGCGAGTCGTCGCCGCTGTAGTCGTAGATCTCCAGGATGCCGCCGTGCTTGAGCTTCGCGACGCTCTGGGCTTCCCGCGTGAAGCGGGAGCGTGCTTCCGGCGTCTTCTGAAGGTGGGGGTGGAGAACCTTGACCGCGACAAGCCGGTCCAGACGCGAGTCACGCGCCTTATAAACCGTTGCCATGCCCCCATGGCCGATCTCCTCAAGGAGCTCGTATTTGTCGAGCTGACGCAGCATAAGGCCAGGTCGCGCACTATCGACCGGGATGCCCTCCTGCGTCAACGAACGATCAGAGGGGCGATAGATCGCCGGGGAAGCAAAGCTGGGCGCCTTCGTCGTCGGCGAGGAAGACGATACCGCTTTCGTACGCAAAGACGGCGCGTGGAGGCGTCAGCGGACTGGCCACCGGGTCCAGAGTCGGCGCCTGACCGGGCGGCAGTGCCTCTTCCAGCGGTACCGCGCTGAGCATGCCCGCCGTGATGAGGTGCGTCGCTCCGACGACGACGCCGCTGTTGGCGGGGCCTGCTTCGGGCATCTCGCAGGCGGGGCAACCACGGATCACGCTGCTGGTGTCGTCGTCGTGGATAAGCCAGACGGTTCCATCGACATTCAAAGCGCCAGCGCTGGACGGGAGCGTGCCGTCGCCCATCGGCGTGGTCTCGCCGCGGTCCACGTCGACGATCTCAAAGAGCGCGCCGTCGGCGTTGCCACCGAAGATGAAGGGCGAGCCGCCGATCTCAACGAGCCCCGGCCGCGTCCGTGCAGTCGCCAGGTCATCACCGAGAATGACGCGACCGTCGGGCGCGATGAGAGAGAAGCCCAAACCCGGGCCAACCGCCAAGACACCCCCGTTTTCGCGTGTAAGCAGCGCCGTGGTGTGGTCTGCGCCCTGGTGGAGCGCGAGCTCCGCCACGCGATCGTCTTGGCTTGGATCGACGCCAAGGTCGTAGCGGTACGCGCCACTGTCATTGATGATGAGCGCGCTCGATGCGCCCAGGCGTGTGCTCACCGTTGGACCTTCGCTGGGCAGCGGGTCGAGCTCCGTCGTGGCGAGTCGAAGCAGGTCGAAGATCCAAACGCTGCTTGAGTCTTGGCCGCCTGCGCCGAGAATGAACGTGTCGATGCGCGTGAAGGAGGCGCCGTCGCTGTCGCGATCGAATCCATCGACGCGCTCGCACGAGGAGGGCGCTCCCACGGCAAAACGAACCACGCCTTGGCTCGCCCCAGGCGCGAACACGGGAGGCGCCCCATGAAGCGGGTTGTCGCCTTCGAGCTCGAGACGCACGCGCGTGGGTGCAGAGAGAGACTCAAAGGACGTCGAGAGGTCGAAGGTTCCGGCCGTCGCCGCCTCGAGGGTGATGACCTGAGAGTCTTGCTGCTTCACTCGAATGCGCACTCGATCGAAGCTGTCCGCATCCACGAAGGGGTCTTCGCCCGCGGTCGTGAGGGCGCGAATGTCGAAGGTCAGCGCAGGTACCGCGTCGGCGCAGGCGCCGCAGAGCAGAACAGAACACCACAGTCCAAAGGTCCAAGTTCGCACGGCTCCACCCTGCAACACGGAAGGCGTGGGCGCCACGTGCTCGTGTGGGGCAGTCTGACCTAGACGTCGCTCACGAAAGACGCCATCAGCGTCTTGGTGCCCGACTCAAAGCGAATCTCCAGTTTTCCGTCGAACTCGCGCAAGACGTCGCCTTCGCCAAACTTGGCGTGTTGAACGCGCCGTTTTGGGGTGTCGTCTTCCGCGACGCAGGGCATGAACGCTTCGAGCGCGTCGTCGGCGATCCCTTTGACGCCGAGCGCGCGGATGGTGTCTCCCTCGTCGCGTAGGCTCTCTTGGCGTCGGGCCACTTGGAGATCGAGCCATTTTTCGGTGGGCAGAACGGCGACGGTCTGGTCCTCCATGGAGATGCGATGAACCTCAGTACCGTTCAGGTTGGTCGCCAAGAATACGTTCCCATCCGGGTGCTTCCCGAGGCCGATGAGCTCGCCTCCGATGGCTGCTCGCACGTCCTTGGTGTGGTTCGGGAGACTAAGCAGCTGAATCTCGTATTCACGCAACGTGGTGGCTTTGGTGCACAGCAGCGCCAGGAGCGGGTCTCCAAGGGTGACCCCGAGCGAGGCCTCGACCCTGCGCACGTCTGCCGCGTCGAGCTGAGGCGGCTCCTGCGTGTCGCAAAGAACGCGCAGGTGGAGAAGACGGCGCTTCCATCCGGGAGGAAGCTCAAGCTGTCGTGTCGACATGGGGGGAGAGTAGCCATTCTGGTGCGGCTTTGGTGGCAAAAGCAGCGTTGAGCAGAAATCGCCTCAAGGGCACGCCATGCACTGGCCGCCGTCGAACGCGCGTGTTATGCCACCGCCGATTCCCGGATCGTTCAATGGTAGGACAGCGGACTTTGAATCCGCGAATCATGGTTCGAATCCATGTCCGGGAACCAAGTAACCCCCGTCAGTTTACTGGCGGGGTTTTCTTGTGGAGGCGCTTTCAGCGAGCGGCGCACTAACGGAGGCGCTGGGCGATGAACTCCACGAACTGACCGTAGTCATTCTGGCAGATCGAGATGTTTGTCGCTTGGGCGCCGCGTGCCTCCAGGCCCTGGGCGACTTGGAGCAACCGGCGCGGCGGGAACGCCGGGCCGCGACGAGAGGCTTCGCAGCTTGGCGCCAGCGCCGTCGGCTCCTCTGGGTCTCGTCTCGGCGCCATGCGCGGGTCGTTCAAGATCTCTGTGTAGTCGAGATTCTGAACATCGACGGGGATGCCCGTGATGGTGGCAAAGGTGAGTCGGCTCGCCGGGACCACGGCGAGCAGGCCATCGATGTAGCGCTCGATGGGATGAAGTGCCTCCTCGTGAAAGGCACAGCGAAGGTTGAGGTCCGGGGTGAATCGCCCGCTGGATGAGTTGTAGATCTCTGAATCCATCGCGGAGCAGTCGTCTTCGTTGGCGAGAACCACCACCGCGAGCTGTGCGCCGGGGCGAAGGAACCCTGCATGTAAGTCACCATGACCGCGGGTGTCGTCGAAGAAACGAATCGATGAACCAGTAGGCGTAAGTGCCTTGAGCATGGCCTCAAGGGGCTGCTCGTAGCCACATCCTGAGTCACCGAAGTTACCGGCGGTGCAGGCGGCTTCCTCAAGCTCGCCAACGCCGTCGATGTCCATGAAGAGGCCCGAATCGGACCACATGCAGTCGCTGTTCGTGAGCAGCCCATCCCTACTATCGTTGCATGTGGGAACGCTGTACTCGTGGGAGCCCATGTTCGTGCTCACGAATCCCACGTGGAGGCTGGGCACGGGAGGCACATCCCCGGACCCGGAGAGGAGCTCCGTGAGAAGCGACGGGAGCTCCGCCGCCAAGAAGGCCTGTTCCTCCCCCATGCCTCCAGAGTCATCGATGACGAAAACCAGGTCGACCTGGTTGGTCGGAAGTGGCCCCGCATCCACAGGCGGAACGTCCGGAAAGGCCACATCGAAGCGAATGGCATCGAGCCCCGCGTCGCGTCGTGCCGCGTCCGGAGGCGCATCGACGGTGACGCTCTGGTAGCAGCCGCCAAGGATCGAAAACGCAAAGACGAGGGACGCTCGGTTCATAGATATGGACTCTACCATCGATGCGGGAGTCCGCCCGCCCGCTACTGAGTGCGTTTGGCGAAGCGCGCTCTCCTAGGCCTACCGCCGGTGTGCTAAACTTTTCCCGTGGATGACGACTTCAAAGCGCGGGCAGAAGCACGGCGTCGTCGAGGAGTTTGGGGAGGCGTCGCGAGCTGTCACGACGAGCTTAGCAAACGCGATGCTGAGTTCTGGCGCGCGGTTGATCCCGTTGAACGCATCGGCGCTGTTCGTGTTCTCCTCGAAGAAATAAGGATTCTGAGAAACGATGAACCTTTTCGACGACTTCAAGGATCTCCTGGCGGTATTCGAAGCCTCACAAGTTAAGTTCGTCCTCCTTGGAGGCTATGCGGTTTCATTTCACGGTCGACCTCGCAGCACCAAGGACATCGACTTGCTTGTTGAGGTCAGCTCCGAGAATCGCACTCGCGTTGCGGATGCGCTGGAGCACTTTGGTGCACCGGCCGTTGTCGTGAATGGGGCGCGTCGACTCCGTGAGGATCAGGTCCTGTATTTTGGAGTGAGCCCGCTTCGCGTCGACATCCTTGGCTCGGCGAGCGGCATCGAATTCGCTCCTGTGTACGAGCGCGCGGTTCAAACTGTGATCGATGGCGTGAACGTTCGTGTGATCGCCCTGGAGGATCTGATCACGAACAAGCTTGCTTCGGGGCGACCGCAAGATTTGGAGGACGTTCGTTCGCTGCGCGAACTCACCTCGCCTTAACGAAAAAAGGGACGCCCCGAAGGACATCCCTTTTCTCTTTGCCCAAGAGGCAAGCGCGAGAAGTTACTTCTTGTTCTTCTCTTCGCGCTCGGCGACTTCCTTGCGGACCACCTCGACGACGTTGGCAGGAACCGGCGCGTAGTGGCTGAACTCCATGGAGAACTGGCCGCGACCCGAGGTCGTGGAGCGAAGGTCACCGATGTAACCGAACATGCTCGAAAGCGGAACGTCAGCCTTGATGCGGACGCTGGCGTGGCCTGGCTCCTGGGACTTGATCATGCCGCGACGACGGTTGAGGTCACCGATGACGTCACCGACGTTCGCGTCGGGAACGAAGACGTCGACCTTCATGACGGGCTCAAGAAGCTGAGGTCCACACTTTGGAAGCGTCTGGCGGTAAGCGGCCTTAGCGGCAGCTTCGAAGGCCATCTGCGAGGAGTCGACGGCGTGAAAGCCACCGTCCGTGAGCGTGACCTTGAAGTCGAGAAGCGGGAACCCGAGAAGGGGACCCTTGTGCATGAGCATCTTGAAGCCCTTTTCGACGGAGCCGATGAACTCCTTCGGAACGCGACCACCGACAACCTTCGTCTCGAAGGAGAAGCCCTCACCAGGCTCACCGGGTTCAACGATGTAGTCGATCTTCGCGTACTGACCGGAACCACCGGTCTGCTTCTTGTGCGTGTAGCTGTCTTCGACGGTCTTGAGGATCGTCTCTCGGTAGGCGACCTGAGGCGCGCCCACGTCGGCTTCGACGCCGTGAGTTCGCTTGAGGATGTCCACCTTGATGTCGAGGTGAAGCTCGCCCATTCCCTTGAGGATGGTCTCGCCGGACTCCTGGTCGACCTCGGCGTGGAACGATGGGTCTTCTGCGACCATCTTGCCGAGGGCGTTGCCAAGCTTCTCGCTGTTGGCCTTGTCGCGCGGAATGATCGCCATCGAAATGACGGGCGCAGGGAAGACCATCGGCTCAAGCGTGGCTGGGTTCTTCGGGTCCGCGAGGGTGTGACCCGTTCGCGTGTTCTTCATGCCGACGACGGCGATGATGTCACCCGCTCGTGCGGTCTCGATGATGTTGCGGTCATCCGCGTGCATCTCGACCATTCGGCCGATTCGCTCGGTCTTGCCCGTGAAGGTGTTCAGGAGCGAGTCGCCCTTGTTGATGGTGCCCGAGTAAACGCGAATGAAGGTCAGGGCGCCGAAACGGTCGTCCATGATCTTGAATGCGAGTGCGCGGACCGGGCCTTCGGCGTCGACGATGGCGAACTCGCCGGTCTCGTTGCCGTCGAGGTCGACCTCGGGCTGAGGGTTCACCTCGGTGGGCGAAGGAAGGTAGGAGACAACGGCGTTGAGGATCTGCTGGACGCCCTTGTTCTTGAAGGCGGAGCCGCAGTAGGTCGGGAAGAACGCGAGCTCGCGCGTGCCCTTACGAATGCACGCCTTGATGGTGTCCATGTCGGGCATGTTGCCCTCGAGGTAAGCTTCCATGACGTCGTCGTCCTGCTCGACGGCGGTCTCGATGAGCTGCTCGCGGTACTTCGCGACGTCGGCCTTCATGTCCTCAGGGACATCCTTGACCTCGAAGTTCTCCGGAAGACCGGTGTCATCCCAGACGTATGCCTTCTCTTCGAGAAGGTCGACGACGCCGACGAAGTCGGACTCGGTGCCGATGGGCAGAACCATGACGAGGGGCTTGGCGCCGAGGACGTCTTTGATCTGGCCAACGACGCGGTAGAAGTCAGCACCGGCTCGGTCGAGCTTGTTGACGTAGATGATTCGAGCGACCTTGGAGTCATTGGCGTAGCGCCAGTTCGTCTCGGACTGGGGCTCAACGCCGCCGCTGCCGCAGAAGACGCCGACGCCGCCGTCGAGAACCTTCAAGGAACGGTACACCTCGATGGTGAAGTCAACGTGGCCGGGGGTGTCGATGATGTTGAGGCGATGGTCGTCCCAGAAACACGTCGTCGCAGCGGACTGAATCGTGATTCCGCGCTCCTGCTCCTGGTCCATGAAGTCCGTCGTGGCGGCGCCGTCATGAACCTCACCGATCTTGTGGATCTTACCGGTGAGTTTGAGAATGCGCTCGGTGGTGGTGGTCTTGCCGGCGTCCACGTGCGCGAAGATGCCGATGTTGCGGTATTTACTCAGTTCCATGACGACTCTATTTCCTCCGGCTCTCTCGCCGACTTCTATTGCGCGCGTACCTAGCCACCACACGGCCTCACGGCAAGCGGAAGAGGGGGAAATGCCGTAAAAACCGACCAATTGGGGCATCTGAAGACCTCGCTTCGGTGAGAAGTGGGCCCACAGGGCGGATTGTGCCGAGCAGTTCCTTAGAAGGCGCCGCCGTCGCGGGTGGCGACGTAGATTCGGTCTCGGCCGTCTCGGTCGCTCGTGAAGAGCATCACCCGTTCATCCGCGGACACCCACGGATCGGTGTCCACCGCGGACGAGGAGACCGATTCAATGCGCACCGCTGGGCCGAACGGAGCGTCGACGTTCGCTCGTTCCGCGCGCCAGATCTCCATGGACCGAGTTCCGGCTGGCTCGACTCCCGCGAAGTAGATGACGCGGCCATCCCCAACGAGGTGAGAGTCGAACTCAGTGCCCGTGCGGTTCAGTTCAGAGATCGGCGAAACGCTTCCCCAAGGCAGGTCCGGCGAGGCTCTGCGCGTTTCCCGAAGTCCACTGCGACTGAAAACAGCGATGGTCTCACCCGCGTTGCTTCCGAAGGCAAACTCGTCGCCCGCGGTGTTCACTTCCGAGATTGGGATACCGACAGAAAAGACGTCGTCGAGGTTCGCTCGCGTCGACCGGTACAGGTTGAAATCGCCGTCGATGCGACCCGCAAAGAAGAGCACGAGGCCATCTTCGCGAAGCTCCGGGGAGGTGACGGTCTCGCCCGGGAGCACGTCGAGCTCCGTCAAGTCGCCGAAGGGTTCACCCAACCCGCTTCGTCGCGCCGTCCACGCCCGCGCAAAAGGCCGGGCGCTCTTGAAAAAGATCTGGAGAAGATCCGGCGTGAGCGTCGGATCGTCGGCGTCCGTCGACCCCATCGTAAGCTCCGCGAGAATACGCGGCGGGCCGAAGTCACCCATGCCGCGACCGGCGTCGAAGACATCGGTCTCCTCTGCGTCCAAGAGTGGAACGTCGACGGTTCCGGCGTCCGTGAGGGCGTCGATGCTGCCGTCCCGTCCCGCATCGAGGGCCGGCGCGTCGAAGCCCGCGTCTCGCAAAACACCCTCCGTCACGCATCCAAGAAGCCCATCGCATCGCTCTCCCGCAGCGCAGCGTTGGTCGTCTGGAATCGAAAAACACACTCCATCCGTACAGCGTGGGGTCGCGCATGCAACGGACTCACACTCGACGTCGTCGGTGCACTGTGCCGGCGGACAGAACTCCGGCGTCGTCGTTGTGCAGCGTGGGTCGACGCATCGGCCGCCGAGGCAACTCTCCAGCGCCGGATCTGCATTGGGACACGCGACACCTTCGCAGGACCTCGAGATCACGACGGCGGCGGCGTTGACGCCTGGGTTGATCTGAGCGCTGACGCGACGCGCGATCACGGGGCGCAGAGAGCGATAAAGCGTGATGGTGATGGGAAGCTGGCCTTCAGGGACTTGAGCACTCGCCACCCGTTGTCCGCGGAGAAAGTCATCCGCCTCGCGGTTGATTCGATCTTGAGACTCAGCCAGGTCGCCGTCCCCGAACTGAACGCGGATGCTGTCGAACTCGACGCCGGACACAAAGTCCGTTTTGAGATCGACGCGCACGCTCTGCGCGTCGTCGTCGGCTCCGCAGGCGACCAGGGTGCAGGCGACGAGGGCGAGGAACAAAGGTGTTGTTCCTGTTTTCCTGGCCGTTGTTGTCCGCCGCACCGTTCGAAGATAGCACGCGGCGAGCTGTTACTTGCCAGCATTGGCGCTGGGGAGCCAGCCGCGCCTCACGTAGTCGTCGAAGGTGTCTCGCAGAGTTTCCTCGAAGGGTCGAAACACGACGCCTAGCTCGCGCTCCGCTTTGGAGGAGTCGAATTCGCTGTGGCCGCGTTCACGGATCATACTTCGCGCCCCGGCCCAGCTGACCAGCACCGGCTTTCCGCTAACTCGTGCGTAGATCTCGCAAACGAATGCGTAGACGAGGAGCGCGAAGTCCGGAATCGACCGTGTGGGTAGTGGCGCCTTGGTAATAGGTGCGAGGGAGGCGTAGGTGTCTCGGAGCGAATGGTAGCGACCGGCGACCAAATAGCGTTCGTTGGGCTTCTTCTCCGTGCACAGCTTGGCGCATGCCCCTGCCACATCGCGCGCATCGACGAAGGAAAATCCGGCGTTCATGATGCCGGGGAGCTTCCCCTGGGCGAAGTCGAGGACGAGTCTGCCCGACGACGTGGGACCGAGGTCTCCCGGTCCGACCATGAACCCCGGAAGAACGTACGATACGTGAAAGGCCGCGTGTTCCTCGGCGAAGGACTCGACAACTTTGTCCGAGAGGATCTTCGAGCGATAGTAGTCGTCGGGTTCTCCATCGAAGGAGCGCCGCATGTCTTCACGCGTGATGCCTCCCGGAGGACCCTTGACCGTCGCCGTGGACGACACGTGCACGAAACGCCGAACGCCGCGAAGGTACGCTGCTTCGAGGAGTGCTTTTGTTCCTCTCACGTTCACGTCGAGCATGCGCTGGTAGTGCTCGCCGCCTTTGTACGAATCGCGGAAGTACGCGGCGGTGTGCACAACGCACTCAACGCCATCCAGGGCGTCATGCAGCGAGTCGATGTGTTCCATATCACCCTCGATGAGGGTGAGCCTTGGCGGCCGAGGTGCGAACATCGTGACGCCTTTCTCCCCATCCCGTACGAGACCACGCACCTCGTGACCTTGAGAGAGAAGAGTTCGAATTACGTTGTTTCCGAGTAGTCCTGTCGCGCCGGTGACGAAGATGAGCATGGCGACCTCCTTGTTTCTTTGCTCCAACATGAGATGTCTTCTCATCGTCATCTATGGTCGAAAGTCGGCACTTCATGTCGTATAACAGACATATGGCCATTCGCGCTTCGAGTCTCGACGCCGCTTCCCTCGACTGGGTCGACCTGCGCGCTTTCGATGCCATCGCTTGCGAAGGATCCGTGGCCGCTGCGGCTCGAAAGTTGCGCTGCTCCCACTCGAGTTTGCTGCGGCGGCTCAATCAACTGGAAGATGTACTCGGCGCCGTGCTTGTTCACCGTCATCGCGGCGGCTGCACGCTGACACCCGACGGTCATGAGGTCGCCGGCGTGGCGGCGAAGATGCAGGCGGCGGCACACTCGCTCTCACACCGAGTCGGCGCAGCGTCGGAGGAGGCTTCGGGCTCGCTGTGCATCGCAACCGTCGGCGGCGGGGCGACGATCCTCCTTCCGATTCTTCGCACGCTTCATAAGGAGCACCCACGGCTTCGTTTTGAGCTCATCGCCGGCGACGGACTCGTCGACCTGAAACGCGGCGAAGCTGACCTCGCGCTGCGGCTAACGGTGAGCCAGCCGCCGGAAGACCTCATCGGCGTTCGTCATGGCAGCGTGGCCTTCGCGGCGTATCGGCACCGTGATGACACCGAGCCACTCCGCGAGCCCCGTGGAACAAATTCAGGGCGGTGGATCGTGTTGAACGAAGGGCTGAGCGCGGTCCCCCAGGCCATGTTCGAACGCGCCCATGTTGGTGAGCGTCGCTGGCTACGCGTGAACTCCGGCGCACTCGTCCATGAGGCCGTGACACGGGGCGCGGGGCGCGGGGTCCTTGCCTGCGTGGAGGGCGACGCTGACCCCCAGCTTGTTCGCATGGGCGAGCCGATCCCAGAGCTCGAGCTTGAGCTTTGGTCACTCTACCCACGCACCCTCAAAGGCGCGCCACGTCTTCGGGTGTTTCGAGACGCGCTGGCAAAGCATCTCGCCGATCTCGGTCCGCGTTTGCGCGGCGAAGTCTGAGGCCGAGACCGCCAAACTAGGATAAGCTCCGGCCCAAGGCTCACGGAAACAACCTATGCGTTTCTTCAAATCAAAATCTGTCCGCGTTGCCGAACAAATGGAAGATGACGTGCGCGATGCTCGCCGCGCCGCCACCTATCCGGCCGCATACCCCGAGAGCTGGTATGTCGTCGCGCTCTCCAGCGCCCTCGACGCGGCAGCACGGCAGAAAAAGCCTCTTAGCGTTGAGTCCATCGGCCAGCGCATCGTGCTCTTCCGCGACGAGCAGGGGCGCGCTCGCGCGCTGGATGCCTACTGTCCTCATATGGGCGCAGACATGAGCGGAGGTCGCGTCTGCAACGGCCAGCTCGAGTGTCCGTTTCACCGCTGGCGCTTCGAAGGCAGCGGCGATGTGTCATCGATTCCGTATCTCGCAGAAGGCCGCAAGCTTCCTCAGATCCGCGCCGGCGCGAAACACATCGCCGAGCAAGACGGTTACGTGTTCCTCTGGCACGGAGACGACACGCCACGCTTCGACATGCCAAAGGCTTCGGCGCGGATGGTCCACCGCGGTGATCACGACGCGGGCATGGTGAAGATGCACTTGCAGGAGTTCGCCGAAAACAGCGTGGACTTTCAGCATTTCGCCCCGCTTCACGGCCAGATGCGTCTGCCTTGGACGAGCATTCCAATCCCTGGGTTGATGATCGAGCACAGCGCGGACTGGGAGAGCGATCCAGACAAACCGTGGATGGCGTACTTTCATGACCACGCTGTCTTGAAGTTCTTTGGCCGAGAGCTGCCATGGACCGCCGCGCGAGCGAAGATCAGCTTTCACGGCGCCGGGAGCGTGGTGCACTTTCGCTTCATGATTCCGAAGGTCGGTGACATCCTGATGATGCAGACGCACACGCCTTTGACGCCTATGGCGTTGCGGGTTCGCTTTCGTTGGTTCGCCGAGAAGAAGATCCCGCGGGCGCTCGTGTCGTACGTCGTCGGCAACTGGGTCAGCCAGTGGCGCGAGGACATCGATATTTGGGAGAACAAGATCTTCCGCCCGCGGCCACAGCTGGTCCGAGACGACGGTCCTGTGCACGCGCTGCGCAAGTGGTACGCGCAGTTCAACGCGCACTAGCGGAGGTCTACTCTGGCGAGGTGACGCTGGGGTGCGCCCACGCTCCGCGCGCCTTGAACTCGTCGACGCTGAAGGTGTAACGCCCGGGGTCGATGGAGCGGTCGCGCTCGAGAATATCGACCCGGTCCTGCCGAATCTTGAGCTGCCAATAAGTCATGTCGAGAGGCTGAGGGCCTAGCGCGTCGAGGGAGAAGATAGCCAGGTTGGCGCCGCCCTTCGGGTCCCGCACGGAGCGAAAACGAATGAGCTCCACGGCCGCAGCGCGCGCCTTGCTGCCGATACCCTGGGTGTGCGCGTAGTCCGAAGGAGCGTCGATCTTTGCGCGCTGCCCGTCGTACTCTGCGCTCGTCGTGTCATGTGCATGACGAGTTCGGTACTCAAAGGTGAACGTCATCATCGTCATTGGCGGAAGCTCCGACAGGCCATCGGAGTCGGCGACGAATCGAAGCTTGTAAAAGGCCGTCTCCGCCATGGCGGTCTCGACGCGCTCGGAGCCGTAGAAGATCCCGGGCTCAGTCCGCGCTCCGTAGCGCGACCCGTAGAGCAGTGGCGGGTAGCGGCAGAGTGGCGTCGAGATGAGGTAGTGAATGCCCTGCGGAAGCGCGGGGCCTTTCGTCTCCTCGATCATCTCTTCGAGGATCCTTTGCTCTTCGAGGGTGTCGACGAGGTCGAGGGTGGCGACTTTGGACTGGGACTCGACGGAGCGAACGCCCCGTCCTTCGAGCGAGAGTGTCTGCACGTTCAGCTATACCTTCGCTCGCATCGCGTCGAGGTATTCGAGCGTGCGAAAGAGACCTGTGACGGACTGGATCAAGTCCGCTGGCA
>JBGCFM010000162.1:0-56938 GCA_045106895.1 Polyangiales bacterium | reverse complement strand
ACGACACGACGGATGAGCGCCGGGTCGAGGGAGCCGCGGACTTCTGGGCCGGAGGAGCGAAGGCGCGGAACCCGGGCCTGTCGGGCGGGCTCGGACTCAACGCCTCGAACTCGTACACGTGGGCTGCGAGCGTGTCTGCCGAAACCTCCTCCGTATCTAGCCCCGGGTCCGCACCCGCACACGCCTCCCGACGAGAGCCCATAGCCTCCCGCTTCTGGAAGTGGGACGGTCCCCAGCCCATGGCCGCCGCTATGGCGACCCGTGCCTGTCATTCCAAGGCCGCCAAACCCAAACCTCTCGCCACTGATGGATGCCGTGAGGGAGCCAAGGAGCGCGTCCGTGTCCGTTCCGAGGGCTCGTTCAAAAGGGGAGTCGCTCGCGCCGATTCCTTCGAACATCGCACCGAGGCTCAGCACCCCCGCGCGCTCTGCGGCGGCGCGTGGCGCTCGCGATTCACTGTCTTGAACGTTTCTCCGTCTAGGGGTGTTGGCTGTGCTGGCCGCTCCAGCGAGCCCTTGCTCGCCCCACTCCGCGCCCACTTCGTCCTCGCGTGCATCGCCGCTGGTTTCTTCAAACAAGGCCGCTGGGGCGAGCGTTGTGAAGGGAACGCTCCGGCTGCTGTGTGATTCGGCCGGAATCGCAAAAGCCTGCCCTTGGGGAGGAACAAGAGCCATCAGGGCGAGAAAGATCCCAGCCAGTACCATCACGCCACTGACGTAAGCGAGGGGAGCCCACGCGAGGGCTTTGCGCGGCGCCGGCTCTTCGCAGGTCACGTATCGCAGGCTTAGGGAGAGCGGGCCGACCCGCTGTGCGTCGCCGGGTGCGAGGCGCCCGAGGGCCTCCTGCATTCCTTCGACATCGGCGAGGGCTATTCCCTCCAGGGCCATTCCTTCCAAGGCCATCTCTTGAAGCTCGGCGAGCTCGCCTTGCGTCGCGTCTGCGGAGAAGTGGCCCACGGCTAAGAGCGTCCCGTCCCACTCAACGCTTGCTTCGAGGAGCGACTCTATTGGCTTTTGACCCATGCCCCACCGACAGCGCGGCGGAGAAAAGGTTCCTCGCGCCGCGAAATCGCTAGAGCCGGTAGGCCATGCCGACGGATCCGCGAAGATAGAGCGGGCTGCCGAAGAGCTCACTGGGCACGAAGGCGTAGCCGACGCGAACCTCGGCGAAGAGCATGGTGGAGCGGCTCACGGCGAGCTCGACGGCGCCCATCGCGACCGCCGCGCCGAATACACGTATGTCATCCGCGCTCGGCGCAGAAAGCACGCCAAAGGTACCGAAGGCGCCGGCGTTGAGCGTTGTCATCGATGAAACGCGGGACGAGAGGCGTGGGCCAAAATCGAGGCTGGCGGCGATGCCGAGATCGTCGCTGAAGACCCCGGCCTGGCCCACGTACGCACCTTCGCCGAGACCGATAAACGGGGTGAGCGCTAGGGATACGTCAACCTTGCCGTCGGCGTACACGAGGAAGCGCATCGGAATCGACAGGCCTCCGCCGAACCCTGTGCTCGTGCCGACGAGGGCGCCGTAGTCCACGTGGGCGCGGAAGCCCACGTTGAAGCGCGAGCTAGGCGCGAGGGTTACGTCAACCCAGAACCCGGGCCAACCCACGCCGCCGCTCACGACGACTTCGCCGTTGCCTTGCGTTCGGCCGCCGTGAACGGAGAGCTCGTCGCCGGTGGGGCGAAGCTGAGCGTGTGCGACGGTGGAGCCGGCAAAGATCAGGACGAAGGCAAAGAGGCTACGCACCGTCGCAGCGTATCAGGAAGCACTTGGCCAGCGCGTCCCTAGTCGTGGGGTCAGTCCACGTCCACGTTCAGGCGGTCGGCGGCATCACGACGTGTGTCGCCGACGTCCGCGGCTAGCACGAGGGGGATTCGCAGCGGCGATGTCCGGAGCGCGTCCATCATACGGTCGTCGGCGAGGGCTCGTTCGAGCAACGCGCCCGCCGTGGCGCTTTGAATCTCGCCGCCGCGACTCGCCAGGTTCTCCAGCGCAGCGCAGTAGCCACGTAGCTCAGCTTCGTCTCGTTTGCTGGTGATGGGCTTCGTCGATGGCTCTTCGTGACCCGCGAGATAACGACGGCGGAGTGAGATGATGTCTTCGGAGAGCACCGCATCGGCCTGTCGAACGAGCCACGCATGAAAGGCAGCCACCCGTGGCTCGCTGATGTCGCGCCCAAGGGCCTTCGTCGTGCCACGTGTCTTTCGGACCCGGAGTGCGAGGCCGCGCATATATTTCCAGAAGGCGTAGTAGTCGAGCTTCTGTTTGACGAAGAAGCCCGCCGCATCCTCGTAGACGAAGCCCTCGAGGGGCTGTCCTCGATAGCGCCATTCCGGGGCGTCGGCGGCGCGGCGAAACCCTTGGAAGGCGTCCCAGTCTTTGATCTGTGCGATGCGTTCTTTCACCGGAACCGGCTTGTCGCCGAGGCTCAGGTAGCGAGCGGCGCGGACGAGCTGATCGTAGTCCACGCACTGAAAGTCCTCGTGCCGCCGGATGAGGTCCAAAAGAACGAGGCGTGGCGCGTCGTATTCGATGATGTGGGGGTCGCGAACGGGGTCGATGACCTCAAAGATGGCCGTGGTGCAGGAGTCCCGGAGGTAGCGACGCAGTCTCTCAAGGCCGGCTTCGCCGAAAGTCGCTTTCGCAAGCTCCCGAAGCCAACCGGCGAAGTCGCTCTCCAGGCTCGACTTGCTCGCGAAGACCAGCTGCTTCGTGTGCGCGTCATACCCGATGATGCCGAGGTAGCCATTCTCTTTGAGCCAGACATCGATGGGGTATTGAAAGTTCGCACGGAGGGCGCCGTCTTGGGTTTCGGGGCGTTCGCCCAAGTTGAAGAACTTCTCGTAGGAGCGAGCGACAATCCTCTCGTGCTCCGTGTCGACGAAGAGGCCGCGGGCGCGGACGGTCATGTCGTCCCACTTCTTGTCGAAGAACGCATCCCGGGAAAAGTTGAAGGCGCTGATGTGCGGCTGACTTTGGGACTCTCGCTCGTGAACGAGGTCATGGGCTTTCAGCGACGCCAAAAGCTCGGCGTCGATGGCGTCGGTCTCGCCGGTCCACGCCGGGTAGATTCGGTGAGTGTCGCGGAGGATGCCGAAAGCGAGTCGTTCTTTCGCAGGCCAGATCTTGTCGTTCCGTACGCGAAGGGGATGAAAGCCGGCGTCGTCGAGGCGCAGCGCCCGAAGGTGGCCGCCGTTCTCCACGTGCTCCTCGAGGTTGAACGAGCGCGCGGACTCGGCGACGGGGCGCTCGTGGAAGTTTCGATGTCCGTGAACCTGAAACCAGCCCTCCGGGGCGTGTTCATCAAAGGCCGCGCCAATATCCTCGGAGTAGCCGCCGGTGCCCCTTGACCACTGCGATGAAGAGATCAGCTCGGGTCGCTCGGGGACCGTCGACATGCCCGCGTGGGAGACGAGGACCTTGGTTTGGTGCCAGGTGTACTGAAAGACATCGACGAGAGAATCGCAGAACGCGTCGACCTCTTTTGGCGTGATGCCGGCGGCGGTGAGCTGCGGGCCCGTACGTTCTGCGAACTCGTCGTCTATCGGCGGCAGACCTCGAGCAAAGCGATGGAGGGCGTCTTCGTGGTTGCCCCACATGAACGCGAAGTTCTCCCGCGCAGTGAGCGGCATGAGCTCTCGGAGGACTTCGGCATTCTCCGGTCCGCGGTCGCAATAGTCGCCGACGAAGACGTAGAAGGTGTCGTCTCGCCACTCCGGGATGAGGGCTTTGAGAGGCGCATGGCAGCCTTGCAGGTCTCCGATGTGGAGCACCTGCGCGTAGCGCGAGAGGTCGCTTGTCGGAACGCGGAGGAGCGCCGCGAGCTCGCCCAGAGCGGCGTCATCGGCGGCGCCGATTCGTGTGACGCCTGCCGGGTGCTCGCCTCGAAGGCAGGCAGCGTGGGTGTCTCGCACCGTCGCCTCGGGCACGACTCGCGTCTCGTCGCGCCGAAGGTTTCGCTCCAGGCAAGTCTCCAGCGGCGTCTCGGAGAAGTCCGCGCAGAGCACGCGGTAGCGATACTTCGAGGCGAGCTCCAAGTAGCGAGTCGTGTCGCTCTTCGAGCGGTGTGTACCGTCTACGCAGATGAGCTCGCCGCGGGCCATGCGCTCCTCGAGGAGGTCGAAGAGCATCCCCCAGACGCGCGCGTCGTACATCTGCGGAAGCGTGCGTTGACCCTGCATCCCGAGGACCGGCGAGCCCACCAACACACGGATGTTGTCGGCGGAGATCGTGTAGTCGATCAGCCCCGCCTGGCGCAGGAATGTGCTCTTCCCGGCGCCTTGAGGGCCGCGTGTGTAGAGGAGAGTGCGCATGGGCCTCAGCGTGGAACAAGCTCGCCGGAGCGAAGGAAGCGCTCACGAAAACGGCGGATGCGCCGCAGCTGTGCCGCATCGAAGAAAGGAGGACCCTCGCCGCGCTGGTAGCTCATGATGTTGCCCGGCGTGTCGCTGTGCGGGTTGCCGAAGAAGTGGCCGAGCTCATGGGCCAGGACGTTGGGTCTCGCCAAGGTCGTGAGCACGACGAAGTGCCGGAAACCGCCGCCTCGGTTGGAGCGCCAATGAACGCCTCGAAGCAATCGGTCTTCGACATCAACATCCGCCATGGAGCGTACGACGAATACGTGAATGTCTCCTCGGCCGGAGTCCACGAGTGGTCCAAGGCGGTGGCGGTCGGCGCGGGTGATCAAGTCCGGCGCCATCTCGCCGTTTGTGTTCACGTCCATGCTCGTGAACTGGACGTGGGCAGGTCCGAAGATGGAGTTCGCGGCTTGGCGATGTGCTTCGATCCACTCTTCGGAGACGACGGGCTCTCCATCTACCGTTGCGATCTCCACGTGAAGCGAAAACTCCACGGCTGACTCATTCGCCACCGCTACCTGAGGCAAGACGGCGGGTGCGCCAACGAGCAACATGAGCAACGATATGAAAGCCAATAGTTTGATTCGCACGACGGGATCAAACTACCATGGCGCCGTCCCCCATGCAGGTTGAGCCATGAGCAACGATGTAGTTCTAGGCATTGACCTAGGAACGACCAATTCGGTCGTAGCTGTCGCCGATGGAGGTGAGGCCAGGGTCCTCTCCAATGAGCTGGGGCAGCGTTTAGTTCCTTCCGTCGTGTCGTTTAAGCCGGGCGGCGGCGTCCTTGTCGGCGAAGAAGCCCGGGAGCGTCGTCTTCTCGACGCCAGCAACACCGTTTACTCCGTCAAGCGCCTCATCGGCCGCCCTTACCGCTCGCCGGAAGTGCGTACGGCCCAGGAGCGCTTCGCCTTTGATATCCGCGAAAGCCCCACCGGCGGCGTGGTCGTCGGAATTCGAAACGACACCTACACCCTGACGGAAATCAGCGCTTTCGTTCTGCGCGAAGTCGCACGCATCGCCGAGCTGAGCCTCGGGCCTTCTTCGCGAGCTGTCATTACGGTTCCCGCCAGCTTCAACGAGCTCCAGCGGAGCGCCACCAAAGCTGCGGGTCGCGTGGCTGGCCTCGATGTGCTTCGAATCATCAACGAGCCGACGGCAGCTGCCCTCGCCTACGGGTACGGAAAGGAGCGCCCCGAGCGGGTGGCGGTCTTCGACTTGGGCGGCGGCACTTTCGACCTGACCATCTTGGACCTTGAGGACGACGTTTTCGAGGTCATCGCCACCGCCGGCGATTCCTTCTTGGGCGGCGACGATGTCGACCTGATCATCGCAGAGATGATGTGCGACACCTTCCTCCGAGCGCATCGCTGGGACCCGCGATCGGACCGCCAGTCGTATGAGCGCCTCAGAGCCGCCGCGGAGTGGGCGAAGTGTCAGCTCACCGGCGACGAGGTGGTGGAGCTGACCATCGAGGAGCTTCACTACGGCGCGGGAGGCAGGCGACTCGACCTCGAGTTCGAGCTTGAGCGCACTGCCCTTGAGAAGGCCGTGATGCCGCTCTTGGCTCGCAGTTTTGACGTCTGCAACGACGCCTTCCGCGAAGCGGGCATGAAGCCCACAGACGTCGACAGCGTGGTTCTCGTCGGCGGCTCGACGCGCATGCCCTTGGTGCGCAAGATGGTCGTGGAGTACTTCAAGAAGGAGCCGCGCTACGAGATCGACCCGGATCTCGTCGTCGCCCAGGGTGCCGCGATTCATGGATTCGCCGTTGGCGGTCGTGTTCAAAAGCGTCGACGTTCGCTTGGACGTGTCGCACTGAAAAAGGTGTCGTCCAAGGACCTGGCGGCGCTCCAGAAAGAGCGAAAGGCGCGTCAGGATGCGCTGCCACGTCAGCCGGCGTTTGCCCCCACCGCCCAGGTAGACGACCTCCGCCCGAAGGCGAAAGCGAAGGTGCCCGCTCCACCGCCGGTGGCCAAGAAGCCGGTTCCTCCGCCGCCACGCCGCGCGAAGAGCCGTACACAGTTGGGCATGCCTATGGTGCCGCCGCCACCACCTGCGACGCCACCGAAGCCCAAGAAGTCGCCCCCCACGCTCTTCGGGGTGGGAGCGGACCCGCACGCCTTCGACGACGAGACGGTGACGCGGGTTCATTCGGAGCCGCCACCGCCGGGGGCCTTCGAGGAGGTGACGCGAGCGGTCTCCGTATCGGAGCTCGGCCTCGACCTCGACGCTCCCGCCGACAGCCCGCCGAATGCTCCGGCCTCTCACGGACTCGACATGGGTGCGTTTGCGGATGAGCAGTCTGCGCCGACGGCGACGGCACTAGAGCCGAAGCCGAAGCGCGCGCCTCAGCCCGCGCCTGCACCTCCTGCATCGGAGCACTCCCTCGACTTTGAAGCTGCGAGCGCGATGCCGGGTGTCATCGCTTCGCCAGTGGTGAGCGTGGGCGAGCAGAGGGCCGACAACTCCCAGGTGGATCTTCAGCTTTCGGACTTCCTCTCGCAGGCTGGCCCAGCGCCACGTCCGCCTTCCGTGGTGCCGCCGCCACCGCCTGCAGCACCCGTGCCGCCTCCGTCATTCCCTTCGCGCGTTGCGACGCAAGAAGGCCCGTTCTCAGAACCGCCGCCGCCGTCCCCCACGGACCTGGACTTTGCGCCCCTCGAAGAGGCGCCGACGCAGGCTAGGTTCCGCTCGGAGCCGCCGCTGGATCCCTTCGACGGCGTCTCGCAGCTTCCGCCGCAGCCTGTGGTCTCCCTTGTGGACCGCGCGCCGCCGCTGTTGATGGACGTCACCCCGCACAGTCTGGGTATCGAAACCGCGGGTGGCTTCTGCCAACACTTGGTGCGCCGAAACGCGCCTATTCCGGCAGAGCAGTCCCGTGTCTTCTCCACGGCGTCGGACAACCAGCAAATGGTCGTGATCCGCGTCTGCCAGGGTGAGGACAAGGTCTTCAGCGCCAACCAGCTCTTGGGCCAGGTTGAACTGACGGGCCTGCGCGCTGCTTTGCGCGGCAAAGTTCAGATCGATGTCGCGTTCCAGCTCGACGCCAACGGGACCCTCGATGTTCGAGCCGTCGACTCCGACACCGGCCGAGAGCAGACGATTCGCATCAAGCTAATGGGCGGCGCAAGCGAGGAAGATATCGAGCAGATGCGCGCGCGACAGCAAAAGCTCCTGGGCTGAGCGCCTAGGCCTCGTGGATCCTGGTCCCCTCGGCCCCGCGACCTGCTAGAATGCCCGGGCATGTCGCTGGAAGACCTCGACTACTACACCCTGCTCGGCCTCGACGACCACGATCCGCTGCCTGCGATCAAGAAGGCATTTCGGGAGTTCGCGCGGAAGTATCACCCAGACATCTACGCCGGAAAGAGCCCAGCGCGCATCGAACAAGCGACGGTTATTTATCGACGTGGGAGCGAGGCCTACCAGGTACTCACGGATACAAAGCTGCGTGCCGCGTACGACGAAGCCCTTGAAAACGGACGGCTTCGCCTGAGCGGTCGAGCGATGGACCGTGCCTTGGCCCCAGCACCTGCGCCGGTGAAGAAGAAGAAGAAGAACGACGTGCCGATTCGAACGCCGCAGGCGCTGGCGCAATACAAAGAAGGCATCGCGGCGGCTCATCGCGGCGATTGGCAGACTGCGTGGCGCTACCTCAAACAGGCGCATGAGTCTGAGCCGGAGAATGAGTTCATCGCCTCGCGTTTCTTCCGCGTCGAGAAAAAGCTGCGCGACCGTCGCGTCTAACCCTCTGATGAAACTCCCTGACGGCTTTCTTGAACTCAGTTTTCTCTACTACGGAGCAGACGGAGAGCATTTGCGTCAGGAGTCCTGCGACAACGCAGCGCTGCGACGCGACGTCTCGAAAAAGAGCGACTTCCTCGGCTTTGAGCGCGTGAAGCGAGTGCAGATCGTGGATGAGCGACTGGGCATGAAAACCACCGCGGAGTTTCGTCTTCAATCAAGGGGCGAGGAGCTGAAGTACGCGCTCGAAATCCAGGTCGATGCGGGCGGCACTCGTTTCAAACATACGAAGGCCGGCGACTACTCGGGGTACTGCACGAACAGCACCTCCGTGGTCACCCAGGCAATGAAGCCCGAGCTCTCGCGCGTCGATATTCACGTGACGTTCTTTCACACGCCCGTGTTACCGGCCTTCTTGCGAGAGCAACTCGACGAATGAGATAGCGTCGTTTCGTTGACACAGCCGGACGCGGAGCCGAGAGTGCCCGCGATGATTCACACAACTTTGGTTTCCCGCGCTGGCCGCACTCTCACCTCACGACTGCTCCTTGGTTGCACCCTCGCCCTCGGCGGAATGGCCTGTGGCTCCCAGAGTCCTTCCCCCGTCGTCGCCGAGCCGGAGCCCGCCGAACCCGTCGTTGAAACTGAGGCGACCACGCCAGAACCTGTGGCGGAGTTCAACTTCGAAGTGGAGTCCCGGCGGGAGTTCACTGACGAAACGCTTCCGCCAGCCACCGACGACTCGGTCTGGCCTCCAACGGATATCGCCGTTGCCCCGCCGGAGGGAGCAGTGCCGCTTCGCGCCGTGGTTCGACCCACGCGCCACACGCTTGAAATGAGCACGTCGCAGAACGTCGAGGAAGTCCGCGCTTTCTACCAGGCCGCTTTCGAAGCCCAAGGCTACACGTTGAGCGAGCTCGACTTCATGGCGCCGGAGCTGACGCGCTTTGGTGCAAGTCACGAAGGCGAAGCCACTGGAATTGAGGTGACCCTGGCAAACGGCGGAAACGACACGCTCAAGCTCACCTACAAGGGGCCCCGCATGCCAAGCATCGAAGCCGGCGGCGAGACGGCGACGGAAGACGCCTGCCGACAAGCGCTGACAGCGGCTCGCACCATCAACTTGGCTCGCGTCGGCATCGACACGATTCCGGACAACATGCGGGAATCTTTGGATGCATCCCTCGCTGCGGACGTCGCGCTTTGCGCGGGTCATTGGCGCGCGCCTCACTTGGAGTGCTTCACCCGCTACGCCAACGAGCCCGCGATGCTTTCGCAGTGCAACGAGGTCGCGCGGCGTGATGCCGGGCAGCCGCCACTTCCTCGATGAGCTGGTTCGGCCGCTTATTCGCCAAGAGTTCGCCGCCAGACAAGTTTCACTTCGTCACAACTCCGCAGGGCGAAGAGATCCACGTGGAGAAGGAGGCCATCCGCTGGTCTCAGTTTCATGCGCTTCTCATCCAGAGCGCTGCGTTTCGCGCGGCACTGACGCGTCGCTTGCGCCTCGACCCGGAGCCGGCGTTTTACTTTGAGTGCACGCCGCGCTTTCCGGGAACGGACCCAATCTTCCGCTTCGTTCTGGTCCCGGCGCCTGCGCTGATCTCTCGACGGGTCGACGCGCGGGCCTTCGCAAAGCACTTCGCCAGTGGGTCCGGTCTGAGCCGGACCTTCAAAAACCTTCGGGGAGACTCGACGCTCGTTGTGCCCGCGCCGGAGCAGTCCGATGCGAGCTTTGGGCATTTGGCTTCATGGTTGCGTGTTGCGAGTGACCTGCAGGCGGACACCGTGTGGTGCGCCGTTGGCGCAGCTATTGGCCACTGGCCGTCCGGGCCGCTCTGGCTGAGCACCTCCGGCGGCGGCGTTGCGTGGGTGCACATTCGCCTGGACCCGCGGCCGAAGTACTACAAACACGCCGCGTTCCGAACGTTGACGCGGAGCGACTGATTGAAGGACATTTCGCTCTGATGAGTGACAAGCCGAAACGAATACGCCTCCGCTACCAGAGCAAGAACGCGGACTACAATCCGGGCCGTGGTCGCTACGTAGGGAGAGTCTCTGGAGGCGTCTGCTGGATCACAACGCCCTTTGTCTGGGCCCGGGGCGACAAACCAGGTCGAGACTTCGTTGCCATCTACCATTGGAACAGGAAGGGC
Source organism: Polyangiales bacterium (assembly GCA_045106895.1). Classification (GTDB taxonomy): domain Bacteria; phylum Myxococcota_A; class Polyangia; order Polyangiales; family Houyiibacteriaceae; genus JBCCRV01. The sequence goes on along the minus strand of JBGCFM010000162.1, from coordinate 46,677 downwards.
GAGTTTGAAAGCGCGAGCATCGAAGAGCTTCCGCCGCGCTCCGGCACTGCGCTTCCGGGGAACAACGCCGCCGAAGAATACTATCGAGATGCTCAAGCGCGCGCTGGCGACGGTCCCAGAGCTTCACCGCCGCCATATCGAAGTCGAACCCTTCGTCTATGTTCACGATGGCATCGAGTTCGGCCTCATCCCGCAAGCGCCGGAAGACGAAGGGGGCAGCTGGACCGTCAACGCCATGCCCGGCGACTACATGTGCTTGCTGCCGCCCTGGGACGGCACGTACGATACTTAAGGTCGGGCCCTCAAGATGAGCCGAACAATCGCACTCCCACAACGCTCGACCACGCAGCGGCTTTTGGTCGTCGTGATTGAGGACGTTCGCCTCGACCGGAGCAATCCTTGGCACACCGACGCGACGATCCTCGTCGAAGGCGAATCAGTTGCCCGCGCTGGCGTGGGGACCGGCTGAGTGATACGCGCATGCGTATGACCGAGTTCAAGTACCGTAGTTCGGGGTTCACGGGGACGAATGTGGGCATGGGCATGGGCGTCGTCTTGATCTTGGTCGGCGTGGCTACGTTGTCCACCGGCGGCGCGGGAGTCGTGGCTCTCCCTGTCGGCATCCTCCACTTGGTGATGCACGTGTGGAACAGAGGGCGTGCTGTGGTCACCCTCCACGACGACCACCTGGACATGAAGGCCGCACCGCTGGCGGGACGCAAGCTGATTCGGTACACGGATATCTCAGCCCTCGAAGTCCAAGGAAAGGCGACGAAGATCATCACCAAAGACGGTGCTGTGGCCCTTCCGCTGTTGGTGCTGGAACCCGAGGATGCCGAGAAGTTTGTGGCTGAACTGAAGTCTCACATCACGGTGTAGTGTCTTGAACGCTTTCGCAGCCATCGGCGTCGTCGTGAATGCTCTTGTCTTGCTAGCCGCCATCGACATTGGCGAGTTTCCTGCGTTGACGGTGGCGTTCGCTCTCTTCTGGTTGCTCTCTTTGGCGGGGGTGGTGGTGGTGCTGGCCGGCCAACGCAAAGCGGGGGCCTACATGATCATGGCGGGCTCGGCACTGTTTGTACCGATCGGAATCATCGGTCTCCTCGGGGCGCGCCAGATCCTCGATAAGATCACCGAAGAAGACTTCCACAAGTGACCTCCAACGTGGTGTTCGGGGTGTGCTTTCTGCCGACTTCGGGGCCTCGTAGGCTAGCTCGGGACGCTCGTGCGCAGCCCCCTGTTACGAGCAGCTAGAAGGCAGGCAGCGGCCTAGGCCGTACTCTCCGTCGAACCAAAGTGGCGTGCTCAGGGGGCAGCATCGCAGGCCCGCGGCGCCGCCGCAGTCGCTGGTCTCGGTGTCGCATACGGGACCGCTCGGCGCGTCGCAGGAGTCCGCGCAGAACGTAGTGCTGTTGCTTCCACAGCACACGCGGGAGCCGCCGCAGTCTTCGTCGCCGTTGCAGCCGAGGTACCCGTAGGTTCCGTCGTCTTCAGCCGATGTTCGACAGAGGGCATCGCGCGAAGTGTCGTGCTCGAAGCAGCGCGAACGTGAACCATCCGGCGAGGTGATGCAGCAGGCTTCGCCGCGCGCGCATTGGCCCGCGGAACCTGGGCACGCCAGCGCGTCGCCGGCTTCCGCTTCGCACTGACCGGCAACACAGACATTGCCGCCTTCGCACGTGCCGCATGTTCCGCCACAGCCGTCGGCGCCGCAGGTGCGACCGCCGCAGTTCGCTTCGCAGGAGCCGGGTACGCAGAGGCCCAAAAACGCTTGGCACTCGGCGAGGGGCGCCTCGCATGGGTTTTCGTTGTCGCAGGGGCGGCTGCACTGGGCATCGAGGCAGAGGCCCGTGGCGCAGTCCGTTTGCTCGTCGCAGGCGTCGCCGAGGACGCCTTCTCCGCGGGCACCAGGAGCGCAGATGCACGAGCCTGTGGCCTCATCGCAGTTGCAGCGTTGGTCCGCGGGGCAGTCGTCGTTGTAGTTGATGGTGCAGATGATGGGGAGATCTTCGCGGACGCCGCAGTCGCCGCAGTCTGTGCCGTAGTCACAGATTTCGGTAATCGAGTCCGGCCCGCCGTCGTCGCATTCGTCGTCATCGGCGTACTCGCACTCGTTGCTGCAGAGCCCTGTCGGAACCTCGCAGATGCCGTCGTCGTTGCAGAACTCGTCGTCGCCGCAGGTTCCGCACGTTCCGCCACAACCGTTGTCGCCGCACTCGAGACCTGTGCACATCGGTGTGCAACCTGCGCAGTCCGGGTCATCGGAGCATCCGCGTGGGCACTCATCGTCCATCATGTTGTCGCACTGGCATTGCGCGTCGTCGTCTTCTTCGACACACATGAATCCCGCGCGGCAGTCACGACGGACCAAGCGGCCTCGTACGCATGCCTCGGTGGCCCCTCCGTCGCATCGACCTTCGTTGTCGTTGAGGCCTTCACACGCGTCGCCAGGACCTGTGTCATCGCCGCCGCCTCGCGTGTCGCGGCGTGTATCGGCGTCATCGCTGCCGGAGTCCGGCGAGGTGTCGTCGCCACACGCGCCCAGCGCGCTCATCACAAGGAAGCCGAGGACCCAAACGAAGCTCTTCATCTCAAGACCGTGGCGGTAGTGGCTGCTGGTGTCAATAAGGGCGCAGTTCATGCGCGGAGACTTGGCGCGCAGCGCTTCGCCGTCGATACTGGGGGTCATGAAGTTCTCGTCCGTCGCTCGAAGCGTCGCGCTCATCACGCTCGCCCAGCTCATTGCTTGTGGGGACGACGACATGGTGTCCCTCGACGCAGCCATCGACGTTGCCGTTGACGCGTCGCCGGACGCAGGTCCGCCGGCTCCGGTCCGTTCGGTCTTTTCGCCGGTGGCGGACCCGATGCCTTTTGGCGTGATGCCGTTCCCGGACGACCTCTACTTGGATGAGGGCGGGCACATCGCGCTGAGCGAGTACCCCGAGGAGAACTCCGGCGAAGAGCCATCCACGTTCATGGCTTCTCTCCGTGACGGCCTCGCCACCCTCGACGGGTTCGGCGTCGTGAGCCCCATCTACTTGCCCTTCGACGGCGAGCTCGATGCTGCATCGCTTCCGAGCTCCCCCGGCGAAACGCTCGCCGAGGACGCCAGCGTGTTTCTCCTCGACGCCGAGAGCGACTCCCCCAACGCCTACGAGCGTCTGGCAGCGGACGTGTTCTGGCTTCCCACGGAGAGAATGATCGCCGTGCGCCCGCTGTTGCCGCTTCGTCCGGGTCACCACTATGCCGTCGGTGTGACCCGTGCGGTGCGTGACCCGCTGGGCCGAGCCGTCGAGGCGGCGACGTCCTTCGCGGAGATTCGCGCCGCCGTCGACGAGAACGAAGCGCCGGCGGACGCCCTCCTGGCGGAGGTGTACGAGCGTTACGCGCCGGTGCTGCGCGCCGCCGGTGATAGCGCGTCGTCGGTGGTTACGATGTCCGTGTTCCGCGTTCAAAGCGCGCCAGACGACCTCGTGCAAGCGCGAGAGCAGGTCCGCGCAGCCGCCGCCGACGTAGCGATCGGCGAGGTCTATTCCGGCGCGGCCCTCGACGGGCTCTTGGGCATGCCCGAATCCAATCTCCCCGGACGAGACGTGGAAGGCGGCGTCGCCCACGACGCCATCGGTTGGCTGATCCAGGGGAGCATCGCCGTGCCGAACTATATGAGCGAGCTGGAGAACGTCCACGGGCGCTTTGAACGCGATGAGTCCGGGTCGCTCGTTGTCAAACGTATGGACCGGGCGCCCTTTACGCTGACGGTCCCAGCCAGCTTCGATGAGTCCTTGCCGGTGGTCATCTTCCAGCACGGCGTCTCGGACAACCGAGGCGGAGCGCTGGGCATCGCGAACGCCCTCGCGTCCGCCGGGTACGCCACTATCGCCATCGACGCGCCTTTCCATGGCTTGCGCTCCGTGAGCGCCGAGCCGGATACGAGGAACGTGTGGACGGGGGAAGAGACGCCGGACGGCTTCGGGGACATCGGCGGTATTCGAACGGTCCTCACCTTCGTCGGCGCGACGGAAACGCAGGGCGAGTACCCCGCCTTCCACCCCATCTACTTTCGCGACGCCCTTCGCCAGAGCGCCGCGGACCTCCACGCCCTCGTGCACGCAATTCAGGCCGGCGATTGGAGCGGGCTGAGCGCTGCTGAGCCGGCTTTGTCGGGGCTCTCGTTGGCGGACTCGGAGCTTGCCTTCGTCGGGCACTCCCTCGGCGGCATCATCGGAACGCTCTTCACGGCGACGGAGCCCGAGGTCGGCGCTGCGCTGCTCTCCGTCACCGGCGGGCATATTGGGCGTCTCGTCGAACGGAGCTTCTCCTTTAGCCTGCAGCTCGCCGTGATCTTGCCCCAGGTGGGCCTCGAGGGGCGCCAGATGGAAGATATGCTCGCGGAGTCCATCCTCTCACCGGGGATGGGTCTCTATCAGATGATGCTCGCCGCCGGCGACTCCGCGTCCTACGCCGGGCTCTTGCGGCAGAGTGAGACGCACGTGTTGATGCACATGGTCCAGCACGACGAGACGGTGCCGAACTCCGCGACGGAAGAGCTCGCCCTTGCCCTCGACATTCCCATCACGGGTGGGGCGGCACAGTTCACTGAACTTCGCGAAGGCACGCTCCCGCTCCAAGGAAACGCGGGCAGTGGCCGAGCGACGCGTGGGCTCTACCTTTTCGAGCTCGGCTCGCATGGTTCGTTGGTGAACCGGCGTGGAGAGCAGACCCTCGTTCAACCCCCAATTCCTCCGTTCGAAGCTCTCGAGACCCTCGTTCGCTTCGACACGCCCATCGACGACATGCTCTCGCAGACCATCGGGTTCTTCGACAGCTGGCGAATGGGGGCGCCGGTGATCGCCGAGCCTTAGCGCGTTTGCGAGCGCGCTCAGAATTTTTGAGCTTAAAGGGTCCCGGCGAACATCGGTGAGGAGAGGCGCCGCTCTCGCCGAAAGAAAGACCCTATGAAGACCCAACTCGCCCTTGCTGCCCTCGCCCTCGCCATGACGTCTACGCTTGGCGCAGCGCAATGCCCGCCCGGAGAGTGCACGTCCCAGGACATTGGGGAGCGTAGCGCGGGGAGCGCTGAGGAGACGAGCGTCAGCGCTCCCACGCCGACTCATTTCAAGCCATGGATCTTCCTGCAGCTGAGGCAGTTCGGGGCTACGGGGATCAATCGCGGGGCGCTTTACACTACCGAGCTGAACTTCGGCGCGGGCATTCCCCTCGGCACGCCCTACGTCGCGCTGGTCATTGGCGCGTCGATGGTGGGAGGCGCCTATCGTGATGTCACGGATCGCACCCTCGGTGGATACATGGGCATGGGGATGTTTCTCGACCTGCGCCTTCGGCTCAACGTCGACGCTCCCGTGCGCATGTTCATTGTCGGCGGCGGCAAGATCAACCTCGGAGGACCAACGCAACACGGTCCGGACGTCGATGTCGAGGGCGACGAATGCCCCTCGCTCAGCAACGTCGAGGCTTCCTTCGGGCTCGGCGCCGAGTTTAGCTGGCGACGGCAGGGCCTCTTCTCGCTCTCGGTTCGAGGCGTGCGCCGGCGTTCCATCTCGGAGCTGAGCTTCGCCGCGAACGGGACCAACCCGCCCATTACGTCGACGCGCGGCGCATGGGGCGTTTCCGCGACCATCGAGATCGGCGCGTACTTCAATTGACTGGCATAAAGCAGCGTCCACCACAGAAAGCAGCTGAACAGACCATGAACCGACTTATTGTTTTCTTAGGCCTCGCGATGAGTCTGTCCGCCTGCAGCGTTCAACCCCGGCCGCCCACGGTACCAGGGCACGCGTGGCAATCTGGAGATCTTGTGGCTCGGGTCGGCGCCCAAGGTCCGACGCAATCCCCCAACACCACTGCGACCTGGCGTATCGTCTCGCGACGTCCGGGCCTGCTCATCGACCGCGACTCGCGCTTTGCCATCGCGGGCGTGTACTCGAATTCAGATGGGAGCGAGGACCACGTGGACTGCGCCGTGTCTCACGACCGGAGTGAATACGCGTGTCAGTTGAATGGTGAGCCGATGCTTCGCCTGGAGGACGGCTGCCGAAGTGGACACGTACAGCATGGAATCCACCGAATGGCGCTCCACGCATGGGTCGTCGAGGGCACGCATGTGGGGTACCAGATGCACGACGAAACCGGCGAGCCCATCGGAGCGTGCGACCTCGACGCGACATGGACCGACGTCATTCACATTCGGCAAGGCATGGAGCAGAGCAAGGTGGTGGCCGTGGAAAGGGTCGCCATGGCGCTGCTTCATCTCTGGCGTGCGGACGAGAATCAAACGCCTCCGTTCATCTGCGAAGACCTCTTGCGGAGTCGACGCCAAGGTTTTTAGGTCGCCGGTGGCATCCAGTGGGCGAGCGACGACGCCCTTCGCATCTCCGGTGGGATCACGTTGAGCCTGCGGCCGAATATACCGCTTCAGTGCGGTCGCGGCGCTCGGAATTGAAAAAGGAGCACCCGCCGTGGCGAGGGCTCCTTTGTCGCGAAAGTCGCGAGTTAGTCCAGAGCTAGTTGCTGCGGACGAGACGTCCCGGACGTGCCCCGGTGAGTTTGCCGTCGCGTGCGATGGCTTCGCCGTTCACGAAGGTCGCGATGATGCCTTCGGTTTCCTGGAGGAGACGCTTGGCGCCGCCGGGAAGGTCCGCGTGCATCACTGGCTTCTTGAGAAGGATGCGCTCCATGTCGATGACGTTGATGTCGGCGCGTAGTCCAACGGCGAGGCTGCCTCGGTCGTCGAAGCCCATCCACTTCGAGGTGTCGTAGGCCTGCTTCTTGACGAGTTCCTCGACGGGGATGCGGCCCTTTTCGCGGTCGCGGCCCCAGTGCTGAAGCAAGAAGCTCGGCATGCTGCCGTCGCAGACGGTTCCAACGTGTGCGCCGGCGTCGCTCAGACCCATGAGGGCCAGCGGGTGGTTGAGCATCTCCTCGACGTAGTCGAGGTTGCCGCTGCCGTAGTTGTAGAGCGGGAAGTAGAGGAGCGTCTTGCCTTCGGGGTCTTCGAGGATCGCGTCGTAGACGGCTTCGAGAACAGGGACCTTGCGCTTGAGGGCTTCGGCGAAGATGCAGTCGGCCTTCGGGGGCTCGTAGTTGGGGATGTCGCCAAGGCGGAAGAGGCGCATCGCGATCATGTCGATGTGCGCGAGGAGCTGGTCGGCGAGGGGCGGAATGGATGAACCGTCGCCGGCGAGGGGCTCGTTCTTTTCGGACAGAATGCGCTTCTTGCGTTCCGGGTCCTTCATCGCCGTGACCTGCTCTGGAAGCGGCAGGTGGCTGATGTCCTTGTAGCTCGGGAAGCCCATGAAGGGGTGGAAGGTGGCGTCGAGGCCGAGCATGATGCCGATGGCGCGCGCTGCGACCTGGACCTTCATGTTGACGCCTTCAGCGGCGCACTGCTCAACGCTCTTGAGAATATCGCGCCACTGGTAGTCGCATTGGTCGCGCTGGAGGAGCGAGAGGGACATGGGGCGCCCGGACTTCTCGGCCATGGCGCGGAGCAACGCGAACTCGCCTTCGTAGCGGTCCTTGCCCGCGACGAAGTCAAAGTCGGATACGGCATCAAGAACGCCGTAGTCGAGGCCTTCAAATGCCGACGCGAGGCCGATGAGCTCATCGGCCATGGCTTCAGAGGCGGGGGTGGCGCTGCCGCTGGCGGTGCGGTGGTTGTCTGTGCGGCCAGTACTCAGACCGACGGCGCCGGCTTCCAGCGCTTCGCGGACGATGACGCGCATCTTCTCGATGTCTTCGGGGGTGGCGACTTGGTCAGAGACCGCGCGGTCTCCCATGACGTACATGCGCACGGCGTCGTGCGGAATCTGCGCGGCGAAGTCGATGGTGTGGGGAATGTCGTTGATGGCGTTCATGTAGTCGCCAAAGGACTCCCAGTTCCATTTGAGGCCGGCGCTAAGTGCGGTGCCCGGGATGTCTTCGACGCCTTCCATGAGCGCGATGAGCTTCTCGTGGTGGTCAGGGCGAACCGGCGCGAAGCCGACGCCGCAGCTGCCCATCACGACGGTGGTGACGCCGCTCAGCGAAGAGGGAGCCATCTCTTCGTCCCAGGAGACCTGTCCGTCGAGGTGCGTGTGAATGTCCGTGAAGCCCGGCGTGACGATGGCGCCGGTGGCGTCCAGGGTTTCTTTGGCTTCGCCCGGTGCGTCGCCGACGGCGACGATGCGACCGTCTTTGATGCCAAGGTCGCCTAGGTAACCCGGCGCTCCGGTGCCGTCGATGAGGGTTCCGCCGGTGATCTTGAGGTCATACTGCATTAGTTCTGCTCCTTTGAATGAACGCGCGTGTGAACATCGCATGCGAGGACGCCCACGTCTTTATCGCCTTCGCCTTTGTCGATGAGAGAGTCTGCTCGCTCTGCCATGGCAGGCAGAACCGTGAGAGGCGCATCTCCCGCGGCGTCGAGCATCAAGCCGAGGTCTTTGCGGGCCATCTTCAGAGTCCAAGAGGTCTCAAAGTTGCCCGCGGCCATCTTTGCGCCGCGACCGCTAAGCACCCAGTTGAGGTCAAAGTGCTCGAAGAGGCCAAGAACGTCCGTCGGCGCGAGGCCATGGGGGGCGCCGACGGTGAAGACATCGGCAAGGCCGCCGACGAGGGAGAGAATGAGCCCGTTGCCGACGAGCTTCATCGCTGCAGCACGGCCAGGCTCGTCGCCGAGGTAGAGGATCTTCCCGCTCATGGGCGCGAGCGCCGCTTCGGCCTTAGAATAGGCGTCTTTCGGCCCAGCGACGACGATAACGCCGGTGCCGGCGCGGCAGGCTGCCGGCGACATGAAGACCGGGGCGTCGAGGAGCGGGAGGCTGTGGGACCACCCCGCTTGGCGCTCTCGCGTGCGCTCCGCCGACGTGGTGCTGTGGTCGATGAGGACGGCGCTCCCACCCGCCGCGTCGGCGATGCCAGGCAGCACAGAGTCCACGGCGTCATCGCTGGTGAGCGCGACGTGGATGAAATCGGCGGCGGCGGCGGCTTCTCCCGCGCTGGCGTGGGCCGCGGCACCGAGAGCCACCAAGCCCTCTGTTTTTGAGGCTGTGCGGTTCCAGACATGAACCTCATCACCCCGTTTGAGGGAGGCTTCTGCAAGGCCGGAGCCTATCAATCCAGTACCAATGAATGCTCTGCGCATGGGTTTCCTTAAAACGTGAACGGCGTTCACAACTAACAGAGCTCTCGCAGATGCGCAAATGACAACGCGTGAATGAGCCGCGCAGATACGCGCGTTTGCCGTCAGGTCATGCCCCCTTCTACCTGCGTAGATTGGGCTCATGCCGCTACGAAGCTTCGCCGTCTTCCTCCTCATTCACTGTTTCGCTTGCGGAGATGACTCGTCGGCTTCGGACGGCGGCATCGACACCATTCTCGACGGCGCAGCGGCGGACGGCCCGATGAATGACGGCGCGGCGGATGACGGCGGAAGCGACGCGCTTGCTTCGCCGGATGCAAGCGCGGACGGAAGTGTCGCAGACTCAGGCGCGGACGCCGGAAGCGACGGCGGCGAGCCCGAAGAGGTACGAGCTTTTCCATCTGCTTATGGCGGTGGCGCAAACTCCACAGGCGGCCGGGGCGGGAACGTCTACCACGTCACCTCCCTCGTCGATGACTCGAGCGAAGGCACGTTCCGCTGGGCGCTGGCACAAGAGCGGCCGGCGACCATTGTCTTCGACGTCAGCGGCGTCATCGAACTGAGCGGCAACCTCTTTATCGAAGGCGACGACCTCACCATCGCTGGTCAGAGCGCGCCGGAAGGCGGCATCACCGTGACGATCCCGCCGCTCAACTACGACTTCTTCATCAAGACCGCGACGAACATCGTCCTCCGCTACCTGCGTGTGCGCGGCCAGTTCTACGGCGACACGGCGTTCAAGGTAGACCCGGGCAACTTCACCGACGGCCGGGACTACGCCCACGACATCATGCTCGACCACATGAGTATCAACTGGTCGGGGCTTCAGGCGCTCACGGTCCGAGGCTACGACACCCATCACATCACCTTTCAGAACGGCCTCATCGCCGAGTCCAAGACCGGCAGCCTGTTTGGCGACACGAGCCCCGACAACACGGGCTGGAGCCGCAACAACACGTTCCGAAACACGCTCTTCTACAACATCTCACACCGCACTCCGAACACGGCTTCGAACGGCGTCGATGTGTACAACAACGTCGTCTACAACTGGCTCTATCGCCTGAGCACCGTCGTCAACGGCGGGAACGTGAACCACTTCAACAACTACTATTTCCTCGGCCAACGAACGTCGCTCTTTTACCAATGGATGAGCCAGGCGCCGCGTTGGGAGGTCAACGGAGGAACGAACAGCGACCCGGAAGTGGACATCAGCATCTACTCCGCAGGCAATATCGTGCAGGACCTCTTCACGGACCCCGAGGCGAACAACCCGGAGACCCTCTGGATCGAGCACGCCAACAGCGCGCAGACGGAGCGCCTGGACCCCTCGTTCTTCGTCGATGAAAGAAAGCCAATGCAGGGCCGCGTCGGCGACATCATGACGGCGGTGGAAGCATCCACCTTCGTGCCTTCGAACGCCGGCGCTTGCCGGTACCTGAACGCCGATGGAAGCGTCGGCATCTACCGTGACGCCGCGGACGAGCGCTACGTCACGAACACCATCAACGACACGCCGGAGCCCTACAACAACAGCGGCGCCACGGACAACCGGCATACCGCCATCGACGAGCAGCCCTACGCCGACTTCCTCGCGTCCGTGAGTACCGCGCCCATCAACACGCGGCCCGGAGACTTCTATGTTTCAAACCCGCACATCCCCGAGCCTTGGTTTCGGGCGAACGTCCCCGCTGGCGAGGACCACAACGACCTGGCGCCGAGCGGCTACACCTGGCTCGAAGAGTACCTGAACGGCGTCGACCGCTAGGCGCAGCTGCGGCCCATTCTGCTAGAACGCGTCGGCCCGCACTTCTTTGGGCGTAAGCTTGCGGTGCAGGGCCTGAAACTTCTTGGGCACAAGGGCGATCTGTTCTTCGAGGGGCTCGTCGGTGAGAAGCATGCGCATTCCGAAGAGCCGTTTGTCCGAGATTTTCTCGTAGCCAATCGCTAGTTTCGCGGCGTCGCTGAGGCGTTGTCGTTCGTTGGCGTCGAAGGTCTTGATGTTCTTGGGAGCGACCAAGAACGCGCGCAAGAATTCCTGCATGACTTTACCCGGCGATTGGAGGTAGTTGCGCTTCTTGTAGTTCTGATCCTTCTTCGAGGTGAAGGCCTCGGAAAGGTAGAGGCTTTCAAGGGAGGCGAGGGCATCGTCCATGTGCTGAAGGCTGTCCTGGTGCCAGGGGCTTCGCTGCGTGCGGGAGCCGTGCTGCGCCGTCACGAGCGCGATGGGCACGGCGCCATGAAGCTCTCTTAGCCCCTCGTCGACGAGCCAGGAGTAAGCAAGCATGCGCTTGGCTTTGTCCGTGATGGAACCGGCTTCGAGCCCATAAGCCTCGTACATCGCGGGCTCCTCGAGGAGCTCCGGGGAATCGTCGTAGGTCGGGTCGTGGAGTACCCCAGCTTTGAGGAAGCTGCTGCCGATGAGGTAGGACGAAGCGGCCCCAAAGAACGTCGCTTTTCCGAGGACGCCGAGCTTCTGCGCGATGAGCTTTTGTTCGGCTTCGTTCGGCGCCTGCTCGTACACGACGTTGATCTGAAGGTCCCTCGAGAGAGAGCCAAGGGCGTGTCCAAAGTACGGAAATGCGTTTGGCATCCCATAATCTACCTCAACAGCCGACGTCCCAGCGAATGGCGCCCGTCGGATGAAAACTGGAGAAAAGCCGTAGGGCCTGCTACCCCGCCAGCGTGACCACCATCGAAAACGGTAAGGCTGTGAGCCTTGAGTACGTCCTCACCAACGACAAGGGCGAAGAGCTCGATCGCTCGAAAGAAGATCGACCACTTATGTACCTTCACGGCAGTCGGAACATTGTTCCCGGGCTGGAGAAGCAGCTCGCGGGCAAGAGTGTCGGCGATGAGTTCGACGCGCGCGTGCCTGCGGAAGAAGGCTATGGCCCCAAGCAGAAGGTGAAGCCGATCCGCATGCCGCGTTCGCGTTTTCCAGCCGATGTTCCCGTGGAGCGGGGCATGAGCTTTCAGACGCAGACGAAGGACGGCAAGACCTTCCCTCTCTGGGTCACGAAGATTCAGGGCCCAACGATCATCTGCACGCCGCTGCATCCGCTGAGCGGCATCAACTTGAACTTCCACGTGAAGGTCTTGGAGATCCGCGACGCCACAGAGGAAGAGACGGCGCACGGACACGTTCACGGTCCCGGCGGACACGAACATTGATTCGCGGCCCCGGCGTCGCTCTCATCGCTGCGCTCGCCGTCTTCGGAATGGCGTCGAGCGTAGAAGCCCAGGCTGCGGAGGGTTTCAGCTCAGACCGGCCGGGTTATTCGAACTCGACGTCGGCGGCGCCTTCGCTTCGGCCCATCATTGAACTAGGCGCGGGTTTTACCTTCGATGAGGACGATCCAGAGACGCTCTCTGGCCCGAATTTTCTAGTCCGTTTCGGCCTGTCCGAATGGCTCGAACTACGGCTCGCGATTCCAAGCGTCGTCGGTATCTTCGTCCCAGACCCCGGCGACAACGGGGTGGCCTTCGGAGACACCACCATCGGTCTGAAGATCGCTGCGGCACCGACGAGCAGCTTCTCCACCAGCTTCGTCCCGAGCCTCTCCATCGCCACCGAAGGCGGCGTCAACACCGGCCGCATCGAGTGGAACTGGGCCGTAGCACTTGGCGCCGTTTCCATCGGCGGGAACCTCGCAGGCGGCACCACGAACCTTGGCGGCGCCGCCGTCATCCAAGGCGAGGGCAGCTTCGCCTTCGGAATCACCATCACCGACGCCGTCGGCGTGTACGGGCAGTTTTTCGCGATCTGGCCCCGCGGAATCGACCCGCTGCCTTACGTTGGGGGTGGCATCACGGCGCAGATCGCCTCGCGTTTTCAGCTCGATGCGTCCATCGACATCGGCCTGACGGAAGCCACGACTCGCGTCACGGCCGGCGCCGGCATGACCGTGCTCATCGGTCAGGGCACGCCCGCAGCCGCTCCTGCGCAGTAGTGCTCTGACGCTGTTACTCTGACGCTCTCAGGCGTCAGAGTCGGCGTTCGCTGCGCGCTTGGAAATCAGCGCGCGAAGATGTGCGTAGTCTGCTTTGGCTTCTTGCATCGAGAGCCCCGGGTTGACCCGTCGGTGCTCGGTGATGAAGCGGATGCGCTCCTCGTCATACGCGAAGTCGACGAGCGCTTTCGTGGTGACCCGAGGCGGCGGAAGCTCGAGGTGGATTCGCTCGGGTGACCAACCTCCCCAGTCGAGTCCACGCCGACAATCTCCCCACTTCTCTTCGTCCTTGCGACAGGTGAAACCGTAGATCGGCCCGTGGGTGAGGAAAACGCAGTCCGCACATTTCCGGGGGATCTCGACCTTCGACGTGACGAACTCGTCTTCGTAGACGACAGGATCCGTGGGGCCGTCGACCCCGCAGGGGCCATGGTCAAGGTGCATGTAGCGCTGCAGCTCGTCGGTGAACCGCGCGCAGCTCCCTTCGAAGGAGTGCTCACACCCACCACACTTATTTGGGATGGCGCCGCGCGAAGCCCCATGCGCGTAGGACACCGGCGGATCCGTCGGGCCCTCAACGGGACAGCGGGGAAAGTAGAAGCGATGCATGCGCCACCCAAACGCTAGTGCCCTGACTCAGGAAACTAGGCGCGCGTCGGCTCAGTCGTCGTCCATGTCGTGCTTGCGCGCACGCAGGTTCCTTCGCGAACCCTTGGACTTCTTCTTCTTCTTGCCCATCGGGGCTCCCCACTCATCCGTAGGGCCGTCGTGTTCTTTGTACTGACGATCGCTCGTGTCCCACGCCGGCGCAGCTGGCTCGGGAGGGGGCGAGTAGCCGCGTCGAGGAGGACCGCCGTGGCCTCCACCGCCGCCACCACCGCCGCGCTTGAACTGCTGAACCGAGAGACGTCGATCGCCACGATCACCGCCGCCGCCGCCGCCACCGCCCGGACGTCCACGTCCACCAGCGGGACGACGTCCACGTTCCTCCGCAGGGTTGATGTTCAGGTTCCGCCCATTGAAGTCGGCCCCGTTGAACTTCTCAACGCATGCAGCAGCTTGCTCCGCCGACGCAAACGTGACGAAACCAAAACCGCGTGGGCGGCCTGTCTCTCGATCCGTCGGAAGGAAGCAATCAACAATTTCACCTGCCGCCCCAAGGAAAGCTGAGAGCTCCTCCTTGGTGGTTCGGTAGTTCAGGTTACCAACAAAAACTTTCGCAGAAATGATCCCAGCTCCCACAGCGCTCCTTGCGCCGTCCTCTTTCGTTGCGCCCATCTTAGCACTTTCCGAGCGTGAAACGAGTTCAAGCTGTAGGGTCGCCTTTGCTAACGCTATGAGCGGTACACAGACAAACACCTGAATGGCCAAAACTGAGGCGGATCTAGGGGAAAAGCCGTCCCGGAAGCGCGCTTTGCGTATTTTGGAGTTGGTGAAGCCTCATCGAGGCCGTTTCGCGCTGGGGAGCCTCTTTCTCTTCGCCGGCAGCGCCATTGGCCTCGCGTACCCACGCGCCATCAAATACGCCATCAACGAGCTCGATGAGCACGGGACCGTGGACGCCTTTGACGAGGTGGGCATGCTCCTGGTGGCGCTCTTCCTCATCCAGTCCGTGTTCACGTGGTGTCGCCACTACCTGATGAGCTGGCTGGGCGAACGCGCCGTCGCGGACATGCGCCAGCGAGTTTTTGCGCGGCTCATCGCGTTGCCACCCGGCTGGTTTCATACGCGGCGCACCGGCGAGCTCGTCGGGCGAATCTCCGGCGACGTCACGACGCTTCAAGCCTTCGTGGGGAGCGAGCTCAGCATTGGCCTTCGCAACTTAGTTCAGCTTATTGGCGGCGTGACCTTGTTGCTCCTCGAGGACGCAGGCCTCGCCCTCTACATGATGCTCATCGTTCCGCCGATGATCCTCTCCGTGATGGTCTTTGGCCGTTTCATTCGGCGCATGAGCAAGAAGCTCCAAGACGCCATCGCTCTCACCAACGGCCGCGTGCAGGAGGTGCTCGGCGCCATCATGACGGTGCAGGCATTCACCCAAGAGGAGCGTGAGAAAGACCGCTACGCGGAAGGCGTAGAGGTGGCTTTCGGCACCGCGCTTTCATTGGCGCGTTGGCGTGCGACCTTCATGTCCGTCAGCAGCCTCAGCGGCTTCCTGGCGTTGGCCTTTGTCGTCTGGCTCGGTGGCCACCGCGTTGCCTCAGGGGAGCTCGACCCGGGCGGGCTGATGGCCTTTGTGCTCTACACGACCATCGTCGCCTTAGCGCTCGCGAGCCTCTCGAATATGTGGACAGCGCTCCAGCGAGCCGCCGGCGCCACGGAGCGCCTGTACGCGATCATCGACGCCGTCCCCGACGTCCGAAACCCTGAAACGCCGGATGAAATGCCCCCCGGCGGCTCTCCGCTGCGCTTTGATGATGTGAGCTTCGCCTACGAGGGCCGGCCGGACGACCCTGTTCTCCGGAACATCGATCTCAGCATCGAAGCGGGCACCACCGTGGCGCTGGTGGGACCCTCCGGCGCCGGAAAGACCACGCTGACGGCGCTCGTCCCGCGTTTCTACGACCCAAGCGAAGGCAGCGTCACCCTTGGCGGCACCGATCTTCGCTCGCTCTCTCTGGACGCGTTGCGCGAGAGCATCGCGCTTGTGCCCCAGGACCCGGTTCTCTTCAGCGGCACCATCGCCGAGAACATCGCTTATGGACGACCAGGCGCGTCCACGAGCGAAGTCATCGAAGCCGCGAAGCAGGCCAACGTGCACGACTTCGTCGAGGCGTTCCCGGACGGCTACGACACGCTCTGCGGTGAACGTGGCGTTCAGCTCAGCGGTGGCCAGCGCCAGCGCGTCGCCATCGCCCGAGCGATGCTCGCCGACCCAGACTTGCTGATCCTTGATGAGGCCACGAGCAACCTGGACGCGGAGAGCGAGGCGTTGATTCAAGACGCTCTGCGGCGGGTCACACATGGGCGAACGACGCTCATCATCGCTCACCGTTTGAGCACGGTTCGGGATGCCGATCTCATCGTCGTGCTCGACGACGGGCGCCTCGCCGAGAAGGGCAGCCACGACACGTTGATGGCCGCCGACGGCGTGTACAAACGTCTCGTCGAGCGCCAGCTCTAAGCCCGGGCCTAGGCGCCGTCGCTATGGAATAAAGCACGTCAGCGTCGTCGAAGGGTTGCGTAGCATGGTGCGCAGCTCATCGACGCCGCAACCGCGTCGAGCGAGCGCCCAAGCGGCGAGAGTCTCGCAGGTTTGAACCCCTGTGATATAGGCCCGAGAGTGACGACCGGGTGTCGGCGCACGGACGGAGTCCCAGTCGATGGCGTCTTCTGAAAGGCCATTCAGCGCATGCCTGGCACTCTGCGTGTCGCCGAGTAGAGCCCGGCTCGCGAGCGCGCAGCGTTCCGGCGATTCGGCCACTGTGGCCAAAAGAGCGGCGCGTCGTGGGGCGTCGGCACGAGAGATGAGCCAAGCCAGAGATGTGCCGATGCGTTCAAGCGGCGAAGTTCGATTCATCGCGCGCCAGAGCGTCGCAAGCTCGGCGTCGTTCGGGTGAACTCCCCCGTAGAGGAGCGGGTAGAGATGTCGCCGTTCGAAGGGAGCGCGGTCGATGCGTTCAAAGAGTAACGCGCGGTCGAGTGGTCGCTCCCAGCGCAGGTGTTGGTAGAAGGCATCTGCAAAAGGGTCCGATTCGAATGCCTCACGAAGACGTGCGGGGCTCGGCTCGCGGCCGAACCAAAGTGCGAGGAGCGGGCGACGTTGGGGGCAGCCTTCGAGTTCAACGTCGTCATCATGAATAGGGTTCCTTCTCGCTAACACCTCGTCCCCGTCACAGAGCGCCCGCGCATATCGGCCCAGAACGCGCTGCCGCTGCGTTCTGCAGTTGTGAAGGTTGAAGGTGATTTCCGGGCGAACTCGGGCGCCATCGAACATGAGCGCTTCGTAGGCGTCGAAGGCGAAGGATTCGAGGGCATGCTGTTCAGGCGTGTCCGGAGCCGAGTTACAGACGCGGGAAAGCAGCGCGGCTTGCCGGTCCCTTGAGGCGCCTCTGATGTGTGCCGTTACCCAAGAATCCGCTTCGTTCGGGAAGTAACGTAGCGCCTCTATGAGGGCTTGCATCCAGTAGGACCGATCATCGTTGGGAGAAAACCGTTCGAGATAGGCGTCATAGTCGTCGAGGGGATTCTCGGGCGCGAGCTGAGGAAGGATTGGAAGGGGTGTTCTCTCGCCGTCAGAGCCGTCCGCGTTGATGTCGATGGAAGCCGTTTCGACGATGGGCTCTCGGTGGATGGTCGAGAGGGGTAGTCTCTGAAATTCCCTCCAATGATCGTCCTGACGGGTGCGCATATGGAGCAACCCTCCGCTCTCCTTGAAGGCTCCCTGCGCCATGACGGTCTCTCCATCGAGGACGGTGATGAGCTCTGAGCGCTCGGAGAAGATCGCGCCGAGTACTTGGCCAACGGGCACCAGGATACAAAGGGGCGAGTGTCCACACGGGCCGCCGCCGGAACCGCGAGATATGCCTTCCGTGCGCACCACATAGCTCTGGGACTCGGCCCAGCTCCGGAGCGCCTCACTCGTCACGGGGGTGCTGGCAAGTTGTGTCGAGACTTCTTCCTCGGTAGTCCGGCGACAAGCGCCAGCGAGCACGGCCGCCATCAGCCAACCCGCCATCAGCCAATTCAGGGCAGCGACACGGAGAGGAGAACTTGGTTTTCGGAGTTTACTACGCACCTGGTTGCCCAATGATACGGCCATCGATAGAGCGATCTTCCTTTCATCCGTATGCGCTGAGGCGCGAGCCTGCGACCTGCTCTTCTCCGGGTTGTTCCAGACGAGGCACCGATCCCAGACTCGCGGGTGATTCGCTGATGCGCGGAACCTTTCTGGCTTAGGGGTGTCCGGCCGATATGCTCCGCCGCCTGACTTGTTGTCTTCTTTGGATCTTGGGTATCCAGAGCGTTTTTCTTCAGTCCGTGGAGGCGCAGGAGGACGCTCTCGAAGTGACGCTCCCTTCGGGTCTGATGGCGTACGAGGGGACGCCTTTGGTGGTGCAAGGGCAGGCCTTTCGGGTGAGCGGTCTCGCCGAGCTCACGCCCGCTGCACGGGAGATCGAGCTGGGCTTTCGTCACGGGGAGCCACCGCAGGTGGAGTGGCAGCGCGTGACCTCCGACGCGCAGGGGCTCTTCACCGCAGAGGTGGCCATTCCCGGACGAGATGCCGGCGAGCTGGTCATCCGCGCTCCAGGGGCCGAGCGCGAGTCGGTCTTTGCGGTGACTCCCGCGCCCCGCACGGAGATCGTGTTTCAAACGGACCGCCGCCACTACGAGAGCGACGAGGACGTTCACGCTTGGGCCCTCGTCCGCGATGCGCTGAGCGGTGAACCACGCGCTGGAGCTCGCGTCGTTTTTCGCCTCCACGCAGACCCGGGTCAAAGCGAGGCCACCGCCATCAGCGGCCCTTCCGGCGTCGCCCATCATGTCTTCGAGGCATCGAGCGTCCGACGCGGTGACGCCGAGGTCCGCGCGTATTCGAGAGGTACGTCCGCCTCCAAGACGGTCCGATTCGGTCAGCGAGAATCACAGCCGCTCTTTGTCGCGCTCACGGTTCCCGAGGAGGCTACGCAGCCTGGCGGCAATGTGGTGGTCCGTGTGGAAGCGCGCTCACAAACCGGGGAGCCCATCGAGGGGGCCCTCGTCGAAGTTCAGGTTGAAGAGCGCGAGGCGGTGCAGGTACGGAGCGATGCCGCCGGCATGGCGAGCGTGGAGGTGCAGGTCCCGGTCCTTTCGTCGCCCTTCGGCGTCGGCGTCGTCGCGCGCGTCAGTCACCCTGTGCATGGCCGCGCTGAAGGCCGCGAGAGTATCTTGGTGGCGCGACGAGGCTCGTTTCAGCTCTCCCTCGCCCCTCGTCATGGCGCGCTCATGGATGGCGTCGCGTCGGAAGTTTGGCTGAGCGTTCACAGCAACGAGGGCCCCGCGGCAGACCAGTCCGTGACGATTCGCGGCGCTCGCGGTTTCGAGACGCGCGTGCAAACCAACGAACACGGCGTCGCTCGTTTTGAGGTTCGCGCTAGCCTCGACGACGCCGCGCCGACATCGGACTGCGAGCGTGGCGTGTACTTCGAACTCGCTCTCAGTGACGCTCCCGGAGACACCCGTCACAAGTGCGTCGCCGTTAGCGACGCGCCCGTTCGCGCTTCACTTCGCGAGCACATCGCAGCTCCTGGAGAGGAACTCCATGTGGACATTCAGAGGCGCCGGGTGCGCGGGCCCGCGCTGCCCGTGGTCGTTCAGCTCATCGCGGGTTCGCCAGATGGCTACGGCTCCCGGCTTCGGTCTCAACGTATTGTGGCCACGCGAATCATCACGGGCTCGACGCTCACGTTTGCTGCGCCTCGAGACCTCGGCGTCGCTCAAGTGCGTGCGTTCACCATGGGCGACGAGTCCACGTCCGCGCGGCTGTCCGACTCGTTCCTTGTGCGCCCGGCGCCGCACTTCGCCAGCGCCCGCGCTCGGGTTCGTGACGGCGGAGTCGATGTCGAGGTCGACGGGGGCGGGCCAGGGTGGGTCGCCGTCGATGTTCGCGATCTGGCGCAGCACGGGGGCGAGTCGAGTTTTCGCGAGTCGTTCCTCGGAGGTCGCTTTCGCCGCGCGATGCTCGCGCCCCAGTCCCCGGCAGATCATGCGCTCCTGGCGTCGGCCCTCGCCCCGTTTAGCGCTCGCCTGCCCGCCGCCGCTTCGGCAAACCTCGAACGCGACGCTCGCCACCGAGCGCGGGAGTTTCGAGAGCGCGGCGTCGCGCGCCTCTATCGCTACCTCGAAGAGCGCTTAGCCGCCGATCCCCAAGGCGTCGCCGAAGGGACGGGTCCCCGCCGCCGCTTTCGCTCAGGTGTTTTCGGTGACTCGCGCGGGTTTGCCGGGCGCCGGGTCACTCCTGCGCAGCTGCAAAGCGCAGACCGTTCGTTCTCTTTTGAGTCCGCCGCGCGCCGGCGAGCTCGCGCCCAGTTGGTGCGGGTTCTCGCCGCCGCCGTCGCTCATGAAGACAACGTCCCCACGAGCGCGCGGATCATCTCGCACTTGCTTCAGAGCGGCGCCGTTTCCACGTCGGACACCATGGATCCCTGGGGAGGCGTCGTTGGTTTTCGCTCTCGGCCCGCTGGCGTGCACAGCTTCTTCGAGAGCACCGCGGAGACCCTTGCCTTTCCTGGGCCGGATGGCCGGCTTGGGACCCGAGACGACATCGTTGATCCCTTTGGCCGCGTCGTCGCGGAAGGGACCCCCTACGCGGTGGCCTCTGGTGAAGACGATCGCATGCGCACCATCTCCTTGATGAGCGTAGGCGGAGAAGCGCTCCTCGCCATGGCTCGCGCCTTCGACCGAATGACGCCTGCGATGCGCGAGGACTACAATGGAGATGCCGCCCATGGTGCGGCCTTGACGGTGGATGAGGGCTCCATCGGCTTGATGGGCATCGGAACGATCGGCCACGGCGGCGGGTCCGGATATGGCCGCGGCGCTGGAGGTTTCGGGGGGCGCAGCTCACGTACGCCGCGCATTCGAAGCGGAGCCGCGAGCGTTGCCCCAATGCCGGGGTCTTCGATCCTCGGCGCTGTTCGCGACAACCTCCCGGGCACGGTCCACTTCCTTCCGGCGATGCCTACGGACGCGCAGGGTAGGGCCCGGGTCAACATCGACCTCCCGCCTTCCGCCACCACGTTCCTCGTCGAGGTCATTCACTGGCAGTCGAACGGCTGGCGATCCTCTGCGCGGACCCGCTTTGAGACCCACTTGCCCGTCGCGGTCCAAGCGAGCTCACCCTCCGTGGCCACGATGGGAGACGTGTTGCGCCTCCCCATCCGGATAGCGAACTCCACGAGCGAAGGCGAGAGGCTCCGGGTGAGCGTCGACGCCGGCGAGCTCGCCCAGAGCGGCGAGGCGCGCTCACTCGACGTCGCCGCCGGAGGACGCGCCCGAACATTCGTACCGCTCAACATCGGCACGTCGGGGGATGGACACATCGTCATCCGCGCTCTCGGTGCCGCCGGTTCCGGCGACAGGCTTCGCAGCGCTGTGCATGTGCGCCCACGCGGCCTTCGCCGCGAGATCAGCATCGACGAAGTGCACGTCCATGAAGCCGAGATCCGCATCGACGCGCCGGCGAGAGCCGAGGCCACGCTCTTCGTCGAGTCGGGCGCGGCGATATACGCGCTCCAAGAACCCGCCTGGGTCGCTTGGGGTCATGTGCTCGCGGAGCGCCAGCCCCGGCCGGCGATGATGGCCGAGAGCATCGACACTCTCTCCGGCGACGACCCCCTCGATGGGCGAGCGCTCAGCGTCGCTTGGCGAAGCCCGGAGCTCACGGACGATGCGATCCGCGAAGTGATCGAGGCGTATGAGACACAAGGCAGCTTGATGGATGGCGTGTGGCTTCTGGGTGCCGCGCCCGCGCTCCGTGACCTCACGCGTCGCCCAGCGATTCGTTCGGCGCTTGAGCGTTTCGCCCGCGTTCAGATCGACGGGCTCATCGAAGCAGCATCGGAGGACACCGCCAAGGTGGAGCTCCAGGCGCTGGCAGCAGCGATCTTGATGACCCTGGGTGAGCCGCGTCACCGCGCGCAGGCCGAGGAGTTCGCCCGTCGCGTGCGCCGAGAGATGGTGCAGGTCGGATCGGCGGTCTGGGTCCCAGAGTCCGAGCGTGGCCACAAGATGTGGGCCTCGGCGTTTCTCGCGTACGCCGATGTTCTACTTGGTGAGCTTGGCGAAGCCGGGGCGCTCATCCGAACGATGTCGACGGAAAACGCCGAAGCGAATGTCCTCACGGACATCCCTCGGGCGATGGCGCGTGTTGTCGCGGTGCGTCTAGGTACGGCGCGCAGCGTTGCTATTCAGACTGGCGCCCAAGAGCGCACGCTGGCCTTGGAGCAGGGACGTGGGACACAAGAGTTGACCATCGCCGCCGGCGATACACTGCGGCTCCAAGCGCGCGGCGTGTTTCGAGCGTGGCTTCGCGTGAGCGTGACGCAGCCTTGGACCTCGGCGGAACACTCCCCGCTCATTCTCGAGCGGGACGAAGCGAGCGAGGACCTCGCCCTCGATGGGCGCGGCGAGTGGACCGTTCGCGTTCGAAACCGCAGCCCGCGAATGCTCCGGCGCACCACAGTTCACATCGACCTACCTGCCGGCGCGACTCTGGAATCCACGTGCCTGGAGCGACTGCGTGCGGACTACGAAGCGACGATCCAGGAAGGCACCCTCGTCCTTCATCTAAGCGCGCTTTTTCCGGGCCGTGAGCGGCGCATCCCCGTGGCGCTACGTTTCGGAGCGGCGGGGACGATGGAAGGACTCGGCGTCTACGCCTTCCCCCAAGCGCGACCCGACGCCTTCGCTGTGCATGCACCTCAGCGGCTCGAGATTGGAGGCGGACAATGAAGCGTCTATGGCAGGTCTTGGCGTTCGTGGCGGCGACGATGCCGTCTTTTGCACAAGGACAAACGCAGGCGCCGGATGGTCTCGAGTTGACCCTCGAGGGAAGCTTGCACTTCGTCGCGGGGCAGCCGCTTCGTTTCTTCGCGACGGCGTTTGAGATTCGCCGCGGCGAGCTCACACCCGCCGCGGGCGCCCAGATTCGTGTGATCGTGTCCTATCAGCCAGGGACCCACGCCGCGGAGGTGGTCACGGGGAGCGATGGGCGCGCCGTCGTCGAGCTTCATCCCGGCGAGGACCAGCCGGACTTTCGTATTCTCTTTGACGTTCGCCATGCGGGTCGACAGCGCACCTTCGACGTCGGCATGACACGGGGCCAAGCGCCGATCCTCTCGATTCGGTCGATGACGGAGAGAGTGAACCTCGGCTTGCCCATGGTCGTCATGGGTCGTGTCCGCGACGTGCGTGGCGTCGGCCGGGCGAGGGTCCCGGTGCGCTTGCGTTTTCAACATGGCACGCGCCTGATCCAGGACGTCCAGGTCATGACCGACGCGGAGGGCTCCTACGCCGCGGAGTTCGTCTCCGACGTGACGACGGGGGCGCATCATGTCGTGGCTTCCTTCGATGGACACGCCACTCGCGCGAGGGCGACCTTCGTCGCACCCACTCAAGCGCCGCTACGCCTCGACGTCGAGAGCCCAGCGTCTGCTCGCCCGGGCGACGCCGTGCCTGTTCAGGTGAGCGTGCGTGACGCTGAGGGGTTGCCCGTCGAAGGTGCCCTGTTGGTCCCGCCGGCGCCGGAGACAACAGCCCAGGAGCCCATTCGTACGGATGCATCGGGGCGCGCGAGTTTTACGTGGGTCGCGACCACTCGCGCTACTACCGTCGGCGTTCGCGTCGCGGGCTTCGAGGTGGTGTCTCAGCACATCCCGATCCGCGTGTCAGAGCGCTCCTTCCACGTGGCGGCGCGGGCGGAGCACGGCGCGCTCATCGCGGGCGTCCCTTCGGAGGTCTACCTGCATGTCGTCGGCGTCGATGGACACGCACGGCCGAACCAGGAACTCACTCTTCGCGGCGCGCGTTTCACGGAGCAGAGCGCGCGGAGCGACGCCCAAGGCGTCGCACGCGTCGAGGTCATGTTGGCCCCCGGAGGCTTGGATCGCTGTGGCGGGATTTCCGCCGTCGCCGTCGAGGTGGTGACGGGTGGGGAGGTCAACCCGCTCTGTTTGCCCGTCGATGCCGACGGCGCGCTGCGAGTTCGCGCTGAGCGTCGCCCTTCGAGCTTGGCCGTGACCATCGCACGAAGGTCAAATCTTGAGCGAGTGCCCGTCTCCATCAGCGTGTACCGCGTTCGCGACGGCGAGCGACGCCTTGAGCCCATCGTTCAGCTCGTGACGCGGGAGAGTGAAGTCGAGATCCCCGAGGCGGGCCTTCAGGTCGAAGGCAGCCCTCTCCTCGAGGTGCGCGCGCGCTTGATGATGAACGCTCGTGAAGTCCGAGGCGATCTCGTCCGGGTAGGAGCGCCGTTCGTCGAAAGCGAGGGCGGAACAGTCCGTCGTATCGCGGTGGATCACGCGACGGCATACGCGCGCCCACAACGAGAGCCCATGAGCGAAGCCGCCTTTGCGTCTTCCATCGCTGCGCAAACTCCGCGTGACCTAGCCGCGCCCTACGTGCTCCGCGATGGCGAAGTGACGTCCGTCCGCAGGCCGAACAACGCCGCCGCGCGGGGTCTACTTCGTGATGCGCACCGCTTGCGCGCGCGTTTCCGCACCGGTCGCCTCGGCCTCGTGTTTCGCGCAGTGGAAGAGTACATCGCGTCACATGGTCCCGAAGGTGTAACCCGCCGCCAGGGGGGGCAAGCCGTGTTCACGGCGTCGGCTCTGGAGGCCATGCTCGAAGACGGTGACCTTGGCATGGAAGGTCGCCACGACCTCGGCGGGCGCGAACTCCGCCTCGACTCGCTGCGTGCGATGGCGCCGAACTTTCGCTTCGAGAACGTGGCGCGCCGTGTGACACGCGAGCGCCTTCTGCACGTGCTGCAGTACGTTCAAACCTTCGTGCGCGAGCGCGAACTCGACATGCCCTTCGCGCGACAGGGTTCGCCGAACGACTGGTGGGTCGAGATGCAGAGTCAGGGCCTTGACGCACGCAAAGACGGTTGGGGGCGTCCTCTCCGTTTTCAGCGTCGTGACTCGCGCTTTGGCGGTATCGACCCGGTGCGCGGCTGGGAACTCGTGAGCGCTGGACCGGATGGTCGATTCGGAAACGCCGATGACGTTTGGGATCCAAGCGCGCGGGTGCTGCCAGCCGGAAGTCTCTACGCGCGCGCGATGAACGAAGAGCGCATCGTGCGACAGCTTCAAGGTGTGGCGCTGGGCAACGCGCTCCTCCTTGGGTCACCGGGCGCCTCGAGCGAAACGTCCACCGCGGGCGGGTTTCCGCTGCCAAATCCTCTGGTTCGTGCGGGCCTGGAGCCTCGTGCGGAGCTACTCGGCGAGGGCGACACGCCGAGCTTCGATGGAGCGGTCCTCGAGTACCGTTTCGACGGCATCCGTCGGACGCTGACGCGCCGCCGGTCGGAGCGGCGGCCGCCACAGGCTTTGCTGACGAGTCCATTCCCAACGGAGTTGCGCCGCGGGAGCACCTTGGCGTTGCCGGTCTCTTTCGTGGGCGAACGTTCCAGTGAGGGACAGGAGGCCACCATCGAGATCGAAGCCGAGGGCCTCGACGTGACCTGGCAAGGCTCGCCGAGCGGCGTACTGAGCGCGACGCGAGCGCTCCGCGGGATCGCCGTGCTAACCCCGCGGGCCGAGAGCGTCGCGAGTGCTCGAATACGACTCGTGTCGGAAGGCAGGGTGCTCACGGAGAGTGTCCACGAAGTACGCATTCTCCCGCGCGGTATCTCGCGCCTGCAGCGTGCGGGCCAGCGCGTGAGCGCCCAGGCTCCGTGGGACGTTCGCTTTGGTGTCCCAGCGGCTGCGCAGGTGGATGTTCTGGCCGTGGCGCCGGAGCGCGCGACGCTGGACACGGCACTCCGCGCGCTCGTTCGAAGGAGGCCCGCCCTGTCGACTTGGGCGGATACACTCGCAGGTCGCAGACCAGACTCCGAAGAGCTCCGAGCCCTTCGAGAAGAGCCGCCGACTTCTGCTCTTGACCGCGCCTGCGCGCTCGTCGTTTGGAGCGCCATCGACAGCGATGAGGCGCGGGCGGCGCTGGCGTCGCTGACGGCGAATTTGCCGAGCGCAGACGAGAACACAGCGGCGATGCTCGCGGCGGTGGGCCCCCTCGCAGCGCCCTCGGCCTCGGGCGCCAGCGATGCCGTCGGACGATGGGTCGAGACCCTTCGCCGACGATTGCGCGAGGGCGACTCAGAGGACCCTCGAGACGTCGCGCTTCAGGCCGCGGGTTTGCTCCTCGCCGACCCCGCTGACCGCAATGGGTTGGCCGCCCTTCAGCGCGCCCAAGCCTTGCCAAGCGTGCGCCACACGGCGTTCCCCAGCCTCATCCGAGCCCTCGCGCGCCACGCCACGGGCGAGCAGGTGGCCTTCGATGAGCGATGGATGCGGCGTCGACCCCTTCATGCGCAGGTCAGCCCCGAAGCGGCGTTCTGGCACCTCGCCGCTTCTGTCTACGGCGTGTTTGGACGTTCCTCGGGTGATGTCATCGTGCACCGAAACGGTCGCACACATCGACTGCCGATGGACGAGGGGCGCGCGCGCTTCTCCTTCGCCGCCGAAGAAAACGTCGAGCTCCGCGTCGAGTCCGAAGGCAACGCACTTGTACGCGTGGAGGCCCGATACGAGCTGCCCGAGACGGCTCGCCAAGAGTCACCCTTGCAGCTGGAGCTGAACGGGGAGCCGGGCGTGTCTCAGTCGCTCGCGTCCTTTGAGCTCATCGTGCGCGCGCCCGATGGCGCAGAGCGGAGTGAGGTTGCCATCAATCTGCCAGCGGCGGTGCAGACGCGCGCTGCAGTGCGCGTGCTGGGCCTGGCCGAGGGGGTCACGGGGGTGCGCGCTGTGGCTGGGGGCTTGAGACTAAGCCTTGGCGCGATGGAAGAAGGCACAGAGCGACGTCTCTCGCTGCCGCTCTATTGGGTCGGCGCCGGCGAACGCACCATGTCCGTCGCGGCTTGGGAGGTCAGCAAGCCATGGCAGGTCACGGCGACACAGCCGCGCGTGATGGAGGTGCCAGAGAGCTGGTAGTCTCCGGCGCGATGCCCAAGCTCTCCACTCCAGGCGCCGCGACGGACTTTGACGAAGCCGACGCTGCGGAGCTTCTTCGCTGGCTTGAACAGAGCGTCCGCGGGATCTTGGCGCAGGTCGGCGGGAGCCAAGCGGAGCTCGACTTGTTCGAGGCCCCGGGCGGCCTGGAGCGGCTGGCGGAGGAGCTGAAGCTCCCGTTGAGTGAGGTCCTCGAGAAGATGGGCTGCATTTCCATCGAGCACTTCCTCGCTGAAGCCCGCGCCGACATGACCAAGCTTCAGCTCGAGGTCAGCGCGCTGGAACAGGCCCTCGCCTCCGTGGCGGATGGGCTGCCGTGGCCCCTTTGGCAGCAGACCTTCGGGGTCGCACCGACGGCTGGACTCATGCCTGTGCACCTCGCGGTGGTGGAAGACAAAGCCGAGTGGCCGAGCTTCCTGCATTTCCACGGTCTGAATCAACGCACGGACTTCTTGGGGGCCCACGCCCTTGGAGCGCCGATGCTGAGGGAGCCCAGCGTCGAGCATGTTCGGCACTTCACCACCTGGACCTTTGGGGTCGCTCAGCGCCGGGGGCTCTTCATCGATGGGCGCCGCCGGGCCGCTTTCGAAGGGCTCTCGTCTCATTCGGCGGTGCGTGAGTCTGCCCTTGAGGGCTTCTTGGCCGAGGCGTGTTTTCTCTCGGAAGTGGAATGGAACGTCCGCGTCGATGAGGCGTCCGCGAAGGCGCGGAGCTGGTTGAGCCGTGGCGATCTGGAGCCAAAGCGCACCCTCCAGGCGGTGCATGGGCTCGTCGCCGAGCTGCTGCAGATGAGCCCCCTTGAATGCGCCGGGCTCTACGAAGCCTACGTCGCCGAGGACAAACCTCGGCCGCGATGTCGCTAGGCAGAGCACTCGGGGGCGTGAAAAGCAGCATTCTTCTGTTTTTTCTGTCATGTTCGGTCTCGGATCGCCTCTCGCGCGTACCCCTCACTCAGTGACCCCCGTGATTCCCCTCAACCTCAGAAAAACCGGTGCTTTGGTCGCCGTCGTGCTGTGGGTGCTGGGCTTCGAGCTGCTCCCCGTGGCTCATGTTTCGGGTCATCACGCCCTCGGCGCCCACACTCATGAGGGCGGAGGCACCACTTTCGTTGCGGAAGACACGGACTCCTTTCGCACGAGCCTCAACAGCGCACTCAGCAACCTCGGCGATTCCTCCGCGGAGGTTTTTCGCCAACGGCATCTGGCTCACGCGCGAGCGCACGGGGCACACGGTCACGACCACGACCACGGCGATGCGGACGAAGATGACTCGAATCACATCGAGCGCGCCAATGAGCCGGGCCATGGCACACACAGCCTCGCCCACCGCGACCTCGCCGCTGCGGCTCCGCCGCTCCCGCCCCTCGTCCCTGCCCGTCACGAGGCGCTCCCCCTCCAAGCGCAAGCGAACGACTTAACGCTCGCGCTTCCCCGTGTTGTTTCAGCGCTCCGCGCCCGCGGGCCGCCCGCCGCCTAGAGCACGCTGAACTCATCCTGAGGTGACCGAACTGACCGAGAGGTCTGGTTCGTGCGTCTTGCCGCGCAGACGCGAAGGTATTCACACCGCGTCCAGCCGCTGTGCTCCGTCGTGGGGCACCCGTCTTCCCTATTTGTCTTTTCTTGCTGCTCTCGGTCGCATCGACCGGCGGGCACAGGACCCTTATGACTCGCCTCCTTCTCGTTCTCATCGCCGTCCTCAGCACGGCCAGCCGCGTTGTCGGCCAAGCGCCGGAAGCTCCAGGCGCCGCGCAAGACGTGGCGCCGGAAGCCGACGAGCCGTTGAACGAAGCGGACGCAGCGGCGCCGGAACCCGTGACGCCGCCGCGCATCCTGCAGCAACAAGCGCCTGTTCTTCCAGATGGCGACTTTGAGGACGCACCTCTTCTTCGTCTTGAGCTCACCATCGATGAAGGCGGCCGATTGGTCGCGACGCGCTGGCTGCAGCCGCTCGACGCTCCCGACGCTCTGCGCCGCGCTGCCCTGCGTCACGTCGCCAGCTTAGTCTTCGAGGCGGCGAGGCGAGGAGAGACGCCCATCGCCTCCCGCGTCCCCTACGAAATTCAGTTTCCGCCACGTCTGCGCCTCGAAGCATCGCCCGCAGCAGAGTCCGCAGAGTCCGCAGAGTCCGCAGAGTCCGAAGAGGCTGAACGAGCAGAGCCCACAGCGGAGGAAGCCGACGCGACAGAGCCTCCGGACAGCGACGCGGAAGACGAGCCGGAGTTTGGCGCACGCGCCGAGATCGCCGCTGGCACCCGAACGCTCCCGAACGCCAGCGCGTCGGAGCGGACGCTCTCTCTCGAGATGCTCCGCGACGTGCCTCGAACGAACGCCGAGCAGATGCTCGCGATGGCCGGCGTCGTCCTCGCCAACCACGCCGGGGAGGGACACGCGAGCAGCCTCTTCCTCCGAGGCTTCGACGCCGGCGAAGGCCAAGACCTCGAGGTCCTCGTCGACGGAATTCCCCTGAACGAACCGAGCAACGCGCACCTCCACGGTTACGCGGACAGTGGCTTCCTCATCCCAGAACTCGTGCAGAGCGTTCGTGTGTTGCCGGGTCCCTTCGACGTCGCCCAAGGCGACTTCGCCCTCGCCGGGACCGCGGAGTACCGCCTTGGACTCGGCGAGCGCGGCTTTCAGCTTCTTGGAGGCTACGGCTCCTACCGGCGCCGGCGTGCGCTCTTGCTCTACGGTGACGGCGACAAGAGCTTCGCGGGCCTCGAAGTTCAAGCCGGCCGCGGTTTCGGTGTGAACCGCGCCCACCGAAATGTCCGCGCCCTCGCGCGCTACAGCGGTGGTGACGAAGCGCTCGGATACAACGTCACCGCGGCAAGCCACGCGCTGGACTTTGACTCCGCCGGCGTCGTCCGCGAGGACGCCGTGGCGACCTCCGCTTTGCCCTGTGGACCGGACACGGATTCGCAGTTTTTCTGCACCCCGGACCCAAACCAAGGTGGGGCCGCGTCCCGCCACCTCCTGGCCTTCAACGTCTGGTCGAGCCGGCCGGGCCTCCGGACCCGGCAGAGCGCCTGGCTTCAGCTCCGTCGCAGCCGCTTCCGAGAGAACTTCACGGGCTTCCTCCTCGATGAGCGCGGCGACGGACTCGATGAGCAAACGGAGGGCGGCAACATCGGCGTGCGCACGGACATTCAAGTGCAGGGCAACTTCAGCGGGCGCGAGCTCACCTTGGACTTCGGCCTGCTCGCGCGTCACGACATCATCGACACTCACATCTGGCGCCACCGGCGGGCAGACGAGACGCCTTATCGAGTCGTGAGCGACAACTCTCTAGGGCTCACCTCCACCGCTGCGTACGTCGGCGCGGGTTTCCGAAGCGAGCGCGTCGCCGTGCGTGCCGGCGCGCGCCTCGCGGGTTTCTCCTTCGCGATGCAGGACCATAACCAGCCCGACGTCGACCGAAGCGGTGAGCGAGTCCCGAGTGAATCGCGTGATGCCTTTGGCGTAGCGCTCCTTCCCCGCGCCACCCTCGTCGTCGCGATCTTGAAGAAGCCAAACCGCGCCGCCGGAGCCAGCCTCGACTGGGTCAGCAGCATCGGTCGCGGCGCCCGCTCCAGCGACGCTGCGGCGCTCTCCGACGGGGAGAACGCGCCCTTCGCCACAAGCCGCTCCATGGAGACCGGTTTTCGACTGGAGCGCGAGGCGACCTCGCCCGGAGAGCTCGCCTTCGATGTTCAAACTGGGGGCTTCTGGACAAGCGTCGACCGCGACCTGCTCTTCAACCCAGAAGCCGGCCGCAATACCCTCGTCGGCCGCACCGAGCGTTTCGGCGCCTACGTCAACGGACGAATGAGCCTTTCGGGTTGGTTCGAAGCCGTCGGCAGCTTCACCTGGAGCGAAGCACATCTTCCCGGCGCCGACGCGGGCCCCTTCGAACTGACCGCCGGGCCTCGCCTGCCTTTCGTGCCCCGCTTCGTCGGTCGCGTCGATATCGCGCTTCGTCGAGAGGTGAAGCTCTGGGGTCAGCCCGTCACCTTTGGCGCCGCCCTCGGCGGTGGCGTTCTTGGGCGACGGCCGCTGCCCCTCAACAACTTGGGCGAACGTATCGCGACTCTCGACGCGTCGGCGCGGGTTCGGTGGCGTTTCGTGGAGCTGTCGCTGCAAGCCCGGAACCTGACGGACAACCGCTACCGCCAGACAGAGCTGCACTACGAATCGAACTTCGACCCGGACGGTCTCGCCAGCCTTCGCGCGGCCCGGCACTTCGCTGCCGGCGCGCCGCGCGAGATCTTCGCCACCCTCACGCTCTACCTCGACACGGACCTGCTTCGCTTCGGTTCAAACACCGGTGGTTCCGGCAACGACGCTTCGAACAGCAATGGATCAAACCCATGAAACACACCCTCGCACTCGCCTCCTTCGGGCTCCTCGTCATGGCTTTCGCTTGTTCGGCGGGAACCGGCGGGCGCGCCATCAACATCGAGATCGCTCTCGCCGGTACCGACGAGCCTTCCTTCGTAAACTCCCTCGGCTGGAACGTCGAACTCACGGAAGCGACGGTCACGTTGGGCCCTGTGTACGTGTTCGCGCCGGCGAACGCGCCGATGGCGTCGCTCTCGCCCTTTGGCCTGAGCCGCGCCTTCGCGCACGGTGGACTCGATCCTCTTGATGGGCGCGCCGTGCGAGGCGAGCTTCTTGAACAGCTCCTCATCGACGCCCTCGACCCGACGCCCATCGTGCGCGATGCGCCCGGCGAAGAAGGCGTCGTCGATGAGGTCGCCGTGGAGCTTGTGCCACCCGCCAGCAGCGCCAGCGCGCACGTCTCCGGCGTCGCCATGCGTGACGGAGTGAGCGTGGAGTTCAGCGGCGAGCTCTCCCTCGGCGAAGACGAGTTCCGCCGCGTCGAAGGCATCGCCCTCGACGCGTTTCTCGAGGAAGGCAGCCGCGTGTCCGTGCAGGTGGACCCCCGCGTCTGGCTGCACGGCGTTGCCTTTGACCGCTTGGACGGCCTGCAGCTTCAAGAAGCAAGTCAGACGCAGGCGGCGTTTCGCATCGGCCTGCGTAGCGGTCGCGCTTTTCACGCGGATCACCGCGAATCACAAACGGTGCGCTAGCGCCCAACGACGATAGAAACCTTAAAGGAAAAAGATGAAGAGAGCTGGAATGATGGTTGCGTTGATGGTGGTGTTTGGTTGCGGCGGCGACGGCGCGACGGGCTCGCTCACGGTGGTCGTCGACGGCGAAGAAGGCGCACGCCTGGGCTACCCCAATGGCAGCGGCGACGAAGTGATCGAGTTCACCGATGGCTGGTCGCTCAACTTCGACCGCGTGCTCGTGGCGGTGCAAGAGTTTCAGCTGCGGGCCAGCGATGGCGACGACGCGCTCCTCGACACAGATCCCGTCATCGTGGACCTCAGCTCCGAAGTGGTCCTCGCCCATACCTTCGAGTCCGTCCCGGCGCGACGCTGGGATCAGGTCTCCTACCGCATCGTTCCTCCGACGTCCGCGAGCCGCGCCATCGATGTCGACGCGGCGGATGTGCAGCGGATGATCGATGGGGGAAACAGCCTCCTCGTTGAGGGCACAGCTACACGGGGAGAAGAGTCCGTGGACTTCTCGTTTGGGATCCCGCTGACGGTAACGAACGTGGACTGCGAAAGCGGAGATGAGACCCTAGGCCTCGTCGTGCCGGAAGCCTCCACCGCGGAAGCAAACCTCACCATCCACTTCGACCACCTCTTCTTCGACTCCTACGCCACGGAAGAGCCGGCGATCCGCTTCGATGCCATCGCGGCGATGGCCGTCGATGGCGAAGTCACCCTTGAGATGCTCCGTGGGCAGAGCATGACGGACGTACGCGACGCCGATGGGCAGCCGCTCATGGATGGCGCCGACGCCGTCGTCTACGACCCCGGACCACTCAGCGTCGGCGGTGACACGCTCTACGACTACATCCTCGCCGCTTCATCCACGACGGGACACTTCGTCGGCGAAGGTCACTGCGACTACGTGCAATAAAACTCACGCGGGACGCGCGGCGCGTCAATCCCACTCGATACTGAGCTGGGCCGACCTATTTTCATGCGATGCGCGAGTATCGGTTGAGCGAGAGCGTCGCTCAGGTCCTGCGGATTCAGATCCGCATAATGGTCGGCCTCGGCGGGCTCGTTCTCGTGATGGGGCAGATCTTGGACACGGGCTCCGACCGTTGGGGCTCACTCGCCGTCGCTGCCTTCATTCTGTTTGTCGCCTTTGGCTTCCACATCGCGCTCAAGCGGATGAACCCCAGCGTCGTCGTGGTTCAGCCAGAAGGCCTGCGCTACGGGCACATTCCGGATTCACCCTTTGTGCCCTGGACCGAGATTCGAAGCGTGCGCGAGCGACACCTGGCGCAGCGCCTCGACCTCATCGACGGCGATGGCGAGACGCGCATCTCCCTCGAATACAATCTCGAGGACTTCGCGGAACTTGCAGGCGTGGTTCTAGAGAAAGTTCCGTTGGCCCGACCGGCCCCCGTTCGTTTCAGGCGACGCTGGAGCCTTGAGATCTTCCTCGCGTGCTTCCTGCTCCCGCAGCTCATCCTCGCTCTTTTCGTCTCGTTTTGGCTTACGGCTCTCGTCGTCGCGATGTGCGGCGGCTTCGTGTACCTGTTGTCGAAGGACCCCTACGCCGCCGAAGTCACCGATAGCGAGCTCATCTTGTCGTTCTACTTTCGGCGCCTCACGATCCCGCTTCAAGAGCTTCAGCTCGCCTCGATAACCCAGAACCACAAAGGCATGAGCGTCCAGCTGCTGCAGATCGAAGATCCCCGCTCGAAGAAGACCATCGTCATCCGCAACGTGGGCGTCGACATGATCGTCCTCAAGGCCACGATTCAAGAAGCAACGCGCGCGCGACCCCTCGCGTAGGTCGCGTCAGAACGAAAGTGGTCCATCTTAGGCGGCACCATTGCGTCAGCCATCCCCCCCGTCCGGGGGGTCGACTATTGACGTTCACATGGGGTCGGTCGTACGGTGCCCCTCGGTGGGTGGTATGAGTTTCGAGCCGCGAGCGATCGTGGACGGCCAGGTTGTGATCGCGTTTGTTGAAGACGTGGTGATCACGATGATCCACGTCGAAACGTGGACCATCGAGTTTGCGGAACGGCTCTACGCGGAGTCGATGCCTCTTACGAACGCCAACCCCCACACCATTGTCCGTATTCATGGGGGTGAGCCAGGCGCATCCGTGCGCAAACGGGTGGCGGAGCTTCAGGCCGAGCTGGAAGCCCGCATTCCGCACGAATCGCGACGCGTCGCGGTGTTGACGGATTCGGTCGTCGTGCGGGGCGCCATGACCGCCCTGCGCTGGATTACGGGCGACCAAATGAACGGGTTTGCCACAAACGACGTTCACGCGGCCGCAGTGTGGGTGGCCGGCGATAGTGGCGATGACCAACGCATCACGCGCATGGTTCATAAGTGCGACGAGTACTGGAACGAACTGCAGATGAGAGGGAGTCACGACTGAGAGCGTCTCTTCGCGGGCGAACTTTTCGAGATGAGTCTCCTCTTGGCGGGTTGAAACCGTTAGCCTGCGCGCTTGCCTGACGACTGCACAACCTGCGGCACATGCTGTTTCTCGCAGCTCGAAAACTACGTCGCCGTGACGGGCGACGACTATGGTCGTTTGGGCGAGCACGCCGAAGAGTACGTAGCCTTCGACGGCAACCGCGCGTTCATGGTGATGCGCGAGGGACACTGCGCGGCGCTGCGCATGGACGAAGGGCGTTTCTTGTGCGCCGTGTACGAGTGGCGTCCGGAGACGTGCCGCAACCTTGCTCGGGGTTCCCGAGAGTGCGCCGGAGAGATCGACAGCAAAGGCGAGCGGCCCCTCATCGCGTTGCGACGAAAAGAGAGTCTCCAGCTTTCGTGAGGGTTGAGCCTACGGGCAACCAGGAACCTGTGCCCAAGACGGCGCGGATGCACAGTCCGGTGGCTCGACGGGGGTCTCGGTCATGCGAGGGCGACGCGTCGCTTTTGTGGGCCTACGTGTTGCCGTCGTCTCCCGCTCGCTCACTTCGGGGGCGTCAACTTCGGCGTTGTCGGTATCCACGGGTGTTTCGATGTCGGTCTCGGGGGTGTCCTCGGCGCTGTCCTCGACGGTGGCCGGAGTCTCGTTTCTCACCGGCTCCGCCGCGGCTTTGGTGATGCTCGCTTGTGGCTGCCATGCGAAGGACGCGAGCGCGAGCGCGAGGGCCAGCAAGGCGCTCACGCCAAGAAGGCCCCTTCGAAGGGCGTTCGACTTTGGCGTTGGTGTTGTGGGTAGGGTCTTCGCGTCGTCGTCGTTCTTTGGCTCGTCCAAAGCAAAGGACGGCGAGGGCGTGACAAGGTCGAGCTGGCGGAGGACATCCGTGAGACTGGCTCCAAGTCCCTGCTCTTCCAGGAGTTCGTCGCAGCGCGCGACGACCTCTGCGGCGCTGGCGGGCCGCTCTTCCGGCGTCTTTGCGAGGAGCTCAAGGACAAGGAGGCTGGTCTCCGGCGAAAGCTCCGGCCGCACGTCATAGAGGTCCGGTGGCGCTTCGGACTTGATGGCCCGAGCGGTCTCAAGTGGCGTATCCCGTCGGTACAGACGCCGTCCCGCAAACGCTTCCCAGGCGACGATGCCCAACGCGAAGAGGTCTGTCTTCGGTGTCGCTGGGAAGAAGTCGAGCTGCTCCGGTGCGAAGTAGCCGCTCTTGCCCTTGAGCAACCCCGTCGAGGTCTTTGGACTCAGAGAAGCTTTCGCGATGCCAAAGTCTGTGAGCATGACGTGGTCGTCAAACGAGAGCAGAATATTCTGTGGCGTCACATCGCGGTGCACGATGCACAGCGGATCCCCGTTCGGCGCTCTCGCTTCGTGTGCGGCGGAGAGGCCGCGGGCCACGTCGCGGAGAATCCGCAGGACGAGCGCCTCCGGCAGGGACTCCGCCGTCTTGATGAGCGTGCTTAGGGCGACGCCGTGCACATAGTCCATGATGAGGAAAGGGCCGTCCTCGTCTGCGCCCATGTCGTGCACAGACACCACGTTTGGATGGCGAATGGACGCTGCGAGTCGCGCCTCCTCGACGAACATCCTCTCGAGCTCGGCATCGCCAAGGTAGCGCCGGTGAAGCCGCTTTCGGGCCTGGAGGCGCTGGAAGGCCCCCTCTTCTCGGACCACGAGTTCCACGACACCCATGCCGCCGGACGCCAAGTCTCTGAGCCGCCGGTATCGCTGCATCCACTCGGACTCTAGCGCATCGCCGGGGTTCGTGCGGTTGCTGAAGACAGCCACTTCGGGGACCGGTAACGGCGAATGCCATTCCGTCAGACGGGCGGGGTCTCTAGCGCTATATTCGTCTCCTGGTGCACTCACTCGAATCAGCGCTCGCAGCCGCCGCGGGAGGAGACTATCGACCTCTGGCGTCGCTGTCAGGCATGGGAGATTCGGCGGGACTGAGCGCGCGGGCCCACCTGCACCTCTTGGCGCCGACGCGCTTTCGTCGTGTGGAGCTTGGTGAAGCGAGCGACGATCCTGCTTTGGCGGGCTATATGTCGATGCGGGCGCTGCTGCTGCGAGATCTCGAGGAACTCCGTGACCTGGCGAGCCGCGCTCCATCTTCGCTGGCATGGGTCTGGCTGGCCTTCGCCGAGGGGCGCTACGAGGACGCCGCCGGTCGGCTCGCGTCGATTCCGAAGCCTGACAGCTCGGAGGCACGTTCCGTGTTGCTTGGCGCTTCTTCGGCGATTCATCTCGCATCAGGTCGGCGCGCTGAGGCTCTGGATGCCGCTCGCTCCGCAGCCCGCATCGCCCGCACGGATGGCGGTCGCCTCGCGCAGTGCTTTGCGTACCTAAACCTCGGGCGTGTTCGCCGCGCATGTGGGCAGCGTCATCGGGCGCTTCACATCTTGGGCTCCCTCAGCAAAGCGGCCTCCTCACTTTGGCGGGAGCGTATCGCGTGGGAAAAGGCACTCGCCGCGTCGCCGGACGAAGAGTCGGAGCCGGGCCGACTTCTTTTGGGGGGCGGGCTTCTATCGCTTCCCGCCCTCGATTTCGCCTCCGACCGCGACGACTGCATCGCAATCCAGTGCGCGCTTGATCCAGACTCGTCACCGAGCCCGCTCTTGGCGCCTTTCCTCGAAGGACGCCAGGCGCTACCGCCGGCCACTCTCGCGGGCGTGTGCGGAAGCACCTTCGGGGAGTCCCGCTCCCTTCTTGTCGTATTGCCTAGCGGATGCAGGCGTGTCTGCCTTTGGGCGGACGCACGATGTTCCGAGCGTGGGAGGGGCCTCGAGCTCCAAGGGCGGACGGCGCTCGCCGTCGCCAGCCTTGCCCTCGAGCCGTCTCGCGTGCTTTCGCGGGACGAGTTCTTTCGGCGGGTGTACGGCCAAAGCTACGCGCATGAGCGGCACCGAAACGTCGTAAAGACCCTCATGCATCGCATACGAGTCGCCCTTGGTGAGGTCGCCGGATGCGTCCGCGAAGAGGACGGCTTCTCTCTGCGGGTCGACGTTCCTTTTTGGTTCCGCGATCCGACGGGTGAAACGTCCGTCGAAGAGCGCGTTCTCGCCGAGCTTGCCGAGCAGAGCGGCCCCATCCATGGCATCTCCAAGAGCCTCGGTTTGTCACGTCGTTCTGTCCAGAACGCGGCGGCGGCGCTCAAGGCCAAGGGGGTCATTCGAAAACGCGAACAGAACTACGTGATCGTGGACACCACGTTTACGGAGCCAACGCATTGGCCTACTCCGCTTCCATCTGACGAAAGCTAACGCGGACTCCTTCCGCGCCGGGTTCCGGCTGTCCTCCTCGAACGCGCCCACGAAGCTGCGTTTCGTGCGTGCGGCTCCGTCGCAGGTCCGTCACGAACTCGACCCAGCCATTCTGTCCGATGGGCGAAGGCCCACCCGCACGCGGCCGCCGCCCGCCACCCGTCGCATCGAGGACGCCTTCGATTTGAAGGAAGGGGGATTCGAGGAGCAGGGCGCCGCCCGCGCCGCCGCCCGCGGTGACACCAAGATCATTGTCGATGCTTCCATCGCCGCCGGAAACATTGATGCTTGATTGAGGTCCGACGTAGAGAGGTCCCGGCGTGCTCAGCTGGAGCGAGAGCCCTCCGCGTCCGCCATCGAGTCCGCTTGCGTCTCCGCCACGACCCGCGCGAGGAAGTGGCTCAAGGGTGCTCGCTCCTTCTGCGATTCCCAGGCGACCTCCGGCGCCTGGCGGTCCAATGAGGGCGGGCGTCTCCCCTTGGTTGATCGCCGTGATGCTCCCTTCAATGCGCATCGCCTCGCGCGCGATCACTACGACAGGCCCGATGGCCCGAATCTCCAGAGTAGTACCCGCGGGAACGTAGAGTGTGTCCACGGTGAGGATGAGGGGTGTGTCGTCCCCGCGCTCGACGAGCTGACCTTCAAAGGTGCCGTAGCTCTCGCCGCAGTCTGCGTAGGGAAGGTCGTTCTCCCGAAAGCGAAACGGAAGGTCGCAGCTCTGGAAACAAGCATCGAACTCGTCGCACCCGCTGACGCAGAGCGCGTCGTCCATGTCGCAGCCGCACGCCTCCGTGCAGTCGTCCCTGCACTCGCCCACGAGGGCCTCACACCGCGCCGTCGGAAGATCGTTTGCTTCCGCGGATGGAAACGAGGCCCCGTTGCTGGCTCGAGGGCGACTGCATCCGGCCGCGTCGCAGCGGAGCAAACAGTACGCGTCCTCGGATATTTGCTGAGAACCCGTGCCGGCGTCGCAGGCGGTGACGAAGCTCCATTGCTCTCCATCGACGCAGGTCGCTTCGCAAGGCACATCGCCATCACATCGAAGGGGCTCCAAGTTCTCGTCGGCGCACCCTTCGGCGTCACAGAGCTCGCCGCAGCTGACCCCCTCGTTCGCCTCCGGCAACAGAGTAGGCCGCACAGCGACACATTGCTCTAGGCATTGGCCGTCTTCGCATCGCATATCCGCCGGGCAGATGCCTCGTTCGCAGAATCCACCGTCCTCCCAGTCTGCGTCCTGAAAGTGAAGGCGGAGCGTCGACTGACGCGCGTCTGCGTAGGACACGGCGATGCTCGATTCGGCGAGAACGCCATCTTCGCCCAGGAGTCGAATCTGAGCGTTGAAGCGCGCGCGAGCTTCGTCTCCGCCGCGGGGTGCAAAGGGGAGGCACACAGGGAAGGTAGGTGCATCGCCCTCGCAGTTGTCCGGTAAGCGACTGGTCTCCGACACGCCGTTGGACTTCACCACGGTCCATTCGAGGCAGTTCGCCCGCGCCGCGAGGGCGTCACCGGCGGTGACAAAGACCACCGTCTGAATCGGAAGTTCCGCGGCGCAGGCGCAGAGCGAAAGCAGGAGAAGAGCTCGCTTCATGGTCCGAAGCTTAGAGTCTCGACGCGCGGAACGATTCCTTCGTCGTAGAGCATGCGTGGCTCCTCGGCGCGAACTTGGGTGGCGATGACGGCGGCGGCAACCCCGAGGAGCACGACGACAACAGCGAGAGTCACTCCGAGGCGGCGACGTAGTAGACGTGGGTCTTGGCCCAACAGCTCGTCGAGTTCGAGCTCCACGCGAGCGACCTCGCCGCGACGGATGGCGATCTCTCGGCGGCCCGCGCGCTGCTCTTCACGAACATCCACCACGTGACTCCCCGGGTCGAGCGGCGTCGCGACCCAGTTGCCGCGTCCGCCGATTCCGTAAAGCAGCCCATCGATCCGAACCTCGGCTTCGTCGGCATCGGGTACCCGAACCATGATGGTCGGGAGCTCCGCATTGAGCTCAGCGAGCTCTCCTTCCACCGCCGTGGCGAGGCGGCCTTCATCGAGGGCCGAGCGGAGGCTGATGAGCTGTTGTCGAGCCTCCACAAGGCGCCCGACGCGCCGCAGCGCGGCCGCCCGGTTGAAGCGAGCTTCGGGCGTTGGATGAAGTGCGATGGAGAGGTCGAGCTCCCGCAGGGCCTCGCTCACCTCGGCTTCGGTCAGTAACTGCAGCGCTCGCGCTTGATGACGCGCCGCCTCGGCAACGTGGTCGGGAGCTTCGGTGGGTTCCTGGCTCGAAGTCTGCGCCACCGCAGCGGATGAAGCGAAAACGCCGACGAGGAGAAGCGCCAGCGCCCTCCCTCGGCGTTGTTTTGTCGAGGAGACGAATCTCAAGCAAGCCACGTGCACGAGGGCCATTGTACACCCCTGCGAAGCCGGCCCCGCGGGAAAGAGCTTCGTTGGCAATCGGCGTTACCACGCCTCTGACCCCACGCCTTTAGGCTGGGTGCATGCCCCGCTTTGCCGATTCTATTGCCCACGTCCTGGTCTCGTGCTGCGTTGCGTTGCTCTGCGCTGCGTCGTTCGGCTGCAACGGCGCAATCGGCGGGCTAGAGCCCGGTCCCTTTGCGCCTGGCCCTGGACTCGAGCCGGGGACCCCAGAGACGCCCGCTCTTCCGGAGCCGATCCTCTGCGAATCGGACGTGACGCGTGTGTCGACGGAGGCGCTTAGGCGCTTGTCCGTGCGCGAATATACGCAGGTCCTGGCGCAGATGCTTCCCCGTGAAGCCATCGATGCCGCCCAAGGAGACCTTGTTGCCCTTCCGGCGGACAACACGGAGCCTGGCGAGTTCGACCGAGAGCTTCACTCGACGCTCTCGGACCCACTCTTCGACGCTGCCGAGCGTATGGCGAGTGTGCTCGTCACCTCGACTGACTGGCTCGAGTCCATGGACGCTGCCTGTATTGCCGAGGGACTCGCCGAAGACGACGCGAGCGAGACCTGCGTCGAGGCTTTCTTCGCGGACCTCGCTGAACTGCTCTGGCGCCGCCCGGTCACGGAAGACGAACTCGCCCTTTACGTCGAACTCTACGCGGCCGATTCCGAAGGCTACGATTCTCAGGCCCAGCGCGTCGCTAACGTCGTCGCAGCGCTTCTCAGCGACCCCGAGTTCATGCTCGTCATTCCCACCGTCGATGCGGAGCAGAACTTGAGCCCACATTCCGTCGCCACGCGTTTGGCACTTCAGTTGACGGGCTCTGCGCCGGACGCCGCCCTTCGCGACGCGGCAGACGACGGTTCACTTCTCGAAGAGGATACGCGCCTCATTCACGCCGAGCGGCTCGCGCGTAGCGCGGCGGGTCGCACGCACCTACGCTCTCTTTTCGCGGGGTGGCTCGACCTCGAAGCGGCCGTCGATATCTCGGCGCCGGCGGGCATCTATGGCTATGACCCAGACGGTCTGTGGGAGGAGCTCAGGAACGAAGCGTTGGACGTCGTGGAATACGTCGTGTTTGAGGAGGAGGGCTCCTACCAGGATCTGCTCGAGACCGACCTCGAGGCGGCGAGCACGGCCCGGCTCGCAGACCTGATGGAACAAGACGAAGCTTCGGCAACGCCGCAGGCATCTCGAACAGGCCGCGTGGGCCTTCTTGCGCGACCGGCGTTGATGGCGACGCCGAACGAGATCGCGTCCCCGATCCTTCGCGGCGTGCGTTTCCTCGAGCGCATTCTCTGCCGCCACCTTGCCGCCCCGCCCGCGGAGGCCGACGCCATCGCAGACATGCTGCTCTCGGAGATCGACCTGTCGGAGTCCACGTCTCGTGAGAGGACTGCTCATGCCACCTCGCCGGCGGCCTGCGCGGGTTGTCACAACGCTATCAACCCACTCGGCTACCTCTTCTCCGCCTTTGGCCCCGTGGGCCAACCTTGGACCGAAGGGGAGATCACTCTCAACGAAGACTCTTCGCCCTCCGGTCGCAAAGAAGTCGACGACACCGTTGAGCGCTTCGTGCTCGACGGCGAGGAGCTCTCGCTCAGCGGCACGGCCGGCATCGCCGAGGCCCTCAGCGCATCGGAAGAAGCGCAGCTCTGCGCAGGCCTACAGCTCTTTCGCATTACACACCTGCGTGATCCCGAGCCGTCGGATGCGTGTCACCTCGGCGACATCACGCAGGGAGTTCGAAACAACGAGTCCATTCTCAACATCTTGGTTCGTCAGGCGGCGCTGGAATCGATTCAGCTAAGCGATGGCACCGGAAGGAGCGCACGATGAGCAAGTCCAAGAAGTCACTCGCCCGGGGTCAAGTCGTTCAATCAGGCATCTCTCGTCGCATGTTCCTGCGCGGACTGGGGGCCGCTGGCGCGATCCCCTTTCTGCCGTCCTTGGTTTCTTCCGCCGCCGCGCAAGCCGCCGACTACCGTCGGGTGGTGTTCGTCACATGGCAGCATGGCGTCACCAAATCTCTGTGGGCACCGCAGGTTTCGGGAGCAAATCAGGTCGCCCCCGGAGTTCGCAGCACGCCCATCGCCGACGCCACGTTGGGGCGCTACTTCGGCGGTGAGTTTGGCAGCGTCAAATCAAAGCTAACGTTCCTGGGTGGACTCGGAATCGCGAGTGCCATCGGCGGACACTTTGAAAGCGCGGCACTAAATTGCACGCCGCTGGCCGACAACATGGGCGCTCGCCCCGGCACCCGCCCGCACTCCGTCGATACACTTCTCGGTCGTCATATCTATTCTGGGCGCGTCGCCGTGCCGGTCCTTCGCCTGAAGCAGAGCGGCCTCTCTGGGACGAGTTCGTTCTCCTATGAGGACTTTCGACGTCCGGCGTCGCTGAGCCCACGCGACGCCTACAGCCGGCTCTACCCCGATGGAGTACCGAACCTCGACGGCGGCGGGCCCGACGTGAGCGGACCAAGCAGCGCCGAGCGTCGTCTTGGTCGTCAGCGCCTGCGTATCGAAACCACCGTCGCTCGCTACCGGCAACTCCTCGAAAACCCATCGCTCTCAGCGGCGGACCGTCTGACGCTCGAGCACTCCCTCGAAGGATACCTGGCGCTTCAGGCACGTCTCGCGGAGGACATTGAGGGTGAGACGTCGACGCCGATTGGGAACGCCTGCCGCGCACTCGACGTCAGCGCTTCCACAGACTCGGAGGCGGTGCTGCGTGCAAACATCGAAGTCTTGACGCAGGCGTTCGCATGCAACGCAACGCGCGTCGCGACTTGGGACATGGGCTCGGATCATTCGGACCAAGGAGCTCACACCGCGAACTCCGCGGGCAACGTGAGAGGAGACGGCGTCTACACACGCGTGATGCAAAAGAACATGCGTCACGTCGCACGCCTGATGGAGGCCATGGACGCCATCACCGAAGGCAACGGGCAGACC
The DNA here is from genome assembly GCA_045106895.1 of Polyangiales bacterium. Lineage (GTDB taxonomy): Bacteria > Myxococcota_A > Polyangia > Polyangiales > Houyiibacteriaceae > JBCCRV01. The sequence goes on along the minus strand of JBGCFM010000162.1, from coordinate 3,851 downwards.
ATGCTTGAGAACTCCCTCGTCGTCGTCACCAGTAATATGGCGTCGAGCACAGTACCGAACCACGCCGGTGCCGACGCGCCGATGCTCTTGGGCGGCAGCCTCGGTGGGGCTTTCCGAATGGGAGAGGTAATCGACTACCGCGACTACGACGTCGAAATCGCTCGCAAATCAACGGTGGCCGGAGACCCGAGCGCAGGACGAGACATCTACTACGGCGGACCGCCCACGAATGAGCTGATGATCTCCATCATGAAGGAGTTCGGCCTGCGGCAGAGCGAGTGGGGGCACGCGAGTGGGCCGGGCTTCGGCTACTACACCCCTCGTGTCAGCTCAGAGCGTCACTACGGGGACGTGATTCGTGCGCAGATCGACTACCACTCGTTCCTCGATACGCACTTGGCCAACCGCGCCGCGGGCAGCGAGCTGGCGTATTTGAAGCGTTGAGAGTCGGCTTTCCGCCCTATGTAAAAAACTGGTAGTATGATTACCTACATGTAAGCATGTAGTCGTGCTTCGCCTCCTCACCTGCATTGCGTGTCTCTGTTTCGCCTCGGATGTGAGCGCGGATCGCCGCATCTGGCAGGTTCAGTCCGGGGAGGTGCTCAGTCGCATCGCGCTCCGTTTTGAGGTCTCCGTGGATGAACTCAAGACCTGGAACGGGCTCGAGTCAGACCGCCTGATTGTCGGCCAGGAGCTGCGCCTTGAAGCGCCCGAGGACGAAGACGCGGCTGAGGCGGCCGAGGCGACGGACGCCAATGCCGTCGAAGCGGAAGCCGCCGAAGCGGAAGCCGCCGAGGCGCGTACTTCAGAGCGAGCCGCGGAGCGCGCGGCGGAGCGAGCCGCCGAAGAAGCCGCTGAAGCGCAAGCTGAGCGCGACGCCGAGGAAGCGGCCATCGCGGCACGCTTTGACGGCGAGGAGCACCGCGTCGCTCGCGGCCAGACGCTCACGTCCATCGCGTCTCGTTATGGCGTCAGCGTCTCGTCTCTCCGTGAGCTGAACCCCGCCCTCGACCCATCGCGTTTGATCGTGGGGCGTATGGTGCGTGTGCGCGAAGAGTCGGGCCGCCGCGTCGACTACCAGGTGCGCCGTGGAGACACGCTCTCCCGCATCGCCACGCGACACCGAGTGAGCGTCGCGGACCTGCGTCGGTGGAACCGAAACGTACGCTCTGGCCTTCGCGCGGGCTCCACGATTCGGCTCTGGTCCGAGGTGCCTGCGAGCACTTCCGAGTCCATTGGCGCGCCCAACCGCGGTCAGCTCGCGAACGCCGAGCAGCTCCCGCGTCACCGCGGCTATGTGATGCGAGACCCTCAACGGGCGTACGCGACGCTCGAGACGACGCTCTGGATGCTCGACGCTTTCGACGCCGTGCTCGAGGCCTATCCCACGGGCCCGCGGGTCCGCGTCCACGACATCAGCCGCCGTGAGGGGGGCCGCATGCGCGGACATCGGAGTCATCAGTCAGGCCGCGACGTGGATATCGCCTACTACCAGAAGCGCTGCTCGGGGCCGTGTCGTTTCCGTCGACTTCAGCCCGAACAGCTCGACGCTGCTCGCCAGTGGACGCTTCTTGAGAGCTGGCTGCGCCAAGACCGCGTCGAGGCGATTTTCATCGACTATCGGCTTCAGGAGCCCCTCTACAACGAGGCGCGGCGTCGCGGAGCGACGCGAGGACAGCTTCGCCGATGGTTCCAGTACCCCAGCGGACGCACCTATCCCTTGGGTCGGGTACGGCACTTCCCGAAACACCGTGACCACCTGCACGTGCGCTTTTCGTGCCCCGATACCGATTCTCGCTGCCGCTAGCGCAAGACAGTGGATTGCGTCTACTCTTGACGCATGAAGACGTGGCTTTGTGCGCTTAGCTTGATGACTCTCGGTTTCGCTTTTGCCTCCCCGGCGTCAGCGAATCCAGGTTACGGCTCATCCATCCCAAATGGGCGCTTCAATTCGGGTCAGCCCGCGAGCGAGAGCAACACGCGTTGCTGGAACTGTCACACCACCGCGCACGGCGCGACGTTCCCGGCGTGTCAGGGAGCAGCCTACCCCTGCCTAAACCCTTTTGGCGTGGACTTCGCGAGCACGGTTCCGGGACAACACACCGCCTACACTTGGGACCGCTGGCTCGCCGCCACCGACTCGGACAACGATGGCTGGAGCAACGGACACGAGCTGCGTTCCAACTGGGGCTCAAACGCGACGAACTCCGGCAACTACACGCTCCCGGGGAACCCTTCGGGCTTGAGCTGTGGTGTTATTACAACGGATACCGCCGCGCGCATCGCGCTTCGCGCCGCGTGTTTTAGCGAACTGAACTTCTCGAACTACAGCAGCTTCGCGACGGGCTCTCGCTTCGAACCACGCGACAATGTGTTCAACGTGTGCAGCTCATCCAACACCAGCGACTGCGCGTCCAACGCGAGCTGCAGCCGCAGTTCCGGCAACGGGCGCGGTGACTGGAGCTGCAGCTGCAACGCGGGCTACTCCGGCACTGGGTTTCGGCGAACGACGAATCACGACTTCGTTACACCCAACAACGCGGGTCTTGGTGACGACCGGCTCTACAACATTCGCAGCTCATTGATCACCGGTTGTTCTGACATCAACGAGTGCGCAGGAAACCCTTGCGGCGGCAACGGCTCATGCAGCCAAACCACACCGGGAACGAGTCCTGGTTATACCTGCAGCTGCAACTCCGGATACCGATTCAATGGCTCCAGCTGTGTTGTCAACAACGAGTGCACGACAACGCCTGGGATCTGTGGGAACGGCACTTGCGTGGAGCGTTCTCCTCCACAGACCTACACTTGCTCATGTGACCCGGGCTACGTCTTGAGCGGCGGTACTTGCGTGGCAAACAACGCCTGCGTGGCTGGCCTCGACGACTGCGACGACGCCCACGGCGTGTGCTCTTCGAGCAGCGGCACCAACTGGAACTGCACGTGCGAACCCGGCTGGCGCGGCATCGGCAGCCGTTTCCGCGGAACGGGCGATAACTGCGCGGACATCAACGAATGCTCAGGCTCGAACCCTTGTGGTGTCGGCACCTGCCGCAACAGCGCAGGCTCGTACTCGTGCACCTGCCCCTCTGGATACAGCTTCAACGGCACCACCTGCGTCGACATCAACGAATGTCGAGCGGGCAACCCATGCGGCATTGGTGGCACGAGCTGCACCAACACGCCGGGCTCGTACACCTGCGCTTGTTCGACGGGCTACGTGTTTGGCGGGGGCACCTGCCACGACATCGACGAGTGTGCGCCGATGCCTTGCGGCGCCGGCTCCTGCAGCCAACTCGACCCCCCCAACTACACCTGCGCTTGCGATATTGGTTACCTCTTCGATGGCACGACCTGCGTCGACATCAACGAATGTGACGACCCGGCTGTCGCGCTTTGCTCCGTGCAGGCGACCTGCACAAATATTCCAGGCTCGCACACGTGTACGTGCGTCGCTGGTTATGAAGGCGATGGCAGCACTTGCGCGGACATCGACGAGTGCGCGGACACGGCGACAAATGAGTGCGCCATCAACGCGCGCTGCGAGAACACGCCGGGCGCCTACGATTGCGAGTGCAACGAGGGCTTCACGGGCTCTGGTTTGGTCTGCAACGACATCGACGAATGCGCCCGTCCCAACGTCTGTGGCTTGAACGAGGCCTGCATCGACAATTCCGCAGGTCTCCCGCCGGAGTGTGTGTGTTCGGAGGGCTTCGCTCGCGACGAAGCCAGCGGCGACTGCATTCCAGCCTGTGGCGACGGCGCACGTACGGTGACGGAGTCTTGTGACGACGGGAACACCGAAGACGGCGACGGCTGTAGCGCCGAGTGCGACACCGAAGACGGCTTCG
>JBGCFM010000161.1:0-2779 GCA_045106895.1 Polyangiales bacterium | reverse complement strand
CAGGCCGGCGGCCACGAAAAGCAACGCTTCCTCACGGCCCTCGGCTCCACCCGCGAAGTCGCCGCCATCCTCGAGGTCGCCAAGCGCTGGGGCTACGTCTCCTCCGCGGATGCCGACGAGGCCCTTCAAGTCCTCGACGGCGTCGCGGCGATGACCTACCGACTGGTGCACCCGCGCCGCTAGCAAAGCGAGCACCCGCGAATGTCGCGGGTGCTCCAGTTCGGCTCAGCGATGAACGAGGCGGTATGTCATCGCCGCCACCGAATCGAGAAGTCGTGCAGCCTCGGCGGCGTCGGCGACAGACACATACTGCCAACGCCGCGCGACTTCGAGAATCGCCGTCACCTCGCGGGCAGAGCCAAGCGCCGTCGAGAAGCGCTGCTTCTTGTGCCTTGCTGGCCGAAGCCTTCGGCGAGGTTGAGAGGAATGGAGGACGCGGCACCGCACCGAATCGTCTTTGGATTGCGGACATCAATTACGTGCCGACGCGGGCGGGCATGGCATACGCTGCTTTCGTCATCGATGTGTTTTCGCGCCGTATTGTCGGTTGGCGCGCCAGCGACCACATCCGAACCGACCTTGCTCTGGATGCTCTTGAGCAAGCGCTTCATCGTCGCTCGACGACAGAAGGGCTCATTCATCACGGCCAGTGCCGCGAGTTGAACCGTCGCCGGCGCCAAGCAATACTGCGCCTCTAACGGACTGGGTCATGCGTACTATTCTCTTCTTCACCCGCAAGTCGGCGGCCTTGCTATATTCGCTGATGGTTCTTGCGCTTTTGGGCGGGTGCGGTCCGGAGACCATCGACATTCGTGCAGCGCTCACGCGGGTGTCCCCAGAGGAGCTCGTTTTTGACGTAAACACGCTGCCGGAGCTTCCGGTTTGTGCGCTGGGGACTTGTGCAACAAGCGATGCCAGCGGACACGTGATGTTGAGGGTGCCCGTCACGTCAACGCGGAGGAGGCTCACGAGGGTGGAGCTGGTGGCCACCTACGAACCTATGGTGGGTTCTCCAAGAACGGGCTCGGCGACCATCGAACTGGGCTTCGAAGCGAACCGCCTTGCGGATATCGGAGCACTGAGCGGGTCGTGGGTGCGCGCCGTGAGTCGCGGCGAGAGTTCCCTTCGGGTTCACAGCTACGAAGGAGCCACGGAACAGTTTGGAAGCGCCGGCGCTTCGGAGGCCGGACTGGTTCTCGTCGGGCCGCCGGAAACCGACGTGCAGATCGGCACCGTGGAACTTCGTATTCCCGCGACGGGCGTTCTTCAGTGGTCACCAAGCGGCGCCGAGCTGTTGAACTTGGTGAACGCCACCATCACCACCCGGGTGAGTACGCGCGTCCATTCGCCGGGGCAGGATCCTGAGGAAGGCGCCCTCACGCTCCAACCAGGACGCTCCACGCGCGTGCGCATTTTCGACCACCTGCGGGGTCTAAGGCAAGGGGTCTCCGAGAACGCGGTTCCGTGGTTTCTTTTGGTGCGATTGAGCGGAGACAGGGTGCTCCAGCGGCTCCCTGGTGTGCGAACGCCTCTGCCGCAAGACACGCGCTTCGACGCATTTGAGTACTATGCGTTCGAAGAGGAAGTCTCCCGCTCCCCCGCCGACGAAACGTGCCTTCATGTAACGAGCTCCGGCATGAACGCGGATGGAAGCTACTACGTCAATACAACTACCGGAGGCGTTTTGGGTTCGAGTTCGAGCACCATCACCCCCGAGGAAGTGCTCACGCGCGTGTCGATTCGCAACGGCCTCGGCGACGTCATCGCCACGGAGACCTTTGAGGTCTCGCCTCCCTACCCGTGCAATCCGACTGTCTATCCGTCGGATGCGCCGATCAACGAATGGATCAGGGAGACACTTCCGCGGCGCCGGTGACAACGCTCGCCATCAAGCTACTCCGTGAGCACTGGAACTTTGGGAAGTCCTGTCCGCTTGAAAAGTCTCAATCGCGTTACTTCTTGTTGAGCTTTTTCAAAGCTGTGTCGCGATCAACCCACTGACATGACCTGCCCCACTTCTTCAGACCAAAAGTTATCTGACTCTGGCCACGGCGCTTGTTGTTGATGGGGTTGGGGATTTGTTTCGAAACTCATTCGGGGTCAAATAGTCGAGACTCGAATGAGGACGTTCGTCGTTGTAGTGCCGTCGCGACCGAAGCGGACGACATCCGGGCGGTCCTGGGCATGGCCTCGCGGGCTCGACGCCGCGCACCTTGCATCAGCTTGAGCTCGACTTCGCGACTGCTTGAGCGCTGCCTGTGCGCCGGCGTGCCCGTTGGAGCCTGAGCGAGTCCACGATGGAGCTCGCCGCCTTCCTGGGCAATGCCAGAGCTTGTCGACGCGGGCACCGATGCAGGTGTCGATGCAGGCGTCGATACAAGTGACGCAGACTCCGGCGCCGCGGACTCAGGTCCTCTTGTCGTTCCCTTTGTGGACGACGGCGGTTGCAGCGTTTCATTCTCGCGCGGATCTTCGTCTCCCGGCGTGTTGTTGACGCTCGCACTTCTTTTCGCCTGCCGACGCAGGTCGACATCGGTGCGCTGAGCCTCGGGTACTGCTCCGGCCACAATGCGGCCGTGCGTAGTTATGAGATGGGCTCTAGCGACGACGACGTCGCACACGAGCTCCCAAGCGACTTGCGCCTACGCTTGGTACAGCGGCGCCCATGGCGCGACCTTCATCGGTCTGCCAACCCACGCCGAAGAATGGTCCGCGCCTCGTTTCGCGCGGGCTGAGCCGGGTCTCGATGGTTGGCGCGTCCGGAAAGCGCATGTCCACG
>JBGCFM010000160.1:5000-85881 GCA_045106895.1 Polyangiales bacterium | reverse complement strand
GAGCGCGCCGCATGTAGGTCGCGCGACCTCGAACGTAGGCCGTGGCGGCTAACGCTAGAGCGCGAAACGCCTGTGACGGCAGCCGGATATCGAAAGCCTTCGCGACAAGTCGCCCGGCGTACTCAAGATGCTCAGGCTCATACAGGTCATACAAGTTGGGCAGAAAGCGTCGCGCGGCGTCCTTCTGGCCATAGCAAGAGCTCTCGCCTTCGGGGCCGCTGCAGTGAAACGCGTACGCGACCTGGTCGTTCTCCAGTTCCTTCACTCGGCGGAGAGTGAGCCAGGTGTTTCGCCAGAGCGAGTTCGCGCCCTTCTCTCTTTCGGCCATGAGCAGGCGTCGAAACATCGAGAAGTGCCGGGCTTCATCGCGGGCGAGCTTCACGCAGAGCTCACGCAACACGGGCTCCTCCGTCGAATCATGGATAGCCCGGTAATACGCGCTCGCCAGGGCTTCGACGATGCAGCGACAGAAGAGCTCGTTTTGCACCGAACCACGAACGGGTGTTCCGTCCGCCACGTAATAAGCGACGTTGCTTCGATAGTCTTCATCACGCTCAGCAAAAGACGTCTCCGGATCGGCGAGGGCCAGCCACGCTTGAAGCGCGTGCCCATGCTGCGCTTCCTCTTCGCCCCACTCGTGAATCAAGTCTTCGGCACCTGGCTGACTGGCCCCTCTGACGACCTCCCCCGTATAGGCCGCGTAGAGGTCGGCCCGCGACTCAACGAGGCACGTCGCGTGGACGATCCAGAGCGTCCGGGCGTCCACGAGATCCGCTCGAAACGCCGCCCAGTCGACGTCGGCCAGGGACCAATGCCGGCGAGGTCGCATTCGAGAGGGTGACCCGGCGGGTGCCGTTTTGGATCGTGAGGGCAGCATGGACGTCTCCTTGAGTGCTCCGCGAACGTGCAAACGTCAGCGCGTCATTCCCCGCCCACCGAGTCCGGCAAAGAGAGGTGCTTGCGGTCTTCGCCCGTACTCATATGCTTCGACGATGAGGCAATCTTGGGTCCTGGGCATTCTCCTACTCAGCGCATGCGGGGGCTACACAGTTGGCACCACCGACCAAGAGAGCGAACCCACCGTGGTCTCCTTCGAACGAGGCTGTGATGGGCAGCGCAGCGACGACATCACCATCGAAGGGGTAGAACTCCACGACCGCAGGCTCAGCATCCACTTTGCGCACGCCACCGGCTGCGGCGAGCACCGATACCGCGTGTGTGGCGCGGAGCGAATCCTGCGGACGGATCCCGGCCTCTGGACCGTCAGCGTGATCCATCGCATCGAACGCGAAGATGACGCGGAGTGCGACGCCGAACGCCTTGGCGTCCTTCAAGCCGATATCCCCCGCGGTCGCGACCTCGTCGGACTCGAATCCCTCGAGGGTCGCAACTTCACCATCGTGGTGGACTAGCTGGATATTTCGACGACGAACAACGCCGGGCTGGACGAATCGGACGAGAGAGCCCCTTCAAGATCTCTGAATCACGCACTAGCATCCGCTCCACGTGAACGGCCATCCCTACTCGCGGCTCGTCGACGCAGCGCAGGACGCTCTTGGAGGGGGCTTGTCGAGCGCAGGTCCGGCGCCCTTTGCGCTCGCGCAAACGCGGCTAGATTCGGGCTCATCTCCCCGCGACGTTTGGTGCGCTCGCCTGCTCCTCATCGACGGCATCAAGGCGGAGGAGCGAACGGCCGAGCCGGTTTACCATTCGGCCCTCGCCGCGCTGAACGCGCTTCTCCGACACCGCGATACGAAGATGAACGTGGGACTCGACGCAGACTTCGCCGATGCGGCGAACATGTACGTGGAGCATCAGACAAGAATCAACGACGAAGTCACCCGCGGCGAGTGGGCCACGCGCGCGTGTTTTGAGCTGCAGCCCTTCTACTTCGAGCGTCACTCGCTGAAGCGCGGACGGCGCGTCAAAGCGCACGCGAAGACCGCCAAGTTCGAGTACGCCTTCGACGCCCTCGACAAGCTTCGCCTGGTCCGGACCCCTCGCTACGAAGCGTTCATCGACCATGGCGAAGAAGATATTCGCCATCTGCACTACGACGCGAACGGTCAGCTCGTTCACATTCAGCGGTACGAAGTGCGAGCCGGCAAAGTGGTGAAGCGGCGCTTCTTCGCCAAGCACGGCGTCGGCGAGGAGCGGTACACCTATGAGGGAGCATGCCTTGTCCGCATCGACGGCGAGACCTACTCGAGCGGCCGTGGCTGGGCCACGGAGCAGCTTGAAGCGACCTACGACGCGGACGGTTCTCTGAGACTCTTGGAGAGCGTCTACGAGTGCCTCTCGCGACGTTTGGTGCTCTGGGAATCCCAGGGACGCGCGTAAACACGACATAAATATCGTGTTTTTAGTGACATATTTTTGAGTCTCTGCTACGAGAGGGGTCAGGCGTACTCTTGCGCCTTGAGCCTGGCGCCTATGCACCCCGTTAAACACGAAAACCCCATCAAGAACCTGCGCAATGACGCCCCCGCCTCCTTGGTGGTCTTTCTTGTCGCCGTACCTCTGTGCCTCGGCATCGCTCTGGCGTCGGGTGCACCGCTCATCTCGGGCCTCATCGCCGGCATCATCGGTGGACTCGTCGTTGGCGCCCTCAGCGGCAGCCCCCTCGGCGTCTCCGGCCCCGCCGCTGGCCTCGCCGTTATCGTGTTGACGGCCATCAACGATTTCAACATCCGCTACGTCGCCGACGGCGTTCCCTACGGCTTTGAGATCTTCTTGGTCGCTCTGGTTCTCGCCGGGATTCTGCAGGTTGGCCTCGGCTACATGCGCGCAGGCATCATCGCCTACTACTTCCCGTCTTCGGTCATCAAAGGAATGCTCGCGGGCATTGGGCTGATCATCTTTATCAAGCAGGTCCCCCACGCCTTCGGCTATGACGCGGAGCCTGAAGGGAACCTCAGCTTCGACGGCCCCGGCGGAGAAACCTCCGTCTCCTTGGTCCAACACGCCCTCGAGTCGATCAGCCTCGGACCCACCATCATCGCCGCCGTCTCGTTGGTCATCCTCGTCGGTTGGCAGTCGAAGTTCATCACGAAGAACAAGATCCTCTCGATGATGCCGGGACCACTCCTCGCCGTGATCACAGGCGTCGCACTTCAGCTCTCGTTCCAGGGCAGCGACCTGCAGGTCATCGGCGAACACTTGGTGAGCATCCCCATCGCCGACTCCTTCGCTGGAATGACCGAGTTCCTAACCTTCCCGAACATCGAAGGTCTCACGGACCCCACCGTGTACAAGACCGCGGCTGTGCTGGCCATCGTAGGCAGCCTAGAGACGCTCCTTTGCGTTGAAGCCGCCGACAAACTCGACCCGCTCAAACGCGTCACGCCGACCAACCGCGAGCTCAAAGCTCAGGGCATCGGCAACGTTCTATCGGGACTCATCGGCGGTCTTCCTGTCACACAGGTCATCGTACGAAGCTCCGCCAACGTTCAGGCCGGCGCCAGAACCAAGACCTCTGCGATGCTTCATGGCCTGCTGATTCTCATCGGCGTCATCATCTTGCCAAGCGTCCTCAACCTCATCCCCCTCGCGACGCTCGCAGCTGTCCTCTTGGTGGTTGGCTACAAGCTCGCCAAGCCCTCCCTCTTCATCAAGATGGCCAAAGAGGGCCGCGCGCAGTTCATCCCCTTTGTTGCGACGGTCGTCGGCATCGTCTTCACAGACCTGCTGATCGGCATCGGCATCGGCCTGGCTATCGCCATCATCAGCCTGCTCTTCGACAACTACAAGATGCCCTTTGATGTCGAGCATCCGCCCGACGACCCGGAAGACGTACGCATCGTGTTGGCGCAGCAGGTAACCTTCCTGAACAAGGCGAGCATTCGCCAAGTGCTCAACGCCATCCCCGATGGGTCCATGGTGAACATCGACGCCACCGCATCGACCTTCGTGCACAGCGACGTCGTCGAGATCATCGACGACTTCGAAACAGGCGCGAAATCACGCGACATCGACGTCGTGGTGAAGGGCCTCGATCACCACCAAAAGGGCGCCCCAAGTGGCGGGTCGATGGTGTCGATGCAGGACCGCATCGCCAAAGCCAGCGACATTCCTGGTCCGAACACAGACAACGCTTAGAACCGAGCTCTAGCAAGTGCAGCGCACCCACGCTCCGGGTACGATGTACGGGATGCGTTTCTGTACAGCTCTCTTCTTCCTCGCGGCTTGCTCCTCATCGACGTCCATCGACGATGCATCCGTGAGCGACGCCCCGCTCACGGACACGGCGTCGACGGACACCGCGACGGCTGACGTTGTGCAGCCCGACGTGGACGCGCCCGTGGGCGAATGCGTGACACCGACGGACTGTGTCCTGCTTCCCGAGTCTTGCTGCGGCAGTTGCGGTCAACCGTCCCGAACCGACATCGACTCGGTACCGCGCTCCGGCGTCGACGCCCAGCGCGCGATGGCCTGTGCGGATCCCGTGCCTTGCCCCGATTGCGAAGGTCAGCCGGACCCCACGCTCTTGCCGGATTGCTCGATGTCCTCCTGCACCGTCTTTGACCTCAATCCTCCAGCGGGCCCCGCTCCAGGTCTGAGCGCGTGCGAGGACGACACCGACTGCGTGATTCGCGCGGCGTCGTGCTGCGAATGCGGCGCCACCATCACGGAGGAGACGGTGGTGGCCATCAACCTGGAGATCCGCGGTGGCTACGAGCCCTTCGTGTGCGAACCCGGTATCGCTTGCCCAGAGTGCGCGCCCGTGTATCCCGACAACTTGGTCGCCCGCTGCTTAGGTGACGGCGCCGCCGCACGTTGTACCGTGGTGAACACAGACCGCTAACGCTCGCGACTCGCCAAAATCTGTGGCTCACGCACAGACTCTGCGACGCTCCCGGCATGTGGTGGGACCCCCGACCTCTCGATGACGAGTGCATACACGCCCGCTTGGGCGAACTAAACGTATGGACGAAGCGCGAGCCCGGCGAAATCGTGGTCTGCTCCAAGCGAGACACCGCCAGCGAAGAGGTCGAGTTTGGCCCAGGAACTCCGCCACACGACGCCGACGTGCGTCGCTTTGTGATGTCGGAGCGCGCTGAGACCTTGAGCTTCCAGCCACGGCTCGCTGCGCGATCTGTGGTGGTTCGACCACGCGTCCCTGTATTCCTTCCGCCCGGCCAACACGCGAGCATCTACGTCACTACACCGCTGAACGCAGCGCTTTTCGCCGGCGCCGTGCTCCTCGACGAGCTTTCGATTTGGGACCCGCCGGAGACCTGGTTTGGTCGCTCTCCCGTCGATGGTGAGCTTTGCTACGCATCGCGCACGAGCGGTACGCGCCAGCGACAAGAGCTCACCGTAGGACCCACACGCGCCGCGACGGAGGTCCGACTGGAGAACCAGAGCGGCGAGACCCTCGAAGCCCGAACCATCCGCCTCCCGGTGCCGCGCCTCACCCTCGCCTGGGATTCTGCCGCGGCGTCTCTCGTCACGGAGACCGTGCGCTTGATCCGCGAAGACGCAAGCGCCGCGGAGCTTCGGATCGAGGCGCTTCCGGACAGCGCCGAGAAGCTCGTCGCACCCCGGCAGAAGAGCGCGCCCGCTTGGAAGAATGCGCTGGCCGCGCTCTGGCTGTGACTCTTGGACGCGACGAACCCATGAACGAACTCTGGACCACACTTCAGTCTTGGACCTCCGACTGGCATTGGGCGACATTCGTCCGCGCCGGTCTTGTCCTCCTGGCGACGTTAATCTTGGGGCGTATTCTCGCAGCCGCTCTTGGACGCTGGCTTGGACGCGACGAGCCTCAACGCGGGATGCTCATTCGGCGCGGCGTCTTCTACACCATCGCTGGACTCGGTGTGCTCGGCGCTCTCCGTGAACTCGGCTTCGATCTGAGCGTCCTTCTTGGCGCCGCAGGAGTCCTGACGGTGGCGTTTGGCTTCGCGTCCCAGACCTCCGCGTCCAACCTCATCAGCGGCCTCTTCCTCATCGGAGAGCGGGCTTTTGGTGTCGGGGACGTAATTCGTGTTGGCACCACGACCGGCGAAGTCCTCGCCATCGACATGCTCTCCGTCAAGCTCCGTACCTTCGACAACCTCTTCGTTCGCCTGCCGAACGAGATGCTCATCAAGTCGGAGCTGACCAACCTCAGCCGCTTCGATCTGCGCCGAATCGATCTTCTCTTGCGCGTTGGGTATGGCCAAAACCTTGAAGGCGTTCGTCAGCTCCTGGAGACGCTCGCCGGCGATGAGCCGCGTATTTTGGAGGAGCCCAAACCCGTCTTCGTCGCGCAGGACTTTGAGGCCGACGGAGTACTCATCAAGTTTTCGGTATGGGCGCGCCGCGAAATCTACCTCGAGGTGCGTAGCTCCCTACAGATCGCGATCCGTCGCGAGTTCGACGCCAACAAGATCGCGGTCCCCGGTTCGCGCATGATCCTCGATGGCGGACGCGCCTAGGAACGGCGTAAATCAACAGCGAGGCTAGCTGTCCGTCAGTGCGCCACGAAAGCGCTCCCACAGAGAGCGACGTTCGCCCCGCGCTTCTTCCGCTCCAACCACGACGACCACCGCCGTCGCGTTGTCGTTCCCGTCGAGTTCGATCGCGCGAGACACCAGGTCCGCAGCAGATTCGTTCGCGGACTTCTCGATGATATCTGTGATCCACGAAGAGTCCGTCAGCGAGTCGCTAAACCCATCCGAGCAGATCAGAAAACGGTCCCCAGCTTCGAGCTCAATCTCCGCGCTCTGCACCTCGACGTCCCCTTTGCCGACGACACGTGAAAGCACGTGCGTCCATGGATGTCCCTTCGCGTCCTCCTCGGACACGGCGCCCGCTCGGACCAGTTCCCCGACCGCCGTGTGGTCTTCCGTGAGCTTTTCAATATTGCCCCAGCGAACTTGGTAAAGGCGCGAGTCGCCTACGTGCCCCACCGCAGCTCGTCCATCACGGACGAGGAGCGCGGTGAGCGTCGTGCCCATCTTGGCTTTGCCCGAGTCCGCCTTCGCTTCGGCGGCTACGGCATGAGAGGCAGCCACGATGGCGTCTGCAAGGCACTTCGTCATCGGCGTCTCTGCGCTCGCCTTCTTCACCTCCGCGCGAAGGGTGTCGAGGGCCAAACTGGAGGCGACCTCACCAGCGTTGTGACCGCCCATTCCATCCGCCACCGCGAAGAGTCCGAGTTCGATGTCGATCAACAACGCATCTTCGTTCGATGACCGGACTTTACCCACATCCGTCTTGCCGCCCGCTTCGATCTTCATGGTGCCAAGAATACCTCAAGTGTGCGGAGGCGGGGTAGCTTGCGCTGAGTCCCAAAAAGAAACGCTGGTCGCCTAACGATCCGCCGCTGGGACCTGGATCGAGCGACGAGTCGAGCCATCACCGAAGCGAACGCCTATGGCGCGGGCGCTGCGCACAAGCTCCCCGTTTGGGTCCACGCGTTTAGGCTTGGCGATGGCCTCGTCGATGGGCACACCCTTGACCTCGCCTCCTCGAAGCGCGGACATCTCGCCGAAGCGCCCCGCCATCACCAGCTCCACAGCGCACTCGCCGAAACGAGTTCCCAGCACACGATCGAAAGCGCTCGGAGCGCCGCCTCGCTGAATATGCCCGAGCACCGTCACGCGCATGTCCGCATCGACGAGGTCTTCAAGTCCCAGGGCAACCCGATGTGCGGCGCCCATCAAGCGAGGCATGGCGCCCAGCTTCTCCTCGACGACGCTTGAGGTGCCGCCGAGGGGCCTGGCGCCTTCCGCCACCACGATGATGCTGTAGTTGGATCCACGAGCACGCCGGAAGCGAATCATGTCAGCGATGGGTTTGAGCTGGTAGGGGACTTCCGGAATCAGAATCGCGTCGGCGCCACCGGCGAGCCCTGCGTGAAGCGCGATCCATCCGGCGTCGCGACCCATGACCTCCACGAGCATCACGCGGTCGTGGCTCTCCGCCGTGTCACGAATTCGGTCGATGGCTTCGGTGGCGACGTTCAACGAGGTGTCGAAGCCGAAGGTCTGGTCGGTTCCGCCGAGGTCGTTGTCGATGGTCTTGGGCACACCGACGACCTTCATGCCCTTGTCGATGAACTTCTGCGCGATGGCCATCGAGCCGTCGCCGCCGATGGAGATGAGCGCGTCGAGCTCAAGCTTCTTGTAGTTGGCCATCACCTGGTCGGAGACGTCTGTGCACGACTCCACGCCGTCGGGTGAGGTCACCACATAGTTGAAGGGGTCCGAGCGATTGGACGTGCCGAGGATCGTGCCCCCGGTCTCGATGATGCCGCGTACGTCGTCCATCTCTAGCCAGCGGTTGCCGCGCGGGAACTTGTACTCGGTGTCGATGAGCCCACTGAAGGCATCTTCGACGCCGAGAATGTCCCAGTCGTACTTGCGCTTGCCGGCGCGGACGATGGCTCGGATGACGGCGTTGAGGCCCGGGCAGTCGCCGCCCCCCGTCATGATTGCGACTCGCTTGATACTCATGCGCGCAAGAGTCTACACCACGCGCTACGCCCTGCGTGAAGAGACGAAGACGTCCAAAGCGAGGCGACTCAGCTTGCGCTGCACATCAAGGTGACGTCGTGAACGTGGCGATTGTCGAAACTCGACTCAATGGTCACAGCCTCGCCCGCCGCCAGACGCGCAAAGTGCTCCGGCGTCACCACCAGCGTGTGAGGGTGACGGCTCGCGCCGGTGATGTCGTACGTCACCTCGACGCCGGCGATGACGTCCGCGGCGGGGAACTCGATCCCTTCGGCGTGGGGCAGCGGGTGGTCGTCGCCCATGATGAACGTGACGTTCATGCACATCGGTTCCGGAGGGCCTGCGTCGGGGGCGCCCACATCGGGCGCGCCCACATCCGGTGCGCCCGCGTCTACGGCGCCCGCATCCGGAGAGGACCCGGCGTCGTTCCCAGCGTCGCCGCTTGCGTCGGGGGATGGACCACTATCCGAGACGGGAAGGTCATCGTCGCCGCAGCCAAGGAGGACGAAGCCAGCGACACCGGCGGTGTTTTGAAGAAATAAGCGGCGTTTCATGCAGCGAGGATAGCTGGTTCGCGGCGACGTTGAAGCAGTGTTTCCGTATGCCTCCTATTGATGGCGCATATGGCCGCCCGCGCCGCCCGACGGGGATGAACCCGAAGTACGAAGTCTCGCGGCATTCACATGGCGCGTCACGCCCGCAGGAATGAGGCATCACCTTCGGACTCCACGCCCGTCGCCTCGCCGATGCGCGCGTCTTCGACGCCGTGGGCACGAACGATCTCATTGTAGACGTCGATGCAGTTCACGGTCCGGTTTGTGAAGTTCCCAGCGGCGAACTTGCCGTCCCCGCCGACGATGGCGTGAAACACATCCGTTTGGGAGTGGTTCCAGCCGTACTCCGTGCCGATGAGGAGGGTCATATTGTCGAGGACGGTCTTGCCGTTGGCCTCGAGCATGTCCGTGTCGTCGAGCTTCGCGAGGAAGTAGGCGAGGTTGCGCATGGCGAAGTGCTGATACAAACGCGCCTCGGTGAGCTGATTGCCGTGGAAGTACGCGTCGTGCTGGGAGGTGCCCGGAAAGTCCGTGGAGTCGCCCATGGCCGAGTAAGTGCCGCTGAGGTTCGTGTGACCACCAGCGGACTCAAACATGAGGTTTCCATAGCGAACGAGGTCACACTGAAGCGCAAGCGCGTAGAGGTCCGCGTGAAGCGAGAAGACTTGTTCCACGTCCTGCCACGCGATCTGCGGTGCTCCATCTCCGGTGCCATACGTGAAGCGGTCGTAGTCGGCGATGTCTGGGTCGCCGGGACGTGTTCCGACATCGCACATGGCGCCGGGGTTATCGATGATGTCGTCTGCGGGCGCCAGCTGCATCTCGCGCTCGCGGATCGACGAGAGGTGCTGATCGATCTTTCGTTTCGATTCGGCTCCAAGGTAGGAGCGATCCCCTCGGAGCGATTCGTATTGGGAAAGGACCGAGTCCAAGATGGAGCGGCGGATACGAAGAGCGCGACGTGCTGCTTCGTTGTCCCCGCCAGGAGTCGGCGGCATGTAGGAGCCGAAGACGCGGTCGAAGACTTCCGAGGGACGCTTCACTGGAGGACGTGGGGAGCCGTCGGGGTTGTAGACGCGAAGCGCCTGGGCATCGCAAGCGCCGCGTCGCCACCATAGTCCACTCGCCAACGTGGGAGCGCTCGCATCGACGCGCGCACGAACAAGCTGGTCGATGGAAGGACCGCCGGCGACGTTGACGGACGACTGCTGCTCACCGACGAAGACCACGGTGCTGTTGTTGCAGTGTGCACCCCCCGTATTTCCCTGCCGCATGCCCGTGGAGCACAACGCCATCTTCGAAGCGAACGGCGCGAGAGGTTCAAGAGGCCCCGCGAAGTCGCGTTGCCAAGAAGGATCGAGGCCCAAGCCGAAGAAGAGCGTCACCAGCCTCCCCGGCGGCGCGTCCTCCTGAGAAGATGCCCGCGGGGCCATCTCCGGAAGAAACGGAAGAGCGATGGCGATGCTGCCAGCGCCTCGGAGCATGAAGCGACGGGAGATCTTCTTCGTCATTGGGCGCGCTCCATGGTGCGAAAGACGTCGTGGCGGACGAGGGTGCGAACCATCGCGCGGTGCGTGCTGGAGTCCGTCACCGCTGCGACGAGGTCCGTGACCGCGCCCTGCTGCTCGAGGCCAACACGGCTCGCGATGGCGAACTCCACTTGTTTCTGCGCGAGACAAGCTCGGATGCGGGAGTTGCCGTTGAGGAGCAGCATGTAGGAAGCAAAACCATCGTACGTTTGTTCCCCGGACTCGCTATGGAGCCCCTGAGGAATCCAGCCATCGACGCGAAGCGCGTTCCCGTGTTCGTCTTCCGTGCGCGGAAGGCCGCGGTGGTCAAAGCGTTCAAAGGCGTAGGCCAGAGGGTCGAAGCTGCGGTGGCAGTTTCCACACTCGGAACGCTCAAGACGCGCCTCGGCGATGTCGCGGTCCGACGCATCTTCGGGCTGACCCGCGACGAACTCGTCGATGGCCCCTTGGAGCTCCACGGGGAAGTTCGGCGGGTTTCCACAAAAGAGCTGGCTCAAGAGAAAGAGCCCACGGGCGACGATCTCTCCACCGTCGGCGTTGGTCATCCCGGCGACGACGCCGGGCTGCCCGAGGATGCCGCCACCTTCTTCTCGCTGGACGACGAGGACGCCGTCGCTGGCGTCTTCTCCGTAGGCTTCAGCGAGGCGCGGCGTGAGGAATACATCCTGGTCCGAGAAGAGCGAGAAGAGGTTCGCGTCGTTTTCGACGCGGTCGACGTAATACTCGACGGCGCTGGCGATGAGGTCGTCTTTGAGTCCATCTTCGTCGGGCAGGCTCTCAAGCCTCGCCCAGTCGATGAGGTATCGCGCGACGCTTCGCCGTACGCGGGCACTCTCCCCGAGCATGCGCATCGCTTCGGCTTCGACGCCGTCGGCGGTGTCGAGACGCCCTGAGGCGGCGGCTTCGTAGAGCTCTTCGTCCGGCGGGGCGCCCCACAGAAAATAAGAGAGCTTCGAGGCCATCTCATAGCCCCCAATGATTCGCACGTCTTCGTCGGCGCTGCTCGACGTTGGCTCTCGTTCGCGCTGAAGAAGGTAGATGAACCCGGGCGACTGAAGCATGGCCTGCGTGACGGCGGCCACGGCCTCCGAATAGTCCGCCTCTTCAGCCAACATCGCAGCGAAGAGGGTCTCGAAGGGCATCGCGTCTTCGGCGGCCATGGGCCGTCGAAAGAGCGCGCCGCCGGCTTGGAGAATAAACGCGCTGCCGCAAGCAGTCGTGGTCTCGGTACACTCGGAGTGGCGCGCGACGAAGGCGGGAAACGCCGCATCGCTTGTCGCCACACGGGCGAGGTCGTTGTACGCGAGTACGTGCTCGGGCAAAACCGTTTGGGCCGAGGCGATATGAGCGAAGCCTTCGAGGGGACGGTCCTCGGGAATGCTCGCCAGCTGGGTACCCGTCAGAGTGACCCCTACGACATCCGCGAGGGTCTGCGCGTACTCATCACGAGTCAGTCGCCGGACCACGGGACTCAGAGGTTCAAAGACCGTGCTCCCAGGAATCGGAGGGAGAATCGACTCGCCGGCGGGGTCACCGATGGCGCCGGTGCACGCGGCGAAGACGACGGTGAGCACACCCACAAATGACACGAGGCTTCGATTGCTTCGTCGGCGGCGCATAGTCACAGAGTGCGCTTTTGCCGAGCGCTCTGCAATTCAGCTCTCTTCGAGCATGCGCAGCATGCGGCGGGCCGGCGGGACCGGCTTTGGCGTTCGGGCGCCTCCAGGGATGCTGTCGGCGTACTGCCACAGGGGCCCGTGCAGGCCGCTGTTTCGAAGCGCACGGAAGAGCCGCGTCGAGAAATTCACGCCGAGGGCGGGCATAATCCACCGCGGGTAGCGGTCACGGTGGTCGAGCAGCACCTGGTGAACGTCCTCGCGAAGCTGCTGACGCACCACCCGAAGCTCAGGGTCGAGTGCTTCGAGGTCGTCGACCCAGCACACGAGGAGCGCGGAGAAGGGGTCGATGTCGACGATGAAGTCGAGGGTGCGTTTGACGTCGTCGAGTGTCTCCCCGGGTGTGCCGAGGATGAAGTTGTGGCAGTCGGGCAGCCCGGCTCGTTCACACGAAGCCCGGAGCTGACGAACGCGATTTGTATCGAAGCCCTTCTTGAGCCGGAAGAGAACCTCGTCGCACCCGGAGTCCGTGCCGACCTCGACGCCCGCGCAGCCCGCGGCCACCATCAGCTCCGCAAGCTCGTCATCGAAGCGCAGGGGATTCGCGTACGCTGTCCAGGGCAGCTTGTTGTTTCGCGCGATGAGCTCCCGGCACACGTCCTTGGCGTGCTTCGGTGGCAAGTTGAACACCGAGTCCACGATGAAGATGTGCTTCACGTTTGGATGTTGTTCTTGGACCGATTCGAACTCGTCGGCGACGAGTTTCGGGTCGCGTCGGCGACTCACGCGGCCTTCGACAATAGGATAGGTGCAGTAGTCGCAACGGAGGTTGCATCCGCGTTTGGTCTGCACCGAGTCGATGCCGTGCTCTTCGTAGTAACGGTCTTTGACCCACGAGCGATCGACGATGGGAGCGGCGTTCATGTCGACGAAGGCTTTGACGTGCCCGCGGTTCTCAAGCTCTTCGCCGTTCCACCAATACAGGTTCGGAACCTTGTCGAGGCCGGTGCCGGACTCAATGGCATCCATCAACATCGGAAGCGGCTGCTCGCCCTCCCCGGAGATGCCGAAGTCCGGACGGAGACGGCGCATCATGCCTTCGGGCATAACGCTGAAACCACCGCCCCCGAGGACGATGGGCGCGTCCGTGGTCTCGCGGATCGCTGCGATCAACTCCTCGTACCAGTCGAGGTTGTCACGGACGCCGTCGTAGTCGTTGTTTTGAATGTTGCGGAGCCCGATTGCGACTAGGTCCGCGGGTCGTTTTAATTCCGTCCGAATGTACTCGAGAGGGTCATCTTCGAACCCAACATCGACGAGCCAACGCTCATGGTGTTCGGGAATGGCTGACATTACATTCAGGAGTCCGAACGGAATAACCGCGTCTGGTAGGATTTCGCGATTAGCGGCGACGAATGCAACTCTCACAGCACCGTCAGGCTACATGGGTGGGCTCCATTCGCAAGGAGGATTCGTTCAGCCGGGAGTTCCCAAGCGGTGTTCAACGATGCTGCGGTAGCGATCGTCGCCGCTGCGTTTCGCCATACGTTCGCAGCTGTACGCGAGCTTGATGGTGTGGTCGTTTGGTGAGCGTGCAGCCTCACGCCGGAGCTCCTCCCAGCTCCGTTTCGCGGGCGGCGCGACGTCGCTTCGAAGCGGCTTTCGAATAGTCAGCATGGCCGCCGAGAGAGCCGCGACGAGCGCCGGGCGGTCCATTGGATACCGCTCTTCGACGAGCAAGAACGCGTCGACTGCGGTCACCAGATGAAGCGCCGTAAAGTCGCCTCGGGTCGCGAAGTAGGCCCGTACGGAGAAGTCGATGAGCGCCGACTCCTCCACCCGTCCGTCTTCACACAGACGGGCGCGAAATGCATCGAGTCCCGCGATATGCTTCATGCGCAAGAAGATGTTCCCAAACTTTGGAAGCTCAAACTCAAAGCCGCCGACGAAAGACGTCGAGCGACCGAGTGGCAAGTACGAACGCTCCCAGACCTCGAGGGCCCGCGCGACCTCTAGCGCGTTGCCATGCTCGATGGCGTAGGCCGTTTGGATCAGTCCATGAAACGCCGAAGCACCCACGCCGAGGCTCAGCTTTGCCAAGGCCTCGCCCACATCGCGCTGCGGCGCCCGGCCAATGCTTGGCTCAAGTCGTTTCGAATAGCGCTGAAAGAACGTCTCGAGCGCCGCGTCTTCGGCGCCCATCCGTTCGAGCGCGATCAACGCCATCGAAAGATGGTTGCTCAAGCCCTCGTCGTAGAGAGAGTCGTAGTTTCGGTTCGCTTCGAGGAGCTGATCCAGCTTCGTTTCCATGGGGAGGTCATAGCGCGCCCTTTGCACTCGTTCCCAACGACTCTCTCAATGACGCCTTCGGTACGGCCTATGAGCCGCCCTCCGAGGATGGAACGCAAACGACGGCATCATAGAGGTGACGATAGCCGTGGGCATCGACTCCAGGCCGGCCACTCGTGCGAACGTTCTGTGACGGCACCGCGTAGCCGCAACACAGTCCACAGGAGTTCCCCTCGCAGCCGAAGCGGCCTTCGCTCTCGTCCAACACGACATCTCGGGCGAAACTAAGGGCGCCGCCACAGCTGTTGCAACATGGGTTTTCGGGGCCGCACTCCATCAACGTGCACATGCCAGGGTCGATTCTCAGTCCACCAAGTACGTGCACGGTTTGGCCTTCGAAGGAATCCCATTGGTTGACGAGTTCATCCGCGGACATCGTTTCCACGTCCATGCTCTCGCAGGACGGAACCGGTACGGCGTTTGCGCAGGCAGGCGCCGCCGGAGCGCTCGCTTCGTGCGGCGCCCTTTCTTGTTGTTCAGCACCCTGTTCGTCGGCGCCGTGTTCGTCGGCGCCGTGTTCGTCGGCACCTGTCTCCACGGAAGTGCGTGCACCACCGCAGGCCACGGCGAGAAGAAGAGCCGGAAGCAGGATCGTAGTTAGTCGAGTCATCGCGAGTTCCCTTGTTGCGAGCGTTCCGTGTGACTAGACGAATCAGCCACGCAAACGACTCATTTTTCTTGCGGGATGGTGCGAGCTCGCCGCGCTACTCGCGGCGTTTCGCCACAGCCTGGGCGTGGGCTTCAAGCCCTTCGAGGCGAGCGAGCCCTTCAAGCAAGTCGCCCTGCGCTTCAAGCGCTGCCTTCGAGTACTCGATGAGCGAGGTGCGCACCATGAAGTCGTAGACGCCGAGGGGACTTGCGAAACGCGCGGAGCCGCCCGTCGGCAACACATGACTTGGGCCCGCCGCGTAGTCTCCCGCCGCCTCCGGCGTGTGATATCCAAGAAACACTGCGCCGGCAGCACCGATGCTCTTCAGCATCTCGCGCGGCTCTTCCACGGCGAGGGCCAAGTGCTCCGCGGCGAGCAGGTCGGCAACACGCGCAGCTTCCTCGCGAGTGCCTGCCACGAGACAGACGCCGTTCGCGTCGAGTGAGGCGCGTGCGATCTCGTTTCGCGGAAGCGCAGCGAGCTGCGTCTCAAGGGCCGCTATTACGGCGTCCGCTTGGGTGCGGGAGAGCGTGATGAGCAGCGCATAGGCCGCTTCATCGTGCTCTGCCTGAGAGAGAAGGTCCGCCGCGACGATGGCAGGGTCGGCGGAGTCGTCCGCCACCACCAAGATCTCACTTGGCCCCGCGATGGAGTCGATGTCGACGCGGCCGTACACGAGACGTTTGGCGCAAGCCACGTAGATGTTTCCCGGACCCACGATCTTGTCGACGGCGACGACGCTCTCGGTGCCGAACGCCAGCGCGCCCACGGCTTGAGCGCCGCCTGCATCGATGACCTCATGCACGCCGGCAATCTCCGCCGCGGCGAGCACGATATCACTCGGGTTTGGCGTCGCCAGGACGATACGTTTCACGCCCGCCACCGAGGCCACCGAGGCACACATCAGCACTGAGCTTGGGTAGCTCGCTTTTCCGCCCGGCGCGTAGACGCCCACGGAGGCGAGGGGCCGAACACGCTGACCAAGCCGAACCCCTTGGTCCTCGTACTCGAAGCCATCGTCGACCTGATGCTCGTGATAAGCGCGAATACGTGCATCGGCCTCAACGAGCAGCGCGCGAACATCCGGGGAGACGCGGGCGGCACGCTCCCGCCAGTCGCGAAGGACGATGTCTCCGACGTCTCGTTGTTCGAATCGCTTGGCGCATTCGCGAATCGCCGCGTCTCCGCGTTCGCGGACGCTGCTCAGTATTTCGCGAACGGCGGGTTCAACGCGTTCGAGGTCAGCGTCACCGCGCCGCGACAACGATTCCACCGTCGTCTCGTAGGACTCCTGTCCAGCTTCAACAATCTTGAGCATTGGTCCCTCTTCTACTCGTCCAAGGAAGAGCAGTAGGTCGCGTAGATGGCGCCGTCGACTTCGCCGCCTTCAAAAGAAGCGTCGAAGTCGACGCGAATGAACGCCATTGTGAGCGGCGTCAGTGAGGCAGAAACCGGTCGGACAATTGCCGTCGGCGTCGAGAGAAAAGGCGCATCCGTCAGCGTGCCTTCAAAGTCGAGGAGAGTCGCCGTCATCGTGAGTTCGCTTCGATCCACAGGCTCCGGCAGCAGTCCGAGGATCAGCGTGCGATCCGGCGAAGGAGAGTCCATCTCGGGGCAGCCCTCGGCGGCGCCACCATAGACCTCCACGCGAAGCGAGCCATCTGTGTTGACGCCAAAATATGCGACGTCGAAGAGCTCCGTCACGTCACCAAAGCGCGCCTCTAGACGCGTCTCGGCGCAGGCTGCCTCGCAGCTCATGCCAAAGCCGGCGTCCGTTTGGGCGTCTATTTCGGCAGCGGCGTCCGCGGAGGCATCCACCGACGGGGCATCGGAGCCAGAGTCCGCTGGAGCAGCATCCGGCGCGCCGGCGTCCATGGAGACGACGTCGCCGCCAGCATCCAAGACTCCGGAGTCGCGGGCGCCGGCGTCGTTCACCGCCGCGTCCAGGGCCACATCGTCGTCCCCGCAGGCGACCAGCGAGAGCGCCATCACGAGCAGCGCGCGGGCGCTCACGATGCTTCTTCTCGTCGCTCTTCTCTCGGTGCCTCGCGAAGAGCCGCCTTCACCTCCGGAAGCTTCTCGTCCACCTCGGAACGAAGCGCCGCGAGCGCGCTCATCGCTGCGCTCACTTTGCGGTCGTCGAGACCCTCCACGCGCGCCAAGAGCCCCTCCAAGCGGCGGATCGCCGTGCGGGTTTTCTCGAGGCCTTCGACCTGCTCCATGCCTTCGGGCTTTGCGAAGAAGATCGGGTCGAAGCTCTTGCGCAGCACCGCGACGGATTGGTTTTCGTCGAAGACGGCGTTCCGGAGCTCGTCCCACTCATCGTCACTGCGGACCTGTCCGAGGTTGTCGTCGTCGTTGTCGGGGGCTTTGCGGAGCGCCTTCGCGAAGTAGTCGACGGCATCCATCGTCGGAATCGGCTGGGCGACACCGTCTCGCTGAAGTACCTGGGGCGCGTGCTCTCGCATCACGGCGAAGGTTCCCGTCAGCTTGTCGACGGTGGATTTCGTCAGCAGCAGCTCCGTCTGACAGTAACCGTGAAAATCCGTGTAGCCCCACTCCACGTACATGCTCTTCTGCCGCACCATGTGGAGCGCCTCGGCCATCTCCACCCAGCTACGCTTAAAATGGCGTGCGCGGCGGACTAGCGAGAGCCGAACGCCATCGGCGCCACGGCTGGCAAGTTCATCTTCAAGGGCTTCGAGGCGGTCGTGGGCTTGGCTCATGAGGGCTGGCTTAATAACACAGCCGAGCCAAGGCGCGAGCCCTCTCACAATGACGGCCATTTCTCCGCCGAGAGGGGATCGACGGCCCCGGAATCCAGGCTAGGCTCCTCCCATGCTTCGCCTCTACGATTCCCTGACCCGCGAGAAGGTCCCCTTTACTCCTCAAGACCCCGACAACGCCCGGGTCTACGTCTGTGGCCCGACGGTCTACGACTACTCGCATATTGGGCACGCGCGCTGCTACATCATCTACGACGTGCTCGTTCGTCACCTCCGCGCCAACGGCCAAAAGCTGACCTACGTCCGCAACATCACGGACATCGACGACAAGATTCTCAAGCGCTCCAAAGAAAACGGTGAGTCCACCAAGGAGCTCTCGGAACGCTTCACGAAGGCTTTCCAGGAGGACATGGCGGCGCTCGGCAACATCGCGCCGGACATCGAGCCCAAAGTCAGCGAGCACATGGGCGAGATCATCGCCATGATCGAAAAGCTCATCGAGAAAGGACACGCCTACGAGAGCGAAGGCGACGTCTACTATTCCGTCGAGAGCTTTGAGACATACGGACAGCTCTCGGGCCGCAAGCTCGAAGACAACGAAGCCGGCGCCAGCGCACGACTCGACAGCGATCAGGCCTCGCGCAAGCGTCACCCCTCAGACTTCGCGTTGTGGAAGAAGGGCATCGAGGGCGTCGAGTCCTTCGAGAGCCCTTGGGGCGAAGGCCGTCCCGGCTGGCACATCGAGTGCTCCGCGATGTCCACCAAGCACCTCGGCAACACCCTCGACCTTCACGGCGGCGGCCTCGACTTGGTCTTCCCTCACCACGAGAACGAGCTCGCCCAGAGCGAAGGCGCGACGGGCCATAAGTTCTGCAACCACTGGATGCACAACGGCTTCGTCGAGGTCGACAAGACCAAGATGGGCAAGAGCCTTGGCAACTTCTTCACAGCACGAGACCTCTTCGAGCGCCTTGAGCCCGAAGCGCTGCGCCTCTTCACGATGACGACGCACTATCGCTCCCCGCTGAACCTCGACTGGTCTCTCGACGCCGACGGACAGGTCACGGGCTTCCCGCAGATCGAAGAAGCCGAGGCACGTCTCGCGTACCTCTACAACACTCAGGTCCGCCTCGCAGCGATCCCAGAGAAGCGCCGACGCGATGAGTCCGGGGACATCCCGATGTCGATCCGAAAGCTCGATGGGCGCCTAGCCAAGCCTCTGAACGACGACCTCAACATGAGCGCGGCCATCGCGGTCATGAGCGAGTTCCTCGGTGGGGTGAACGAGCTCTGCGACCTCGCGATGCGCAAGAAGGGCTTCGCCAGCAACTCCCACATCCTCGCCGCGGAGCAGGGCTTTGCTGCCCTCGAGGCGCGGCTTGGACTGGGAGCACAAGACGCGAAGGCCGTTCTCGTCCGTATTCGCGACCGACGCGCGGCGAAGCAGGGCATCACCCCCGACTACGTCGAAGCACAGATCGCAGCCCGAGCGGCTGCCCGCGCGGAGAAAGACTTCGCCGCCTCCGACGCGATTCGCGCCGAACTCACTGCCAAGAACGTTGAACTCCACGACTCCCCGGACGGGACGACGTGGACGATGACCGAGTAGCCGGAGCTCTGGGACGGGGTGTTGTCGTCAGCGCCCCGTCCTCATTCGTCCGCCGAACACAATAATTGGCGGGTCACGCTCTTTCACTTCCCCCGAAGCACAGCGATTGTGCCAGTCTCGGATGGCCATGGCTGGCCCTCAACCCATCGCCCAGGGAGACCTGGGGAAGACACCTCTCGCCCACGTGATGATGTCCGTACACGGACGCTCCCTCTCCGGGACCCTTGCCGTGTGGCCGACCGATGGCCGCGGCCAGGATCGTATCCACTTCTCCCGAGGCCTCATCGACAAGGCGCTCCTTCTCGAGGCCGGGGGCGATCTTGAGCGCGGACTACTGCCTCTCTTTCAGCGGAGCAATGTCCCTTACGCGTTCTACCAAGAAGACCTCGTCGGTGACAAAGGCGCACCCGGACAGATCGACCCCCTCGCCCTCGTCGCCGCCTCACTTCGAGGCGGCATGCGCGATTCCATCGTCGAGGCTGTCCTCTCGAACCACGGGGGCAAGCGCCTGCGCATCAAAAGCGGCGCCCCCCTCGAACGGTTTGGCTTCATCAAGTCCGAGCTGACCTTCTTAGAGATGTTCCGCGCGGGCCCGGTCACAGCCGACGGGGCGATCCGCGCTTCCGCGAGCGGCAAGAGCGCGCGACGCGTTCTCTACATGCTCTCCATCGCGGATTGTATCGATCATTTCGAAGGCGAAATCGCCCGGCCCCTGACCGCGGAACCCGCCGGGCCGCCGTCGGATCGGCACGTCGCCGCGGACCGCCCGCCCAGCACGACAAGCACCTCCTCGGGAAGCATTCGCGCGCCAGCGCCGGACCCCGTCAGCTTCTCGTCCCCGCCACCACCCAAAGGATCGACGCCGCCTGCGAAGGTCCCGAAGCGACCGGATAACCTCTCGCCCGAACTTGCGAAGCGATGGGATGAGGTCGTGGACTACGCCAACCGCATCGACGAACAAAACTACTTCGAGATGCTTGAGATCACGCCTCATGCAGGAAGCGATGACATCCGTGACGCCTACTTCAACAAAGTGAAGTACTGGCATCCGG
Organism: Polyangiales bacterium; assembly: GCA_045106895.1. Taxonomy (GTDB): domain Bacteria; phylum Myxococcota_A; class Polyangia; order Polyangiales; family Houyiibacteriaceae; genus JBCCRV01. The sequence goes on along the minus strand of JBGCFM010000160.1, from coordinate 65,353 downwards.
ACCGCCTCCCGCAGGGACTCAGCGCGCTGCGCGACATCGCCGACATCATCTTTCGTCATCTCACCGACGCAGAGAAGACCCTCTCCGATCCCGACCAGCGCAAAGAGTACTTCACTGCTGTTCAAGACGGCGGCGGTACCCCTCAGAGCGACCGCAAGCTCAACACCGTGCTCATGGCGGCGCTCGAGTTTCAAAAGGTCGAAGTCCTCCTGCGCCGGAAAGACTACGGGAACGCCGAGACCATCGTTCGTGAGCTCCTCGCGACGGTGCCGGACGAGGCCGACTACCACGCTGCGTTGGCCACCATTCTTTGGCGACGGCACGGTGTTAAGAGCGCGAACGAAGCCATGGAAATCGCGGAGCACGCGCTGACTCTCCACGACCGCAACGAACGCGCGCTCATGACGAAGGCGCAGATCCTTCTGCGCAAAGAGAAGATCGAGGAGGCCTACGATATCTTCCGCCTCGTCCTCGAGTCGAACCCACGAAACGTGGACGCTCAGCGCCAGATTCGTTTGGGCAATATGCGCCAGAGCAAAGCGCCAAAGAGAAAGGGCGGAGGATTTCTCTCCGGTCTCTTTGGCAGCAGCAAGTCTGAGAAGAAGAAGAAAAAATAGCGGGCCCTCGTGTCAGCGGCGCTCAAGTGTCCGCACGACGCCTTCGAGCCACACGAACACACGCTCCGCCGCGAAACGACGCTCGTCCTGAGGAAGCAGATACGAGAGGCGAATCTGCGCGCGCTCGCCGATCATGACGACGATGTGCTCTCCCCACTTTGCCTGCAGTAGGCGAGGAAGAGGCCAGCTTAACGTCACCCCGCCACGCGTCAGAGCGGCGCTCAGACGTTCATCGACGGGCCGGGAGCAGTCCGTTTGGCGCCTCAAACTCGCTGACCTTCGCACGAGGCATCGGCAGCACGTCTCTAGCGCAGCGCGATTGCGTACACGTGGTGGTCGTCGGATCCGACAACCAGCTCGCCCGTCGACAAGATCACGGGACTCGCGTCCACGTCACCCTCGGTCGCAAACGCCCAGCGGAGCTCACCGGTGGGCGCCAGCGCGTAGATATAGTCGTCGTGGGCGCCGAAGTAGATGTTTCCGCCAGCGTCGACGACGGGCCCGCTGGCCACACCGATCTCCGTGGTATCCGCCACGGTCACGGGGAAGAACCAGCGCGTCTCGCCGGTCTCGCGATCGAGGGAAACGACGCGCGGGCGCGGGCCGAAAACGCCCACAAGAATGGACCCATCACGGCCCAGCGCCATCGGCGCTCGCACCATGCCGTCGAGATCCACAGACCACTTCACCTCGCCGCGTGTGTTGAGGGCATACACGTGGTGGTCATCGGACCCAAAGTAGATATTGCCGTCTTCGTCGAGCATCGGGCTCGCGTCGTTGTCGTCGTTCGTCCGGTAGACCCAGCGCTGCTCACCATCGGGCGCAAAGCTGTACATGTGGTCGTCCTGGCAACCGACGTAGATGTTGCCGTCTGCGTCGATGGATGGCGTCGCGAAGATCTTTCCGCCGAGGCCCTTCCGCCAGCGAACCGTGCCGTCGAATTCCACGAACCAAAGCGCCTGCCCGGCGCCAAAAACGATGCCGTCTTCACCAAGCGCGATGCCCGTGTCCGCGTCGCCATCGACATCCACGCGCCAGCGCTGGTCCCCGTTCCGTCGAAAGCTCCAGACGGCGTCCGCATCACTGCCGACATAGACATTGCCCTCGCCGTCGATGGCCGCAGTCGAGTAGATTCGGTCGCCGAGGTCGCGCTTCCAGCGCTCTCGGCCGCCATTGCCCAACGCGTAGAAAAAGTGGTCGTGGGAGCCTACGTAGATAAAGCCGCGCTCATCCGCCACGACCTGCGCGGAGATGATGCCCTCCGTCTCAAAGCGCCACGCGAGGCCACCTTCGCTCGGGCCAAGAAACGGGCTCTGACCCGAGTGCCGCGCGTCGCCGCGATACTGCGTCGGGCTCTGTGCGTCGCCGCTCGCCGGTGGAAGTTCGGCGTTTGGGGAGTCTGGGGTTTCGTCACTGACGATCACCGGAGATCCGGGCGCGCCTCGCGGCTCCTCGATGGCGTCCGCACCGCGACGCGACGCCCAGACGGCCACCGCAGCGATACCCGCGCCGACCCACATCAGCGCGATGAGCTTCTTCTGACGAGACACGTCAGCGCTCTAAGCCAAATACGCAGGTCACGCCAGTGCTGCCCTGACCCCCTAGACAAGCGGCGAGACGCTGTGCTTGGGTGCTTTCCCCTGAGTCAAGAAGGCGCCGGGTGTAGGGCGAACCCCTTGGATTTTTGGGCAAGGGAGAACCGATGACCGGATCGAATGACTACTCGGAGACCTACATCGTCTGGACGGACGAGCTGAGAAAAGACGTCCTGCCGCATCGGGGAATGAAAGCGCCTACGAGCGACACGTCGCGCATCAAGCCAAGCTCGGTGTTCATGACCGGCCTCGCCGCCCTGGGGCGAAACCTCCAACGCTGGGCCGACATGGACGCCTTGGCTACTCCACCAGCCCGTGAGCTGATGACCCGGGTCCGTGCTCGACTCAAGGGCGACCAGCCAGAGAACTTTGACGCGACCCTTGAAGCCGGCTGCATCCTACTGAGCGCAGGTCACGATGTGTATGGGGATGAGCGCGAAGAGGTCTTCGAGCGAGCGGTGTACTTCTGGGCGCAAGAATATGGCGTTGTGTCCACCGCCAAAGCTCTCGTTCGCTGCAGCGAGATCGACTTTGACTATTACTTCTCCTTCCCGGAGACCCCGAAAGGCGCCATCCAGTGGCCGAAGACGGCTTGGGAGGCGCTCAGGCGACTCCTCGCCTACGCAAGCGAGGATACCTACGACGAAGCCCGCGCCTGGCTTCGCGCATGGTCCGCAGAGTTTGCGCCGGACAGCGTCCAGCGCTTGCGAGCGGCGTTCGTCCTCAGCGAAGACGTCGACCTGCGACAAGCGGCACTCAAATCCGGCGTCGCGGATTGGGGAGTCGTCGCCCTTCCGGCACACGTTGACGAGACCAAGACGTTGCCGAACCTCTACTCGAAGCCGGAGTTTTACACGCACGTGCCGACGCTCATCTGGCGCGTGGGCGTCGATATCCTGCCTCGTCTTTTGGAGTGCATCCCGAGCGCGAAAGAAAAGCGAAGGGCGCGTGAATGGGTGCGTGTTGCCAGCGTCTTTGTCGGCCGTCAGCCCGCGCGCGCCATGGTGAGTCTCATCGCCGTCAAGTCCGTTCGGCCGCTTGTCGCAAAGTACTTGGGTCGTTACCCAGACCTCGGCAGAATCGTTCTGCCGGAGTTCATCGCAGCGACGAAGCACAAGGCATCCCTGGAAGCCGCCAGGGCCCTGCTTGAGAGCCTCCCGAGCGCGGAAGCGCCGTCTACAGCGGAAGCCCCGTTCTCAACAGAAGCAACGGCACGGGTCGAATCGCTTCCGCCTGTCCTGCGAGAGCCGCCTTGGCGGGCCAAACGAAAGGCCGACCGGACCCGCTTCAAACTCACGCCCGTCCACCTCCCCACCGAAAAGTTCGGAGAAGGCGAGCGCCCGCCCCACGGAGCCGAGACCGCCGCCAACGCCTTCCGCGCCGACTCGAAGCGGGTTGCGCGGCAGTGGTTGCTGGGGTTTCCCGCCCATGCGGCGGCGGCGCTCATCCCGGATGCCTACGGCAGCGCGTCGAGACGGAATCGAGCGGGCAGACAGGCGCTGCGATGGATGGTGCGAATGGGCAAGGGCGACATCATCAAAGCCATCGGCGAGAGGTACGGGAAAGAGCATGGCGCCGAGGTTGCAGAAGCCGTCTGCGCCCTCGTGGATCTTGACCCGCTCTTTGACGCACCTTTGAAGCCGCCGAAGGTCCCATCTTGGGTCGATGTGAAGCGACTCCCACGGCCGCGCTTGCGAAGCGGTGAGCCCCTGAGAGAAGAGAGCACCCTACACATCGTGGAGATGCTGACTTTCGCTGAACCCGACGAGGCCTACCACGGCATCGAGCAGGTCAAAGACGCCCTCGACGCGGCTTCCGCCGCTGACTTCGCCCGTAGCCTCTGCACGGCCTGGTTGGCGGCCGGGGCCAGTCCCAAAAGCAGGTGGGCGATGCATGGCCTTACGTACTTCGGGGACGATGAGAGCGCACGCTGGCTCGTGGAGAAGATCGGCGCCTGGGGAGAAGACAAGAGTAAGGTCATCGGCCTAGCCGGCCTTGAGGCCCTTGCCGCCATCGGCAGCAAAGTCGCGCTCATTCCCGTTGAACGCTGGTCTCGCGACGGCCCCAGCTGGCTCAAGCGCGGGAGCGAACGGGTCGTGAAGACCATCGCTGAACGCCACGGCATCGACCCGGACTTGCTTGAAGACAAGTCGGAACCAACGCTGGGCCTCGACAAAAAGGGAACGCTTAGCCTCGACTACGGCGCGCGCCAGTTCACCGTGACCTTCGATGAAGTGCTCCGTCCGTGCATCGACGACGCAAAAGGCGACCGACTCGCAAAGATTCCAAGTGTGCGCAAAACCGACGACCAAGCTCTGGCCAAGCAAGCCAAAGCGACGTGGGCCACGCTCAAGAAGAACGCCCGTAAGCTCTCGGGGGCGCTCCTCGAGCGCATGGGGCGCGACATGCTGAGCATGCAAACGTGGAGCGTCGCAGAGTTCGAGGCCTACATCGTCAAACATCCTCTTGTCGGCCACCTCGGGCGGCGCCTCGTCTTTGCTTATGGAGGAAGCGACGGTCGTCCTCTGTCCACGTTTCGCGTCAGCGAAGACCTCACCTACGCCACCGGCGACGACGAAGAGACCACGCTCCCTCCGCAGGCGCGCATCCGAATCGCGCATCCCGTGCACATGCAGCCAGCCGCCGTCGCGCGCTGGACCCAGATCTTCACAGACTACGACATCGCACAGCCCTTCGCTCAGCTCAGCCGTGTCGTTTCTCGCGTCACCGGCGAGGATGCTCGCAGGGCTGAGCTTATGCGCGTCGTCGGCACTCAAGCGAAGACGGGCGAAATCCTGTCCCTCGACAAGCGAGGTTGGTCGCTCATGGGCCCCTATTCTCCGCCCAGTTTTGACCGCGCGCACAAGTCGCTCCCTTCGGTGATCGTAGTCCTTCGTTGGGACGATGCGATCAAGAAACGCGCGCCCGTTGTCCGGGAACATCTTATCGTCGAATTGGAGGTCAACGGCCCCCTGGCACCCATGGGCGCGATCCACTTCAGCGAACTCGCGGCGGACCTTGAGTCGCTCAAAAGCCCGTGACTAGCCGCGATGTTTCGAGGAGGAGCAACGCAGCCATCGGGCTGCAGGACACAAGTCAGGTCTCCTCCACCTTTCTGAATCGCAAACTAGCCAACCCGGATCACGCGCTTCCCAAAGTTCTCACCCTTGAGCAGCCCAACGAGCGATGCAGCGGCATTCTCGAGCCCGTCGATGATCTCCTCGGTGTACTCGATCTTCCCCTGAGCGATCCACTCGCCCATGACTTGAGCGAACTCCGGGTAAAGATGCCCGAAGTCATCAAAGACGATGAAGCCCTGAAGCTTGACTCGCTTGGTCAGCATCTGCCCCATGAGCCAGTTCATGCGGTCCGGTCCTTCCGGTAGCTCCGTCGCGTTGTATTGAGACACCAAGCCGCAGAGCGGAATGCGCGCGCTCGAGTTCAGCAGCGGAATGACCGCGTCGAGGACCTTGCCGCCTACATTTTCGTAGTAGACGTCGATGCCCTTCGGGCACGCGTCCTTCAGCTGCTGGGCAAAGTCCGCGGCCTTGTGGTCGATGCACGCATCGAAACCGAGCTTCTCGACGCCGTGCGCGCACTTGTCGGGACCGCCGGCGATTCCGACAACGCGACAGCCCAGGATCTTCCCGATCTGCCCCACGGTGGCCCCGACGGGTCCCGTCGCCGCCGCGACGACGAGCGTCTCGCCGGCCTTCGGCTCCCCGATCTTCATCAGGCCGGCCCAGGCCGTAAAGCCTGGCATCCCAAGGACACCCAGTGCCCAGGAGCGCCGCTCGAATGAAGGCCCAAGGTTCTGCACGCCCTTCCCATCGGAGAGCGCGTAGTCCTGCCAGCCGTGGTAGCTCACCACGTAGTCTCCGGCGGCGAAGGCGTCGACGTTGGACTCCATAACCTGAGCCACGGTGCCGCCGACCATGACGCCGCCGATGGGCACGGGCTCCGCGTACGACTTCGTCGCGCTCATCCGCCCCCGCATGTAGGGGTCGAGTGAGAGGAACTCCGTCCGCAGGAGCATTTCGTCTGCGCCCGGCGATGGAACGGGCCCCTCTACGAGCTTCAGCGTGCCGTCGGCGGGCTCACCTTTGGGGCGCTCGGCGAGGACGACTTGGCGATTCACGGCCTTCGATTGAGTCATAGCGACTGCTTAGGACGCGGGCGGGACTGGCGCACGCGACACTCCGTGCGAGGGTCCTTTGGTGACCCATTCGGAAGACAAGCCTCAGCGGGTGATCCACCTTGGCGACGGCGTCGACTGGCTCCGCAACGCCTCGCTGGGTCCGAACGATGCCATCGTCACATCGCTCCCCGATGTCAGCGGACTCCCAGACCTCGGCTTCGACGCTTGGCGCGCCTGGTTCACAGCCGCAGCCGAGCAGGCATGTCGCTCCGCCCACGAAGACGCGTTTGTGATCTTCTACCAAACCGACATCAAGCACGAGGGGCGCTGGGTCGATAAGAGCTTGATGGTCAGCGAAGGCGCCGCTCGGGCAAAAAGTCACCTGCTTTGGCGCAAGGTCGTGTGCCGCGTTCCCCCAGGCACCACCACCTTCGGCCGGCCCGCCTACGCTCACCTGCTCTGCTTCAGCCGCGAGGCGCTACTGCCGCCAGGCCAATCAACCCCCGATGTTCTGCCTCAGGTCGGCGATATGAGCTGGAGCCGCGCCATGGGGAGCGACGTCTGCGACGCCGTTATCCGTTTCCTCAAAGCACACACGAAGTGCACCACCGTCGTCGACCCTTTCTGTGGCCACGGCTCTATCCTCGCCGCCGCGAACGCCCGGGGACTCGATGCCGTTGGCGTGGAGATCTCTCGAAGACGGGCGCTGAAGGCCGGAAAGCTCGTTGTTTAGTTAACGCCTTTAGGTTGCAGAAAAACGTCCGTTGCGTGGGGTATGCACGTCATCTTCCGCTTCGACGATGCACAATCGACTGCAAGCCAGGAAGTCCGTGACTGAAGTCGCTCGGGGATGTGTCGCTTTCGTTGCCCTCGGCGCGTTCGTGCTCCTCACCGCCTGCGACAGCCATCAGCCCACTCTCGCTCCAAGCCGAGTCCCCGTTGCCGACGTCACGACAACGGACTTTGTCGTGGGTGGGCTTGCGCCGTCGGACTACCTCGAAGCCGAAGGCGATGACCTTCACCTTCGCGCCGGGGTCGAGGTCTGGCTTGGGACCCAAAGGGCAACAGTCACCGGCGTGGACGCGGAAGGGCTTCATGTTCAGCTCTCATCTCCGATGCCCGCTGCTTACTACGACCTTCGTGTGTCGGGCCCCAAAGGTCACACCGTCTCCGACGCGCTGGAGGTATTCGCGCGAAGCACAGGCCCAGATTCCGGCGCGGACGCCGGACAGCGCGACGCGACGGTGGACGCCGATGCCCACAGCACTCCATTCGATGCGGGATCCGACGCACCCTTTGAAGATGCGCCGATTGCCCCGGTCTTCTGTGACCCCGAGGACGACGAACTCGTCGCTTGCTACGAATTCGAGTCCGGCGGAATCGACGGCTCCGCCGCTGGAAACGACCTGACTCTCACCGAGGTATCCTTCGCCCCCGGTGTCAGCGGCGAATCACTTGTGTTGGACGAGCCAAGCGCCGCGGTCGCGCTCGCACCGATGGGTCTCAACTTCCCACATTTCACCATCGAGTTATGGGTTCTCCCGGACGCGATCCCAGCAGACGGCCGGCGAGGACTCGTCGACAAGAATGGGCAATACGGGCTCTTTCTACAGACCGATGGATCCGTGCGATGCACGGCGGGGGTGGGAGTCGCGGTCAGCTCCCGACCGCTCGCGGCCGGCGAGTGGACTCACATCGCCTGCACGATGGACGGGCGCGAGATTCTGCTCCACCGAAACGGGAGCGAGGACGATCGTGCGGCTCTAAGCGGCGAGACTCCATCGGGGTCCGCGGCGCTTCACATCGGCGAAGACAGCCCCGGCGGGGGAGATCAGTTCGTCGGGCGTCTGGACGGCGTACGGATCTGGTCGCAGCCACGAACGGAGCCCGAACTCTGCGCATCGGCAGGCCCAAGCTGCACGCCCTGAGCGTCTACGTGCAATAGAACGAGAGCCCGGTCCAATGAGCTTAGGGGCGACATAACGCGATCCGGTCGCGCTCGAAACGCTCGACGATGCGTGGCAGCTCCCAGCCTTTGCCTTCGACGTAGCGCGCCCACCGCTCGTCATACTCCCTCGACAACGCCGTCCCGTTCTCCGCGTCCAGGTGCGTCAACGCCGCCATCGCTTCCCCTTGTTCGAAGTAGTACTCGTGCTTCTCGAGGTAGTAGTCGAGGTACTGGCGCAAAACGCTCACGGACGCCGGCGTATTGAAACGTGTGATCGCCTGACAGTAGCCACGACCCGCGTAGCAAGCGTCGCTGCGCAAGAACAAACGACCCAAGTGCTCCTCTAGGCCCACCAAGTTCGCCGCCGCCGCCAGGTACCCGCCGACGATGCGAGGTCGCCAGTTCCTCGAAGAGAGCAGGCGGACGACGAGGGCTTCATCGATCTCGTCAAACTGCGCATGGAGCGCTTCGCGAAACTCATTCGTATGAGGCCGCTTCAAGTAGAACGGCCACACCCACGTCTTGTGCGTCTCCACGGAGAGCGCTTCATCCACGAAGGGCACCTCAAGCTTCGCGAAGGGGCTTGCCATGCCCTCACTATGGCACGCGGAGGTGAACGTGCTCCACCTCCACCTCGTGCCCATCTTTGACCAGGCGCGCCGCCAGCTCGTTGGCGAACACCACGCTCCGATGAATGCCGCTCTTGCATCCAAAAGCGATGACACACTCGGGCTTCTCCCGCGCCAACATCCGCGCGCGCTCGTAGTAACGCTGCAGCACCTTGCGGTTCTCCGCCGTGCTCAAGACCGCGGAGATCACGACCTTGTCCGTGCCCACAGCCCCCTTCGGCACCTGGTCCTGCGGGTTCCGAAGCCGGCGCCGCAGATCCAGACGCATGTCCGCTATCGGATACGGCTCCCCATACTTAAACCCAAACGAGACCACGCGGACCATGCGCACAAGCTGCCCAACCCACCCCCAACGTCAAGTTTCATCGGTCCTGGGTTAGGATGCTCCGGTGCGCACCGTCTCCACTCTCCTGCTCTTCGCCGCGCTCTTGTCCGCCCAAAGAGCCCACGCGGAGTGCGCGCAAATTCCGGCACCGGGCGAAACCGAGCAGTCCCTCGACGCCGCAGCGGACTGGGTCTTCGTGGGAGACATCGTCGAGCAGACCCTCATCCATCGCGATGACCCTGAGTGGAACCCAGCCGGCGCCCGCTCGTTCCTCTACGTCGCCGTCACCTTCGAAGTCGTCGACGCGCTCCAGGGCGACCTGTCCGAGAGATTCACGGTTCGTATGTTCGCGGACTACTCTCTCGAACCACTCCCGCGTGGTCGTTACCGAGTCCGCGCGTACGATACCGATCGCGGCCCTATCAGCTCAACGCGCTGCGGAAGAAACACCCGCTCCGCCGACAACTACCCCACGCCGAGGCCCAGCTGTTCGCGCTGTTCCACGTCGAGCCGCTCGTCGGCCCACGCGTATGCGCTGATGCCGCTCCTTCTTCTTCTGCGGCGGCGGCGACGTCGAGGACGACACACCTAGCCGGAATCTTCACTCGCGGCGCCTCCGCCGAGCGCCCATGCTGCGCGCATGTCCGAAACCGAGCCTCGCTTCGTGGACCCGCACTCCATCGCTAGCAACCCCGGGCGAGTCTCCGTAAAACGACTCCGCTGGGCGAGACACCGGCCCTTTTGGCCCCTCGTCTGGAGCCTGCCGGTCGTCGTATCGCTCGTGGGCATCGTCTTTCAGCACTGGGCGTGGGTCATCCCCGGCATGGTCTTCATGCAGGTGCTCCGCTGGTACTTCAACGGTCTCGCGGAGCACTTTCACTTTGGCGACGCAAACCCCGGCGTCGTCGTCTCGGTCTCGCCCATGCGCGTCGCCGTACTGACGGACATGAGCAAGGGCGGCGGCTACTATCCGGCGATCAAAATCACCGAAGAGCGCGTGCCGCTCATCGGCACAGACAAGCCCGTCGTCGGCACCCGCGTGGCGACCGTCGCGCTCTACGAAAACCGAGTCCCCGACGCTCCGCACTGGAGCGGGTTTCGCCCCATCCCCATCGACTACGTCACCGACGACGTGGGCGAACTCGAATCTCTCATGTCGACCTTTCGCGAAGCCGACTGGGAGGACCTCATCGACGGTTTGAGCGAGCTGCCAAAGCCACACCAGGTTGGGCTCTTCCCGCTTCAGTGGGCCGAACCCGAGGGCCGAGTCGAGCACTAACTCTCGTCACTCCGCATAAACGCGCACGTATGGACACGCGGCGCCCCCGACCCTAGGCCCTCGCTCGTGCCGGAACACCCACAGAACACCAAGCGACTCGTCGGGTCGAAGTGGACCTGCCACATCTTAGACCCAGGCGACGACCGGCCCACTCACTACGAAGTCGTCGACTACTTGAGTGCCACCGACGAGTGCCTTCTGCGCTCGGTTCGTCTCCTGCGGGAGAAAACGATCCCGTGGCGGGAGCTGCGCGAGCGTAGAAAGTGGACGCCCGGCTGGCGCAGTGGCGCCCTCGTTCAAAACGAATAGGCGCCGCGACACCACGCGCGCTTAGACTCTGACTTCAGAGACGACGCCCTGAGTTCGCCAAATGGCGAGCGGCGAGAAGACGATGAAGGTGGCGAAACGAACCCATGCCTGGTCATCGCCACGAACGAGCGTAGTGACCTTCGACACGAACCAATACATGTAGAGCGACGCGAACATCGCCGCGACATGAAACGGGCCGATGAACTCGAAGATGCCGTCGATGGAGAACGTGGCGATGCTGACCATGAACCCTGTGAAGTAGGTCACGGCGTAGGCCCCAGCGATTTGAAACGCGACGGTGTTCGGCCGGCGATTGTCAGGAATGCGCGCCAAGAGCGCCCGGACAGCAAACCACTGCCAGCCGTACATGAGAAGACCGGGGACGGCGACCAGCGCGACGCTGGCGGACCACTCGAGCGGTAGCAACGCTCCGACGAATCCCGGGACGACGAGAATGAACAACACCTGCCAAGACTTGAGTTCTGTGATCCAGCGCATCAAGACAAGCTAGGGGCGGGCCCGCCCCGGTCATCTGGGATTGGAATCGTTGGAGTCCCGCGCTAGGCGGGGAGTACCAAGCGAGCGGTGTGGCCCGCGGACTCTTGCTCAAACGTCAGCTCTCCTTCGTGGGCTGCGGCGATGGCTCGCACGAGCGGCAGCCCTAACCCCAATCCATCGCTCACGCGCTCTTCGCCCAGTCCAGGACCGGCGTCTCTCACGTCTAGGCGAAGCTCATCGCCAACATGAACGACGATCTCCGTAAGACCGCCACCATGCGTTTCGGCGTTTCGGACGAGGTTCGCCATCGCCCTCGCCACGAGCGTGGGGTCGATGGCAAATATACGCTCGTCGCCTTCAAGCTTCGCCTTCGACTCGTCGATGCCTTGCCGCGCCAGCGCACGCTGGGCCAGCTCGAGAACATCGACGCGGCTGCGTTCCACATGCCCCGCGTCCACGCGCGAGCGCGCCAGGAGCTTCGCCATAAGCTCTTCAAGCTCTTCGGTTTCTAACGCGAGCTCATCCCAGTCGACGTCGCTTCCTTCACGTCCCATCTCGATAAGAAGCCGCAAGTGACCGAGCGGCGTGCGCACCTCGTGGCTGACCAGCGCGAGCACTTCGCGCTGCTCCTCGATCTGTTTTCCGAGACGCTCCGCCATGTGGTCGAAGACCTTCGCGAGTAGCCTTGTTTCATCGTGACCGCGGAACTTGCCGACGCGCGCTTCAAGGTCTCCATCAGCAAGCCGCTGAGCAGCTTGGGCCACGCGCCGAAGAGGGAACGAGAGGCGATGCGCGAGAACTCCGCTGAGGAAGAGCACCATCAAAAGGCCGGCTCCGATGACAAGCGCGATGCGCCACCAAGCCGGGTGAACATGATGGACACAAAGCTCCACGCGGCCCAGCAGAGCCTGCGTGTCGGCGCCTCGCACGCCGCGCACATTGAAGCTGTGCTGCTCGTGGCAAGGGGGCGCGTCGCGCAGCATCCCGCCGTCGGCATCCATGACGCGAACGCTCATGGAGAACTCGGTTTCCAGATCTCGAGCAAGAGCTTCGCGGCGTGGCACATCGTCCCACACACGCGCGAACTGCAACGCCAAGAAGGCCTCTCCTTGCTGGATAGGACCTCCCCACTCTCGATCGCTCACGAGGGAAAACGTGAGCGCAGAAGCGCCGGAGCTGAGCATCAGCGAGAGCAAGAACCACTTAAAGAGGATGCGGCGCAGCGAGCGGCCACCTGGGTGCCCAGCTTTGACGCACTTCTCTTTGCCGTGCCTCATGACTTGAACACGTATCCGGCGCCGCGCACCGTCGCGATGAGGTCATCGCCGAGCTTCTTGCGAAGGCTCGCCACATGCACGTCCACCGTTCGCTCGCCCACGCTACCGCGGTCCAGCGCTTCGAGAATCGCGCTCCGTGGCACAACGCGCCCGGCGCGGCGCACGAGCACGCAGAGCACATCGAACTCCACGCCCGTCAGCGTCACCACGCTACCTTCGTGTTTTGCCTCGCGACGTTCAAGGTCGAGGACCACGCCACCGGCGCTGAGACGTTTCGATTCGAGACCCGGCGAAACGCGCCTCAGGATCGCGCGCAGCCTCGCTAAGAGCTCACGCGGCGCAAAAGGTTTCGGCACGTAGTCATCTGCGCCCATCTCCAGGCCGACGACGCGATCCGTCTCGTCGCCGCGCGCCGTCAGCATCACCACCGGCACCGCGCTTCGTGTACGTATCTCGCGCAACACCTCAAGTCCTCCCATACCGGGCATCATCACGTCGAGGAGAACAGCGTCGTAGGCTCCTTCCCGTAACTTCGTCAGCCCGGCATTCCCGTTGTCCGCGTGATCGACGACGACCTCATGGGGCGTCAGGTAGCGCTGCAGCAGCTCGTGGAGCCGTGCATCATCGTCGATCAACAGGACACGGGTCGTCATCGCGAAGGACTATATCCGGGTGGGCCGTTTCCGAAAGGTCCGTGTCCGAAACGTCGTTGGTCTTCAAAACGTGGACCGTAAGGCACGTCGCTTGAATCCACGTCCGTAGAATCGCCGGGCTCAGCGCTCCCTTCCTCTTGTTGAGCCTGTCGCGCAGCATCGACACAAACACGCGCCACGCGCGCTTCAAACGCCGCCCTTCGGTCATGATGGTGGCAGCCGCCACGGTGGTGCTTGGCGGCACCGAAACTGAGCGCAGCACCTGCAAGTAGAGCAAACATCAGAGCCTTCTCCTTTCCGCGCCTCATCGGTAGGGCCCGCCCATAGGAACCGCGCGGCGTGCCGCAAAGGCGGCGAGCTGAGCGCGCTGTTCTTCGTCGAGGGCTTCGTGTACGCGACCAAGCATCGCAATGAGGGATTCCCGGAGGCCGACGATGCGGTCTTCTTGTTCACCGATGGCCTTTCGAACCGCGGCTTCGTCAAAGACATCTTCGCTCAGCGCCGTCGAGAAGATCTCCTTCATGGCGCGCTTCATCTCGCGACGCGCCGGGACGACATCATCGAAGAGACCGCTCATCGCGGAGCGAATCTCCTTCTCTTGGCCGGGACTGGTGTCCAAGCGTTCAAACATATGGTCGAGACCTCGCCGCCAGAACGAGCGATGGCGCCGCCTGTGGTGGCGTCCGTGACCTGGGCCACAGCGGCCTCGACGACTTTTCTTCAGCACGACGAAGAAGGCGATGAGGAACGAGACACCGAGAAAATGGAAAAACATGAGAACTCCTTTCCCTCTATCTGCGAAGCCCGTGCAAAGGCCGTTCGTGGTGTTGTGTTAAGAAATGCAAAGAACGCGCGGCGAACGCCGGCGGACCTTGGCGCCAGGCCGACCCTTCGCTCTCGAACAAAGCGGAAAACTCGAGTTCGCCGACGGCATAGAACCCGCAGATGGCTCCCGCATGCAAAGCAGAGAACGGCTCTCGTATTATGGCGCGCCCTCCTTGGGAGACGCGGAACTCGTCGGCGTCTTGCTCGGCACCGGCTCCCAAGGGGAATCGTCGATCGCCCTCGGAGCGCGCATTCTTCACGAGGTGGGTGGGCTCCGCGGCCTTGGTCTCTCAGCGGTAGCGGAGCTCGCGCAGCTCCGCGGAGTCGGCGTCGCCAAGGCCGCGCGCATCGTCGCCGCTGCCGAATTTGGCCGGCGTTCGCAACGAGTGCCCTTTCAACGCGGGGCGTCCCTTCTCTCAAGCATCGACGTGGACGGAGCTCTGCGCCCGCGTCTGGCGCATGCGGAAAGCGAACATTTCATCGCCCTCCCCTTGGACGCACGAAACCGCCCTCTCGGTGAGCTGCTTCTTTCCAAAGGAGGACTCACCGGTTGCTTTGCCAGCGCCGCGGACATCTATCGTCAGCTAATTCGATGGGCGGCGGCGAATGTGATCTTTGTTCACAATCATCCGAGCGGTCAGCCGGACCCGAGCCCAGAAGACATTGAACTGACCCGCCAATTGCGCTCCGCAGGCGAATTACTGGGCATCCACCTCCTCGATCACGTAATCATCGCGGCTCAAGGCTACTTCAGCTTCGCCGACGAGGGTCTCCTTCTTGATCCCTCTGGTGCATGTGTTGGTTGACAGCCATATGCCGGTGTGCTTACTTCTCCGGCCCCTAAGGAAGACCATGAAGCGTACTTACCAGCCAAGCCGGACCAAGCGACTCAGAACCCACGGATTTCGTGCCCGCATGAAGACTAAGGGTGGCCGTAAAGTCATCGCCGCTCGTCGAGCCAAGGGCCGCAAGCGCCTGGCCGTCGGCGTCTACAAGAAGTAGCGCTCGTCGCTTCGTCTTTTCGAGGGTGGCTATCGCCGCCCTCAGACACTTCGATCGATGACAGTGCCAGAAAAGAAGGCGCTTCCACGCACGGACCGGGTCCGTCGTCGGAGCGCCTTTCGTCGTATCCAGAGCGAAGGTAGGCGGGTTCATACCCAGCATTTCGTCCTGATTCAGCGAGCGTCCGAGGCCGGACGTCGTCGTCTTGGCATCACTGTGACCAAGAAGATCGGCAACGCCGTGGCGCGAAACCGCGTCAAACGAGTCGTGCGAGAGGCATTCCGCCTACACCGCGAGTTGTTCACGCCGGACGTCGACATCGTGTTCATCGCGAAGCGTGGCGCACCCACGCTTGGCCTCTCGGACGTCCTTCAACAGCTTCACAAAGCCAAAAAATCGATCGCGCGCGCCGGAAAACAGGCCCTGAAGCGAAACGACCGCTTGCGTGAACGCGAAGTCGACGCAAGGTAGCGCCCCGGAGCCGGCCTCGATGGAAAAGCGCAATTTTATCATGATCGGGCTCCTCGCGGCGCTGATGGCATTCACCTTCTTCTCCCAAGAAGATCCGCCAGCAGAAACCGCCCCGGACGCCGAAACGGCCACGAGCGAGTCAGGCGACTCCACCGAAGCCGGAGAAACGCAAGACGCCACGCCACGCCAGCCCGCGACGCTGAGCGAGAGCGACCTTCGAGCGCGCACCGAGTCCGAAGAGTTCGTCACGGTGCACACGGACGTCTTCGACGCGACGTTCTCCAACCTCAACACCGGCCTCGTCAGCTTCAAGCTCACCGAAGAGAAGTACCTGGATGGCGCCGGCGAGCCCATCGACATGGTCACGACCACGTCGGAGGCGTACTACGGGCTTCAGCTCGAAGTTCCCGGCATCCCGATTCCGGTCGGCGCTGTTTGGACCGCCGAGCAGATCGACGAACGCACCGTGCGCTTCGAGTGGCGCGGCAATGGGTTCATCGTCTCACGGCGTATTCAAGCGGGCCAAAACCGCTACCAGCTTTGGTCCACGACACGAGTCCGCAACGACTCCGCCAGCGACGCAACCTTTCGCGTAAGCCACCGCCTCTTCCACTACACGACACGTGAGCAAGAAGAGTCCGGCTTCATCGGACGTCCGCCCACCGCCGCCGCCTTCGGCATCTGTTCCGGCGGAGAGAACGGCGAAGACATCGAGCGCGCCGCCACGGCGGAGCTCGTCAAAGACCCCCGCGGCTTCGGTGGTGACGTGGGCTTTGCATCCATCGCCGACTCTTACTTCGCGACGGCCATGGCCAGCGTGGGCGGTCCTGCAGAGCGCTGCGTAGTTGGCGCGTCACGCCGCGGCGGCAGCGTCGTCGCCGACACCTGGGAAGGCTCCCTCGTCGAGGCAGAGCTTCGCTACGCGCGTACAACCCTTGCCCCCGGTGAAGAGTCTCTCACACGTACCCTGGCGTACGTTGGCCCGAGCGACCGAACGGCCCTCCGTAACGCGGGGCACGGTCTCCCGGGCATCGTTGACCTTGGCTGGTTCAGCCTCATCGCCAACGGCTTCAATGACCTTCTAACCCTCGTCTACGGTTTCGTCGGCAACTGGGGCCTCGCCATCATCTTGATGACGCTCGGCGTGAAGATGCTCTTCTTCCCCATCACCATGCGCAGCTTCCGCTCCATGGGTCGCATGCGGCAGCTCAAGCCGCAGATCGACGCGCTCAACGAAAAGTACGGAGACGATCGCGAGAAGAAGGGTGCAGCCATGATGGAGCTGTATCGAAAGGAAGGGGTCAGTCCGATATCAGGCTGCTTACCTTCCCTTCTGCAGATGCCCGTCTGGTTTGCTCTCTACCGCTCGCTCTCCACAAACCTTGAGCTCTACCACGCACCTTTCGTCGGCTTCTGGACCGACCTTTCGGCGCCTGACCCTTACTTTGTCCTGCCGATCCTTGTGGCGGTGCTCATGCATCTTCAGCAGCGACTTACGCCAAACACCATGGACTCGTCCCAGGCGAAGATGATGATGTACCTCATGCCGATCCTCATCGGCGGGTTCATGCTCTTCCTCCCCGCCGGTCTCTGCCTTTACATGGTGACCAACTCCACGCTTACTATGATCCAGCAGCGCGCCATCTACGCGAAGCTGGATGCTGAAAAAGACGCTAAGCCTGACCCCGATAGCTCGGACGACGACGAAGCGGACAAAGACAACGACCCAAACAACGATCCTGAGCCAGGTCCTTCGCTCCAATCCTCGAGCGCTAGCGCAAAGCGCCGGACACTAGGCTCCCGTAAGAAGAAACAACGCAATGGCTGAGAACGAACCCCAAGATGGCGCCCTCCTTGTAGGTGGCGACGAACCTGCTCCACGACGATCCCGCGACTCCCGCAACAACGGCAAAGCTGGCGACGGCAAAGCTGAAGACTCGGCGGAGCTCCTCGACGAGGTCCTCGAACTCATGGAGCTCGACGTAGACGTCGACATCCGCGAAGACGATGAGCGCGTTGTCCTCGACGTCGTCGGCGAAGATGCCGGGCGCGCCATTGGCAAAAAGGGTCAGACCCTCGACGCCTTGCAGTTCTTGCTCAACAAAATCCTCAACCGCTATCCCGACGGCCGCCGCCACATCGTCGTCGACTCCGGTGACTACCGCGACCGACATGACGAGAACCTCGAGTCCCTCGCCCAGCGCGAAGCCAAGCGAGCCCTCGACGAGGGGTGCACAGTCACGCTGCAGCCCATGAACGCGCGCGATCGTCGCGTCGTCCATCTGAGCCTGGCCAAGTTCGACGGTGTCACCACCGCTAGCCAGGGACACGGCACAGGACGCCGAATTCAGATCATCCCTAACTAAGCTTTGGAACTCACAGCAGAGCCGTCGCGCGCAGAAGCTCTGCGTCGGCGGCTCGAGTTGTGTCAGCCCGATCTGCGGTTTCCTCCCGGAACGAAGATTCTCGACGCTCACCCAGAGTTGCGACAACGCGTCCTCGATGCTTGTCGAACCCGCGGCAAGGTGGTGACCCAGCCCGAGAGCATGTTGGATCGCGACAAAGACGCGGTGACGTCCCTGGTGAACCCGAGCTACCGAGAGCCGGCCAAGGCTCTTCCGCCGGAGCAAAAGCCGAAGCCGAACCCACCCATCGACAGCTGGGATCTCGAGCGAGTCAGAACTCATCTCGACGCAGGCTGGAACCTCGAACGCCTCGACGTACGATACCGCAGCGCCCTGTGGTATGCGTGTAGGCACAGCCCGCCAGACAAAGTCCGCCTCTTGCTGCGCGCCGGCGCAGACCCACGACTGGCTGACAAAGATGGCATTACGCCGCAGGACGCGGCGGAGCGAAACCGACGGTCTGAGTCCGTGCTCGCCGCTCTCGCCGAACACTCATAGGTAAGCGAGCCACCAGTCGTCGCGGCGACGTTTCAGCTCTACGAAAGCGCGTGACGGCCGGTAGAGCACGAGCAGCGCGAGCGCCCACACGAGATAGACCACGGCGAGCGACCATCCTGGGTTGCCAGCATGTCCCTCTGGCGGCGGAGAATACGCTTCCGGCCCAAAGCCCCAAACGACAAACGCGCACGCGATGGACGCGACGCGGAGGAGCCACAAGTGCAGCACGTAGTAGAAGAGCGGCACGCGACCAAACACGAGCAGCCAGCGCCACGGCGCCCGCGATGCATCGACGCGTGAGAGAAGCGAGAGCGCAACCAGGAGCGGCCCCAGCGTCATCAGCAAGAACAGGAGCGAAGGAGGATACTTCGACGTGTTCAAGAACGAGAGCAGCGTGAAGGTCGCCGAACTCTGGGATGTCCAAGGCTCGGGGTCGCCATAGACATTTAGGAAACGAAGCCCAACAAAGGCGAAGGATAGCGCCACGCCAAAGACGAGGCTCCAGCGAGGAAAGTCCGCGCGCTTGGCCAACTCGCCAAAACCGAAGCCGCACATCATCAACGCCAGCCAGGGCAGAATCGCATAGCCCACGATTAGCGTGTGTCCCTCGATGGGGTGGTAGACGCCTGTGCCCGTCAAAACCGTCAGGACAACGCCCATCGCGCCGCTGCCTTCAGCGTTCTCCCAAAGCGGCGCCAATACGAGCGCCAACACGCCGAGCCCCCCAACAATGCGCGAAGGCAAGAAGCTGATGCCGGCCATCGCGACCATGCTCCAGCCGATGGCCCAGATCACCTGGAGAAGCAGGAAATAGTAAAAGGGCTCCGGCGCCCAACCGAACTTCACCACCGTGAGTTCAAGGACGACCAAGAAGAGGCCGCGCGTCACCAAAAAGCGCGTGCGTTCACGAGCGCTCCTCCGTTGGGCGGCCAGAAAGATGGCGCTTCCCGCGAGGAAGACAAAGCCCGGCGCGCAGAAATGTGTCACCCAGCGCGTGAAAAACAGTGGCGTCGTCGTCTGGGATAGGTCCGTCGCACGAACGCCCTGAACCATGAAGAAGTCCCGCGTGTGGTCCAGTACCATCAGGACCATCACCGCCCCACGAAGCAGGTCGATGGCCGCTAGACGGTGGCTCTTGTCGCGGCTCACGGGACGTTCAGAGCATCACGAGCGCATTGCGCGGCTGTGCAGGCTGCGCAGGCTTCGCGGCATCCGCGTCGATGCACGTCGCGATCACCGTCGCCTCCGCATGACCGACGAGTGCCTCGCTATGAACCACGCCGAAGACGATCTCCGCGTCGGGGTGCGCGACCTCTTCGAGACGCATCGAAGCTCTCTCGACGGCGCGCAGCGGAAGCTCCGGCCCTGCGGCCAAGTGAAGCAGGATGCGCTGGGCTCCCGCCACCGAGTCGTCGTCCAAGAGTGGGCACGCGATGGCTCGCTCCACCGCCGCGAGGGCGCCCCCTTCTTCGCTCGTCGCGCTGCCACGGCCCATCACCGCGCGTCCACCGTCCTGCAGAACGCCACGAACATGAGCGAAGTCCAGGTTTACGATGCCTGGATTACCCACTAGATCGCCGATCCCCGTCACCGCGTCACAGAGCACCTCGTCGGCGAGCCCCATGGCTTCGGCAATGGTCAAGTCACCGCCGTTCAAGAGACGGTCGTTCTCGATCACCAGAAGAGCATCAACCTGTTCTTCGAGGAGCGTCAGCCCCTCGTTCGCGGCTCGACGCCGCTTGAGGCCTTCGAACATGAATGGCTTGGAAACAACGCCAACGACGAGGGCGCCGCTGGCCCGAGCGGCGTGCGCCACGATGGGAGCCGCGCCGGTGCCAGTTCCCCCGCCCATACCGACGGTGACAAAGACCATATCCGTATTGGCGAACTCCCGCGCGATGGGCCCGCACGACTCCAGCGCCGCCGCACGCCCCACCTCACTCCGGCCACCCGCGCCGAGACCGCGTGTGGCACGTTCGCCGAGGGCCATCGTGCGGATGTCGCCGAGTCCTGAGAGGGCCTGAGCGTCTGTGTTAAATGCGAGTAATTCCGCGCCGTGGAGGTCTCGCTGAGACATCGCAACGACCGCATTTCCGCCGGCACCGCCGACTCCGACTACTTTGACCACAGGGAGCATGTCCCGGGCGTATCACGACCACCGTGATGACCCGAAGAAAGCGGCGGATCTGAAAACTCGCGGCTTTCGCGCTACCATGTATGTTCGGTTCACCATGAACGGCGCAACAACGACACAAACCTGCGAAAGCGATTGGCCCTAATGGGCCTCCCCGCGAGCAAAGGCTGTGTTGGTCCGTACGAGATCCGTGGCGAGCTCGGCGCCGGGGGCATGGGCGCCGTCTACGCCGCACGCCACACCGGCACGGGCCAGCGGGTCGCGATCAAGTTCCTACATTCGGAGCTTGCCGGTGACCCTGAGATGAGTCGGCGCTTCCGGCGCGAAGCTTCCATCCTCAAATCTCTGGACCACCCCGGGGTCGTCCGCGTTGTCGAGGTCGGCGAAGACGACGGCGGACGCGCGTACACGGTTATGGAGCTCCTCCAAGGAGAGACCTTGGAGGCGCGCCTCGAGCGCGGCCCGCTTACGCCCACGGAGTTCAGCGTCATTCTGGGCCACGTCGCCAAGGCCCTCGACGCCGTCCACGCCCACGGCGTACTTCATGGCGACCTGAAACCAGCCAACGTCTTCCTCCTCGAAGAAGGTACGAAGCTCGTGGACTTTGGAACGAGCAAAGTGCACGGGCTCGAGCGCCTGACTCGAACCGGCGAAGTCAGCGGCACCCCAATATACATGGCCCCAGAGCTGCTCACGGGTGAAGGCGGCATCGACGAACGCATCGATACGTATGCGCTCGGTATCCTCACCTACAAAGCGCTCACCGGCGAAGTTCCATTCACAGAACGAAATCCCGGCCGTTTGCTCTATCAAATCGTGATGGGAGACACCGTACGTTTCGAAGAGCGCTGTCCGTCCGCCCCTGCGGCGGTGGCAGTGGCGATCCATCAAGCCATGTCCGCCAAGCGCGATGAACGTTTTGCCAAGGCCAGCGCTTTCGCCCATGCCCTCGCGGGCAGCTGCTGAGACACCACGCCATGAACCAACCTACCCAGTGCCTACTTCTTGTTCTCTGTCTTGCCTGTGCGGGGAACCAGGCGACGGTGGAGCGCGCGGGCGAGTCGGCCGCGCCACCGAGCATGGAGTGTCTTCCGAGCGCGGCCCACGAGAGCGACTTCACGGAGCATATGCGTTTTGCGTGGCTGCTGACGGAGCAGAGCTTTGAGGTCCAGGCGCCCCCCGCCCCTCCCTCCTCCGCGCGCACCGTCGAACTCCAAGACTGGACCGACGTCACGTTGCAACCCTGGCTCGCTCAAAAGACACGCCTCGTCGAAGCAGCTCGCGCGGAGCTCAACGTCGCCGCCGAAGAGGCGCACCCACAGCGGACCATCGCCGGCGCCCTCGTCGCACTGATGTACGAAGACGTCGCGCGGGTGCTACGGCGCGTTCCGGTCCCCGACGAACTCCGAAGTGAGCCTGAGATCGCCACCGTATTTCGCGAAGTCATCGACGCTCAAGCTCGCCCCTACCTAGATCACGCCAGACGTGCCTACCGTGCCTGTGCGCTCAACTCGCGAGGCCATTCGGATTTGCGGAACTGGATGCGATTCTGTCAGGACCGCGGTGCTGAACTCCCGACATCTTCGGCTCAGCTTCAGAGTGGCGAAACGAGCGTCGAAGTCATCGCGCCCGAATAGCGTCAGTAGTACGCTCCGAACACATCTATGACGCCCTTCGACCGCGATGCCGATGCGCATCATCTCGATGCGCTCCGCGCGTCGTTGTCCTCTTATGTATCCGCCAAGCTCCCGACCGAGACGCGGGGTGCTTTGCTGCAGTTCGCGGACCTGGTCTCGACGTGGGGGGCGCGGACCGATCTCGTCGCCGCGCGCAGCCCCGAAGCGCTCCTCGAGATCTTGTGTCTCGACGCGTTCGTTCTCGCCGAGGGCATCCCCCCGAAACAAACTCTCATCGATGTCGGCGCTGGGGCTGGAGCGCCAAGCCTCCCCCTTGCCGTGATGCGCCCCGATCTGCACCTCACGCTCCTTGAGCCGCGCCGGAAACGCGTTGCATTCATGCGCACCGCCGTGGGTGCTCTGGGCTTGAGCAAGCGCGTCGTGGTGCGTGAGGGACGCCTGGAGGGGCTTCAAGGCGAGCGATTCGACCTCGCGCTCTCCCGCGCCACCTTCGAACCGGGAGAGTGGCTAGAGCGCGCAGCGCCCCTCGCAGACTTAGTCGCCGTGCTCTTAGGAACAGCGGAGGCTCCATCGGGCGACATCGTGTGGCAGCAGCCCTACGAAACAGCCAAAGGCGGCGCTCGACGCGCGCTGGTCTACCGAACCCCGAAGTAACTCAGGCTGCGCCTCCACCCTGCGCTCGATGAGTGATACCCTCGGCAGCGTGAACCCATCGTCTCCCGAGAGCATCATCGCGTCGGCGCGAGCGCTAGCGGCCATGGGTTCGCATCACGAAGCGGAGTGCATGCTTCGTGGAGCCCTCGCTAGGCAGCCTGCCCATGGTCCATTTCGTTTGGCCCTGATGGGTTTGAGCGTCGACGCGGCGGCGGGTTCGTGGCCCGCGCTCAGTATTCTCCAGGTCGAACAGTGGATTCGCGATGGCATGCTCGTCGAAGCCCTGGCCGCCCTTAGTGGTTGCAGTTTTGGCGAAGACGGGCAGCGCTGGGCGCTCTTCCTGGGGGAGCTCTTGGCGCCGCCCCCCGACGCCGGACACGACCATCACGCGGTGCATCAATCATTGCTCCGCGGCGGCGCCTCCGTCGCAATGGCCACCCTGGAAGACATGTCGCGTGCCGCGACTCTCTCCCCCTGGGCACAGCGACGTCTTCAGCTCTTGCGATGGATGCTCATCGACAACGCGCAATCTGCAACATGTGATTCACAGGTCGACGTTCGCGCGTCGGCGCTGGCAAAGGCGCTCTTCGACCCCCTTGAGGCCCGTGACCTGACGGGCATGGCGAAGGCAGCGAGGAGTGTCGAACACCCAGACGCCGAGTCCACAGCACAGGCCCTCGACCGGCTCGCGAAGGAAGCGCAAACGCAGGGCGATGCTGCCTCCGCCGACAAGCGGACAGTTCAGCACATCGGACGTGCCGCGGCTGCGATGCAGCTGCACATGACGTCGTTTGAGTCCGCCCGAGCAGTCTACGAACAGATGCTCACCAAAGCCGCGGAACCCGAGGTGGCTCAGCTTCTGGTGGCGGTGCAAGGGGTTGAACGCGTCCTCATTGGGCGCCCATTCACGCAACGCTCTCTCTCGGTTCCCAAACCTGGACGCTTTGAAGACGTCACGGCTCCCAACCCAGAACAGCGCGCGCTGGCTTCGGCGCCGTCAGCGATCGGGGGCACACGCGAAGGCCTTGGCTTCGACGATGTGACCCGCGTCGCGGCGTCGGCGGAGATTCCCCTTGCGGCCTTCGGCGACGAAGAGACCCGCTCTATCGCTCTTCCAGTCTCCGAGAGCGAAACAGATTCGCAGGGCGCCGCCGATTCGAGGCCCCCCCCAGAGCGAACCTTCGGCGATGACGTGACCACAACACGAGCGCCAATCGCAACGCGAGGCCGTGACGTCGGTTTCGACGATGTGACCACAACCCGGCCGCCGATTTCGACGCCCGCTTCCCCGACCTTTGTCACCGAAGACACGCAGGACGCGCTGCTAGCCACGATGGACGGGCCCACCATTCCGGACGCCCATCCGCCAAGCCCGGCGCACGTCACCATCGTGAAGAACACCACCGCGCCCCTCGGCGTGATCACGGAGGACGACCTCGCTCAAAAAGAGCCGGCGCTGGAGCGCCCAAATCGCAACAGCGTCATCGTCGCCGCCATCGTTTCTGTCGGCGCGGAGGAGCCTAAGTGAACGCACGCCTCCTCTACGTCGACGCTTCGGGGAACTCCTGGAAGAGCGCCGAAGCTGCCCTGGCGGACGGGTACGCCGTCGTCGACGTGCCCCCGGACCAGCTTGGCACGCGTCTCGCCGCCCAAGACTACGTCGCGGTCCTCCTCGACCTCGACCTGGCGACGGCGCAGGGCCAAGCGATGCAGGCTCCCATCAGCGTGCCCAAAGTCTCAACGCCGGTGGTCCTCGTCACCGAGCGAGCGCGCCAATGCAGCGCCGACGATCTCCGGCAACATGGCGCCGACTGTGCCATTCCGAAACCCGCCACCTTGGCTCAGGTCACCCTCGCCATCGCCGAATGGCATCTCCGCCGCTAGCTTTTTGGCGGAATAAACGCCCTTCCTAGGGGTTTGTTGGGTAATTGACGGGGTGGCGGCCAAGTCCTCCCAAGTGGCCGCCACTTTCGTCTACCCCCCTTGCCGTCCACGGCTTCAGCTGCAAGTGTCCGTCACCCTATGCGTTTTCTTCTCATCGCTTGCTGCGTCAGTGCAGTCCTAGCGACGGCCTCCTCGGCCGCGGCGGAACGCATGTGCCTCATCGCCCAAGAAGACGCGCTCTTCAGCCCACCTCTTCGTGTAGATGGCCCCCAGAGCCAAATGGAAGAGGGCGAAAACGCCGCTTCGAGGCCTATCGATGAGATTTGGAGCAACGTTGAGAGCACACGCCTGACCTTCTGGCGTGAGGCCGACGCTCCCGAGCAAGAAGAGCGCATCCTCTGGTGCGAAGGTGGCGACGAGAGCCGCTGCTCACCTCAAGGCAGCGAAGCTCCTGCCGCGGAGCTGGTGCCTCCTCCAACGGCCACTCTCTTCCGGCTCGTGGTCCCACGTGCCCTTCACGCAAGCCTGACCAACCCACGCTTTGAAAGCGAGAGTGGTCCTTCAGGCTTTCATGAACGTTTACTTCGGCCACCGCGCTAGACCGGCCCGAGTACACCCCCGTCATCGATCGCCGAACGCCACCCCTGCGCAAACCACTGCGCGGTCGAGTGTTGCATTCAGCGCGCGCTTTTCCCGGTCGCCTCGCGCACGACCACCCACGTTGAGTTTAATAAAGCTCGCTGCGGCGTTGTCCGCACGAAAGGTTCTTAGAGATGAGTAAAGGTTCAGCAGTAATCGCGATCATGATCGCGTTCGTCGGAGGGTTTGCCAGCGGCAACCTTCTTGGAAAAAATGAAAGCGGGGACCAAGACGTCTCCAACGTCGAAATCGCAGGTGAAGGCCAGGCCCTCGGCGCAAACGCACCGGGTCCAGATGATGACGTCGAGCGCTACCGCGTTCCCGTCACCGCCGACCAGCCCAGCAAGGGTGCCGCAGACGCTCTCGTCACGATGGTCATCGTGTCCGAGTTCCAGTGCCCCTTCTGCAGCCGCGTTCGCCCCACCATCGAGCGCATCGAGCGTGAGTACGGTGAGAACCTGCGCATCGTTTGGCGCAACAACCCCCTCCCCTTCCACCAGAACGCGGGCCCCGCTGCGAACTTGGCTCTCGAAGCCTTCGAGCAGGGCGGCGCTGACAAGTTCTGGCAGATGCACGACCTCCTCTTCGAGAACCAGCGCGCCCTCGAGCGTGCGGACCTCGAGCGTTACGCCGGTCAGGTCGGCCTCAACATGGCCCAGGTCCGAGCTGCTCTCGACAACAACGAGCACCAGTCGAAGATCCAGGCTGACCAGCAGCTTGCAACGAGCCTCGGCGCTCGCGGCACCCCAGCCTTCTTCATCAACGGCGAACAGCTCATGGGCGCACAGCCTTACGACAAGTTCAAAGAGGTCATGGACCGTCAGCTCGCCGCTGCTCGCGCACTTGTTGCCGCCGGCACGCCACAGGCTCAGGTCTACCAGGCGATGACCCGCAACGGTCTCACGGCACCCGCCGCTGCACCCGCCGCCGCCGCCAAGCAGGACCAGCCTGCTCGTCGTCAGCCCGACCCAGCCGCCGTCTACAAGCTTGAGCTTCCCGCCGGCAACCTTCCTCAGCGTGGTCCCGACAACGCACTCGTCACCATCGTCGAGTTCTCGGACTTCGAGTGCCCCTTCTGCTCCCGCGTGGAGCCTACGGTCAACCAGGTCCTCGAAGAGTACGGCAACGACGTTCGCGTCATCTGGATGAACAACCCACTTCCATTCCACCAGAACGCTGGACCCGCCGCTCAGGCTGTCCTCGAAGCCTTCGAACAGGGCGGCAACGCCAAGTTCTGGGCGATGCACGCGAAGCTCTTCGAGAACCAGCGCGCCCTTGGTCGTCCAGAGCTTGAGAGCTACGCACAGGAGCTCGGCCTCAACATGGCTCAGTTCCGCGCCGCCCTAGACAACAACGAGCACCAGGCAACCGTCACCGCACAGCAGGCCATCGCCCGCGGCTTCGGCGCAAGCGGCACCCCAAGCTTCTTCATCAACGGCCGCAACCTTCGTGGTGCGCAGCCTCTCCAGGCCTTCAAGGCTGTCATCGACCAGGAGCTCGCCCGTGCGCGTGCCCTCGTCGCCGCCGGCACCCCGCGCGCCGGAGTCTACGCCGCAGCCGTTCGTGACGGCGCAACCGAGCCACAGTTCACCGGTCCAGCGCCAGCACCTGCTGCGCCAGCCGCTGCGGCTCCCGACGCCGATCGCGTTTACGAAATCGCCGTTCCCCGCAACGCTCCAAGCAAGGGCGCACGCAACGCATCGGTCGTCATCCAAGAGTTCAGCGACTTCCAGTGCCCCTTCTGCTCCCGCGTCAACCCAACCATGGCTCGCGTCATGCAGGAATACGGCGACCGCGTCCGCGTTGTTTGGCGTAACTACCCGCTTCCATTCCACAGCGACGCTCACCTTGCAGCCGAAGCCACCGTCGAGATTCATCGTCAGCGTGGCGACGAAGGCTTCTGGGCCTTCCACGACAAGCTCTTCGAGAACCAGCGCGCCTTGGCCCGCCCACAGCTTGAAGAGTACGCGCAGCAGATCGGCGGCGTGAACATGGCGCAGTTCCGTGCTGCCCTCGACAACCGCACCCACCAGGCTGCCGTCGACGCCGACATGGAAGCCGTCACCAGCGCCGGCGCCCGAATCGGTACGCCAAGCTTCTTCATCAACGGTCGACTCCTCCAGGGCGCGCAGCCCTTCGAGGCCTTCAAGACCGCCATCGATCGCGCTCTCGCAGAGTGATCAATCGGGCTCGTATGAGCCCATCGTCGAAAAGGTCAGGCCCCTCGGGGTCTGGCCTTTTTCGTTTCGAGAAAAATGCTCGTGTAGGAGGCGCGCTATTTTATGTAGAGTGCCGCCGTGCGAGTTCCGATGAACATCACCATTCACTTCAGCATCATCGAGCAAGCGAATCACGTGGAGCTCGTTCGCACCGACGTGCCCTTCAGCGTTGGTGGTGACGTCTATGAACGCACCATCCCCGTCATCGAGGCACTCAAGAGCCTTCAGCATTTGGGCCTCTTGGTGGACCTACGAAGCATCGCGGCGGGCGTCGGTCCGGACTTCGAAAGGCAGATCACAAAGTTCAGGCGAGAGGTCACCAAGGGACACCCGCGTATCGCGTTCCTTGTCGAGACAGCCGTCGGTCGACTTCAGGTAAGTCAGCAGCTTCGCGAAGACGAAGCCGGCTCACATATCCGTGTCTTCAGTGACGAACAGCCCGCACGTGACTTTGCCCGAGGCGCTTTGGGCACCCGCCCCTACGGCCAGTAAGCGAAGCGGTTCAGTAGGCGTTCTGACGGACTTTTACGCCGAATACCGTCAGCCACACGATGAGCAAGTCCATGCGAAAGGACCAACGGCGAATGTAATCGAGGTCGTGTTCCACGCGCCCGACCATCTTGTCGAGAGTGTCGGTCTCACCACGCCAGCCGTTGACCTGTGCCCAACCTGTGATGCCCGGCTTCACCTTGTGGCGAAGCATGTACTCAAGAATGCGTGTTCGGTACGCCTTGTTGTGCGCGACCGCGTGAGGGCGCGGACCCACGACAGACATGTCGCCGCGGAGAACGTTGAAGAACTGAGGAAGCTCATCGAGGCTCGTGCGACGCAGAAACGCCCCCAAGGGCGTGATACGGGCGTCCCCTTTCGTGGCCTGCTTCACGTCACCACCGTTCTCCTGAACGGTCATCGTGCGGAACTTCCAAACTTCGATCTCGCGGCCGCCCGCTCCGTAGCGGCGCTGTTTGAAAAGGGCGGGTCCCTTCGACGTGGTGCGCACCGCCGTCGCAATGCCTGCGAGAAGTGGCCAGCAAGTCGCGATGAACGTCGCAGAGAAAAGAACATCAAAGACACGCTTGCGTGTCCCGTGCAGACCATCGGCATGATTGAGCACCAGGTCTGAGAACTCGTCCGGCGCGAGGCGCAGCGCGAGGACCAGCGCGATCATGTACTGGTCCTCTTCCAGGTCGACGGCGCCATTCGCGTCACAGACTTTCCGCACCAACTCGATGAGGCGTCGCTCATCGACCTCGCTGATGTCCTTCTGCTCCAAATACGTTTCCGCCGAGTCGCGGATATTGAAGCTAGACGGGTCGAAGCCCTCCAGGTGCTCTTGGATCTCGTGCGGCAGCTCGTCCACGCCGAGGAGCTCACACAAGACGCGCTTCACGGTGAGGCGTTCTTGGTCGCAGAACTCAGAGTCCGAGTGTGCCGCCGCCAGGAGTATGTCAGCGACGACCCGGATACTCTCGCGCTTCTCCACCTGCATAGCTTCCACGAACGCGAATATACCCGTAGTCAGGATGGGTGCACGAGAGATGTCTCGTTCTTCCGCCTTCGATGCGCCACGAGCCGAAAAACACCTAGAAAACAGGCGGCGCGGCGTTTGACACCCCACACACCTTTGCTAGTGTCCGCCGTTGGTGGAATTCACGAAGAATTCCGGACAAATAAGGGAGCACGAACGATGGCGAAAGCGAAAGCCAAGGCAAAAGCTAAGGCGCCGTCCAGGCCGACGGTGGAGGAACTCTACTTCCGTAGTGATAGCGCGTACTTGTGCTTGATCCTCAACAACCGAACGAAGTTCGTTCGCGTCATCGATTTCCGTGCCGGCGCACTCCCTGCCAAGCGCCTGTACATCCAGTCCGTCGGCAAAAAGGAAGGCATCAAGAAGGTCATCACCCTCGTCGAAAAGGACGAAGTGTCTTCTTGGGTCAAGGTCGGGTTCACCCGCGAAGGCACCATTCCTGGCTTCTACAAACGTAGCGATGGTCACCTCTGCGGCTGCGTCATCGGCGATGACGAGAACGCCACCGTCAGCGACGCAGGCGTCCGCCTTGCCGAGCGGACCATCAACCGCGCGAAGAAAGTCATCAAGGACTACCCCGCCAAGGTCAAAGGCGCGCAGGCCGTTCAGGTCGACGAAGACGAGGCGCTCAAAGCGCGCGAAGAAGTGTGGAACGGCGACGCCGGCCTTCACACCTTCGACACCTTCGGTCGTGATGCACGCCGTGCCTACTACAAGCTCAGCTACAAGAAGACTGAGCCCAACTACCTTTCCGCTGAGTACCAAGATTGCTTTGGCCACAGCCTCATCGAGATCCTCCGCCGTCCCGCCGACGAGAACGAACGAAAGGCCGTTCTCAACGGCCTTCGTGTGCTCGGCGAGTGGCTCACAGAACGCGGCATCGTGAGCGGCTTTCTCTTCATCCCCAGCGATGACGAAGAGCTCGCGGGTATGCTCCTCGCGGCCGGGTACCGAAAGACAGGCCTGCTGGCAGGTTGCCTGGAAGTTGGAAACGAACGAAAAGACGCGATCCTCTGGACGCGTAAGTTCGCCAACCCAGCCGAAGACGGCTGAGTTCCGCTGACTTGAGCCCATGTAGCGGATTCTTTGATCGACTCCGTTACATGTCGCTCTATCGCGCATACTGCCGGTATGCGTCTGTCCCTCACTCTCGTTTCACTCATCCTCGCCGTGAGCTGTGCCTCCCCGGACAACGCGCCGTTGCGTCCTCCTGCGCCCGACTTTCCGGAGCTGGAGAACCTCGACCTGAGCGGCGGCGTGGACTGCACGGGTGACTACGCCGCCGCCATCACCGGCCGCATCGTCGATGATGAAGGCAACCCCGTAGAAGGGGGCCGCGCCCAGCTCTGTATCCACCGAGTGGACGGCAACTTCATTTGTCTGTCCCCTGCACTCAGTGACCCAAGCGGCTGGTGGGTGCGGCCGGTCAATGAAGAGCACCGCTGTATCGATCGCGTCGCACTTCGCACGACGAGCCCTCTAGAACGTATCGCCACCAGCTACTGCCCTGTAGACCTTAGCGTCGAAGACGGCATCTACGAGCACCCCGTCGACATCGTGGTCTACGAACTCGATGACGTGGCGCTCCCGCCCATCGGCGACGAGACAGCCCCACGTGAAGTCACCATCGGTGATGGTCTCGTGCTCACGAACATCGTGCCGGAACGCTTCTTCGGCCGCTACGAGGAGATCGGTGCGACGCGTGTGGAGGCCCCCTGCTTCGCCGGAGACATGAACCTGGATGGTGTCTACGCCCTCGGCCCCGAAGCCTTACCCAGCGAAGAAGGATTCAACGTCCGCGTTCCGAACGCCACCGATCTCCCGGACGGAACACGCGTCGAGTTCTTCATCCTCGGCGGCCTCTTCACCGTATTGCTCGACGAGACCGTCGTTGAAGAATCGACGCTCGCGAAGTTTGGAGAAGGCACGGTCATGGGCGACACCATCGTCGGCGATTCCGATGCACGCCTCACCGAGCTAACGTGGCTGGCGTATCGGGCGCTCTAACACCACAAGGCAGAGCTATTGCGCACGGCCCAGGGGCAGCGATGCGTCGGACAAGCTCGCGGCGATGGCCACCGGTGGACCGGCTTCTGGAAGCCGAATCACAAACGCGGCACCGCCATCGATTCCGTCCTCAATGTCAATGGTGCCCCCGTGGTCGCCAACGATGCGGTGAACGATCGCGAGGCCCAGCCCGGTTCCCTTCGCCTTCGTCGTAAAGTAGGGCTCGAAGACGCGCAGGCGGTCCGCAGCGGGGATGCCCGTTCCGTTGTCTTCGATGCGCAACTCCGCGCCCTTGATGGATGCGTCCTCGAGAGCCCGTAGACTCACGCGGACCTTTCCGCCGTTCTGTCCGTGGCGTGCCATGGCCGCATCGGCACCGTTCTGCACCAAGTTCACCAACACCTGCGTCAGCTGCTCGCTGTCGAAACGAAGGAGCATGCTCTCAGCATCCTGGTCCACGCTGACAGCCCCGCCCTCATGAAGACTAACCACATGATTGACCACATCGAGCAGGTCTTGGCGCACGGGTCGGGGGGGCGGGAGACGCGCGAAGCGGCTGAACTCCGTGACCATGTTGTTGAGGCGCTTCACCTCATCGAGAACCAGCTGCGTCGACGGCCCGAACTCTTCGTCAAAGCTCGCGTGACCACGCGCGTGTAGTTTGCGCATGGTCTCGATCTCCATCTGGATAGGCTGGAGTGGGTTCTTGATCTCGTGAGCAATACGCCGCGCCACTTCACGCCAAGCGGCGATTCGTTCTGCGCGCAGGAGCTTCTCGCGGGTCACCGCCAGTTCCTTCGTCATCTCGTTGAAGGCGGTCATCGCGTTACCGACTTCGTCCCGGCGCGTGACCGCAACACGTGACTCAAGGTCGCCGCCGGCCACGCGTTTGGCCGCGGCCTGGAGCTCTTCGAGGGGCCGCGTCAACGTCCACGTCAGCAGTACCGCCATCAGCAGCGCCAGCGCCAACGCCGCCCCGGCTACGTAGAGCGAGCGAAGCTTCAGCGACGCGATCTCTCCCTGCAGTGGCGCGTCATCGATATTGGCGAGGAGCCGAATGTTTGAGTCGGCAAAACGGTGAACCTCCGTCGGCGCTCCACTGCCCAAAAGCTCCGGACTCTCGTCCCCGTGGACGAGGGCAAAATGCACCGGGGAAACATCTCCCAAGAGGTCTTCGCTGACGGCATCGTCCAAACGACGACCCGTCAGCACTGCGAGCGTCGCCCCGTCCCGCTGTTCGATGCAGCCGCTCAAGAGCACTTGGTGATCTGCTGGGCCGTCTTCGCCTTGAATCCGCACATCGTGCACAAAGAGCTGCTCTTCGTGTGCCGTAAGCGCATTCAGCAAGTCGACTTTGAGCGCGCCTGATTCACCGGGGTAATGCCCAGCACCAAGCACGCGACCGCGCTCACCACTCACCTGAAGCAGATGCAGCGTATCGAATCCGCGCCCATGCATCAGCGCCGGCAGCAAACGAACCAACGCTTGCTCTTCACTCGGGCCGAATCGATTTGCAGCTATCTGCAGAAGAACACGGTCGACGACGGGCTCATGCTGACACAAAGCCTCCGTCGCTTGGCGGTCTTCTTCCGCCCGCTCCGCAAGCACTCGTTGTGCGGAAGCGACGCGCGTCGCGAGGCGTCGCACATGGTCTTCTTCGAGCCCCTTGATGAGACTGGTTCGAACCACGAGGCCCAGTGCGCCCAAGGGAACGAAAGCCGCGATGAGAAAAAAGACAATGAGGCGTGCGCGCAAGCTCATCGGGGGGCCTCGATTCGCGCGCGCCGCCAATGAAGCCGCTCGAGACGAAGCTCTCCACGCTCATCCAATTCAAAGCCGTGCACATCAGCGTCCAAGTGAAGAGAAGACGAACGCCAACCGAGGACAAGCGCCGGCAATTCGCGCGCCCGCGCTTGAGCGTCCACGGCATCGCCGGCGTTGAGACCGGAGCGAACCAAAGCCTCCGCGCTGTCGTTGTCTCCAGTCTCTGCGAAAGCGTCCGCTAAGAGAAAAGGTCCTCCCGCCAAACCAGGAACAACTTGAGCGATGCGGTAATCGTAACGGCTCGCTGCGCTTCTCCACTGCGCGGGTGGAATCGCCCGTGGTCGAATTGACCAACCCTCTTCGTCGAAACGCGCGGCCATCGCCTCAGCGAGCGCCGCGGCGAACACGTCGCCCGCGCGATAGGCCAAGGAGCGACCACCGCGTGGCACATCGCGCCCACTCGGGTTCGGCGCGGGCAACTCTGAAAAACGCTCCGACGGCGTCAAACCGACGCGCGCGAGACGTCGCCGGTCGAGGGCAGCGCCGAGCACCGCGAGCTCTCGGCTTCGTGAACGTGTGCCTACAAGCAATACGGCGGCGCGGGATTCGAGCGCGTGCCGATTCATCGGGTGAGGAGGCGAGGTGTCATAGAGGCTCGCGCCAGACCACGAACCGTCCAACTGCCCAAGCATCAACGCTCGAAGCTCCCCTTCACGCCCCTCGTACGGGGTGACGTGAATGCGCTGCAGATAGGGCGCCCCGCGGATTGCGCTCCGAGACTGAAAAAGTCGGAGTTCGTCACGCACAACGCGCGGCCGAAAGGGCCCCGTCCCCGTTCCAGGAGACACAACAAACGCCAATGGTGCCGCTCGCAGCCAGCGATGTACATCGACGCCCTCTTGCTGCAGTTCCACGACCAACGCGTCGTCCTGGACTTCCATCTGGAGCGCTCCGTTCCGGCGCGCGATGGGCGCAAGCCAATGACGGGCGCCGGTGCGGTCGAGGCGACGCAAAGAACGCTGAAGGTCAGCGATACGCACGGGGCGGCGGTCCTGCCGAACGACACCGGTGCGAAAACGAAGCGTCACCTGCGTGCCTTCCGTTTCCGCATGGAGGATCTCGCTCAGCTTGTCATACACCGCTGCCGAAAGCGCCGACTCAAAAGGCGACTCGCGGTGCGCGGGGTGAGGCAATGCGATGGGCCCGGTCGCAGCGAGGCGAAGAGCTCCCCCGTACGCCGCAGGCAGCGCCGCGAGCACAACGCACGCTGTGCTCGCGAAGAGAAACGCGGCAACGGCGAGGGTACGTTTCATCGCACAATCCAAAGTCGAGCGTTCTCGCCTTCGACTTCTTCCACGGCCAAGAACTCTTCGAAGCCGTCGCCGTCGAGGTCCGCCGACGTCGCGAGCAGGATGCTCCCAGCAACGGGCTCGGACATCCAAATTCGAATAAGGGAGCCATCCGGTCTCACACGAATGATGTGAAGTCTATCGCCTTCGCCGACCGGTGAATCGAGGCTCGCAAATACTTCGAGGGAGCCATCTTGGTCCACGTCCGCCGCGGCGAGCCCCGCGCCGTAGCCAGCGACACCCACCGTGCGTGATCCCGTTCGTGCGACGATACGGCCTCGTGGGGACACGACCACCTCCACGGGGTCAGCGCTTCCATCCGAACGCCTCACGATGCGACGCGAGCGAGCATAGAAACTCGTCGGTGCTCGCTCCGGCGGTACCGAGGACGCTCGCGTCGCAAGTCGCGAGTCGAAGTAGTCGCGCCCAAGTGCCCAGTGAGCGCATGCGTCTGCCAAGGGAAACGCCCCCTCTTCACACGGGGAGCTGGCGGCCTCAACGCGCAGCGGCGAGAGCCGAACCTGTTGAAGTACTTGGCCCCGCTGCCAGAAGACCCCATCGCTCGCACGCGAGAAGGCGTCCCGACGCCCGTGGGGCGGAGGAGGAACCACCAAGCGTTCGTCTCGTACAAGTACGGGGCGTCCACGGCGAACGGCGTAGCGCATCGTGCGAAGCTCGCGTGCTCCCGCCAGCAACACCAAACCGTCATGACTAGCGATGCCTGTGTACCCGCGGCCTGGCAACGCAAGGGCCCGGGCGACGACGGCGCCGCGACGAAGCGCGGGGCGTTGGGCGACGTATGTGCGGAGTTCCGCGTCGAGGGCGACGCGCACGGGTTCAAGCTCGGAGGAGAACCCGAAAAAACGCCAGAGCCATGAGTATCCGCGTCGTACCTTCAGCTCGGCAACGAGCGACGCTCCCTCCACCCGAAGGAGAAGCGCTCGTGGGTCCCCGCCGGTCTCGGGTCCGACGCACTCCTGGAGTCGCGTTGCCAGCGCGGCTCCGCGAGGGCTTGAAGGTGGCCACTCCGAGCTCACCTGCGCAGATCTCCCCGGATTCTCCTCGCCCAGACGGCGCAACAAGTCGCAAGCTCCCTGCAGTCCCGAGTCAGCAACCTGCGCATTCGCTTCCGCAGGCTCAGACGACGCGAGGCACAGCGCAGCCAGGAGGCATGCCCGCGCCGGCAGAGAGCGAGACCTCACGGCGAGCTCTCTTCACCGCCAAGCTGTTCCATCAAGAACGTCGATGGGTCCACCACATCCGGAGAGCGCACCGTCTCGGTGGGCTCCGTCCCATCGAGGAAGACCTCCACCCGAGTGTTGGCCATTCCTTCGTACGCAAGCAGACCCGTCGCCGGGTCGATGGTTCGTTCGACAACACCACTCGGGCGCGCGAAATCGAGGACGCGACTCTCGCCTTCAGCAGCACGAATCACATCCACCCAGATCGGCAACGCCGTTCGCGAGCCACCTTCGCGGCGCCCGAGGGGGCGGTTATCGTCGAACCCAACCCAGACGCCCGCGACGACGTTGGCGGTGTAACCAACAAACCAGGCGTCGCGCGCCTCGTTGCTGGTGCCGGTCTTGCCTGCGGCGGGTCGGCCCAACTGTCGCGCTCGGCGCCCTGTTCCTTCCTGAACCACGGTCTCGAGCATGCTCGTCACCAAATACGCTTCTGCTGGAGTCATCACGTCACGAGGCTGAGCGCGAGACGGCAGCGTGATCGGCTCCCCGTCGGGGCCTTCGATTCGCGTGATGAAACGCGGCGGCGCCCAGCGACCGCCGCTCGCGAAGGTCGCGTACGCGTTGACCATCTCGATGGGCCGTACTTCGCTGCTACCAAGCGCGAGTGAGAGTTGCGGGTCGAGCTCGCTCTCGATGCCAAGTCGACGGGCAAAGGTGACCACCTCCGCTGGGCCAACCTCTTCGATAGCACGCACCGCCACAACGTTGATAGAGCTGGCGAGCGCCGTCCGAAGAGGCACCGGCCCTTCGTGTCGCCACTGTTCGTAGTTCTGCGGCATCCACTGGTCGTACACGGCGGGCGCATCGATCATCAGCGTCGAAGGCGTGAACATCTGTGAGCGAATCCCGACGGCATAAACCAGCGGCTTGAACGTTGAGCCGGGCTGGCGACTCGCCTGTGTCGCTCGGTCGAAACCGTGGGCTGATTCGTAGCCACCAGCGATGGCCAGGACGTCGCGGGTACGTGGGTCGATAACGATGACAGCGCCTTGGGGCCCAAGGTCCAGACGTGCCTCCGCGCGGTCTTCACCAACGCTCGTCACGACGAGCCGCGCTGTTGTCCCTTCCGGCGCGAAACGCGCCGGCGCGAGCTCGCGAGGATCGTAGCGAGCGTTGTCACTCAAATCGACGACAGCCTCATGCCCCCCGATGTCGAACACGATGGTGCGCGTCTCTGCATCAGCGCGGAGTGACGTGCCGACGTATCGACGCCCTTCACGAAGCGCCTCTACAGCGCCGCTGGCCCCCGACGTGCCGCGCAACGGCCCACGGTAATTGTGCCGCTCATCCACCGCCTCGAGCCCCTCACGCAGCGCCGCGCGAGCACCTCGCTGAACCTCTTCGTCGAGGGTCGTGTGCACCGTGTACCCACCTTGGCGGTAAGCGTCGGCGCCAATAATCTCTCGAAGTTCCGCGCGAACGATCCGTTGGATTTCCGGCGCGGAATCTTCGAGCGTCTCACGGGGCACGATGGTCGGCTCCGTCGAACGCGCCTCTTCGATCTCGTCGACGCCAAGGTCTGGCCAATAACGATCACGTTTGGCCAGGAGTTGGCCAAGGACGTAGTTCTGTCGGCGTCTCGCCGCCTCCACGTGCGTGCGCGGCGAGAGGCGCGCCGGCGCCTGAGGGACACCAGCAATCAGGGACGACTCCGCCAACGTTAGATCCGCTGCGTCCTTGCCGAAGTAGAACCGCGCGGCCTCTTGAACGCCATAACGTCCGTGTCCAAAGTTGATGTGGTTGAGATAGAGATAAAGGATCTCGTCCTTCGTTAGTTCTTGCTCCAACCGTCGCGCAAGGATGAGCTCGCGTACCTTGCGTGAGAGCGTCCGCTCCGGCGTAAGCAAGAGAAGCTTCACCACCTGCTGCGTGATCGTGCTCGCGCCTTCGGCTGCTCGGCCTTCGCTGATATCACGCAATATCGCGCGGACCATTCCGGCGTAGTCTAGGCCTTCGTGCTGGTAGAAATCCGCGTCCTCCGCCGCCAGCACGCACAAGACGAAATGCCGCGGAATCTGGTCCATCGGAATCACGGTGCGGCGTTCGCTGAACACCTCGCCGATGGAGCGACCGTTGCGATCAAGGATACGCGTGGTCTGCGGAGGCTCGTAGTCACGAAGCTCAGCGACATCCGGTAGGTCACGCCCGTAGTACCAGAGCATACCGCTGGCGCCGACGAAGGCGACGAGGAGGCCTACAGCGCACAACCAAAAGAGCCTGCGCAGCCATTTGCGTTTCTTGACGGGCCCACGTTTCTTTCCACGAATCTTGCCCACCGGCCGCCGTGGCCGAAGGGCTTTTCCTCGCTGAGTGCGTGTGGGATTCGCC
This sequence comes from Polyangiales bacterium, assembly GCA_045106895.1. Lineage (GTDB taxonomy): Bacteria > Myxococcota_A > Polyangia > Polyangiales > Houyiibacteriaceae > JBCCRV01. Next base: position 27,497 of record JBGCFM010000160.1, on the reverse strand, counting down.
ATCGAAATGGAACCTACTGAGTGCCTGCCCAGTGGGCAATACAACACTGATAATAGGTAAACGTAACGAAGAGCGACGTCATTCCCGGAACCGGCCGTTGAGAGAGCCCGTTTTCGGGCTGACGCTGGCACGTGTCTCGCATGAACTGAGACTCATGATCTGGCAGGCACAAAAAGGCGCTATTTCGGCGGCCGTGGTGTGCATTTTCTGTCTGTCATGTGGCGCACGGACGGGGCTCAGTATCCCCGAGGGGGAAGAGACAGAGGAGACGGACGCAGGGCGGGACGCGGGCTCCGATGACGACCTGAGGGACGCCACGGTTCAGGTCAGCGATTCCTCCCTCGACACCTCAACCCCCTACTGCCTGCCTTTCGACTCCCTCGCCGGCGGCGCTGACCTCGACATCTTCATTCTGATGGACTTCTCCGCGTCGATGGACCGGCAGATCGAGTTTGGATCGACGAAAAAGGACGCCGTCACGAATGCCGTTGAAGCCTTCGTGAACGAAGAGAGTTCCCGTGGGCTCAGGGTGTCTTTGACCTTCTTTCCCTTCGATGATTCGGACTACCCACAGCGGTGCAGGGACCAAGCCGATTGCGACGGCCAATGTATCCTCGGAGGCGTGTGCCGCGGCGAGGGTCCGCAGAACGTTTGTGAGCACGACTCCCACTGCGAAACGGGTCAGCATTGTCAGCTCAATGGCAGCTGCCCAGGAGAGTTTCCTTTTGGCGGCGCATGTGTCGAAGGCCAGTTCTGCGGACCCGAGCCGCTCACTCCGTGCAGGCTCAGCGGGCGCTGCGAAAACCCGGCACTCTGTGGCGTCGAATCCTATTTGACGCCGGCCGTCGCCGTGTCCGTGCTGCCGCAGGCCGCACGTCCCATCGTCCAGTCACTGCGGAGCCGGCGCCCCGGCGGCACGACACCAACGCTCCCTGCCCTCGAAGGGATCATTGAACAAGCGCGCGTTCGAAGCCGAAGCCGACCGGAGCGGACGGTGGTAGTCCTTCTTGCGACAGATGGACTGCCTTCGAGCTGCGACTCCTCCGTCGTCCCAGGCGAGCCTGCGACGGCCATCGAAGGCCCTGAACTCATCGCCGCAGAAGGCGTTGCAGACGGGATCATGACCTACGTCATCGGTGTTTTCGATGCGTTCGAAGAGGCCGACGCCCGCGAGAACCTGACTCGCCTCGCCATCGCCGGAGGTACCAACGAAGCGAGTATCATCACCACGACAAGCGCCGTCAGTGACGAGTTTCTGGAAGAGCTCAATCGTCTTCGTCGTTCACTTCGAACATGTGCGTACTCGATTCCAGCACCCGGCCGCTTTCCTCGCGCAGAAGATGTCGAAGTGCGTCTCGTCCGCGAAACAAGCGACGGCGAACGTCCAGTGCGAGAACTTCGCGCCGTCCCTGACGCGTCCGCCTGCGACGCTACGCTCGGAGGTTTCTACTTTCGAGAAGACGGGCAACCTCGGCCCAGCGCTCTTGAGCTCTGCCCTAGCTCTTGTGCAACGGCCCTCGCGCCCGATGTCCGAGTTCGTATTCGCGCGATCTGTAGCGAATAGCCTTCAGAGGCGGTCGGCCAAGATCTCCGCAGCGTCCGGTACCGTTCGAAAGAGCATTCGCGCCACGAGAAGCTCCAGTTCCTCATCCGTCAGTTCGCTCGGCCGGTCTGCGACGACGCCATGCAGCGTGATCGCCGCAGCCACAGACACATTGAGGCTCTCTACGAAACCACGCATCGGAATCGCGTATGTGCCCGTCGCTCGCTCTCGCATGGCCGCAGAGGGCCCGCTGTGTTCATTCCCAAAAACGATGGCCACCTTGTCGAGCTTCGCGAGGTCCTCAAGACGTGCTTCGCCCTCCATCGACGCCGCGTAGATGGAGTAACCGGCGCCCACGAGAGCGTCCGCGCACGCTTCGCTGGTCTCGTGAGGTTGCAGGTCCAGCCACTGCGTCGTTCCCTTCGCGACGGTACTCCCTGCGTAGAAACCGTTCGGTCCCGGAACAATGTGCACCTCAGCGATACCAAATGCGTCCGCGGACCTCAGGATGGCCGAGCCGTTGTGTGGATCCATCAGGCCTTCCAACACAGGAATGACGCGTCTCGTCCGCCCGGCCGCGACGCGACGAACTCGCTCAAGGCGGGCGTCCGTGATGACACCACCCAAAACCCTCACGACATCCGATGGACTCCCTGGAAGAACAGGAATGCCAAGCTCAGGCTCGAAGGCGTCCGGGTTTTTGCGTCGCACAGCGAGCTTATAGCCTCCTATGCGCCAGTGCGAAAGAAGTCGATTTCGATGGCCGCGTGCTCAGCTTCTTCGAGATGATGTGCCGCCTCCGGCGCGACGGGAATGTGCTCCCCCGCCAAGACGCGCGTCTTGTCCCCATCGGCGTCAACGAAGACCAGTTCTCCGCGCGTGACGCGCAGGAGCCCACGAACTCCCGCTTTGAGCGAGTGCTCTCGCAACAGCCCTTCCGGGATCTTTCCTTCGTCAAAACGGAGTGTCTTGTAGGGCTTGAGGTGCGCGGAGAGCGCACGACCCATTCCTTCGGAACGGCCAATGACATAGGACGCGGCTTCAGCCGGAAAGACTCGCTTGGCTTCTTCTGCGAAGAGCGAAAGCCAACGTACAAAGTGGGCCCGGCGGAGCTCAGCGATGCCTCGGTGAACCACCGGAGGAGGCCCCTTGGGCCCAGGCTGATAGACCGCTTCGCCGCGGAGAATCGTCGTCCAGAACGACATCATTCGCTGAAGGTGCGGCTCCCAATCTTCGACGCGGCGAGCAAAGATCGGCCCGAGCTCTTCGTCCTCACGAATCCGCGCATAGAAACCACGAACCAGCCTTTCGATGGACTCATCGTCGAAAGACTTGCGCATTTCGCGCGTCAGATCAAAATGCGAACTCATTGTTCGTATTTTATAGACATCGCCGGAAAGAGCAAGGATGAGACTTCAACAACGCACCGACTACGGTCTCCGAGCACTCATCTACCTCGCCGACAGTGGCGGAGCGACCCCTGCCGATATCGCAGCAGCCCACGGCATTTCACGCTCACACATGGCGAAGGTCATGCAGACCCTATCCGGCGCAGGTTTCGTCGACGCACAGCGAGGTCGTGGAAAGGTCAGCACACTTGCCCGCCCCGCCGAAGACATCTGTGTGGCAGAAGTTGTGCGCTGCTTCGAAGCCTTCGATCTCGCGGAGTGCTTTCGAGACGACGGCCAATGTCAGCTGAGCGGGAAGTGCAAACTCGAAAAGGCGTTGCAGCAAGCGCGCGACGCGTTCCTCAACGCGTTGGCGAGCACAAGCCTCGCCGACCTTCGCTCCCGCGAGACGGCAGGGCTAATCGCCATCAGCGCTCGTTGATGGGCTCTAGCGTCCACGTGTATTCGAGCGCATCGCCCGCATGGCTTCTGCGAGTACATGTGGCTTGAGCAGGTACCCAAACCCAGCTTTCTCCAGACGCCGAATGAACTCCGCCGGCGTCGAGCGAAAGAGTGTCGCGCAAGCACCCAAATCCCAGTCCACCGACGCGAGCTGCTGAAGAAGATACGCGCGACGGCTTTGAGCGGCGGAGAGTCGGTAGCTCTTCAGATACGCAAGCGTGCCGTCGCCGCCCAAAATGCACTCACCAATGTGGTTGTCGACCTTCGGGTCAAAAGACGGCAAGAGCTGCCGCAGAGAGAAACTTCCGAGCCGATAGCGTTCCTTCGCGCGATGTGGGCGACCAAAGAACTGGTCCGCCAAGCCACGATGAAACTCGCCCCACTCGCGCTCGGTGCGGGCCAGGAAGCCACGAATATCCGCAAGGGACTTCACCTCCTCCCCGGACGTCTCCACCTGCCAATCAGGAACGTTGGGGTAGCCCAGCGCGTGGTAGATGAGCGTGTCCGCAAAGAAGTCGCTGAGCAGGTCTCGGTGCAGGGCGCGGTAGTCATCCGCGTGGGGAACAACAAACGCCGAGTAGAACTCATCGCCGACGAAGAGAAGCACCCCCACTTGATTCGGATGAATCTCAAAAATGCGTAACGCATCCTCGAGGTCCGGAACGCTGCGACCGCGCATTGACCACTCCACGCGTGGTGACAGACCCCGGCGAATCACATCTTGGCTGTACTCAGAAAAGAGCCGCGACGGCCCACCGAATTGGTAGGTAAGAAACCCTTCCATGGCGAGGTGCAGCGGCAAAAAACGAAGTCCCTGCTTGGTGCGTTTCACCATCCGGTGAACCTGGCCGTGAACGACGCGGAGCGGCGCGAAGTCCGCAGAGTCTAGACGAGACTTCGTTGTCATCACCGTGCCGAGCGCCGCTCCTTCGCTCGCATTCCCGTCCTGCTCATCCTCCCATCGCAGCACATAACCATGCGGAACGAAGCTGACGTAGTGGCCCTCATCGATGCTCACCGCCGCCGTCTGCTGCACCACCTGCTTGTGCAGCCGCAATCCATGTAGCGTTTGTGGACGAATCACGGGCACGAGACGGACGGCCCCCCAGACCTGGGCGTGACCAAGCTCAAGTCCGCGCAGCTCAGGCGTCCAGTCGGCAACAACCTGCTTCATCGCCCAGCTCCAGCGAGGAAGCTCTGCGCGCTCTTCTCCAGCCGCGCTTCGAGCTCCAACGCCGAATCGCGCCCCATCGCGAAGCGTGCGTAGGCCAAAGAAGTCAGGAGGTCTTCTGGCTCGCGGACGCCAAGCGTCGCCATGAGAGGGCTGAGCTTACGCGGCTCAAAGCGCTCACCGTCAAAGACCGGGTTTGCGTGAACGAAGAGACAACTACGTTTGAGCTGCGAGAAGAGTTCCAGCGTCGCAGCCGTCGCACCAGGCGGATCGTTCTCCCAGCCGTCGGACACAACAAAGACGATGTCCGGCTCACCTTCGAGCGCCGTGAGCAACGAAGCTGCGAGGTTCGTTTGGCCCCGCGGTCGAACAAAAAACGGATACGGGCCCGCCGGCCCATGCAGCCAATGCGAGCGAACCGTCGCGTACGAAGCATGAAGCAGGTAGTGAACACCAAGAGCTAGCGCTAGAGGCCGTTGACGCGTCGCACGCCCCCCAAGCGTCGAGTAACTGTCGTCGAGGACGAGCGCGACCGTTCCGCCACTCGTCCGATGCCCCGCTACGCGCGCCGCAGCGCTGTGAAACGCAGCATCGATCTCCGCGCCTCTCTTTGCGCGCTCCTCCATCGAAAACGAGAGCACGTAGCTCGCGAGTTTGAGCAGCGGCATTCTCGAGAGGTCGCCCCCCACGTCTACGCCGAGCTTCCCCGCACTTCGCCCAAGACGCTCCCGCTCTGTCTTCGTCAGCTGCGGCGCGATCTTCTTCAGGAACACTTTCCGCGGAACGCCGTGCTTCTCCGCGAAGCCCTCCGCCACGGTGTACGGCAAACGGTACATGGCGTCCTGCGCATAATGAGCGGCACGCCACGACTCCAAGAGCGGCGACTCATACTGCTTCTGCTTCTTGCCCTGAAAGAGAAACGCGCCAAGCTCAGGCGGCAGCGGCAGGCGCGCGTGACGCACTGCGCTCGTGAGCCCCGCGCGGTACTTCACCGCGTCGAACTCCTGGCGCCCGCGCTCTTCTACGTAGCGGCGCATCACCGCACGCGTACGGCGATTGTTGACGCGCCGCTCCCGTAGTTCCTTGAACAGTCGATAGACCCGCTGCGGAGGCAATCGCCGCAGCGCCTCCGTGATGAGCGCGTTCTCTTGCGGGTGGTGCTCACTCTCACGCGGATGCGCCAAGAGCATCCGAATGATCAGCGCCGTGTTGAAGTCATTGATCCCCGCCGCGAGCGTGAGCGCATACACGCGCCGATACCCGAAGCGCATATACGCATGCAGAAACTCGATGCCGAGTCGCTGTACTCCCTCGCGACGGAAGAAACCGCCCTGCGAAGTCGCCGCAAAGCAACCGTTGATGAAGAGGAGCACGTCTTCGCGAAAGACACGCTGCGAAGATGTCTCCGCCGGATTTATGGATGTGCTGGACATATTCGCTCAGCGAAAGTGATGCAGCTTGGGGAGTGCGGGCACGGTGAACGTACCTTCGTTTCATAGACGACTTCCGGAAATCGCACCTCAGTCCCACAAGCTGCACGGACAAGTGTTGCCGAGCTTTTCACGGACTTCAAGGAACGCGGCGCGGCTACGTCGACGCAGCCGCGCCGCCGACGCTTGACTACAAACGCCCGCTCAGTCGCGCAAAGTCGAGCTTGTCACCGAGGTGCGCGAGCGGACTCTCACGCGGAACAATCGCGCTCCAACCGTCATGTTCTAACTCAGGGCTCCACTCCGGAAGCGGCTCAGAGTCCACCTCCTCGTCGCTGTCCCAATCGAAGTCATCGAGGTTTACCCAATCACGCTGGGCTCCCTTGAGAGCCACAAATCGTCGGTCGTTCGTCATTGCTTTACTCCTTCTGGTCAGTGGAGGGCCTGTCCCTCGGAAGCACTAACAAGCGACCGCACGAGCTATTCCGTCGACGACGAAAATCGTTCAACGCTGCTAGAGCGCATCGACGGAGTCCGCGCTCGACGGAGGAGGAGGCAACACGGCTGTCTCCATCGCTGCGCATCCCGCTTCCCCCGCGCATGTATAGCCGGCCGAGTTCATACGTCCGCCGTCGCGCCAGACGCGCTGCCGCGCCCCGGTGGGACCCATGCGGTAGCTGATGTCGCAGGAAGTCGCCGTGCACGTGCCCTCAAACTCCAAAGCCACACCACGGCTCTGCGCGCCCGAACGCATGGACCCTTCCATGCCTTCCATGGCGCTGCGAACGCTGCCCATTCCTTGCGAGTATTCAGCGGATTGGGCGATGGTCATCAGGCTCAACGCAGGGGCCGGCCCGGGCGCAGCACTGAGTGCCAGCACGTGAACATCAGCCTGCGGATCTCGACGAACGCCGGCAGCCTGAAGACGCGCGCTCTGGTCCGCTGGGCTCAAGGTCCAAGTCGACGGGACCGTCACCTGCAGCCCATTCAAAGAATGCGTCTGTTCCGCCTCAGCCACCGGAGGTGGTGGCTCGCCACACGCTGAGCAGGACCAAATACCAACCACGAGCAGACGCCATTGCATGGCTCAACTCTACCAAGTTTCAGCGGGGCGCGTGTTTCACAAGAAGATGCGAAACTCTACGCGCCTATTCGGCAGCTTCCAGCTCGACGCAGGAGTTCGCTTCGACGGTGACGTTCACGGTGCCCGACACCCCACGCTCGCTCATGAAACGTGCGAGCCCTCGCACAGCGTTGTCCGCCTGGCCCCAATCGTCGATGATCACAGCGACCTGGGACGAGCAGCTTCCGTTGCCATAGCCGTACACTTCAGCGCCTGCGCCCGCCAAAGCGGCGCGAACGTTCACAGCTCGCTCGTTCACAACGTCCTCCATGGCGTGGGCCCCCGCGCTTCGCGTTACCGGAATATCGACGCCAGCTTCGCAAGCTGAAGGCGCACCCACTTGCGCTCCGTCGACATCGCTGTTGGCGAGAGAGAAATCCGACGGTCCCCCCCGAACCTCTCCACATGGAATCTCAGCGACAGGTTCTTCTGAAGCGGAGCCGCAAGCGCCCAGAATGAATGTGACCAGGAAGAGGGGTCGGAGTGAACTGAACATGTCGTTGTCCTTCAAGAAAGGGAAGCCTGTGCTCTTCTCATGACAACCCGCGCAGCCGTAAGTTTCGTCCAAGCAGAGCTCACATCGAAAAAGAGCGCCCACCCCGTTGAAGTGGACGCTCGTGCAACGTGGTTGCTCTCAGCTCAGTTGAGCGTGATGCCGATCACCAACGTGCCACCGTCATGACTCTGCCCCGCAACGAAGAAGGGGTCGCCCGGCGACGCCACCACCTGAAGGAGTGGCAGGTACGCGTCCGCTTCAGGTCGGTCGATGGACACGCGCACTCGGTATCGTCCGTCAGGCATTACGCGCTGGAGCTGAACTCGAAGGGTGCGGCCGTTTGGCAAACGAATGTCTTGATCGCGTCCTGCGCGGAGGCGCTCGTTCTTGCGGTCGAGGATCGTCATCGTCCGGAACGCGTTGAAGGGCGCGCGCTGCAACGCCGTCATCGACTCGAGACTTGGGTCGATGGTGCCAGCGGCTTCCTTCGCGAGGATGACCACAACTTCGGTCTGCACCGGGGCCTGCGCCTGTGCTTGCGAGACAAACGCAGGAGCAGCGAAGCTCGCGCTCAGCGCAATGGCAAGACTCGTAAGGGTGATGGTGACGCGATTCATGGCCTACTCCTCGGCAATCCAGACAACCGCCAGCGGCTGACCTTCTGCTCCTTCGACCTCGAAAACGGTCCCCGTATTCGAACCAAAATCAACTTGTTCGACGGCAGAACCCGCCGGCGGGTGGATTTCGACCATTGGAAGGTCGTTTTCGACAAGAACCTCGCGGTTATCGTCCATAGGATTGACGGCTATGTTCGGGTCGGCGCCTGGCATCAGGTAGAAAACGAGAGCGACGGCGGCGGCCATCGCAAACCCAACGGCGACGACACCAACGGTGCGCTGACGTTTCGGCTGGTTTCCAATGAGCTCAAGGCGGGGGCTCTTGTCCGCGGCGACCCCCGCTTCGATGCGCGCGAAGAGAGCGCTCGAGTCGATGTCCGCGCCCACCTCTTCACCCGAAAGGCGAATCAGGTCACCCAATCGGTCTAACTGCGCGACGCGCGCTTGCTCGGTCTCTGACTTGGCAACGTCACGGCGTAGAATCTTCTCTTCGCCCTCCGTCAAGTCGCCGTCAAAGAGGCGCTGGAGTTTGTCGTCGTCGATGTAGTCGTTGCTTTCGGGCATGGTCATTTTGAATCCCGGATGTCGAGGTCGCCCTGAATGTAAGGCGCCAGCGTTTCTTGCATCTTTCGTCGCGCGTGAAAGAGGCGGCTCATGATGGTGCCTTTCGGCACCTCGAGGATGCGGGCCATCTCTTCGTAGGAGAGCCCCTCTACTTCGCGCAGCACGATGACCGCACGATGGTGTTCTGGGAGTTCCCCCAGAGCCGCTTGGATGGCTTCTGAAAGCTCCCGCCGAAGGACCGACTTGCGTGGGTTCGAGTTGAGAATCGTCGGCAGAATCGCGCCATCGCCTGCGACATCTTCCTCGTCACGACGCACGCGGTCGTCATAGTCGAGGTTCCGCCCTTTCTTGTTGCGCCTTACGTGGTCGATGGAGAGGTTCATGATGATTCGATAGAGCCAAGTGTAGAAACTGCTAGTGCCCTGAAAGTTCGCGATGTGTCGGTGAACTTTGATGAAGCCCTCCTGAACAATATCGAGGGCATCCTGTTGATTCTTAACGACGCCAAAAGCCACCGCGTAGGCCCGCCGATGATATCGGTCGAAGAGCTCTCTGAAGGAGTTGGCGTCACCGCGTTGAACGGCTCGTACCAGCTCCCGGTCGCGCTCTCGATCCGCGGCGGTGGTCTTTGTCTTCACGGCTTTTGACGGCGCTGGTGTCGCTTCATTCACCACGGGCTTTGCATCCGACGTCGAATTGTCGTCTGCGCCTCCAAGACCATCGGGCTCGTCCCCTTCGGACCGCTCCGCCGCCGCCGATTCCATGGCGCCTTCATAGCACGTACTGTGGCATTTGTGCCTTTTCAGGGCGAGTCACAGGGTTCTCCGCAAAGAACTCGCTACTCTGCGACCTGTGTCAGCGTGAGGAGACTCCCCCCTTCGCGTTCGAGCAGAAGCTCTCCCGCGACTTCCGGGTAGTAGCGATAGACCCCTGCGAGGAACTCAAGCTCGCAATCTCCGCTGGACGCGCTCACGGTGTCTTCGACTCGGAAGCGGTGCTCGATAAGCACCGGAACAGTAACCGTCGCCCGAATACCATTTAGACAGCGGGCCACGGCGAAGATGTCCTGTGGGTAGACGAACCACTCCACCGTAGCGTCAGGCTGGATGAACGACCAAGCCCCCAACATGCCGTTGACCTCCCCCCATGGGATGATCTCCGTCGTACCACTCTCCGAGGTCAGCGTTTGACCGTCTTCGTCGAGGAAAAGTCTCGTTTCCTCTCCCTCCGCATAAGAGAGCCTGCACGACAGTCCATCTGCCGACGTGCGCCTTGAAGCCGGCTCCTCCACGACGATGTTGTACCAATGACTCACCTCGGTACTCAGTTCCACGCGCTGCCCGCCGCATTCGCGAGTGGCGACGAACTCGTCAGACTCGAGGCGATACGTGGTCTCCACGATGGAACCGTCTTTTCGTCGCAGAGGTGTCTCCTCCCACTCCACGCCGAACACCCGGTGTAGTTCTGGACAAGGCGCGCAGGCCGAGAGCGTCATCATGCCCAACAGAAACGCACCTCCTCGGAAGATTCCGGCGAGTGCAGAGTCATGCCTCCGTGCTAGCGTTCGTTTCATGGCAACCGATATTATACACTTGCTGGCCATATGCACGCTCTTCGGCTGCATTCCAGTGCCAGAGATCGCCACAGAGCGCGACGGTGGGCCCATTGACGCACCGTGCGGCATGGAAAACCAGACGATGTGCGAGGGAGGCTGCGCCAACACCGTCCGTGATCCGAACAACTGCGGGGAATGCGGGAACGTCTGCGACCTCAATGAAGACTGCCTCGGCAGCCAGTGCATCTCTGACCGCCCCCTGGAGTTCCTGCTCGAGTGGGAAAACCGCGGGGACGTCGACCTCCACGTCGTACGGCCGGACGGCGTGCTGATCTACTTCGGAGACCCAACCGCGGTGATCGGAGACGAGGGACTGGATGGCGCCCTCGACGTGGACGATCGAATCGGCACGGGCCCCGAGCGCGTCTCTTTCAGCGTACCCGCCGCCGGTGAATACAGCGTGTGTGTGAACAACTTTGGCAATATCGACCCCACCACAGGCTGGACGCTCCGAGTGCGTGAAGACGACGTGATTCAAACCATGACCACCGGCACCATCGGGGCGCGACGCGGGACCTTCGACTGTACCGACGCGCCCGACCTTCTCTACACGTTCGAACCATAGTCCTCGGCTTCATCGGATTTGCCCGGACGGAGTCTCTCCCATGGCGTATGGTCCCGCGTGTCCGGCACCCTCGACCTCGAACACCTAAACGATCCCCAGCGCGAAGCCGTCCTTCATAGTGAAGGTCCCCTCGTCGTTTTCGCCGGCGCAGGTTCCGGTAAGACTCGCGTCATTACCCATCGAATCGCCTACCTCGTCGCCGAGGGCGGAGTGAAACCTTGGCAGATCTGTGGCGTCACCTTCACCAACAAAGCCGCCGCGGAGATGCGAGAGCGACTCGAGGTCTTGTCACCGGGCGCTGGCAGACTCCAAATCGGTACGTTCCACTCCACGTGCGCTCGGCTCTTGCGAAAGCACTCCGAGCTCGCGAACGTCCGCCGCGACTTCACGATCTACGACGACTCTGACCAGAAGGCGATGATCAAGCGGATCCTCGGTGACCTCAACCTGGACCCCAAACGTTTCGCGCCCAAGCAGATGGCCCACGCCATCGGTGCTGCAAAACAAGAGATGAAAGGTCCCGACCAGATCGACGTCGACACGGCCTACGACGAGATCGTCGCCAAGATCTACAAAGCCTACGAAAAACGCATGGACGCCTGTGGCGCGCTGGACTTCGGCGACCTCATCTACCGCTTGGTCCGCGCCCTTGAGAACAACGACGGTTTCCGCGAACAGATCGCTGGGCGTTTTGAGCATCTCCTCGTCGACGAGTTCCAAGACACAAACCACGCCCAGCTGCGCCTCGTCACGGCCATCGCGAGCGTTCACCGCAACCTCACCGTGGTCGGCGACGATGACCAGAGCATCTATCGTTGGCGGGGCGCCGATCGACGAAACATCCTCGACTTTCGTCGGCTCTACCCTGACGCGAGGCTCATCAAGCTAGAACAAAACTACCGCTCCACAAAGCGTATTTTGCGCATCGCCCACGCCGTCATCGAACGCAACACCGACCGCGAACCGAAGGAGATGTGGACAGACAACGAAGACGGCGAAAAAGTCTTCGTGGTTCGGACCCGAGATGAACGCGACGAAGCAAACCTCGTCGTACGTGGCGCCACAGAACTCGTCGCCAAGGGCGAGTCCCTTGAATCGATGGTGGTCTTCTACCGAACCCACGCCCAATCCCGCGTCATCGAAGAGGCGTTACGCGCCGTCAACATGGCCTACCGCATCGTCGGCGGGCTTCGCTTCTACGACCGCGCTGAGGTCAAAGATCTCCTCGCCTACCTCCGTGTTCTTCACAACACCGACGACGACGTCAGCCTGCTCCGCATTATCAACACACCGACGCGGGGCATCGGCAAGACAAGCGTTGGACGCCTCCTCGACCTAGCCGCAGAACGAGGCGGTGGCGTCTGGGATGCGCTCGCTCATCTCGAAGAAGACGGTCGCTTTGGAGCCGCCGCGGGGCGCAAGCTTCGCGCGTTTCGTTCACTGATTCTCATGCTGAGGGAAGAAGCCTCACGCGTCCCCCTCGAAGATCTCCCCGGCGTCATCCTCACCGAAACCGGCTACCTCTTAGCACTCAAGAACGAGAACAGCGCCGAGAGCGATGCGCGTATGCAGAACCTCGAAGAGCTCGTGGGTTCGATCTCCGAATTCGCAGAGCGTATCGAAGACGAAGGCAACGAACCATCACTGGCCCTCTTCCTGGAGGAGGTCACGCTTCAGACCGACCACAAACAGGAAGACGAGGAGGAAGCGCGACTCACGCTCATGACCGTTCACGCGGCAAAGGGCCTTGAGTTCGACACCGTCATGGTCGTTGGTCTTGAAGAGGGAATGTTCCCTCGCATGGGCAACGATTTCTCCGCGGACGAAGAAGAGATCGCCGAAGAACGTCGTCTTGCGTACGTGGCCTTCACGCGCGCACGAGAACGATTGATTTTGAGCTATGCCGACATGAGGCGAATCTACGGGCAAGTCCGTCCAGGAACTGCTTCTCGCTTCGTTCTAGAAATCCCCGAGGACGACGCTCACTGGATCGGCGTTCAACGAGCGCGGCCGGCGCCCGAACCTGTCCGGCGCAGCGGCGCTCATAGCTACATCCCAGATCCCTGGGACTCTCCTCCTGCCCACACCGCCTATGTGCCCCCCCGCGACGGCGGCGAGAGCTACGTCGACTATAGCGATGGCGACGAACCCGGGATTCGGATCGGAATGCGGGTACGACACCGTAAGTTTGGCGTCGGAAAGATCGAAGGAGTGGAAATGGGTTCGACGCCCAAGGCCAAGGTCCGCTTCGCGGAGCATGGCGCGAAAACCATCGCTCTTCGATACCTAGAGCCCAGCTAGTGTACGGTTGTTAGAGCGTAGGCTTTAGCCCTCGTTTGTGACCAATTTCGTCACTCGCCAAACCCGAAAGATTCCGTATATTGGGGAGGCGAATGTCTTTCCTAGCCAAAGCCGACGAGCTCCTCGCTGGCCGCTATCGGCTGCTCCGCCCGATAGGCGAAGGCGGCATGGGAGGCGTTTGGGAAGCCACGGACCAGGTGCTTGGTTGCCCCATCGCCCTCAAACTCGTTCCTGAGAAGCACCTTTCCGGGAATCGTGAGCAACAAGTACAACGCTTCCTTCGCGAAGCACGTCTGGCTGCGCAAGTTCAACACCCCGCCGTCGTTCGGGTCACAGACTTCGGGGTTCACGAAGACACACCGTATATCGCGATGGAGCTGCTCGAAGGCGAAAGTCTAGCAGACCGGATGTACCGTTTGCCTTTCCTCGAGATCGACGAAGCGGTGCAGATTTGTATTGGTGTCCTTCGCGGTCTCTGCGCAGCGCATCAAGCCGGTATTGTCCATCGAGACATCAAACCGGAGAACGTTCAGCTCGTTTCAACGATCGAGGGGCTCTACCCGAAACTCATCGACTTCGGCATCTCCCTGGGAACCGACCGGAACAACAACCGTGTATCCGCGGTGACCACAAATGGACATGTGTTCGGCACGCCTCTTTATATGTCCCCCGAACATGCGCGTGGTGCGGACATCGATGGGCGCGCCGACCTGTACAGCCTTGGGATCATGCTCTTCGAAATGCTCGCTCGTCAGGCTCCGTTCAATGCTGAGACGCCTGCTGATATGATGGCCGCCATCGTTCGCGATCTACCGACACCGCCTTGCGAGCTTCGCCCCACTATTTCCAAGGAGCTGTCGGACGTGGTGATGAAGGCCCTGTCCAAGGACCCCGACGACCGTTACGCAAAGGCCAACGAGATGGCGCAGGCCCTGGCCGCGGCAGCGCCCGGCGCGAGGCCTGACACCACGGGTCCCGTAACCACAGCCACCAGCGGCGTTCACCGCATCGCGAGCGAAGCGCCCACTCTACCTCCCCCTCCTCCTCAGGCGAAGTCCCGGATGGGGATTTCCCTCCTGCTCTCAATCGTCGCTCTTTGCGTCGGAGCATGGCTGCTAGTCAAAATGCAAACCGATGCCGATCCGGCGGTGGATGAGCAAGTTGAGCAGACCTCAGCGGCGAGCGACACGGCCGCCGAAATCGTCGTTCCCTCACAGCCTTCGGTGCCAGACCCCGAGAACGCAGTGGCGCCCCAGGTGCTAGCCCCTGAAACAGCACCGACGCCAATGGACGACCCCAACCAGCCGATCGTCGAACAAGTGCAGCCCCGTCGAGTCAGGCCACAAGCCACGATGCGCGCGGGCATGCCACCAGACCCGAGCAGAGCGGAGCCCAGCTCAATAGAGCCCAGCACCGTAGAGCCCAGCACCGTAGAGCCCAGCGCCACAACCGATAATGTCAGTATGATGACCGACTTCCGTCAGCTCGACTATTAGTTCCCCTTGAGCGACTTTTTTCTCATGTGGGTCCAGTTCTCGCCGTACAATCGAGGTGTGGCAAGGCTCGCTTCGTTCTGTGTCTTTATAGCTCTTTCCCTCGCGACTCCACGCTGGGTTTCTGCTCAAAATGAGCAGGGCACCGCCGCCGCACGAACGCTCTTCCATGAAGGAATTGCGTGCGCAGATATGAACGACCACGTCTGTGCGGTGGATCGCTTTCGGCGTTCGAACGAACTTCGGGCCTCTCCGATTGTTACGTTCAACCTCGCCGGGTCCGAGACCGAACTCGGGCATCTCGTCGTGGCCTCAGAACTCTATCGCATGGTCCTGCGCACCGCCGAGGGCGAGCTCGCTCAAGCAGCGCAAAGCGCCCTCGACCTCATCATCCCACGCCTGGCCCGCGTGACAGTTATCGTCGACACCACAGCACAAGTCATGCTCGACGGTTCTGAGATGCAGGTGGCCATGCACGGAGTTGCAATCCCACTGGACCCAGGTGAACACCAGCTGCGCGCGTATTACGGAGAAGAGCAAGTCGCGGAAGACACGTTCTCCATGGGGGAGGGGGAGAGCATCACGCACACCTTCGAAGTCCCGCTCCCCGAAGCCAACCTCGCGGTGGAAGAGATTCCCGCCGAACCAATGGTCCCAGCGGAAGAGCCCCTCCCGGCAGAGCCTCCAGAGGAAGACTACACCACCAGACGTGTCCTTGGGGTGACGCTTGGAATCGTGGCAGCCGCGGGCGTGGCAGTTCTTCTTGCCTTACTCTTGAGGCCAAGCGCTCCTGACCCCACTGATACGACACTTCCTCCGATCATCTTCGACTGATGCGAATGACTATGCCATTGCGAAGCGCTCCGATGAAACACAGGGCAGTCAGCACGTGCGCGCAGGCATTCGTTTTCGGCATGCTTCTTCTTTGGGCACCAAGCTGTTCCACGCCACCACTAACGGAAATCATCGTCAACGTCGACTCCTCGTTCCCAGCGGGCGAACTCGACATGGTTCGACTCGTCGTTGTCCGAAACGGAGAATCTCGGGCGGTAACAGCTGACCTCGGCGACGTTGCGCTGCCATTCACCCAAGGAGTCGTTCACCGCGGCGGGTCGTTGGATGTATCGCTCTCAGCCGAGGGCATCTTCGAGGAACGCGTTCGCGTTGAACAACTCGTCCCCGTCGAGCGTTTCGTCGAGGGTGAAACTCTCCAAGTGCACGTACATCTGAGTCCTAGCTGCATCGGAATCTGCCAAGGCCTCGAGTGTGTAGACGGCGTGTGCGTGGGCACAATGATCGACGCCGGTATCGTGGACGGGGCCATCGCCGATGCAGGCGTCTCCGACGCTCCTCCACCTGGCGAGTGCCCACCGGAGCCCATCGACATCACTGGGGACTACATCTGCGCTGTTGATTGCGCTGACTGCAACCTCCGGTGCACGGGCGATTGCAATGTCACCTGTCGATCCGGCGCCTCATGCCGTGTGGAAACCGACAGCTCCCAGATCGTGGCTGATTGCCAAGAAGGCAGCGACTGTTCCTTTCACACCACCAATCGAGGCGGCTTGAGCGCGCGCTGCAGCCGGGCGAGGTGCGAAGCTGACTGCGATGGCGATGCAGCATGCAACATGATGTGCCCGCAAGGCGACTGCCTCGTCGACTGTAACGGGAACGAGATGTGCAGTTTGCGCGGCTGCTCATTGGAACCTTGCGACCGAGACCGTCTCGTCTGCGGTCGAAGCTGCCCCTAGAAGCTGCCGGAGCTCAGTCGTCGCTGGAGCTTGAATCACTTGAACCGCGATTCGACGCTCCGCTGTAGAGGTCGGACTCCCAGTTCCCACCCTTGAGCACGAAGTTACCGCTACCGGAGATCATCCGGCGGGCTTTCTTTTTGCCGCACTTGGTGCACTTTTTCACCGGCTCTTCGGTGATCCGTTGCTCCAAAATGAAGTCTTTTTCGCAGGCGTCACAGTGGTATTCGTAAGTGGGCATAGGACGGCGGCAACTATGAACCCGACTTGCGGCCTGTCAAGACTCTGACCACTTCCTGGCGAAGAGACCGGTCAAGCCGTACGTTCCGCTCATGACCGACTCACCGACGTTTAAGCTTGAGACCATCGATGTAAACGGCAGCCCAGCGGACCTGGGGCGCGGCCAAGGAGAGGCTTTCCGGGAGCGAATTCAGCGTTTTGTGGAAATGCGCTTCGAAGCGATGAAGGGCTATTTCGCGGACCGCGGCCGCCCCAGCGAGTGGACCAAGGTGATCGACGCGGGCCGGGGAGGCCTCGGCATCTACGAGAAGTGGGACAAGGACGGCCACGATGAGCTCAAAGGAATCGCCGATGGCTCCAATATCGACTTTGAGCGGCTCTTCACCGCCACGAATATGACCGATTTCCGCGACGCGGTCTTGCTCAGCGAGCCAAGCGGTGAGCCCCTGCGAAAGCTCAACGACGAGGGCTGCAGCTCCGTCCTGGTCCCCACCTCCTCATCGTCCACCGGCTACGCTCTCGCCGGCCAAACCTGGGACCTCAACCCGCACGACATCGAGTACGTCGTCGCGATTCGCCGGCGGCCCAACGAAGGACCGGAGACTTGGTCCGTTACCTGCGCCGGCTGCCTGACGCTCATGGGCATCAACGAATACGGTCTCGCCGTCGGTACCACGAACATCAAGACCTATGGCTCGCGTCCAGGAGTCGGCTACCTGTCGATACTGCATCGCGCCGTCCGAGCCATGGACGTCAGCGAAGCACGTGAACTCGTGCGCGATGCGCCACACTCGGGGGCCCACACGTACTGGCTTGCCGACGAGTCACAGCAAATCGAATATGAGGCTTCACCAAACGGTCAGTATTTGCGGACGACGGACGAGGGACCCGTCTACCGCACCAACCACTGCATCTCACCAGAGCACGTAGCCCTACAGGGCGAGGTCGTCGGTGAGAGCAGCACCGCTCGCTTTGCGCGCCTCGGCGAGATTCTCTCCGAGCCAGCGGACCCATCTAGTCTTCGTTCACTTTTTGCCGACCGCTCGAACGGCACCGAGAGTATCAACCGCTACGAAGAAGACGGCATGGGCACAGCCACGAACGCCGTGTTCATCGCGGAGCCGGCGAAGCGCCGAGCATCAGCGTGCCGCGGACCAGCAGACCGCGGCGAGTGGATCGACCTAACCTTCGACTAGAGCCTTCCATTTAAACGCAAGAGCCCCGCGATGGCGAGGCTTGTTGCGTCGATGGGCGAGAGCCCCTTAGTTCTTCGAGTCGCTCACGAGCTCTCGAAAGTAGCGAACCTCGACGCGTCGGTCGTCGGACCAACGTTCGCCCTCGGCAAGAGATTCATCCGCGGTGGAGACGAAGATGCGCACATCGCTCGCGAGGCCAGACTCTCGAATCTCTTCGCGGACGGACTCGGCTCGCTCGAGCGCTAGTTGCTGGTTGTCAACGATGTGACCCCGCGTGTCGGCGTGGCCGATCAGATAGATCCCATCAATGTCGGCTCGGTTGACACACTCGACTACCCGCTCCAGGCGTTCTTCGCCGGTGTCTCGAATATCCGTGGACGAAGTCCCAAAAAACACTTCGGTTTTGGAGCAGAAGTCGTCGGCGACCGCGGTCGTAGCGGCGACGTCCCCGGCACCTTCGTTGTACTCTGCGTAGAGTGGATACGTGTTGTAGGACGGCCGGAACGCAATGGCGCCGCCGGCCTGCGCTTCGGCAACGGGGATACGTCCCTCTGATGTCGAACCGGTGGTTGAGGTTGAAGACGGAGTAGAGACCGTCGTGTCGCCGGCACAGCCCGCTAGCCCAAGGGCAAGAGCGATGGCAGCGGCGTTGAGTGTTGAAGTTGTTGTAATCATCGTGTCGCATTCTGCGCGTGGTGCGCGTGTGTGGATTGCTGGAGTAGAGGTGAAGCGGACGCGCCTTCAGGCGACGGCTTCCTCGAGACGCACCTCGGGATACTCCCGGGACATCTCCTTCACTTCAGTCCGCGACAAGGCCTCGCGTGCGAGGGGGAAGATGTCGTGCTCTTCCTCATCCATATGATGCTTGTTCGCTTTCACGAGCACCTGGGCGCGCTTTATCCACTCCGGAGAGTCAGGATCGGTTTGCGCGAGTGATTCGAGCATGTCGCGTATCTCTTCATGTTCACCAATCGAATGTGCGGCATGCCGCCGGCCCACTGCGTCGGCAAGAAGAGGCGAGTAGAGTACGCGGTCTTCCGCCGCAGCGTGAGCTTCAAGAGCAGCGCGGAAGCGCTGAAAGAGCTCTTTGCGACCCTTCGTGCCTTCGTTGGTCTTGAGCATCAAGCGCATCAAGGTGCGCTGTGTCGTGTGGTCGTTCTTTAGTTCGTCAAATACTGTTTCATCCATGCCCTGGTAAGTTGCAACGACAATGCCAAGGCAAATCACTGCACCCGCTTTGCTTCCTGCGCCCCAAAGCGTGGCAAAGCGCCCCGCTGTGTTCTTTCGAGACGCAAAGTCGCCTCAATAGACCAAGCCCGCGGAGTCACTTCAAAAGATGAGCGAGAACTCCAGCGACGATGCGATCACAGCGTGCACCCGCGAACGAAAACGCGTCCGCTGCGCGCGTGTCGACCTGCTCGATGAGCCACGAGCGCAGCGAAGCGCGCGCTCGATGCAGCCGAACGCGAACCGCCTCTTCGCTCAGGTCTAGGCACTCGCCGACTTCTTTCGTGCTGACTCCTTCTACTTCACGCATGACGAACACCACGCGGTAGGACTCGGGTAGTAGGTCGATGGCACTCTCGAGCAGTTGCCGTAACTGCCCTTGTGAAGCTCGCTCTTCGGGGGTCGGACGAAGGTCAAGTTTGTCTGGCACTTCTTCTACGACGCTAAGGGCCGCGGGTCCGCCGGACTTCCTTCGACGCCGCAGCGCTTCGTTCACGGTGATGCGCGTCAACCATGTCGAGAGTTGCGCATCCCCGCGGAAGCTACCGAGGTTCTGATATGCAGACAGGTACGCCTGCTGAACGGCGTCCTCCGCCTCTGCGTCGTCCTTGAGAATCGAACGTGCAACGCGGAACATACGCTGGTTGTAGCGGCGCATGATCTCTTCGAAGTCCGCTGTATTCCCTGCCAACACACGTTGGACGGTGTCTCGATCAGCAACCAACACGGGGGCCTCAGTTCTCATGCGCATAGGAGTGCCGGACACGACGGTTCGTTACTAGAAATCGCAAAGAAACGCTGTGACCCGGCGAACCACCTCACTTTTCATCACTCGATGCATCGCGCGTCATCATCGGGACAACGGAAACGAACATGGTGATGGTTGAGGTGGTTTGAGACGTGACGAATGATCCCAGTGGAACCCGTATTTGGGTATTGAAACCAGCGATCAAGCTCTTCACTCGTCGCTCCCCGACGCCCCGCTACGTCGTAGAGGATCTGCTGAAGAGAGGTGTCAACGAAGATGAACGTCACAGCGTCCTGTGCGAGCCAGTATTCGAAGAGAGTCCAAGTGGCCTCCTCGTCAAACTGGGAGAGTGGCACATCCGAAAGAGGGCACGGCCCAGAGCACGAGTCCAGATGGTAAGTCACGTCGACATCGCGACCACTTTGATGGCTCGCATGAGGCCACGGACCCGAGGGCCGGCCTCCGTTCACGACACTAATATCGCGGACCTGAACCGTCGCAGCGTCTGGATGTCGCGCGCGAACCGCGGCGAGCCCTGCACGAATCTGGTCGATAGTCTCTTGCGTCCCATACTCGGCATTGCGCCCAGTCTCGGCCACCACGTAGCCGTCACCTTCCGTAATCTGAACCGCGTTCTCAAGAGAGCCGTCGTTTGTTCGCTCGACTGACTCAGAGAGACTGCTCCCCTCGCACACTTGTGACCCGCTCAACCGATAGGTCGCGCTTGTGTCGACTCCACTGCTGAAGTCACCCGCCGCCGCCGCCGCGTCAGTCACCCAGAGAGAGAGCATCCTCGTGGACTCGACCTGCAGCGTGACGCTGACCTCAGTGCTGCTCACGCTGGCGTCAAGCACCGCGACATCGGGCTGTAGCGAGGTAGCGTCGCCCGCGAAGATGAGCTCGCCACCAGGTTCCGTGATGAGCAGCATGGGCTGATAGACTCCGCCCCTTCGTCGGAGCGTGAGGCTCACAGGTTCGCCGCCCGGGACCGTCGCGTCATAGCGATGAACGCTGAATCGGCCTGACGAAAAGTCTTCGTCCACCAGCCGAGCTCCACAACTCGGTAAGGAGAGTGTCGGGTCCCAGCACGACGCTACGTCACACGGCTGGAATACGCCTGAGCACTCGGCGCTTGTCGGCAGAGTCTCGAGTGCACAGTCTGCGGCCAACGCAACACAGGACCCTTGGGAAACGCAGTGCCGACACTCTGGATCGCCACACATCAACCGCCCCGCGTCCCCCGGACCTGAGTCCGTTGGTCCAGCATCGCGAACTCCTGCATCCGGATCACTCGCGTCAACCGCGTCACGAGCGTCTAGTCCGACGTCAAACGCACCATCGACGCCTCCGTCCGCCGCCACGGCCGAGTCTCTTCGGCTACTGGACGCGTCGTCGCCGCACGCGACCACGAAGAGCGAGAGGGCCAGTGCGAGTCGCAGGTTCATGTCGGGAGTATCGACCTGAGACCTAAGCCACGCAAGGTCCGCTCAGCCTGCGACGTCGCGGCGTGCATCGCCGGAGCTGCGTTCGCTTAAAAAGCGAGACCCTCGCTTCTTTCGAAGCGAGGGTCTCATAAATCCGGCGGCGTCCTACTCTCCCACAGTCTCACGACTGCAGTACCATCGGCTCTGGAGGGCTTGACTGCCGAGTTCGAGATGGGATCGGGTATGACCCCTCCGACAAAGCCACCGAAAAACGTAGAAGTGTTGTTCAAAGCTCTCAGTCCATCGGAGGATGGAGAGAGCGGGTTTGGACGACTCGGACTGCCCGTGTTGATGGGCTGTTGTTCAAAAACAACGTCCGCAGCTCTTACTTCCAACCCTGTTCTCGAATGTATCTTGAGAGCTTGGTCCTTGCGGATTGCACTCTCACACATGTGTACGACTCGTACCTTAGAGATAGGTCAAGCCTCACGGCCGATTAGTACTGGTCAGCTCCATGTATTGCTACACTTCCACACCCAGCCTATTACCTCATAGTCTATAAGGGGCCTTTAGGGGTCTTACGACCCGGGATATCTAATCTTGAGGCCGGCTTCCCGCTTAGATGCTTTCAGCGGTTATCCGTTCCGAACATAGCTACCCGGCTATGCCACTGGCGTGACAACCGGAACACTAGAGGTTCGTCCAACCAGGTCCTCTCGTACTATGGTTAGCTCCTCTCAAATATCCTGCGCCCACAGCAGATAGGGACCGAACTGTCTCACGACGTTCTGAACCCAGCTCGCGTACCCCTTTAATTGGCGAACAGCCAAACCCTTGGGACCTGCTCCAGCCCCAGGATGGGATGAGCCGACATCGAGGTGCCAAACCGCGCCGCCGATATGAACTCTCAGGCGCGATCAGCCTGTTATCCCCGGAGTACCTTTTATCCGTTGAGCGATATCCCTTCCATTCGGAGATACCGGATCACTAAGGCCTACTTTCGTACCTGCTCGACCCGTCGGTCTCACAGTCAAGCTCCCTTATGCCTTTGCACTCTACAGCTGGTTTCCAATCAGCTTGAGGGAACCATCGCGCGCCTCCGTTACATTTTGGGAGGCGACCGCCCCAGTCAAACTGCCCACC
>JBGCFM010000016.1:0-143463 GCA_045106895.1 Polyangiales bacterium | reverse complement strand
TGGTGAAAAACTCCGCGATGCCGCTTTGCGGCATGAGCACGCAATCACGCACCCTCCGATTCGTGCCACCTATGTCCATAGGCGGACGTGAATCGGACGCACGTGCGCACGCACTCAGTCCAAAAATCGCCAGGCGGCCTTTTTCACCAACCTGCTAGCGTCTCTTCTGGCGTCCGCCGGCGGCCGGCGGCGTTGCGCAAGTCACGCGGCGTTTCAGGCGATCACCCGCTGGCGCACTTCCTGCGGTGCAGGCTCAAGTGGCATGGCCCGCGACTTCGACGTGCGCCGACCCAGCGCGCACCGATGGCTACACGCCGCGTCGCCCTGAAGACACGCTCCCGCATGCACTGGTAGGCGCGCTTTGGCCTCGATTCAGGGAGCGTACCGAGGCGCAGGGGGCTTACTGAAGTTCGTCGCTGCCGAGTTCGACGCGTACTTGCAATGCGGGATTCTCGAGCATGGTCTGGTGCACCTCGCGTGCGGCGGATGCGGTCACGAGATGGTCATGGGCTTTTCGTGCAAGCGCCGCGGCTTCTCCCTCATGCCTCGGCCGGCGGATGTCTGACATTGCCGCGCACCTTGGTGGACGACGTCTTGCCCGAGTTCCCGATCCGTCAATGGGTCTGCACGCCCCCTGGCGACTTCGGTCCGTGCTGGACCACAGGAAGTTGTGTAGCGATGTGTTGAGCGCGTTCATTGGCGCGCTCAAGCGCTCGCTGCGATGGCGAAGCACGACTTCGGCTGCGCTCTGTCTGCCATGCACAGGTAGGCGCGCTCACGTTCGTGCAGCGGGCGGACAGCGCGCTCCGGCTGAATGTGCACTTCCATACGCTGGCACTCGATGGCGTGTACGAGATAGTGCGGGAGGGTTGCAGTATCGCGAGTTCGGCGAGCCGACGACGGAGGACGTCGCGCAAGTCGCGGCGTAGACACATTCCAGCCTACTCCGAGTGCTCAAGCGGCACGGACGCACAGCCTCAATGCATCGAGACCGACCCCGACACGTTCGTTAGCCACCAGCCGGTCCTCGCGTCGTGCTGTGGAGCGTCCGCCGCCGATCTCCAGCTGCTTGGTGCCAGCGCTGGTCGCAAGACCGCGAAGTTTGTGCGTCCACTTCGCCTCGTACAAGGACGCGGCCCGGACGCGGTCGCCGAAGTCGGCGGCGTGAACATACATGCGGCGGTGGCCATTAACAGCCGCGACGGAAAGCGACTTGAGCGTCTGTGCGCGGCCCTCCGTCATCCTTGGGCCTGTCCCATGACACAGAGCGTGACGTGGGAGCAGACAGAGAGTTTCTGCACGTTTCGCCGAAGAGCTTCGGCCTGGAAACCGTGGGGCACTTTGGCGCGTTCCGTTTGGCAAGCCAAGAACTCTGGGAAGAGTTTGCGACGTGCCTCGAATCGGAATCATCACTGGCAGAGGTCAGCTGAGCTTGAATTCTTCTCTCTCGGAGACTGCGAGCA
The DNA here is from genome assembly GCA_045106895.1 of Polyangiales bacterium. Lineage (GTDB taxonomy): Bacteria > Myxococcota_A > Polyangia > Polyangiales > Houyiibacteriaceae > JBCCRV01. The sequence continues at coordinate 142,000 of JBGCFM010000016.1, read as the reverse complement.
GCTTTGCGGTGGTGATCGGCTTCACCATGTAGTCAGCGACGAAGTCAAACTCCGAGGCGCGCTGTCGATCGTCTGGATTGTTCGATGATGAAAACATCACGACGACGAAACACTTCTTGCGTGACGCACTCTCCTTGATCCGGTCTAAGAACTCAAAGCCGTTCATCTGGGGCATATTGATGTCCAAAAAAACCAGGGCCGGCGGAGGCGTGGTTCCCACGACGCCGTCGAAGTCATCCTCTTCCAAGAAAACGTCGAGGGCCTCCACGGCGGATGTGTACTCGACGAAGTGTACATCCGGTTTTGCACGGCCAAGGACTCGCCGAACAAGGTAGCGGTCAGGCTCGGAATCATCGATGACAACAAGGGTATTCATGGCAACACGTCCGCTAGGATGGATGAGGGCAGCAGCAAAGAGAATACCGTCCAGCCATCTAGAATCTCAAGTCGCAGTTGGCCCCCCATCCGCTGTGCGTGCTTCCTGGAGAGCGCCAAACCCAGACCACTTCCATCGGGAAGATGAGGGTGTGCGCGTTGAAACATTCGAAACACCTTCTCGCGCATCCCTTCGGGAATGCCCAGACCGTTGTCACGAACCTCCAGGACGAAGCGCTCATCGCGCCGCTCGGCGGAGAGCCTCACCTCGCGGTGTTGCTTGTTGGGATCCGAATAGCGCAGAGCGTTGGAAAGCAGGTTGTCGACAATGGAGTCGAAGCGAGGCGCTTGGGACACGAGTGCGAGTGCCTCGACGGCAGAGGCGTCGATCTCAACGCGCAGTTGAGCGGCTAGCGCTGAGTGTCGGACAATGGCCAGACGAACATGCTCGTCCACGCGAAACGAAGCCGGCGCGGCGGAGGCGTCCGCGTTTGCCACCGAGAGCATGTCCTCCACGAGAGTGGATAGTTTTTCAGCCAAGACGTTGATCCGGTTCAGGTTCGTGCCGACTTCGCCAAGGTCACCTGCAGCCAGGTCCTCCGCCATGCATTCCGAAAGGCCTTGAATCGACGAGAGGGGAGCTTTCAAGTCGTGGGATGCGCTGAACGCAAACGCCCGGAGGTCCTCGTTGAGCCTTGTCAGCAGCTTGTTCTTCGCGTCGAGCACGCGCGCCGACGATCGCTGTTCACTGATATCGAGGACCGAGCTGATCACGAACTGCTCGTCGTTCGCCGTGATCGGCTGTAGTGCGACCTCCACTGGAAACTCTGTGCCGTCCGCGCGCAATCCCCAGAGGTCAGGCCCTCGGCCCATCTTGCGTCGCTCCGGCACCTTCACATAGCCCGAACGGTTCGCCACGTGCGCTTCATGCAGTCGTTGAGGAATCAGCGATTCGATCGGTTGGCCGATCAACTCCGCGCGGGGATGGCCAAAGACTTCCTCCGTCAACCGGTTGCACAGAACAATCGTTCCCGCGGAATCGACCATGATGATCGCGCTGGGCGCTGCATCCAAGGCGAGCTTGAAACGTTTTTCGTGATGCTTCCGCTCTCGGATGTCGACCACCGTCGTCACCACGCGGAGCCCGAGCTCTGTCTCGATGGGGTTGAGCCCCACCTCGATGGGGATGCTCTTGCCACCCTTCGTTACACCAACGAGCTCCCCTCCGCCCATCAAACGCGAACTTGGGCGTTTAACAAAGGAGTCCACATGGGACGGATGTTGAGCCCGGTCCTCCTTCGGGACAAGCATGCTCACCGATTGGTTCGCAAGCTCGTTCTTGGCGTACCCAAAGAGCTCCTCGAGCTTTCCGTTCGTCCGAAGGATTCTGCCGTCTTCCCCAACGAGCATCGCGGCCATCGGAACGACTTCGAGGGCGGTGTGAAGATGCGCCACGTCAACCATGGACGCTCCGCACGACGAACCGGTTTTCGCCACTCGTTTCGACACTTGGCATCTGCTCAGCTGGTTCCTTCATGTCTAAGCACGGTCAAAACTGACTACACCATCAGTATCGAAGCTGTCCACACCGTGAAACGACACATCGGTCCTCAAACCTTAGCCAGGCGAAGGAAGGAGACGCACGTTCGCGGCGCCGAATCCGCCGAATCCGCATCTACGACAAGAACATAGGACCCCGCCGGTAGGTCACAGTCTGGGTGGTTGCCTTGGGTCTCATCCACGCCGACACCGTTCCGAAGCCGCCGCAAAAGTGCTCACTGGTCGAGTCCTGGCAACGACTTCGAACATAATAAACGCCACTGAACTCGCTCTCGACAGGCACTTCGAAGGCGAACACCTGCTCCGGCCCCGAGCTTCCGCCACAGCTTCCTCGGAGCTCTTCGCCATCGACATCATGACGTGTCCGGAGTGCCAGGGAGCGAGGCGCGTAAAGCACCGAGGCAAGCGAAATTCAGGCCATCCTTGGCACTGTCCCGCGGGCGCGCCGCCGTTGCGACACAGCTTGAGCTCGACTTCGCCGCCGATTGAAGACGGCCAACGAAACGCCATGGCAGGACGCTATCGACGGGACTGGCCATAGCCTTGTTCGGCTTACTCGAAACCAAACTCGGCGACTACGTGTCGATGAGCGACTTCGGCCTGAACGGGCGATGGACCGAGGCCAAACACACGCTCTTGTTCGTGTCACAGCTCGCTCGCATCAGGCCGCTCAACCCGTCGAAGACCAGCGAAGCCAGGCGATTCTCTCTCGCGAGTATCAAGAGAAGGAGCACAGAAAGTAGCTTGGGCATGGTCTGGGAACGCGTTCGCTCCAAGAACCTTACACAGCGCGTGAAGATGCGGCAGTCGCCTACTCAGCGGGGCAGGACTCACCCATTTCGACGATCTCGAAACCGGGGCAGCCATACTCATCGACGATCTCCACAAAGTCAGATGGGTGGGCTCCTTGGTGCTGAAGCCCACGACAACGCGGATCCTGCGGCTCAAGGGGTGGAGATCGCAGACTTCGGCTCAAAGCGATGGCGTGCCGCATCCAGCGACGAGCGAAGCGACTACATGCACGCTTGTCTGCGACCCCAGCAGCGATGACCAAAGGTCATCGTTCATCCGGCAAGCGACAACTCCACGACAGCGCCTCACGCAACCCAGTGAGACTCTGTATGTCCGCCGGGAGCGTTGGAAGGGCTAGCCGCGTCCCCTCCCCGAGCCCCACCACGAACTCGCGCGCTAGGTGCAAGCGCGCGCTCATCACGGCTGTGCGCGCGTCCCGAAATGCGGCGAGCTCACGAAGGAAGGCCCGCTCCACGCCGCTCTTCGCCGCCACCTCTCCGAGCGAGCGTGCGCTTGAAGTGTGCTCCGCGAACTCGACGGCGAACGCACGATTGACGAGCGCTAGCTCGGGGCTGCGATGCCGGCTGCGAAGCTCTCCCGCTAAGAAACGTGCGTCGGCGAGGGCGGCGTGTTCCGGGGCGGCGATCAAGCAGTAGAGAGTCTCCGGCGCCGCCAGGGTGCGCTCGTTTTCATTGGCGCGCTCGGCGAATCCTTCGCGCTGGGACGCGAGAACTTCGATGAAGCTCAGCAACTCGCTGGCGATGCTCTCCCCGGCGATGGACGAGAGGAGCGAGAGCGCGGCACGGCCGCCGGCGCGCGCGATGGCGAGGAAAGGCGACGCGCCCTCTTGGCGAAGGAAGTACTTGAGAATGTCCGCGTCGACAAAGCGCGCGAGCGTGCGCGGCGCGTCGAGGATCTCAAGAGCGCTCCGCGTCGGCGGCGTGTCGAGAATGACGAGGTCAAAACGCTCGTCGTTCATGGCCTCGTAGAGGCGCTCCGCCGCAATGTACGCGTGGCTCTTCGCGAGGGTCTTGGAGAACGCAGCGTAGACGGCGTTATCCCGGATTCGCTTCGCCGCGTCGTCGTCGGCGATGCGGCCGATGAGCTGGTCGTAGCTCTGCTTGGTGTCGAGCATCGCGACGTGGAGAGTTCCCGGCCCCTCGACGGGAACAGCGCGTTCGGTGTCGTCGATGCCGTCGAGACCGAGGGCATCCGCGAGACGTTTCGCCGGGTCCACCGTCAACACCAAGACTCGGCGCGATGCTTCGGCGGCCATGAGCCCGAGAGCCGCCGCCAGCGTGGTCTTGCCCACGCCACCTGGTCCCACGCAGACCACGAGGCGCCGGTCCTTTAGGGACGCGAGCAAACTAGCCCGCGTCACCTCTGCGCCGTCGAAACTCACCGGCTCAAGCTTCATGCTTCGCCTCGTTTTCCTTCGCTTCGTTTTCCGTCGCCTTGAGTTCGTCCGCCTGCAGTTCGCTCGCAAGCGCGAGGGCGATATCCAGCGGCGCGGGCAGCGCATGTTCGGCGAGACGGGTCGTCTTCAGACCCAGGTCAAGACGTGACATCGACGCGGCGCTTTGCTGCGCCCGCGTCAGCTCGCGTTTCGCCAGCGCCACGGCCAGCGGCATCTCACCCGCGAGAGACTCGAGCATCGGCAAGGACGTCTCGTCATAGCGAGGCTCCGTGACGCGGTTGACGAAGAGTCGCCCCATCTTTGGTGCCCGCCGCGCCGAGAGCGCCGCATGAAGCTGAAGCGTCTCTTGCACCGGGAGCGGCCCGGGAATCGTGACCAGATGAAGCACGCTGCGCGCGGGGTCATCGAGGAGCGCATCGAACCCGTCGAGAAGAGTACGAAGAGGACCGCCTCGCGCGAGCCCCTCGAAGACCTCGGAGAGAGAGAAGAACATGACGGCGTGACCCGAGGCATCGAGGTCCACGAGGATGGGGCCCCAGCGTGGCGTGCCGTCTTCCTGCGTCTCTGACTCAAGCCCGATGATTCGGTCCAACGTGAGCACTTCCCCGACCGCCGGCGCCGCATGGAAGAGGCGCTTGAGGAGCGGGAGACGAGCCAAGCGCCCAGCCCCAGTTCGTTTGCCGACGAAACGCTCCGCCGCTTCGTCGACGTCGATTCGAAGCGCGTGAACACCTTCGTAGACCATCGCGGGATCCGAGCCGATGTCTTCGCCGAAGAGCTCCTGCATCGTCGCGCGATGGGCGAGCTCGACGATGAGTGGCCGGCGGCCCTGGCGAGCTGCGGCGATGGCCGTGGCGGCGACGAGGGACGACTTCCCAACGCCGCCCTTCCCCGTAAAGAACTGCACGCGGCTCATGCGTGCTGGCCTCGAAGAAACACCCAGCGACGCACGAGAATCAGTGCCGCGAGAGCCGAGAGCGCGGAGGCCAGAGAGGCGACGAGGTCGAGACCGGCGGCTTGATCCCAGTGGCCGTCACGTTCAGCGAGACCGGCGACGAGTCCGAGGATTCGAGACGTGAGCCACATGGTCCACCACGCGAACACGGTCCAAGCAGGATGTGCGGCGCCCTCCTCGCTTTCCTGTTGGGGCTCATCGCGCGGCGCATCGATCTCCTTGGCCAAACGAAACGGCATGTAGAGAAACGCGAAGGGCACGAGCCACGAGAGCCACCCCCAGTAAGGCTGTCGCCGCCGGTCCGGCAGATCGCGGTAGAGCAGGTAGAAGAGCGTGATGAAGAGCAGCGCCGTAGCGACGACGAGGCCACGGTCGAAGAACGCGAGCTGTGCTTGGTCCGCGAGCTGAGCGCTGATCGCCGATTGGCGAAAGAAAACGTCGCGCGTCGTGTCGCTCACTAGAGTGTACTGGGTCCACGCGAGGCGCGCGCCCAGTAGGCCGAGACCTACGTGCCCCACAAACGCTACTCCGCAGAGTCCGCCGAGGAGACGTTGCACTCGTTCCATGGCCACGGCGTGCTATGCCACAGCGTGGCTGGGGGTGCACAGGGGCGAGCGTGGCTAAAGGCAGCGCGCCCGTTGGCGCAGGCGAATATCGCCGGCCCCTTGTTGCTAGGCCAGGCCTTCGCCTTCGCCAAGCTGGGCGTTTTCTCGTGGTCCGTCTTGGGCCTCGTGGCGGCCTTCGGCGTCGCGGATCACCTCTTTATCGTCTTTGCGAACGACTACGCCGACCGCGAGCACGACACGGACCAGCGCACTCTCTTCTCCGGCGGCTCCGGCGTGCTTCAAAACGGGGACCTCAGTGCGGCCTCGCTCCGGCGCGCCGCCGTTGTGATGGGCGTCTTACTCCTCGTCCTCGGCGGCGTCTTCGTACCCCGCACGCCGTGGCCGCTGGCCTTGTCCATCGCGGCGCTCGTTTTGCTTTGGGCGTACAGCTACGCGCCGCTGCGGCTGTCCTACCGCGGCGGAGGCGAATGGCTTCAGGGCCTCGGCGTAGGGGGCGTCCTGCCTCTCTTCGGCTACGCCGCCCAGGCCGGCGAACTCGCGTCGTTCCCGTGGACCATCGGCGCCGGGTGCGTGGCTTTGGCCGCGTCCGCAAACATCGCCACGGCGCTCCCCGACATCGCCGCGGATCGACGCGCAAAAAAGCGCACCCTCGCCGTCAAGAAGGGCATCGTTCGCGCCGCATGGAGCTGCATCGGCCTCACGGTCATCGCCCTCTACGCGCTCAGCTGGGCGGGGCACGTCCACTTTGGCGACGGCTGGCTCGCCCTCGCCGTGGTCCCGCTGATGCCTCTCCTGGTCCAGCCTCCGAGGACACCAGGCGCCTCGATTCGCTTCATCGTTCTCCACGGCGTGACCACCCAGGCCGTATTCCTGGGCTGGGCCGCGTGGCTCTTCTGGGGCGCGTAGCCTATTTGGCCGTGCAGCGACGACTTCCGGGGGAGAAGCTTCTTTTTTCTCGCCGAGTGCGTCATTGTATCTCGTGGCGTTTCCTTCCGATCTCGGCTCTCGCTCCTCGAGCGTTGCCCTCCGCCAAGTAGCCCTCGCCTGGCTCAAGCGCGCCCGTCGTGACGCGCGCGACTTGCTGAAACGAGCATCCGAAAAGAAGCTCCATTCATTTCGAGTCTCGCTGCGCCGACTTCGAGCCTTAGGCGCGCACCACCCCGAGCTCTTCTCCAAGAAAGAGCGCGCCACGCTCAAGTCGATTCACCGCGCCACGAGCCGTGGCCGTGACCGCGCCGTGCAACGCCGGTGGGTGCGTGCGCTGGCGGAAGAAAATCAGCTCGATGCGAAGGCCTCGTTGCGCTTGCTTCCAAAAAAGAAGACCTCAAAGGGCATCGTTCGCGCACTTCGGTCATTCGCCAAATGGGACGGTGGCGTCAAACAGCGCCTGAGCACCGTGGCAACACCGAAGATGAACCGCGACACCACCCTCGCGACGACGACTGGCTCGGCGGTGGCAAAGGTTCTGCCCGGCGCACGCAAAGCCCTCGCGCGCCTGGCGGATGGGCCGAGCGATGAGGAGCTTCACAAGGCACGCCTGCGCGTCAAAGCGCTGCGCTACCTCATGGAGCCTCTGGCGAAGGGCTCCTACGAGCTCTCGCCCCTCGTCGACGAGTGCATCGCACTTCAGGACTGGCTGGGAGACGCGCACGATCTTCGCCTTCTTGCAGAGCACATCTCCCCGGGGGGTGAAGAAGACGAAGCTACCGGAGAATCCCTCGCGGCACTCACACGCGCAGCCGAAGTCCAGGCCAACCTGCAGCTCGCCAAAGCACTCGAGCTCGGCCTCCGCCACGGCGCGAGCGACACCACGCCTTTCAGCAGCTTTCTCGATGGCTTCGAGCGCGCCGCCGAGCGGCTCCTCGGGTACGGGCAAGAGCACCTTGAGATCGAACGCAAGTACCTCCTCACGGCACTTCCCAAAGGGGTCCTCGGGCACCCCTGCCTCGAGCTCGACCAAGGCTACCTACCCGGTCGCGATATCCGCGAGCGCGTAAGGCGCATCGTCGGTCCCGAAGGCACCACCTATCGGCGCACCATCAAAGCGGGCCGGGGCATCTCGCGCATCGAGTTCGAAGAGCCTATGGACGCCGCCACCTTCGAGCAGCTCTGGCCCCTCACCGAAGGTTCACGGGTGTCGAAGCGCCGATACGTGGTGCCGGACGGGGACCTCGTCTGGGAGGTCGATGAGTTCACCGACCGCGACCTCGTTCTCGCCGAGGTGGAGCTTCCTTCGGCGGACATCGTCCCCGAAGCGCCGGAGTGGCTCTCCCCCTACGTGGTGCGCGATGTCAGCGAAGAGAGCGGCTTCGTCAACCAGAAGCTCGCTCGTTAGGCCGTACATACAAAGCGTGGCTTGCCTATTCGAGCGCTCGCCCCACACTCCTAAGCGACCATGGAAGTCAGCATTCAGCAGGGCCTTGATGATATCGACGCCGCCGAGTGGGACGCCGTCAGCGGCGAAAACGACCCCTTCGTAGAGCACGCGTTTCTTCACGCCCTCGAGACAAGCGGCTCCGTCGGCGGAAAGAGCGGCTGGCACCCCATGCACTTGGTGGCGCGGGACAAGGGCATCCTCGTTGGCGCGATGCCGCTGTACCTAAAAGAGCACAGCTACGGCGAGTACATCTTCGACTGGAGCTGGGCTGGCGGCGCCGAACGCGCAGGCATTCCTTATTACCCGAAGCTGGTCTCGATGGCGCCGCTCACGCCGGCGACGGGGCACCGCTTCTTGGTGCACCCCGCTCGCGAACGCGGGCCTATCGTCGCAGCTCTTCTCGAAGGCGTTCTCGCGGCGGCGGAAGCCACGGACGCTTCCAGCATTCACCTGCTCTTTCTCAACGACGAGGAGATCGAAGAGGTGCGTCGCGACAAACGTTTCATGCCGCGGCTCTCGATGCAGTACCACTGGCACGGCGCCGGTGACGCGGATTTTGACGCGTACCTCGCGCGCTTTCGCTCTTCGATGCGAAAGAAGACGCGAAAAGAACGACGTCGCGTCACGGAAGCGGGGCTGCGCATCGAAGTCAAAACCGGCGATGCGCTCACACCCGAAGACTGGCACCGGCTTCGTAGCTTTTACGCCGACACCTGCGCGCGCAAAGGCTCGTTTCCCTACCTTGAAGATTCGTTCTTCGAGATAGGCGCAAAGACTCTCGGTGAGCGAGCCGTCGCCGTGTTTGCGTACGAAGGCGAGCCCGGCGCCGATGAGCGGTGCGTGGCCGGCACGCTCAACTTTGAAAAAGGCGGGCACCTCTATGGCCGCTACTGGGGCTGCGAAGACAGCTACGACATGCTGCACTTTGAGCTCTGTTATTATCAACTCATCGAGAGAGCGATCGCCCAAGGCATGACGCGTTTCGAAGCGGGCGCTCAAGGTTCGCACAAGCTCAGGCGTGGGCTGATGCCGAGCAAAGTGCACAGCGCTCACTGGATCAAAGAACCGGAACTGCGACGAGCCATCGCGGAGTTCCTTCCCCACGAGGCGCACCAGGTCGCACGCCGCATCGCCGTCGAGACGGGCCACGGCCCTTTCCGCCGGGACGAAGACGCGGGTTAACGAGAGGAGAGCGCGATGACCAACTCGCCGACCTGGACCGAACTTTGGAATCTGGTTCGACGCATTCCCGCGGGCCAAGTCATGACCTACGGCCAAATCGCCGATCACCTGGCGAGCGAAGACGTCGCGGCGCTCACGGCACGTCAGGTCGGACGCGCCATGGGTGAGTCGCCGGAGGACGTGCCGTGGCATCGCGTCGTCAACGCGAGCGGCCGCTGCTCCGTCGACACCGAGGACAACCCTCGACAACAGCGCCTCCTCGAAGGCGAAGGAGTCGTGTTTCGCTCGGGCAAGCTGCGCCTCGTAGACTTCCGCTGGATTCCGAAGCCCAGCCCATCTTGACGCCCTGAGGCTAGCTCCCTACACAAGGGGCGGGCTCTACGCGAGAGCTGAACGAAAGGTATCTCGATGGCCAAGCCACTTACATGCAGCCCTGAACTACTCGCCAAAGACCTGAGTGGACGTGTCATCGTCGTCACCGGCGCGAACTCCGGCATCGGGCTCATCTCGGCAAACCAGCTCGCCAAGCAAGGCGCCACCGTCGTGTACGCGTGCCGACGCGTTGGCGAAGCGGAGAAGGCCATGGCGGCTCTGAAGGAAGAGCACCCAAACGTCAGCGTCAGCGCGCGGGCCCTCGACCTCGGGGACCTGGCTTCGGTTCGTGCTTTCGCCGAAGGACTCCTCTCAGAGCACGACACATTGCATGGTCTCCTCAACAACGCGGGGGTGATGAACACCAGCGCCGACGCAAAAACCAAAGATGGTTTTGAGATGCAGATCGGCGTCAACCACCTCGGCCACTTCTTGCTCACGGACCTCCTCCTCGGCGCCCTCAAGAAAGGCGCGCCGTCCCGCGTCGTTAACGTGTCGAGCTGTTTTCACGACAAAGCCCAAGGCCGCGAAGGCAAGATCGTCGTCGAGGACCTCCACTTCGACAACCGAAAGTACGACGGTTGGGAGGCGTACGCGCAGTCCAAGCTCGCCAACGTTCTTCACGCGAAGGAGCTCGCCAAGCGAACTCAAGGGAGCGGCGTCACCGCCGTCAGCGTGCATCCTGGCTGGGTTCGAACGGACCTCGCCAAACACACGATGCCGCTCTTCATGCAGAACTACGTGTTGCGCCCCATCTTTGGTCTCATGGGCATGATCGAACCTTGGCAGGGTGCACAGACTTCGCTCCATGCGTTGCTCGCGGACGACGTCAGCGAGCACAGCGGGGCCTTCTTCAGCCAGACGGGAATGTACCGCGACAAGGCCTGCAACAAAGGCGGCTGGCCGCTGACTTCGCCGAACCCGAACGCACACGACGAGGCCATGGCCAAAGCGCTTTGGGAAAAGAGCGAAGAGCTCGTCGGAGCCTAGAACGTGGGCGATTCGTCGAAGCATCGCGTCGTCATCCTGGGCGGAGGGTTTGGCGGACTTCAGACCGCGCGCCGGCTCAAGGGCGCGAATGTCGAAGTCACGCTCATCGATCGGGAAAACCACCATCTCTTTCAACCGCTGCTCTACCAGGTCGCCACGGCAAGCCTCGCGCCGGGTTCCATCGCGCTCCCGATACGCGGCGTCCTTTCGGGGCAAAACAACCTGCGCGTCATCCTCGGCGAGGCCGTGGAACTCGACCGCGAAAAGCAGGCCGTCGTCCTCGCCGACGGGGAACGCGTTGCATACGACAGCTTGGTGATCTCCGTCGGATGCCGCACCAACTACTTCGGCCACGAAGCGGAGTGGGCACCTCACGCGCCGGGCCTCAAGAGCGTTCGTGACGCCATCGACATTCGGGAGCGTATCCTCCTCGCCTTCGAAGCCGCGGAACGAAGCGAAGACCCCGCCGAGCGAGCGCGCCTGACCACCTTCGTCGTCATCGGAGGCGGCCCCACCGGCGTGGAGATGGCTGGCGCGATCAGCGAACTGGGCCGGCAGGTGCTCGCCGACGACTACCGACGCATCGCGCCAGACGACATCCGCGTCGTCCTGGTCGAGATGGCAGAGCACGTGCTCACACCCTTCGACGAGGACCTGAGCTTCTCCGCCGAGCGGCAACTTCAAACCCTCGGCGTCGAACTCGCACTTGGCGCCCGCGTCACCAACGTCGACGCGGAGGGAGTGGACCTGGATGGTCACGCCCTCGAACGCATCGATGCGTCCGTGGTTGTATGGGGCAGCGGTGTCGCGCCGGAGACCTTCGCCGAAGCCAGCGGCCTCACCCTCGGTCGCCGCGGTCGCATTCGCGTCGACGCACACTGCGCCGCTCTTGGACACGCCAACATCTTCGCGATCGGTGACGTCGCTGCATTCGTTCCAGAGGGCGAGACCGAAGCCCTCCCAGGCCTGGGCGCTGTCGCGATGCAGCAAGGCAAGCACGTCGCGGCGCAGATCCGGCGCGACCTGAAGAGGCAGCCTCGAAAGGCGTTTGAGTACGCCGACCGAGGCATCATGGCGACCATCGGGCGTTCACGCGCAGTCGTGCAAGGCGCCATCAAGCTCGAGGGCTTCTTCGCGTGGCTGGCCTGGTGCTTCGTCCACGTTGTTCTTTTGATGGGCTTCCGGAATCGCGCCATCGTTCTCTTCAACTGGACATGGTCGTATTTGACCTTCAAACGGGGTGCGCGTTTGATCGCCGGGCGACGATCGCCAAGCCCGCCACACGATAAATAGCCGTCCTTTCGATGGGTCGACGGCGGCGAAAAACGCGTTAGGGTAGCCCTGCTTCCTCAAATGACGCTCCTTGTTGTCTACGTAGCCCTCGCCCTTGGCTTCTCGTTCATGTGCTCCGTTTTGGAGGCCGTGCTGCTATCGGTAACGCCCGGCTTCATCGGTCGCATGAAGCACGACCGACCCGCCGTCGGCGCTCGACTCGAGCGACTGAAGGGGAACGTCGACCGACCGCTCTCGGCGATCCTGAGCCTCAACACCCTGGCGAACACCGCGGGGGCCGCCGGGGCAGGTGCCCAGGCGCAGATCGTATTCGGCTCGGAGATTCTCGCCGTCGCGTCGGCAATCCTGACGCTCTTGGTTCTCGTCATCAGCGAGATCATCCCGAAGACTCTCGGGGCCGTCTACTGGCGCCAGCTCGCGCCCACCATGACGCGTGTACTTCCGCCGCTCATCTTCTTGATGAGCCCTTTCGTGTGGCTCTCAAAGTTCATCACGCGAGTCATCAAAAAGGACGGCGAGGAGAAAGAGGCGGTGAGCCGAGAGGAGATCGCCGCCCTGGCCCGCCTCGCCTCGGAACAAGGGGTCTTCGACGCGAGCGAATCACGAATCCTGGCGAACCTCTTTCGTTTCGGTTCGCTGCGAGCCCGCGACATCATGACGCCGCGCACGGTGATGTTCTCGCTCTCCGCCGAGCAGACCGTGGCTGATGTCGTCCCCCAGACCGGCGAAGACGACTCCCCGGACAGCGTCTCCACCCGCGTCTTCTCGCGAATCCCCATTTTCGGAGAATCCCGTGATGACGTCATTGGTTACGTCCTCAAAGACACGCTTTTCCTCGCCGCCGCCCAAGGAGAGCAGGAGAAAAAGCTCGGATCCTTCGCTCGGACGATATTGGTGGTGCCCGAAGGACTGCCCGTCGCCGCTGTTTTCGAGAAACTTCTAGAGGAACGTGAGCATATCGCCCTCGTCGTCGACGAATATGGCGGCGTCGATGGGGTCGTAAGCATGGAAGACGTGCTAGAAACCCTCATCGGACTTGAGATCGTGGACGAAGCAGACGCAACCGAAGACATGCGAGAAATGGCCCGCCATCGCTGGCGGGAGCGCCGAGAAGCGCTGGGCACCTTGCCGCCACCGCCAGGTGACGTGAGCGAACTGGCCGCCAGCATTGAATCGGAAATCGCCAAGGCCGAAGAGGGGAACTCATGAGTCGACAGGTCCCGTGCCCCAACTGTGGAGCGCCCATCGAGTTCAAGATGGGCAGCGCTGCTGTACTGGCGTGTCCCTACTGTCGCGCGTGCGTGATGCGCACCGGCACAAACCTTCAGACCTTGGGTCAGCTCGCCGACCTCGTTCCAACTTCTCCACCACTCGGCATCGGTGACACCGCGAACATGCTCGGCGGCGAGATCGTCGTCGGCGGCCGAATGCAGCTCGACCATGGCAAAGGGCCCTGGGACGAATGGTACGTGGAGAATACGCAGACTCGTCAGTGGGCCTGGCTCGCCAAGGCGCAGGGGCGCTGGTACTACACCGTGCCTCTTTCCTACGAAGGAAGCGTTCCAACCTTCGAGCAGATGGCGCCGGGTCAGCGCGGCTCCCTTCCGGGCGTCCAAGGCGAGTGGACCGTCGCCGAGCGCGGCAGCTCCACCGTCCTGACGGCAGAGGGCGAGCTTCCTTATGTGTTCCAGCCGAACGTTCCTGGTCGCTACGTCGACTTGAGCAACGCCGAGGGCGGCTTCGCCACCATCGACTACGGCAACGGACAAGAACCGCCGAAGCTATTCGTTGGACGAAAGCTCTCCCACGAAGAGTTCAGCATCGGGCAACGACGCGGCGCCGGGTCACCCGTCGCCGAAAAGGTCGAAGCGAAGCGCCTGCGCTGCCCCACGTGTGGCGACGCCGTCCCAGTCTTGGCGCCGGAAGCCACCGAACGCGTGGTCTGTGGTTCCTGCAGCTCACTTCTGGACTACCAGAACGGTGACCTCGCGATGCTCAAGCAGCTTGAGCAAGCCCGCGCCAAGTCGCCGATCCCCCTCGGCACCGAAGGCACTCTTGGGGGCCAAAAGGTCACCGTCATCGGTTTCATGGAGCGCTGCACCAAGGTCGACTACGTGGTCTACCGATGGCGAGAGTTCCTCCTCTACGTAGAGGGCCAGGGGTTCTGGTGGCTCCTTGAAGACAACGGCCATTTCCAACTGATTCGCCCGCTGGAAGCCGGCGAGGTCAACGCGTCGAAGTACTCTCAGAACGCAAAGTACAAGAACGACAGCTTCCCCATCTTCTCGCGCGTCAACGCGTGGGTTGAGACCGTCGTCGGCGAGTTCTACTGGAAGGTCGAGAGCGGCGAAGAGGCCAGCCTCTGCGACTACGTCAGCCCTCCCTATGTGTTGAGCTCGGAGCTGACCAACACGGAACTCAACTGGTCCATCGGTGAGCACATTGACGGCGCCGACGTGTGGGCAGGGCTGGGCCTGGACGGAAAGCCTCCTTACAAACGCGGCGTTGGCATCGTTCAACCCAACCCCTACTCGTGGAAAGGCACCGTCATCCCCCTCGTGGCGACGGTGCTCCTCTGCGTATTGGCCGCGTTCACCTCAGGCGGAGGAACCGTCGTCGATGGCAGCGTTCAGACGCCGCCCACCTCCATGACCGCGCCCGACGCGAGCGGGCGCTACGCGATGCTCACGCCACCCTTCGCCATCAGCTCACGGACGGTTCTCGGCGTTCATCTTGGCGGCAATCCAAGCAACCAGTTCGTTGGAGCGGCGTGCGCGCTGATCAACGAAGAGACCCGGGAGGTCATCGAGTTCGAGCTCGACTTCGGCGCCTACAATGGTGTCGACGGCGGATACCGGTGGTCTGAAGGTACACTTCACTCCGACGTGAACATCGACTCGGTTCCTGCGGGCAACTACCGCATGCGCATCGACCCTTTTTGGACCGCCTACCCGCAGCCCGGCGGCCAAGGGGGCATCGTTCCGCCCAATCTCCGTATTCAGGTCAACACCAACGATCGATCGCCTTGGTGCTTCCTCCTGTCTTTGCTGATGCTCCTGGCACCCGCATTCTTCAACATTGCTCGCCAGGTTAGCTTCGAAACCCAGCGAAAAGAAAACAGCACCGTCTAGAACGCCCGGCCCCGCGTTGACGCTCCGGGTCCATTAGGACAGACTTCCAGCCGTGAAGGGACGTGCCATCGGAACCGCTATTTTTTGCCTCGTGGTGCTCGGCGCCTACGCAATGGCAAACGCGATGGCCCTCGACCCCTTCGCCACAAGCTCCGACACGCGAGAGCTGCCCCCACAACACACCGGCGGCAACACCGCCGGAGGTGTGTTCTGGTACGGCGGCTTCAGCGGCGGCAAGTAAACAAACTCAGTGGCTGTCTCCCGCGTTGGCGAAGTGGCCTTGGGCCCGCGTTGGCCCATCCAGAGCCGGACGGACTCAGCGCGAACGCAGGGTTAGCTCGCCTCCTGGGAGTCCGTCGCATCAAAGCGATAGCCCACGCGTAGCGACATGCTCCGCACCCAGCTGCTGCCGACGTCCGTGTCGATCCCCCACAAGCGCCGGAGATCGATGGAGACGCCAACGAGAAGCTTTCCGTAGTGCATCTCGCCCGTGGCGCCTGCGGTCCAGCCCAGCGTCGCGTGGTCGAGGTTTGCCGCCGCGTCTTGACGCACGAGATAGTCCGCGTTCATCGGACCGCGTCCCGAGCCTGCGTCGACCCAGCCGCCGGTGATACCGAGGGACGCCGCCGCATAAAAGCGCACGCCGTCCTGGCTGCTCATGCAGGGCAATAGCGTCCGCACTGTGTAGGTCAGGTCTGCCAGACCAAAGCGGAAGCCGTGTCCGTTCGCGCCAAACTGGCGCCCCGCAAAGTAGACACCACGCATCGTAACACCGTGGCGAAAGTACTGATTTCGGCCAAAGAGCAGTCGCAGCGCGACATCGGCTGCGGGCCCTGGATCGCGGTCGTAGCCGTAGCCCTCGATGGGAGGCCTTGCCGTCGTGTGCCCCATGACGCCCACACCGAGCGTCAGCTCAAGCGCTGTGATCCCTCCGCCACTCGGCCGAGATGGATGGTAGTCGGCGCGTGCTTCCGCTCCGGCTAAAGAAGAGAGGGCGAGAATCGCCGCGAGGATGGTTTTTCTGTACATAGAGCCTCCGGGCCCTACGACGCCTGGCTCTACAAAAAGTTCTCGGAATGTAACGAAGAGCCAATCTCCGCGAAATCACAGGCCAAGCTTCTTGGCTTCGGCGTCTCGGAGCGCTCGATAGTCGCGATCCCAACGCCCTTTCGGATGGGTCTCCCAGGCCCGCAGGGGCAGCAAATCTTCCTGCGCCAGGTGCTCGAAGAGGCGAATCTCATCGCTTCGACCTCGAGAGAAGCCAAAGGGGTTTCGAGGTTTGCCATCCGGAAGCTTCGGGTACTTCGTGTCGTCGGCGGCGATGAGGTCGAGAAGCTCATGACCGCGGCGAAGGGAGTATTCAAGAAAGACCGACCCGAAGGGCGGGTTGTCGGCGGACTCCGGGTTGCGACGCACCCACTTCGACCAGTCGTAGCCGTAGCTAAAGTCGTGAACGTAGCGGAAGTGAATCGCGGTGCCCGCGCCGAAGAGTGTCTGCAGCGACGCCACGTCGCTGCCTAGTCGTTCAAGGGTAGCCTCCGCCTCGCCATCCACCGCGGAGAGCGCTTGCTCGAGAATCGAATGCGCGAGGGCATCGAAGTCCCAAAAGATATTGTCGGGGAACGCAACGATCTGAGCCACCGCGATGCGCGCCAAGCAACGCTCGAAAGCCGCGCGCACCTCCAAAGGCGCCGCCTGAGCCAGGCTCGCGAGGGATGTCGCCGTCGCGCGTTCAGGGCAGAGCGAACGCCGCGGGCCAAGGGCATCGATGCGAGCGTCGGCGTCCGCGACGCAGAGCGTAGCGGCGCTTGTTTGAGCACTGGTCATCGCGTCAGCCGATGAACATCCGATAGGCGATGAGCGCACCGGCGAGCACTTCGACGCCGCGCCAGATGCCCGCGTGGAGCCGCGCCTTGTACGTGGCGAGCACGTTCAACGACCCCGTCACAGCAGCGGGGCTAAGCGTGCGCATCTGGTGGCGGCGCCACAAAAGCATGGCGCACGTGGGGAGAACGACGGGAAGGGGCACATGCGCGCTGAAGATACCCGCCGCGAGAAAAGCGAGGGCGGCGAAGAGCACTAGAGTCTCAACCACTCGCCGGGCCGCTGGATTTCCGAACATCGTGGTGAAGGTCTTCTTCCCACCTCGACGGTCGCTGACTTCGTCGCTAAGCCCGCTCGCGATGGCGCTGGAGAGCGCCAGGAGCATGAGCCCGCCGAAGAGTACGCTGGCCTTCGGAAACCACCACGCGCTTTCGGCGCCAAGCCCGGCCTGGAGGTATGCGTTCATCCAAGGCAGCACAAAACCCACTCCGAGCATCTCGAGGAGCTCTCCGCCTCCTCGGTAGTTGAGGCGGAGTGGCGGCAAGGAGTAAGCAGCAAACGTCACGAAGGCCAGAACACCAAGCAGGCCAAAGCCTGGCCTGCCTGCCCAGGACGCGACCCAGAATGAGCCGCCGACAAACACAGCCCCCGCCGCCATCCCCGCAAAGAGCAGGTAGTGAGCCGGGAGTACTCCATCGGGAATCGTCTTGGGCGAAGAGTGCGGGTAGATGCGCCGCTTGATCTTGTCCACCTCGCGGTCGCCAAAATCGTTCAACAGAACGATCGAAGCCAGGAGAAAGAACGTCAGAACGGCGCCAACCACGGCGACTTCGATATCGAGTCCGCCGCGCTGTGCGCCACCGAGGGCGTGCCCCATCATCATGGGCACAAAGAGCTTCGGCCATGAGCCGGGCTTGAGGGCAAAACGCCACTTCTGAAATGTGGATGTAGGAAGAGTCATGAGCGGGCCCTCTCATCAACCTGCGTACGCAGGCCCAGTGCGTCAAGGATTCGCCCCATTCCTAGGGTTTATGGACGCCCCTCCCGGAGGCGAACACTCGTCAAACGTGCCTCGGAGCCCGGTTGTTCCTGAGCGATCTAGTTGGCGGCTGGCACGCGCCGCGTGGTTGGAATCCGTGGAGAGGGACGCGGCGGCGTAACGACGCCAGGCCGAACGACGGGCGCCGCAGCTGTCGCGGTGGCGGGTGGCGTCGGAGGAGTTGGCGCGGACTCTGCCGACTCTGCCGACTCCGCCTCTGCTTCCGTCGCTGTTTCCGGCGTCTCACCGGACTCGCTTGACGCCGCCTCCTCAGGGGAGACGATGTGGAACTCGACGCGTCGATTCTCCGCCCGTGCTGCGGCCGTGTCAGCTTCGTTCACCGGGCGTGTCTCACCAAGCCCGACGGCGACGAGGCGCGACTCATCGATGTCCTCTCGAACCAAGAACGCAACCACAGACTGTGCGCGGCGACGCGAGAGGTCGAGGTTCGCCGCGTCGTCACCACGGTTGTCCGTGTGACCTTCGATGCGCACGCGCGTGAACTCCGTGTGCGCTTTGAGGATAGCGGCGACGTTCCGCAGCAGACGATTCGAACGACTTAGAATCCGGTCGCTCCCGCTTCGGAAGTAAACCTTGTCGAGGATGACCAACACCTGGTTCTCGATGCGCACGAGTTGCCGACTGCTGCACCCTTGGTTCTCGGCGGTCCCTGCTTCGTTCGGACAGTTGTCCAAGCGGTCGACGACGCCATCCTCGTCCGCGTCCGTGTCAGGGCAGCCGCGGTTTTCCACGGGGCCGGCGGCGAGGGGACAACCATCCGCCTCATCGGCGACGCCATCCTCGTCCGCGTCCGCTTCGGGGCAGCCATCCTCGTCCTGGATCTCGTCCATGTCTTCGGCCTCCGCCGGACATTGGTCGCCTTCTGCGATGCCGTCTCCATCCGGATCTGGATCTTCGTCCGGGCAGCCGTCGTCATCCTCGAAGCCGTTCTGGGTCTCGGCCTCTGCGGGACAGGCGTCCGCCGTATCGACGAAGCCGTCTTCGTCGTTGTCGAAGTCCGCGCAGCCGTCCTCGTCTTCGAAGCCGTCCATGTCTTCGGCCTCGTTCGGGCACTCATCGACGGTGTCTTCGATGCCATCTTCGTCGTTGTCGGGATCAGGGCAGCCATCATCATCCTCGAAGCCGTCCATGTCCTCGTTGCCCTGGGCGCACGGGTCGAACGGGGAGGAGACAAGGCCGGCGCGAACACCGACGACGGCACGCCAGTCGGGGGTGCCGAAGCCCGAGGCGATGCCTACGCCGCCGAGGCCAAAGATGCTGACGAGGGGATGTGCATCCCAGGTCACGCCGGCTTGAATCTCGGCAGGGGTTTGGTTGGCGTTGGCGAAGGGCTCACCCGTGGCAAAACCAAGCATCGCCGTGAGGCCGATTTCGATGGGGGGCCCACCGGCGTCTGCGAAGCGGAGCGCGCCGCCGGCGCGAATCGAGACCTCGTCGTCCACCTCAAGTCCGAGCGACTGGGTGGCGCCGCGAAGGTGGTAGCCCACGTTGAAGGCGAAGCGGAACATGCCGCTTGAGCGGCTCAAAGCCAGCTCTGGCTCGAAGGTCCAGTCTTGTTCTCGAAGGTACGAGTCGGCACCACCGAGGGCGATGGTGAAGGTCGGCATGAGCGAGAGGTGAATGCCGTGCCGGCTTTGATGAAGCAGCTGAACCTTCGGGATGATTCGCAGGTCGCCGAGCCCCGCGCGCGTCAGATCGGGCAAGAGATCGCGAGCGGATTCGACGTCGCTCTCACGGTTTTGGTACAAAGCAAAAGGCAAATCGATCGCGATGGCGAAGGCGTCGTAGAGCGGAATGATGAGGCCCACGCCCGCACCGACCCGGCTGTCGACGAGCCCGAAGCCCGGGACGTTAGGGTCGCTGCTCTCGAGCTGCAGGGGGTCGTCCGCGTAACCAACCCAGAGCGAACCCTGGACGTCGAGATGTGCGGGGACGGCGCCCCATTCCGCCCCGAGAATGCCTTGGCGGTCCGTCGCCAAACGAAAACGCTCCGCGGAGTAGTCTCCGGCTTCGGTCACCTGAGCGGAGGCGGGGCTTGCAACGAAGCTGGCCACTACGAAAGCCGCTGCGATCATGGCTGGGCGGCGCCGGATGAAGACGAGTCCAATGATCAGAAGCAGCCAGCCTGCGCTCCCCTGTCCCCCTGCTGCGCAGCCCCCTTGAGCCGTCAAGCGGTCATCGATGCCGTCGCCGTTGTCGTCGATTCCCTCACATAGGTCACCGATGCCGTCACCATCGCGGTCGCGCTGGTCAAAATTCGCCACGTCCACGCAGTTGTCGTCGCCGTCCAAGATGGTGTCCCCGTCGATGTCGTCATCGCAGGCGTCGCCGTCGCCGTCGCGGTCCGTGTCGCTCTGGTCGCGGTTGTAGAGTCGGGGGCACACGTCGTCGCCGTCGTTGATCCCGTCCCCATCCGCATCCGGGTCACGAAAGTCCGGGATGCCATCGCTGTCGAGGTCTCCTTGGGACTCATCGGCGTCGAGTTCGCCGTCGTTGTCCGAATCGAGATCACGGTAGTCGGGGACTCCGTCAAGGTCCGAGTCGACGGGGGGAGACCCTCCGGCCTCGACTCCGTCGGCGATGCCGTCTCCGTCGGAGTCCGTCTCCTGAAAGTCCGCCGTTCCGTCGCCGTCCGTGTCGAGGGGGGGCGTCATGAGATCCGCATCTCCGGCTTCCTGGCTGTCAGGGATTCCGTCGCCATCCGAGTCGTCGCTGCGAAAGTCCGGCACCATGTCTTCGTCGGTGTCGACGGGAGGCGTGGCCAGGTCGCTGTCCCCGGCTTCGTCGGCATCGGCGATCCCGTCGTTGTCCGAGTCCGTGTCCACGTCGTCATCGTCCCCGTCGTCGTCCGTGTCGACGCCCGCCTCGTCGCTGTCGGCAATGGTGTCGTTGTCCGCGTCCATGCCTTGGGCGAAGACGGATGAAGTGGTCACGAACGAACCACCAGCGATGAGAAGGACTGCCAAAACGAGGGAGCTACGCATGGCGGCGAAGCTACCAGGGCTCTCAAGAAATGTCCTACTTCGCGAGACGCAAAATTAGAGGCTCATCCACCCACGAAACTGAGTTTCTCGGGTAAAGCGCAGGAGCCGCTTGATTCGAGCATAGCGGCGAAAGAAACGTGAAACAGAGGCGCGATCGGCGGGGCTCATGGACACGCCGATGACCAGCTTCGGATCTTCCGTACCTCGGTCGAGAAAATCGACGACGCCGAGGAGGCGCCCTTCGGCCAGGTGTCCACACGGCAAACGACGCCCAAGCACGAGCGCATCGTAGGCGTCCCCGTCGGGAGCGAGGCGTTCGCCTTCAACACTTCCGTAGTTGTAGGGGCAGCGAATCGGTGAAACGAACTCTACGCGGCCCGACGCGGACCGCTTCACGCGACTCCCCCGCGGCACTTCGATACGAACCGAGATCGTGTCCTCAAGTGAGAACGGGAACACAGGCTTCATGGCTGCCGGGTTCGCCTCAGGGCTTTGGCGCGATACCAAAAAGCTCCTCGATGGCTTCCTGGTGATAGACGCTCGAACGGAAACCCATGACGCGGTCCTTTTCGCGCCCCCCCTGAAAGTAGAGCACGGTGGGCGTGGCGCTGATGCGCAGCTTGGCCGCTGTCTTCTGTGCATTGGCGCTCGAGAGCTCGCAGACCTTTACGCGACCGTCGTAGCGTTTCCGTAGCGCAAACATGACCTCTTCAAGCTTCTGGCACGGCGCGCAACTCGGCGACCACACGTCGAGGACGACAGGAACGTCACTCTTGAGCACCTCTTCATCGAAGTTGGAGTCGTTGACGTGAACTGGTGGCTCTTTTTTCGCGAAGAGCCCTGAAAGCAAACCCATGCGCGATTCTGTCCCGGAGAAGGTAGACGCGCAACGCATGGATTCGCGGTCCGCTTCGACGGCTGACCACGGACGCTGCGCCCACGAAAGTGCCTCCTCAGGATGAGGAGCATTCAAGCGACGGGTCTTCGCGCCGTTGATGCGTTGAGAACGCACGGTCCCTCTGACCGGTGTCGAACACAACAAGGATAGGAACAGTCGTGAGTCCAACCCCCAAGCCATCGCTCGGCCATACGCCGAAACGCTTCATTTCTCATGGTTGCTTTGAGCATGCTGACCACCGGCTGTCCGGACGATAGCGGCGGCACTCTCCCCATTGCCGATGTCGCTAGCCCCGACGCCGGTGTCGGCGACGCAGGAGTCGACGTTGGCGAGTGCCCAGAAGGATTCGAGTTCGACTCGAGCGGTGTGAACTGCGTGGCATCCGAATGCGACGACGCTGCCCAGGATGCCTGCATGAGCGACGAGGGGGGCGAGTGCTCCGTCCACGAAGGCTCCTTCGTCTGCTCGGAGTGCCCCGAGGGTTACGCTCTGTCCGAAGACGCGCAGAGCTGCGAGAACATCGATGAGTGCGCCGACGCTGCCGAGGACGTTTGCTCCGGCGGCTCGTGCACTGACAGCGACGGTTCATACCTTTGCACATCGTGCCCCGACGGCGCGCAGGTCTCAGCCGACGGCCTCTCCTGCGAATCGGACGGCACGTGCCCCGAAGGCTCCGCCGGCCACAGCGCCTGTATGCTTGAGGACGGCGGCGTCTGCACTGCGATGGAAGACGGCTACCGCTGCACCTTCTGCCCTGCTGGCTACGCCCTCGCGGACGATGAAGAGTCTTGCGTCGACGTTGACGAATGCGCTGCAGGGGGCGCGGGCGCGCTGGCCTGCGGCGATGGCGGCACCTGCGTCAACAGCGACGGTGGATACGCCTGCACCGAGTGCGCGGCAGGGTTCGCCATCAGCGAAGACACGACTTCTTGCGACGACATCGACGAGTGCGCCGACGGCGCGGCCGGCGCCGTGGCATGCAGAGTTGCGAGCGGGGGCGCTTGCACGAATAACGACGGCGCCTACGCCTGTGAATCCTGCGGAGATGGCTACGCCGTCGCCAGCGAAGGGCTGACCTGCGAAGACGTCGACGAATGCGCTGATGGCGCAGCGGGTGCCACCGCGTGCCAGGTATCCAGCGGCGGCTCCTGCACGAACAGTGACGGCGCCTACGCATGTGGCTCCTGCGCTGCCGGCTACTCCGTCAGCGGTGACGCTGCGACGTGCGAGGACGTCGACGAGTGCGCCGACGGCGCGATGGGCGCTGTGGCGTGTCGAGTCCCAAGCGGCGGAAGCTGCACAAACACCGACGGGTCCTACGCGTGCGCTTCCTGCGGAGATGGCTACGCCGTCGCCAGCAGTGGGCTTCTGTGCGAGGACATCGACGAGTGCGCCGACGGTGCAGCGGGCGCCGCGGCGTGCATGGTGGCCGATGGCGGCACATGCGCCGACGCGGAGGGTTCGTTCTCGTGCAGCTCCTGCCCCGATGGCTTCGTCCTCTTCCCCGACGGACGTGGCTGTGAACTGCCTCCGACCTGCGGGGATGGCTCACGTACTGGTAGCGAGGTGTGCGACGACGGAAATCGAGTCGGCGGTGACGGCTGCCGTGCAGACTGCACGGGAACGGAGACATGTGGAGACGGCCTCGTTGACACACCCGCCGCGGAGCAGTGCGACGACGGCAACGACGTAGACGGCGACGGATGCGACTCCTTCTGTCAGCTTCCCCCCGCAGTCACGACTCCGCCGACGGAGATCAATGTCCTCGACGGCGCGACGCTGAGTTGTTCTCTGTCGAACAGCAACACCGGTCGTAAGGCAACGGCCGACCAGCTTGGACGACTCTACGCTGTGCTCAACTGCGACGGCGCTGCTGTGGTGACCAGCAGCGTGGATGGTGGCTTCAACTGGAGGGCGCCCTTCGCAACGGGCCTCACCGACGTCCTCGAGGTCGCTATCGAAGGAGCCGGAGGCGGCGTCGCATACGTCGCCGCGGTCACCTCGAACGGACTCGAGTTCGTCGAGACCCGTGACAGCGGCGAGACCTGGACCGTGCCGGAACTCCTCGGGCCCGCAACGGACCGCGAGGTCAGCATCGACAGCTACGAAGAGGACATCTTCATCGCCGTCTCCGAGGGCAGCGACATGGCCATCTATCGCTCGGTTGGCGCCGGCGCGACAAACTTCATCAAGACTGTCATCGCGCAGTCCAATGCGTTCCACGAAATCATGGTCGACCCATCGACAGGAAACGTCCTCTGCGCGACGGATACGCCGGACTTTCACTTGCGGCTGAGTGAAGACCACGGCGTCACCTACGGGGTAGAGACGAACCCTAGCGGGCTAGCCTACTTCTCGGATTGGACTCTCACCAACGGGACGGTATTTGTCTCTGGGACCAACGAATCGCCCGGCAACCTCGATGCTTTCGATCTGTCCGACCTCTCCACGAGCACCGTCATCGGCGACCTCCCGAACATGGGCTCGTTTGCCCAATCGAGAGCCATCGACTCCAACGCGCTGGGCGACGTCTTCGTCGTGTCCAACCTCGACGACTCGACGATTCAGCTGGACCGTCTAGTAGCCGGCGCGAGCGCATTCGTCCCAGCTGAACTCCGGACGCTCCCTTCGGGTTCTTCGCCAGCGGTAGCGGCCTTGCCATCGAATGATGGTGTGGTTGTGTTGTACGACGACGGTACAAACGTCTGGGCCACCGTCCAGGCTTACTAAAGTCGTATCGCGAACTGAACAGGTCGGGTCGTGCTTCGCACGGCTCGGCCTTTTCTGTTTGCCGCCGAGTTCGGCGCACTAAGGGCCAACGAGGACCGTCGCCGTCGCGACGAACGCTCCGACGTATGCGAAGCGCCCCTCAATGATGTCTCCTGGTCGAAAATCGCCGGCAGGCACATTGAACGTCGCCTTCCACGTCCCGCCGGCGTCGATGGCGACGGACATCGCTGAGAACGGAAGATACTTCTGCGTGAGGGCGTACTGAGCTTTGTACGCGCACTCCTTGGCGGAGAAGATGACCTTCCCGAGCCGCAGAGCATCATCGCCTTCAAGCTCTCGCCGCTCGCGTTCCGTGGTGATCGCTTCGTAGACGCCTTGCTTGAGCGAGGTGGCCTGTTCGACGTCGACCCCGACTGCCCGAATACGACCGGAACGTGCCACGACTGCGGCACAGTGTCCCTGTGTGTGGGTGATGCTGCCGACGGCGCCGCTTGGCCAGATGGGCGCGCGGTCGTCTCCGCGAAGAAGCGGCGCCGGGGCAAAACCGAGTGATTCCAAGGCCTCCCGCGCGAGAACACGTCCAGCGCAAAACTCCTTGCGACGTTTCTCGACAGCACGCTTCATGAGCGCGGCTTCTTCGGGGTGAAGCACGCTGAGATCGGGTGCGTCGACGGGGTCCATCTCCCGGACCACGACCCCGTCATAGGACCCGAGCAATGATTCGAAGATCGCCATGTGCACAAATACCCTTCAGTCGAAAGCGACGCGGCGCAAGGTCGCGCTCTTGATTGGCGGAGGGCTGAGGCCGTAGTCTATGCAAATGGGGGCAGCTACGACCGACGACCCGAAACGGGCCGAGCCGCCGCTCGTGCCTGAAGGTCTGGTCATCGACGACGGACTCACGATTCGCTCCCTCATCGGCCAAGGGGGCATGGCCCAGGTTTTCCTCGCACACCAGTCAGGACTCGAGCGCGATGTCGCGCTAAAACTCATGCGGCCAACGCGCGACCGTGACCGCGCACGCTTCCTCCTCGAAGCGCGAAACCTCGGACGGCTCAAGCATCGTAACGCCGTCTCGGCCTTCGCCGCCGGCTGCTTCGAGCACGAAGATAGAGACTATTGGTACATCGCGATGGAGCTTGTCGTTGGGGCGACGCTCAAGCAACGCCTCAAGGAAGACGGCGCCCTCCCCGTCCCGGTGGTTCTCGACATCGTCGAGGATGTCGCAGGCGCCCTTCAAGAAGCGCATGAGCTGGGCATCATCCACCGCGACCTAAAACCCTCGAACGTCATGATCGAAGATCAAGGGGCTGGCGGCAACGCCCGTGTCCTGGATTTTGGCGTCGCGAAGCTCTTGGGAAACACCGACAACGCGACGAGCGACAACGAGGTCTTGGGCTCGCCACGCTACATGTCGCCGGAGCAGTTCCAGCACGACGACGTCGACCAACGCTCAGACATCTACAGTTTAGGCTTGCTCATGACCGAGATGCTGACGGGCAAGCACCCTCTGGGCAAAAAGGTCTCGCTCAGCGATATGATGGAGTGGCTTCAGCGCCCGGAGATACCAACTCCAGGGCTCGACACTTTCGATCCCGCCCTCGCAGCTCTTGTTCGGCGCTGTCTCCAACGTGACCCCAACGCACGCTTCCCAAACATGGGCGCCCTCGTGGAAGAACTCCAAACTCTCCGAGCGCCCGCCGAACGTCCGAAGAGCCGCCGATGGCTCATGGTCGGCGTCCTCACCGCGCTCATCGTTGCTTTCGCATTTGCCGCCACGATGTTCCGCCCGGCCGGACCACAGGACGCGCCCGTCATGGATACGGGCGAGGGCGAGACCTTCGTTCTTCTCACACCAAGAACGGATACCTTCTGGACATCGAGCGCGGAGTTCGCGAGTGCCGCCGCCGTCGGCCTAGGAAAACGACTCGTCGTCTACGATGCTCACAACGATGGCGAAACGATGATTCGGCAAGCGCGCCAAGCCGTCGAATCCAGTCCGCTCGGGATCATCAGCCAGGACTTCATCGGCCACGGCCAAGACATCGAGAATGTAGCGGCAGAACAGGAGACCCCCTTCTTCGCCATCAACACTCACTTCGACAACGGCGTGCCGCGAAGCGCCGTCGCAGCACTTCGGCCAAACGATGAAGCGACCGGCTATGAACTCGCGCGCTCACTGGTCGACGCCCTTCGTGAATCGGCGCCCGGGGCCGAACGAATTCAAGTCGTCGCCGTTCAAGGTACCGAGGGCGAATTTGCAACGGACAGTCGACGCCGGGGTCTCGAGCGTGCTCTCTCGGAACATGATGACTTCGACATTGCCGCCCGCGTTGTGTCCGGGTTCGCCAACCAAAGCGAGGCTCGTGACGGAGTTCGTCAGGCGCTCCAAGGTTCGTTGCTGGACGCGAGTCAGCCCGTTGTCATTTGGTGCGCGACGGACACGATGGCCCTCGGAGCCATTCAAGGAACGGTTCAGGCCGGCCGCGAGCCAGGCAGCGACGTCCTCATTGGCGGGGTGGACTGGACCCGGGATGGTCTGCTCGCGATTCAAGAAGGCACGCTCCACGTCTCTTTTGGAGGTCACTTCATGGAAGCGGGGTTCGCCATCATCCTCGCGGAGGCTGGGGTCGAGCGTACGGACCCCTTTCAGCTCTCGAGCCCGATGCGGCCCGCGACGCGTTCAAACGTCGACGAAGTCCTGAGCCTCTTCCGCACCGGCGGCTTCGAACGCATCGATTTTCATGCACTCGTAAGGCAGGTACGCGCGGGACGCGCCGAAGATGTTCTCGATCCGGCTGCGATGCTGGCAGCTCCGTAACGCACGTTGCGGACATTTTCGCGGACCTGCTACTACTCGACAGATGGCAACCTGCACCTTTCGCGTAGAGAGCTTGGAGCTCACGAAGGCCCACGACGGGATATTTCGTGGCCTGCCAGAACCTGTGATTCTTATCGCGATCTACGGCGTCGGCGAAGGCGGGCCTCGCCTGCTTCGATCCGAACGGCTCGAATTCAAAGTGACGGCGGAGAGCGCAGAGCCCATGCCGTGGACGCACGCGCCCTGGCAGCATGAGATTCCAGCGGACGGACACCTCGCCACGCTCCTGATCGGCATGGAAGAAGACAGCGGAGACGACATCGCCCGCGTCGAAGCGGCGCTCAAGAGCCCCGATTCACTTCAACTCTGGCGCCTCGATGAAGACCCCCGGGTCCGCGTGACCTTCGCCGAAGCAGACGCCGCGGAGGACGCGATCTCCCCGAGCCCCGTCGATGTTGAAAACCAGCGAGGTGCTTTCAGCGCAAGTTGTGCCTGGGACAAATGGGTCGGCGCATGCCTCTGGGTGGAGGCCGCGCCGCACGAAGAAAGCGTCCGGGAGTCGCGACTCCACCAGCGCTTCAGAGGCAACGACTGGACGATGCGCGTCCGCACACGCGTCCAGTAGCGCTCCTTCGATCTCGCGATCACCGCCTATCTCGTCGATTTCTGCCGGCAAACCCTAGCCGGAGTGCGCGGCGCGGGCTATGAGGCGGGCTATCTCTATGCAGATCGACGCAAAGACACTCTCACATCTGAAGCAGCTAGAAGCGGAGAGTATTCACATCTTCCGCGAAGCTGCCGCCGAGTTCGACCGCCCAGTGATGCTCTACAGCATCGGCAAAGACTCCTCGGTTCTATTGCGACTCGCCCAAAAGGCGTTTGCGCCGGGCCCCATCCCGTTTCCTCTGATGCACGTCGACACGACGTGGAAGTTCAAGGAAATGATCGAGTTTCGCGAGAAGACCAAACGCGATCTCGGCTTGGATCTGCGCGTCGAAACAAACCAAGAAGGCGTGGCCCAGAACATCACCCCCTTCACGCACGGGTCAAACAAATACACGACGACGATGAAGACCGTCGCGCTGAAGAGTGGCCTCAACCGCTACGCCTTTGACTGCGCCTTCGGCGGTGCGCGTCGAGACGAAGAGAAGAGCCGCGCGAAGGAACGCATCTACTCCTTCCGCGACGACCATCATTCCTGGGACCCGAAGAACCAGCGTCCCGAACTCTGGAATCTCTACAACGGCAAGATCACCAAGGGTGAGAGCGTTCGAGTCTTTCCAATTAGCAACTGGACCGAACTCGACGTTTGGCTCTACATCCTCAAAGACGAGATCCCCGTCGTTCCACTCTACCTGGCGAAGAAGCGCCCCGTCGTAGAACGCGAAGGAACATGGATCATGGTCGACGACGAGCGAATGCCACTTCGCGAAGGCGAGACGCCGCAGATGAAGAGCGTTCGTTTCCGAACTCTGGGTTGTTACCCCTTGAGCGGCGCCGTCGAGTCCGAAGCCGACACTTTGCCAAAGGTCATTCAAGAAATGCTGCTCAACCGCTTCTCAGAACGCCAGGGCAGGCTCATCGACTTCGACGAAGATGGTTCGATGGAACGTAAAAAGCGCGAAGGGTACTTCTAAGATGTCTGGCACGGACAAAACAGCCGCTCGATCGGCCGAGGAAAAAGAGCTCGAAGCGTCGCTTCTCCGCGATGACATCGACGGCTACCTTGAGCGCTACCAGAACAAAGAGCTCCTGCGATTTGTCGCGGTAGGAAGCGTCGACGACGGCAAGTCTACCCTTATCGGGCGTCTCCTTCATGACACCGGCGAGGTCTACGAAGACCAGCTCGCCGCTGTAAAGCAGGCGACGAACATCGAAGGCGAAGAGATCGACTTTTCTCTCTTCACGGATGGCCTCCGGGCGGAACGCGAACAGGGAATCACCATCGACGTGGCTTACCGATACTTCTCCACGGAGAAGCGGAAGTTCATCATCGCGGACACCCCCGGACACGTTCAGTACACACGCAACATGGTCACGGGTGCGTCGACGGCGAACGTCGCGATCATCCTCATCGACGCGCGCCTTGGCGTGCTCCCCCAGTCGCGACGACATGGCTATATTGCGAGCTTGCTCGGTATTCCTCATCTCGCTGTCTGCGTAAACAAGATGGACCTCGTCGGTTACGACCAGGCCGTCTTCAATCGCATCGTCAAAGAGTTTCAAGAGTTCGCTGCGCCGCTGAGCTTCCGCGACGTCACGTTCTTCCCGGTCTCCGCGCTCAAGGGTGTGAACATCGTCAAATCGTCTGAGAAGACGACCTGGTACGAAGGGCCGAACGTTCTTGAGTTTCTTGAGACCGTGCCCATCGCCGACGACCGCAACCACGAGAACTTCCGTCTTCCCGTGCAGATGGTCATTCGTCCCAACCTCGACTACCGCGGTTTCGCCGGCGAGGTCGCCAGTGGGACACTGCGCAAGGGCGACGAAGTCATGGTGCTTCCGAGTGGCAAGAAGAGCCACGTCCGCAGCATCGACACGTACGACGGCTCCCTCGAGGAAGCGTTCACCCCGCAGTCCGTCGTCGTTCGTCTAACGGACGAAGTGGACGTCAGTCGCGGCGACATGCTCGTGCATACGAACGACCTCCCCCGCGTGACCCGCTCCTTCGACGCGCACGTCGTGTGGATGGCAGAACAAGATCTCGACCCCGCCAAGACCTACATCATCAAACACTCCACTCAAGAGGTGCGAGCTCAGGTGGACGAAGTGGTCTGGAAGAAAGAGATGGAACGCCTCGACGATGTCGAAGCGGAGACCCTCTCCCTGAACGATATCGGCCGAGTGCGTTTCTCGACACATCGCGCACTCTACGTGGACGCCTATGAACAGAACCGCGCGACGGGTGCGTTCATTCTCGTCGACTCCCTAAGCAACGCGACCGCCGCCGCCGGAATGATCATCGGCGAAGAAGGCGCTCAAGGCATCGACGATGTCCTCGCCGAGCTCACCGCCGGGAGCGGCCTGACGCCAAAGACTCAAGTCAGTCCGACGGAACGCAACAAGCGCATGGGACAGCGCGGCGCCACAGTGTGGCTCACGGGGCTCCCCGGCAGCGGACGATGGCCGCTCGCCTACGCCCTCGAGCGACGCCTCTTTGACCTCGGACGAACCGCCACTGTGGTCGACCCCAGCGACGAAGACCTCCGCTCGATGGTCAGCGCGGCGAAGGCGGCAACGGAAGCCGGCCTCGTGTGCATCTGCGCATTTCAGAGCTACCAAAAGGAAGACCGCGAGCTTCTGCGTCAGCGCATCGGACATGAGCGGGTCATCCAGGTCTACGTGAACACCGACCGCGAGCTTTGCGAGAAGCGACGTCCAGACGCTGACTTCAGCGGTTTCGAGCCGCCTGAGACAGCGGACCTGACCGTCGCTCTCGACTCCGTCCGCCTCGACGAGGCCGTCGAGTTTATCGTGAGTGAACTCGACAAGCGCGGACAGTTCGACTGATCCTGCATTCGTACGCCGCGCCCTAAGCGCTCCCAGAACACAGACCGACTAGGCCTATCCGATGCTCAAATGTTCCTTCGCGCTCATCTTCGCCTTGTCGACCTGTGGAAACCAGCCGAGGGCCGTCACGCCGGAAGACATCGTTCGTCACCGAATGGCGCCGGTGCGCATCGTTCGCGTCGAGACGGGCGAGGACATCGGTGAAGATGCGATGATCTCGGACCTCGCGTCCGCCAGGGTGGTGTATCTCGGCGAGCGGCATGATCGCGCGACGGACCACAGCATGCAGCACCGGATCTTCAGCGAGCTCTATCATCGCGATCCAACCATCGCAGTTGGCTTCGAGATGTTTCAGACTCCGTTTCAAAACGTCATCGACGACTGGAGCGCCGGACGCATCGATGAAACCACGCTTCGCCGCGAGACAGAGTGGGACGAGCGTTGGGGGTTCGATTTTCGACTCTACCGGCCGATCCTTGAGTTTGTTCGCACCCGTCACATTCCAGCGTTTGCCCTCAACGCACCACAAGAGATCACCCGTACCGTGGGTCGCGAAGGATTGGCCGGGCTCAGCGAAGAACAACAAGCCGAACTTCCCGTACTCGACCTGAGCAACGAGGAGCATCGGGCGCTGGTCACCGAAGCCCTTGGGGAACATGGAGCGGAGATGTCTGCGGAGCGCCTCGAAGCGATGTACACGGCGCAAGTCATCTGGGATGAGACGATGGCGCGCAGCGTCAAGACCGCCCTTGAGGGAGACAGCGCGCCTCCGCGACTCGTGGTCCTCGCTGGTGATATGCACGTGCGCGGTGGCCTCGGGATCCCGGAGCGTGCCGACACGGAGCCCTACCGCATCGTCCTGACCGCCGACATCGGCGACAGTGATCGCATCGACGCAATCCTCGAGTCGAGCCCGCGGGCCGCGACGTACCTGTGGATCGTCGACCCTCAAGCGGAAGTCGAGTAGCGATGCGAGCGGCTCAGCTAGCGTGGGCAATGACGCTGATGAGCTGTGGTGCGTCCACCGGACTCTACGAAGATGCGTCCGGTGAGGGCGATGCTGGTTTGTTCGACGCTGGACTCGACCTGCCGCGTATCGATGTGGGCCCGCTTCGCGATGCGGGCCCGGATGTTCAAGAGGACGACAGCGGCGTCGATGCCTTCCTATCGGATGCAGGCCTCGACGCGCCGATCATCGACGCGGGCCCCGACACGCCCGATGTCTGTGTCGCAGAGCTGTGTAACGGCATCGATGATGACTGCGACGGCTTCATCGACGACGGGCTCTTTTGTTTCTCGCTCAACGGCGCACCCATCGAGGCCGCCGCGCGCAATGGGTGCGGACCTGAGTGGTACTCCTACGGCGTCCCGGACGCCGAGAGCGCTAACCCAACGCCGGACATTCGTGTCAGCGACGAGGCGGTGCTCACCGTACAGGCCGGGCCTGGGGGCTGCGGCGCCTACGTCGCAGTGATCACCGACCTCCCTGGTGATGGAAGCCGAGGCGCGCTGAACGGCACCTTTCAGATCACCGAAGGAATCGCCGCAGCAGTCGCTGTCGGTGACGAACCGCGAGAGTGCGTCTTTGACGCCGCCCGAGGTTTGGCGGAGTGCGAGTGGGTATGGCAGTCCTGCTGCACGGACGGGGTCCTCCTCGGCCCCTTCCGCGACGACTTTTGTATGACAGTGCGCCTCTCCGACCCCGAGGGCCTGAGCCGCGTTTACGCCCTCGACGGCCCCGCGCGGCAGGTGCCTCTGGTATTTGGCGAGACCGTAGAGCTTTGCGGCCAGTTCGAGCCCGAGCGCTAAGCACACCAATGCGCTTGTGAAAATCCGCAAGAGCACCGAAAGGTGCTAAACACGCCGGCATGGCTGACCGACTTGTATGGATCGATATGGAGATGACGGGTCTCGACCCGGAGAAAGAGCGCATCATCGAGATCGCGACGCTCATCACCGATGGCGAACTCAACATCCTCGCGGAAGGACCAGAGCTGGTCATTCGCCAGTCCGAAGAGCTCCTCGCCGGCATGGACGAGTGGAACACCAAACACCACGGCGACTCCGGCCTCACCGCCCGCGTGCTCTCAAGCGAGATCAGCAACGAAGAGGCTGAGAGTCAGACCCTCGCGTTCCTCAAAGAACACTGCGCGCCGGGCGCAGCCCCTCTCTGCGGAAACTCGATTCACCAGGACCGGCGTTTTTTGCGGCTCTACATGCCGCAGATCGACGAGTTCTTGCACTACCGCCACATCGATGTCTCCACGGTGAAAGAACTCGGCAAGCGCTGGTATCCGGGTTCATACGGAAAGCGCCCCGCCAAAGTAAGCCAACATCGAGCTCTCGATGACGTCCGTGAGAGCGTCGCAGAGCTGCGCTACTACCGAAGCGCGTTCTTCCGTGAACCCACCAAGAAGTAACGACCATCTTGCGCGTGGTGACGCACAACTCGCCGCGCGATTCGCAACCCGCACGTTCACGTTCGAACGCTGGCTACGGCAGACGGATACATCCCAGGTAGTCGTCGTTCACGACGACGACGCACGCCTTGTTCTCAAGGTCGGTGAGGCCTCCGCCATCGAACGCGAGTTCACCGCGACGCGGGAGCTGAACCACGGCGCTATCGTCCGGCCAACGCAATATTTGCAGGGCGACACCTTCTCGGCGCTCCTCATGCCTTACTTCGAAGGAAGCGACATCGTCGATGGCACCCGGCGGTGGGTACCCGAGCGCCTCCAGACACTTCGCCAGAACCTTCCGATGGCTTTTGGCTACGAGATGAACGACCTCGGGGAGAACTCCTTCGCGCACTGCGGAGAGGAAGGGGAACGTCTGCTGCGCCCTTGGTTGCACACGCTAGTTGACGTACTGACCTACATCCACGCGCGGAGGCGACTGCACCTCGACATCGCCCCGGACAACATTCTTGTGCGAGGCGCGCAATGCGTGCTTCTCGACTTCGGTCTCTCGAGCGACCTGGACCAGACACAAACAGACGAGGGCCTCATCGGCTCCGCTGCTTACCTCGCCCCGGAACTCGGACTCCGAAGTCTAACTCCCGCCGCAGATTGGTACTCACTGGGCGTGGTTCTCTTTCAGGCGCTTAGCGGCGGACTGCCCTTCGAAGGTGGCGGCCCTGAGGTACTCGTGCGCAAGCAGAGCATGAACGCGCCCCGCGTCTCGGAGCTATGTCCCGAGGTGGCACCGGACCTCGACGAGCTCTGCGCGTCTTGGCTTGCCCGCGATCCAAAGCGCCGCGGGGATGGCCGTGCGCTGCTTGCCGTAGGCGGCTCCCTGACCCTACCAAGCCCCTGAGGTGGACTGGCTTTCGCAACTGGCGCTCCCTGTCGGCGAGCTGATCTCGCTCCTCACGGCTGTATGCTTCGCACTCTCAGTCGTGTTCTTCACACGCGCCGGTCGACGCATCGGGTCGATGACGCTGAACCCGATCCGCCTGGCGATGGGATTTGTCTTCTTGGCAGCATACGGGGCCATCATGCGAGGCACGCCGCTACCCACAGACGCCACGCAAAATGCGTGGGGTTGGCTCGCTCTGTCGGGGTTCGTCGGTCTCTTCTTGGGCGACATGTTCCTCTTCCGCGCATTCCTCGAAGTCGGCCCGCGGCTTTCGTCTCTCTTGATGTCCCTCGCGCCTCCGTTCACGGCGCTCGTCGGCTTCCTATTCCTCGACGAACGCATCGGCGCACTTGGGCTCGTGGGTATGACGCTTACCGTCGTCGGAATTGTGCTTACGATTTCGGAACGACAACCCGCAGACCGCCAGGACACTCGCTCGCCCCGAGGGATCGTGTTCGGAATCCTCGGCGCCGTCGGCCAGGCCGTCGGACTTGTCCTCTCAAAAAAAGGAATGGGCAGCTACGACGCGTTTGCAGCAACGCAAGTCCGCGTCATCGGCGCCCTCGTCGCCTTCATCCTTCTCTTCTTCGGCCTTCGGCGCTTTGGCCAAGTTCGAGATGCCCTACGTGACCGTCGCGCGATGGGTCTCGCCGCCGCCGGTGCCTTCGTGGGCCCATTCCTTGGTGTGGGCTGCTCACTCCTTGCGGTCCAGTTCATCGAGACCGGGATCGCCGCGAGCATCATCGCGACCACCCCGCTCATGGTGATTCCTTTTTCGTGGATTGAAGGGGACAAGCCCGGTGTCCGCGGCCTCGTTGGTACCGCTCTGGCCGTCCTTGGCGTAGCGCTTCTCTTCCTCCGCTAACGTGTCTCCCTTGCCACCGCCCTCGCTTTGTACGAACCTTCACGCGTGATCTCGGACATCGAGCTTTTGCGACGAATCGCACGCGGCGACCAGGAGGCACTGGGTAGCCTCTACGACGTGCACGGGCCTCGTCTGCTCGCGATCGCCCGACGAATGCTGAGCTCCGAGAGCGACGCCGAAGACCTGCTTCACGATGTCTTCGTTGAAGTTTGGAAGAAAGCCGGCGATTTCGATCCAACACGTGGTTCCGTTCGTACCTGGGTGGCTATGCGTGTTCGTTCTCGTTGCCTAGACCGCCTTCGCTCCCCGCGTCGCCGCGGCCAGGAGTTGAACGAGGCGCATATGGGCGCGACGGAGATGCGTCCTTCTCTCGACGCCGACAATCTAGACTTCGCACTTCATTCACTCCCCAGCGGCCAGCGAGAAGTCGTCGTGCTGGCGTACATCGAAGGTTTGAGTGGACCGGAGATCAGCGAAGCGCTCGCGATTCCTTTGGGTACCGTGAAGTCGCGAACCGCCGCGGCTCTGTCCAAACTGCGCAGCGCGCTCGTTGACGCGAGCGATGGAGGCGCGCCATGAGCGACCTTCTCAAGAAAGCTCTTCAAGGCGGCGCCGGCGCAGATGTCGAACTGCCGGATGCCGCCGAGCCTCGCCCTTCCCCGAGCGAAGGCCTGCGAGGTCGCCTGCTCAAGGCGGCGGTCCTTGAGGGACGATTCGAGCGCTTCGCCGAGGTGGCGTCGAGCATGTTGGATTTGAGCCTCGACAAGACACGTGTGCTCCTCGATCGCGTCGACAGCAAAGACTCCTTCGCCGAAGAGCTTCCCGGCGTCGAGTTTTGTTGGCTTCCAGGTGGGCCCAAAACAGACGGACATGTTCGTGGGTTCGTCCGAGTGGATCGTCAGGCCGAGCTGCCTGCGCATAGCCACTTGGGCGAGGAGCAAGTTCTCGTCATGCAGGGAACCTACATCGACTCTTTGACCCAAGAGCGATTTGGCCCAGGCGAAGTGCTCCACGGAACGCCCGCAGCGGACCACACGTTTCACGTGGATTCCGCCGGCACCCACCTGCTTCTGCTGGTTGTGGTGAAGGGCGGCTACCAAATTGGTGAAATGGTCATTGGACCGCGAGAAGTCCCCCCGATCTAGGAGAACTCCGCCTAGGCGATAGACTCCGGCAGAAACTACCCCTTCCTGAGCACTGGCGGAGCCGAGAGCAATGGGGTAATCCCCACTCCGTGGCTTGAGCCACGTGTTTTTGAGGAATACCCATGCGCTTCACCCTTATCTGCTGCTTCTCCCTTCTCTTTGTCGCCTGCGCTTCCGATGTGAACCGCTACGAAGGCGAGGGTTGTCAGCCCTCTTGCCGTGTTATTGAGACCGAAGGGGATGCAGAGGATGACCGCTTCGCAGCCGAGTGCCTCACCCCGGACTTTGATTCCGTCGAATGCGTTGTCGCGCCTACTCCTGCGTGTTCAAGCGGCGTCCTGACCTGTGACACGGCCGACGGCCTTCCTCGCTGCGAAGGCGCGCCGGAAGCCATGGCGCGACCCGTCTGCAGTCGCTGATCGAGCTAAGCCTCACTCAGGCGCGCTTCTTGCTCTAGTCAGAGAGCGATGAATGTTCACCAACGTGATCTCGTCGCTTTCTACGCCCTGCCCACTTCTTTGTGTAAACCACAGGTAACACTATGACCCGAGCGCTTCTCACCTCCGCCATTCTTCTCTTCGCTGTTTCGGCTTCCGCGCAGCAAGACGTCTTCATTCAAGACGACGGAACGGGGGTTCAGCAAAACCAGCAGCAGCAGCAATACCAGGCTGAGCCCCAGGCGGCGCAGCCAGCGGTCGCGGAACGCGGAGCTCGCCAGTCGGGCGTCTACCTGACAGTGCCGCTCTTTTTGACCGACCCGACGGACGTGGTCACAGGCAGGAGCTGGGAACCTGGCTTCGGCATTGGCATTGGGGGCCGCTTTGGTTGGGAGTTTGGGATGCTCGTTCCCGAAGTTCACATCGGTGTTCAAACCAACCTTTCGTCCGCGGTTTTTCCGCCCATTGATGGCGGCGCGATCAGTCGTATCACCTCGTTTCACTTTTCGATCGGGGCTCGCCTTCAGTTCCTCAACCCCTCGCGCTTTCTCCCCTTTGTGGCGGTCGCGTTCCGCGGGAACTTCTGGGGCTTTGTCACCGAGGAGGGCGGCGGCTCCATTGAATATGACTTCAACCCAGCGGCTAGCGGCACCGTCGGCCTTGCGGTTGAGCTCTCGCAGACCGTCGGACTTGAGGCGGCAGTCGACGTCGTCGCCAACTTCGGCATCGCCGCAGCAACGGAGAGCGTCCTCGACGGGACCGACATTCTCCTTATCCCCCGTCTGGGCGGCACGCTCTACTTCTAAGCGCGACTTCTAAGCACGACTTCAAGCGACGACGTCGCATTTCGAACGACGACCCGTTATCTTTGGAGCATGCGCTCTCTCCTGTACTCGGCCTTGCTCACAGCAGGGCTGCTGCTCTCGGCATGCTCCAACCGCGTTCACATCGGCGAGGACGGCTTCTTTGCGTTTGCCCTCACGGAGGAAACGCCAGCGGCCGTCGTTGTTGAAGACGCGGCCATGTACATTGCTGAGCAGCGCGTGATGCTGCCCCTAGAGGCACCCACCGGCGAAGAGTTTGGAGCGCTGAGCAGTGGGGCAGAAGACCTTCCTTGGGCCAGGCGCCCTTGGGTCGCCCGCGGCGACTACGAGGTGGAGATCGACTACGTCCTCGTCAACATCGAGGAGTCCCGCTCGGACGTCACCATTGTGATCAACGGCATCAACGAGTTCCACGAGTACTTCCCAGAATTCATCGTCGATGAGGAAGACATCATTCCGGACTTCTCCCAATACGAGCGCCGGGTGCAGCTCGAGCCTCAGGAGAGGCGCTTTGGAACGATCCGCGAAGAGCACCTCGACGAAGTCGCCGTCGACCTCGCCACCGTCGTCAATGGCGCGAGCAACGCCAACCAGGTTGTTCACCCGGACAACCACAGCGCGAGTGATGCGCGCTCGATGCGCTTCGTACCGTCCATTGTTCCCGCGCTCACCGGCGTTCGCGTTGGCCTCGTCGTTCTCGGCGAAGCCGACGCTCCGCCGCCGCGTGTTCTTGTGGAACTGACTGTGCGCGTTCGAGACGAGCGTGGAATCCTCGTGGAAGAGGTCGACGCATGGGAAGCCCCCACGCCGGAGGCCTTCTTCCCATCGAGCTTGGTCGTCGAAGAGGAGTAAGCTCAGTCGCTAAGTTCGATGGGACCCAGTTCCATCGTGCCAGCGGGCTCCGCTTCGGGCTCGGGGTCGGAGAAGACGACCTGCGAGAGTCCCCAAGCCGCGGCCGCCGCGACGATGGCGATGACCACGATCAGCACGTATTCTTTTGTGCCAAAGCCACCGGACGGCTCTTCTGGGATGCCGGCGGCTGGGGGTACGACGACGGGGGCCGGCGCCGTGGATGGGGATGACCCAGGAAGCAGGGGTGGAGGTTTTACGCCCTGCGCTTCAAGCGTCGCGTAGAGCTCGTCGACGTCGACCTGCATCGTCTGATGGCGCGCCTTTTTGCCGGCTTTTTTCTGGTCCCCCACATTTGTAGTCTACCAGAAAAGAGGACTGAGGGAGGGTTCCCATGCTGGGTTTGTCAGTAGCAGGCGTGGTAGCGTGTCGTGTGCAGCGCGCCCGCTCCATCGTCATCGCCCTTGTGCTTGTTTTCACGCTCACCCCGACGGACTCGTGGGCGCAGGAAACAGAAGCGCCGGACACGACGCGCCTCGACGTGGAGCGCCTGCCGCCGGAAGCGATTCAAGTCACGCGAGAGCTGTACTCACACGGCGTCTACATCGAAGGCATGGTCGGCGCTCGCGGGTTCATTGGAGGCGTCGGTCGTCTTTCAAACGTGGGCCCATTCTTTCAGCTCAACATCGGCTACGAGTTCCTCCCATGGCTCTCCGTTGGCGGCATCGTAGAAGGCTCCCTGCACCGAACGAGTGCCCCGAGCCCTCCGAGTCCGACGGTCTTTGATGTTCTCGGATTCTTGGGCCAGGTCCGCGTCCAAGCCAACGTAAGCGCGCGCGCCGCGTTGTGGCTCGCGGGCGAGGTCGGCCTGGGTCTGACGACGAGTGACGTACTCCGAACCTACGGGCTTCAAGACGCTCAAGGCGTGGGTTTGATCTACGGCGGCCAGCTTGGCTTCGACTGGCATATGCGAAACCGGCACCACTCCTTTGGACTCGCCGGCGGAGCCCGCGTTCACTCCAACCTACAAGGGTTCGATGGAGAACTCGCCCTTGGCGTCCACGGTACGTTCTACCTACGCTACGTATTCTGATGAGCGAACGCGTCGACGCACCAAATCCAGTACCTACCCCTGACGGCCTTCGAAGCGCGATTCCCAGATGGGCATCCACGCTCGGGGCGATCCTCGGCGGCATTGTCGCTTTGGTGGTGGGAGGCATCGTAAGCGCGGTCATCGCCGTCGGCATTCTCACGAGTGAGGGTGGAAACCCCCTCGACCAAGCTCAGCTCGAGGAAGTAGTCACGCGCTACCCGATGGTGCTCATGAGCGTGCTCTTCACAGGCCTGTCGCTCACCGCCGCTGCGCTCCTCAGCGCGAAGCTGACGCGGACGAGTATTCGCGAAGGCCTCGGGTTTCGCGGCGCCCCCTGGCCAGTCTTTATTCTCGCGCCTCTTGCCATCATCGCCCTCGGACCGACCTCCGATGTGCTGGTTCGCACGATGGCGCACTTGGCCCCGGACTGGACGTTTGGCGCTTTGGATACGTTGCAGCGCATCGCCGAAGGAAACTCCTTCTGGATGCTCTGGCCGGTCATCGCCCTTACCCCCGGTTTCGCTGAGGAGATCTTCTTTCGCGGACTCGTCCAACGAAGCTGGGGTTTCGGAATGAAAGCGATCACCATTTCCGCGGTGAGCTTCTCCTTCTTTCATATGGACCCTCACCACATCGTCGGCGTGCTGCCCCTCGGGTTCTACCTTGCTTGGCTCGGCGCACGCACCGGCAGCCTCTGGGTCTGCGTCGTCACCCACACCTTCAACAACAGCTTCGCGCTGCTCGGAAGCAAGCTCGACGTGGAGTCCCTCAACGTCGGCCATGGCACCGACACCCCCATGCCTTTGTGGTGGATGTTCGTCGGCTGGGCCATCGCGGCTCCACTGATCTACGGAATCTGGCGACTGACGCGCGACCGCCGTCGATGGGAGGGGCCCGCAGGTGGTCACCAACCGAGCCAGGAGAACATCGGCGAGGTCTTCGAGTAACGCGTGAACGATCGGGCTTCGGTCGTTTGCTAACGACCGAAGCGGTAGCGGCCATCGGAGTCCCACCACCGACGGTACTTCTTCTGAGCGATCTCGCGCTCTTTCTTGGAGAGCGCTGGATGGTAACCGTAGTACTCGTGCGTCAGCTCTTTGAGCTCGTCCGCAGCCTTACGCCGCATCGTCTCATCCACGTGCGAGAGCGAGTCGATAAGCCACTCCACACGATGACGGTCCTTGTTGTCATCGATCCAGAGCAACCAACGTGGAACGGAGTCACCAAAGTCTTGCCGGGTGATCTGAACAAGGGAGCGATGCGCCGCCTCAGCGAGTTCCTCGCGCTCCCTTTCCACGAAGAGCGCGAGCATGTCGAGCGCTGCGCGGTCACGAAGCTCACCGAGCGCGCGCAGCGCGGTAACGCGGTAGTCGAGGAGCGCGCTGGGAATCCTCGCCTCCGCGCGGAGCCGCTCCGTCAGGGCTGCAAGCTCTCGCTCGAATGGCAAGAGCGTACGTAGGACGTCGAGGGCGAGGGTCCCAACACCACGGTCGGCGTCGAAGATACGGTCGCCAAGTGGCTGTACGAGACGCGCATGTGAGAACTCGGACGAGAGCAGCACGGCGTAGAAGCGATGATCTGCATCATCGTGGTCGAGGAGCGACACGACGTACGGGACCGCCAAGTCACCGAAAGCTGCGATCGCGCGACCCACAGCTGAGATATCGCGCCCCCGAGGAAGACGTCGGTGGGGTTGCGTGCGGTCAAAGAAGAGGGGCCCTGGAAACTCTCGAACCAACACCGGCAGCGCGGCTTCCCCCTGCTGGACAACGGCTCGGACCGCGGCTTCGGGTTCGTCGGGGCCGCTGTAACGCAGGTCTTCGACGACGGCTTCGATGCTGTCATCCATCTCGATGATGACGCTCGCCGTAGATTCGCTCTGCCGTCGCTTTCGCGCACTCGCCGTCGCTGGGGGAATGGAGTCGAGCTTGTTGATGTCGGAGCTGAGCCCGTCGGCGGGCGTTGTCTCCGTGATGATGATCTCCTCGCCCACGTCGGAGTCACGAGGTTTCGTGGGCCGGCGCAGTGTGGAGGTCAGTGGGATCGGAGACGCACTCTCGCGCTTCTCGCGCTCGCTCGGCTCGCTCGGCTCGCTCTCGACAATGAGTTCTGGCCCGTCATCGTCGTCTTCAGGGCTCTGCGCGGGCGGTGAAAACGCAACCGGCGAAGGGAGGTCCGGACTGTTCCGCCAGTCTTTCTTCTCCGCCGGCTTTTCCTTCGAAGCCTCCGCGTCCGGCGTGTACTTGCTCCGGCGGACAACCTCCGCGGTACCGCCCTTCATCACATAACTACCGACGCGTCGCGGTGCGGGCGGATCGTCGACGCTGAGCTCTGGGAAGTCTTCGTCCAGGTCCGTCAACGGTGGATTGCTGGGTGCTGTCACCTGGGGCTGCTCACCCGGCATCGGTGGCGGAGGAGCGCTTCGCGGAACACCCAGCACATCAAAAGACGGGCTCCGCTCGCGGCCACGACGTTTCCGCGAAGGCGGTGGTGGAGGTGGTTCTGACCAGCGAACATGCGACTCGTCCTCCGCTAGGACGGGTGCCTCTTCTCGCTCAGGCGCAGTGTATTTGGGCTCCTCAGGCGCTTGGATACTCTGCCCAGGCTCATCGAGGAGATGCACCGGGGCGGCGGTCTCCAACGTGTCGTGGGCGCTCTTCTCTGGAGCTACCTGGACGCTCTTTTCGGGAGCCTCAGAAGGCGCTAGCGCCTGTTGCTTCGTCGGAGCCGCGCTCCCCCGCCGGAACTTACGGCGCAGAATTAGCTGTTGAAGCGCCTCCGTGACCCGCGGTGCGAATGCCACAGGCTCTGGGATGTCAGCCAGCGTGAACGTTTCTCCGGAGCGGTCGCCGTAGAAGATGAGAACGACGCGGTTGCGAATCTTGATGGGCAGCAGCAGCGCCGGCGTCAGGTCGACGCGAGCCATGTCCGAACGGACCTTCGTGTCGAGCTCCGTGCGCGCGAGTCGGTCGACGAAGGGAACACCGCCCTCGGTCACAAACTGAAACGCCGACGGCTCGTCCAAAGGAACGCCGAGGCGCTCGAAGCGGGAGAGATCTGCACCGGGTCCGGTGATTTCCAGGCCTTCGGCCTCGCCGTCTTGGATGACAAAGATCGCGCTTACATCGAAGAACTGACGGAAGAACGCGAAGGAGATCTCCAGGATCTCGTCTCGGCCTTCCGCTCCTTTGAGGAGCTCGACTGCGCGGCCCGCCGTCAAAGGTCCGCGGTGCTTAATAAGGCTCTCGCTCTGCGGAACGCTGATGCGGGACGGCTGAGGAGGCGCGCTGAGACGCTTCAAGCGCTCCGCGACCTCCGGCGGCGAAGAGACCGGCGGCGAAGAGACCGGCAGCGTGGCGGGAGCAACCGGTGACGTAGCAGGAGCAACCGGTGAAACCGGAGAATCGAGTACCTCTGGTTCATCCGGGACGGACGAGACGCTGTGCGGCGGGGTGAACTCACTGAGAGTCACGGTCCGTGACGTGGTCACTTTGGGCCCGCTCGCCGGCCCACTGGAAGGAGCCCGCGTGCTGTCGACGGTGCCAAAGCGCTTCGTCGGGACGACGCTTTCTTGCTCGCCGGGCCAAGCGCTCTCTGGTTCCGAGGGCGTGACGAGGGGTTCGACAAAAACCGCCGAGCCAGCGGAGAGCGCCTGTTGCTTCTCAGCGAGGCGGCGCATGCGCGGAACCATTTCGATCCCGAAGTGCTGGTGCAGCGCCGCGGCGATACGCATCTCCGGCGCGATGCGTTGTTCCACCGTGACGCCCAGAAGGAAGCCAAGCTGCTGGTCCACTTCGAATGGAAGAGGTTGGTCCACGGCGACGATGAGACGCTGACCGTCGAAGTCGAGGGGAACCAGGCGATGGCGCTCGGCGACCTCGTTGGGCACCGTACGGATTACATCCCGCGGAACATCCATGCACTCGGCGCGCGTGGCCGGACCAAGCCCGTGCACAGCCGCGCAGTAAGAAGCGATCTCATTCTCGGGGAGAAGTTTCGCTTCGAGGAGGATCGTATCGAACCCACCACCCGCGATGACCTGACGCTGAATAGCCTCTTCGATCTTGCGAACTGGGACTTTCTGATCCCGAACGAGCAGCGAGGTAAGAGCGGACATAGTGAAAAGGGCGCCCCAGGAGATGGAGCCGGGTGATCCGGCCATGAACCCCCGCGAAAGTCAATGTTCACGGCGTTTCTTGTGAGCGCCTTTCATACAGCAAATGTGGGACGCGGCGAGCCTCAAACGCAAGCTCTGCTGGACGAAAGCTCTCCACGAGACCTGCCTGGCCGCGCAGGGCCTCGCGCTGGACAGTATCCGACGCCAGAAGACCCGCCGTGCGAGCCCCTTGAAACTGCCGGTGGGTGGCGAGACTTCCGAGAATGGCGAAGCCGAGAGCCAGAGATGAGCCGTCGGGGCTCAGGCGTACTCCATGGCACGGGCGGCCTCGAAACGGCCTCGCGCTGGGCTCGAAGGACGCGACTTCGCCGCGTCCGCCGGCGGCGACAACCGCCGCCAGCAAGCGCTCCGCGTCGACGTAGGGTGCGCCGACGAGCTGAAAAGGCGTATCTGTCCCTCGGCCCACGGACACATTGGCGCCTTCGACGAGAGCGACGGCGGGATAGAGCTCCACGGCGTCGAGAGTTCGAAGGTTCGGCGAGGCGGGCACCCAGCGGAGGTTAAGATCACGCCAGGTCTCGCCGCTCCAGCCTTGTATCGTGACGACCTCGAGGTCTACATCGAGCTCCTCCTCGGCGACGAGAAGCCGAGCCATCTCCCCCGCGCTGAGTCCATGCAAGATCGGCAGCGGGTGGTGGTTGATGAAGGTCTCGTGGGAAGGCTCGACGAGGGGCCCTTCAACGCGGACGCCGCCAAGCGGGTTCGGACGGTCGAGAATGAGAACGGGTGTGCCAGCGAGCGCCGCTGCGCGGAGCAGGCGATGCATGGACGCAAAGTATGTGTAGAAGCGCGCGCCGACATCTTGAATATCGACAATCAACACATCGAAGCGCTCAAAGGCCTCAGGGCGCGGATCACGGTTTGCCCCAAAGAGGCTCTGTATGACGACGCCGTCTGCGCGCTCGTCTGCAATCACGCCTTCGCGGTTCGCGCCTAGGCCGTGCTCCGGCGCAAAAAGCAGGCGTAGGTCGACGGCGTCTTGAAGGAGACGTCGCGTGGTCTGTCCGTCTCGTGCGACGGCGGCATCATGCGTGAACAGTCCGACTCGT
This sequence comes from Polyangiales bacterium, assembly GCA_045106895.1. GTDB lineage: Bacteria > Myxococcota_A > Polyangia > Polyangiales > Houyiibacteriaceae > JBCCRV01. Next base: position 97,367 of record JBGCFM010000016.1, on the reverse strand, counting down.
TTCCCCGCGAGGCGGCGAAAGCTCTCCGCCCGAAGGACATCGATGCCGAAAGCGAGTTCCGCGGGCTCGGCGAGGACCTGGACTTCATTCGCGAGAGCGCGAATGGCGTCGCGCAACGGAGCCGCGTTACCCTGGGCTCTCGGGTGAACGGCGTGAGTCAACACTACGGCGAAGCGCCCATGGCCTTCGTGGACGTGGAGGAAGGTTCCCGTGAAGCCGCGGTGGGCGACTCCGCCGTCGTAGGCATCCAAGCCCAAAGTTCGCTCCGCCTCGCCCATGCGCACGGGCGTCAGCATGCGCCGGCGCAGCGCCTCGGGCAGAAAGCCGTCGACGCCGCCGAGGAGCATTCGAGCAACCTTCGCGACGTCCGAGGCGCTCGCGAAGAGTCCGGCGTGGCCGGCGACGCCGCCGAGGCGATACGCGCGTGGATCATGTACCACGCCGCGAATCATCGGCGGCTCTTCGCCTTCTGCGGCGCGGCGCGGCGCATACTCCGTTGGAGCGATACGTTCGTCGAACTCCGGCCGGAAGCGCGCCTGAAGGCCAAGGGGTTCACAGACCAGCTCGCGAATCGCTTCATCGAGAGGTTTGCCGCTCATGCGCTCGATGACCTCGCCCAAGGCAATGTAGCCGAGGTCTGAGTAGCGGAAGGCACCCGGCGGAGTTCGCTCCGTCGCCAAGATGCGTTCGATATTCGTATCTCGATCCGTGACGTAGTCACCGAGCGCATCCACCGCCGGGAAACCCGCGCGATGAAGCAGAAGATCCTCGGCGCTCACGCCTGCAAGGGCCGGGATGTGACGACCTAAGTCCTCTTCCAAGGTGAGTCGACCGGCGGCCACGAGGCGTAGAACACCGAGGGCCGTAAACACTTTCGTGAGCGACGCGAGGTCAAAGACCGTGTCGAGGCTCATGCGTGACCTCGTTGGTTCAACGGAACGCTGACCATACGCGCGCGCAAAATGTGTCCCTTGGGAGTCTCCGATGAGCACGACGGCACCGGGCAGTGAATCCGCCGCCAGCGCGCCCGCTACGGCGGCGTCGATGGCTCGCTCCGCGTTGACGTCGATGCGAATCGGAGGAGGCAATGAGACACGAACGCGAGGCGGTGAAGTCTCGGCGACGACGGGAACCATCACCTCTTCGGACGGTGGAGGCGTAGCGCGACGCTGCTCTCGGGGACTCGACACCTCGCCACCGCCACACGCGACGACGACGAGCGCGAACGTCAATCGAGTCAGGCGGCCCATGCACACAGCCTAGCAGGAACGGGATTCGCGCCGAGTGCTTCGCGCCGCCAACCAAGAGCGGAGGCAACGTTCAGAAGCGGCCTGAACAAGATCGCCCACTTTCGAGGAGCTGAGATACCATCGGGGGGTGAAACCCGAACACCTGGACGCGCTCATCACCGAAGCGCGGCGAATCCACGAACGTTTCAGCGTTGAGTTTGTGGAGGGCTTTGGATTCTGTCCGTGGGCAAAGAAGGCACGCGTGGAGGGCCGGACGGCGACGCGTGTGCTCCTCTACGCCGAAGGCGACACGCGCGCGCCGATCCTCGACGCCATGAAAGAGCTCGGCGAGGACGAAACCTACGAGGTGACGTTCATTCTCTTTCCGGCGCTCGACATGGAGCGTAAGGCGTTCGAGCAGCTCACCGCGACGCTTCGGGAAGAGTACGCAGAAGTCTACGACGGCTCTCCTCCGATGGCCCTCGCCGCGTTTCACCCCAGCGCGCCCTTTAATGACTCGAGCGCCGCCCGCGCCCTCCCCTTCGTTCGACGCTCTCCCGACCCGACGATCCAAATGGTGCGACGGAGCGTCCTTGACTCGGTTCGAAGCGGCTCAGACTCCGGTACGGGTTTCATCGACCTTGAGAACGTCGACTTTGCGTCGATCCTCTCGGCCCCTCCCTCAAAGCCTCCGCTTCACGAACGGGTGGCGGAAACCAACGCCGCGACGTTGCGACGCGAAGGCCAAGGGCGATTGGAAGGCGTACTCGCCGATATCTGTCGCGATCGAGATGAGTCATACGCTCCTCTTCTAAAACCCGAGACGTGAGGGCCTCTGTGACCTAGCCGATCGACGAGGAGCGCATCTGCGCTATGACCTCGGCATGCGCATGCTCCATGCCTTTGAGTCCGAGAAGGACGCCGAGCGCTTTTCGGAAGCGCTCTACGGTGATTCCATCGGAGCATCGTTGCGCGAGAGCAAGGACGGCTCGTTCCATGTATGGGTCGAGAATGACGATGACCTCGACGCCGCGAAGGCGATCCTCGAGGTCTTTCTTAAAGACCCAAATGACGCCCGGTTCTCCAAGCTGAAAGAGAGCGCCTCGGCGCTCCGCAAAAAGGAGAAGGTCCGCGAGAAGAAGAGCCGTCACCGCGTCATGAAAGCGCGGGACACCTTCAAAGCCGACGGCATGGGGCCGATCACCATCGCCGTGATCGGCATCTGCGCGTGCATCGCGTTCGTCACGGAGCTCGGAGACGATCGGGCCGCCGTTCAGCACTTTTGGTTCGCGTCGGTCCCCATTCTTCAAGGGGGCGTGTTCTACACGAAGACGGCGTGGCTCGTCGCGACATGGGAAAACGGTGAGGTCTGGCGCATCCTCTCCCCTGCGTTTGTGCATCTCAGCATCTTTCATATTCTCTTCAACCTGTGGTGGTGGAAGGATCTCGCCGCCAGCCTTGAACGTGTTCACTCCAGCCTGTGGCTCGTGTGCTTCTTCGTCGTCACGCACCTCGCAGGCGCGTTCCCGCAGTTTTACTTCGGCGGCGTGTACTTCGGTGGACTCTCCGGGGTTGTCTACGGTCTCTTTGGCTATATTTGGATCCGCGGGCGCTACGACCCGGCGTTTCCCTTGGCGCTCCCTAAAACAACCGTCATGTGGATGCTTGGATTCTACGTGCTTTGCTTCGCCGGCTTCATGCCCGTGGCCAACTGGGGCCACTCCGGTGGTCTCGTCGTCGGCGCCCTCTGGGGCTTCCTGAACTCCGGTCATATTCGCCGCCGATGGTTACGAAAGAACCAGTAGAGAATCCCCAAAGGTCGCGCGGCTGGCGTGTCGCGGCGGTCCTTTTTGCGCTGGCGCTCCTCGCCATCGTGTTCGTTCCCGTTAGCTGGGAACCCCACGAAGATTCGTTTCCGCTGTCCAGTTACCCGATGTTCTCTCATGGACGCCCAAGCCCAGTTCTGACGCTCATGCACGCCGTTGGCGTTCGCGCAGATGGCTCGCGCGAGCCTCTCTCACCTATGCTCAGCGCCGGTAACCGCGAGGTGCTCCAGTCTCTGCGGACTATCGAGATCGGCGTTCAGCATGGTGCAGACGCGTTCTGCGCAGAGGTCGCCGGGCGCATCCGAGCCGCCGGCGAAGACTACGCCGAGGTGGAACTCGCGACGGACACCTGGGACACGGTTGTGTACTTCGCCAGCGAAGACCCACAGGACTCTCTCCAAGAGCACGTCATCCACGCGCGCTGCGAGGTCGCGCCTTGAAGCGGCTCAGCGATTGGTTCTTCGACGCGGCACCGGCGACGCGCCTGGCCAGCCTGCGGATTCTCGTCGGCCTCTACGGCTCGCTCTACTTGTGCATTCGGCTCCCTCACCTTTGGAGCTACGGCCTCGACGACTTGGACCGATTCCTTCCCGTCGGAATCGTCGCCTGGTCTGACGCCCCGCTGCTCCCAGCGCTCTACCAAGGCGTCGTGCTGATCACCGTCTTGTTGAGCTTTGCATTTCTCCTCGGCTGGCGTTTCCGTTTGCTCGCGCCGCTCTACGCTGCGGGCTTGCTCTTCGTTCTCACGCACAGCAATTCCTGGGGAAAGATCCTCCACACGGACAACCTCTTCGTGCTGTACGTCGGCTGCCTCGCTCTTGTCCCGGCGGCGGACGCGTTCAGCTTCGATGCCCGCCGAAGTCCCCGCGCACCGGACGAACTCGCGGCTCGTGAACGTGAAGGTCGCTATGGCTGGATGATTCGCCTCATGTGCATGGTCTGCGCGGCGGCGTATCTCATCGCCGGCATCGCGAAGCTTCGAAACAGCGGCTTCGACTTCGCCCAGGGCGACACGCTCCGGAACTACGTCGCCTTCGACAACGTGCGAAAGCTGGAACTCGGCAGCGTCTACTCGCCCATTGGCGCCGCGCTCCTTCCCTACGCCGGCATGTTCAGTGGCATGGCGTGGCTGAGCCTATTCCTCGAAGTCGCTGCTCCCGTCGCCGTGCTCCACCGCGGCTTCGGCAAAGTCTGGGCGGTGCTCGTGTGGGGCTTCCACCTCGGGGTACTGGCGCTCATGGCCATCGGCTTTGCCTTCCAGCTCACCTTCGTCGCCTTCGCCCCTTTCTTCGCGAGTGAGCGAGTTGTGGCGCGTGTGATAGACAAGCTAGGCCGGAAACGGAAAGAGAAGAGGAGCCTCGGGAAAGAAGTCGTGGTCGGGCCCGAGCTCTAGCGGCGGCGAAGGCGCGCTCTCACCGGTGGTCAGGGCAAGTTCGTCGAAGGTCTCGACGAAGCGGAGCATGGACTGGCGGGCCTCGTCGTCGAAGAACACGCGTTCTCCGCAAACATCGGCGAAGGAGGTCTGCCCTCGCGCGAGGCTTCGAATGTCTTGAATGGTGAGGCGGCCGCGCAGCGAATCGAAGACTCCGTTCGCCATCGGCACTCCCGCCCAGTCGGCGGAACGAGCCACACGTGAATGAGCGCCAACGAGCTCCAAGACCTTGCACTCGCCCCAGGCCACCTCCGCCGCGGGCACACCGATCACGAGATCGACGCGAATCTCGTCGACCTCCGGCACCGCCGTCAGGTCGAAGCTCCCCCAGCCAAGCTGGGATCGCGCACTCTCAAACGTCAGGTCCGTCGACACCGTTGGATAGAGGCTGAACGCTTCTGTGGCGATGACGTCGAGGCTTGGTCCCGACGCGAACGTATTTCCTGAAAAGTTGAGAATGGCGAGGGCAATGAGAAAGGCGCGCATTCGATTACTCCTGATGGCGCACGCTGGCCCTCCAAGCATAAACGATGATTCCGCGATGCCCTAATCACGCTGGAAGATTGGACGCACCAGACATCCGTATTCACGCCATGCGAAGGGGAATCGAATGGAGTACGGTCTGCCGGCAAATGGAGGAGGAAAAGGAAAAACGAAGGAACGCCGAGCACCCGAAGCGACAAGGGGCTCGGGGCATGCGGGGCGCGCGATGTATCACGTGTCGTTCGCGTCTCACGACGTGTATGTGCGATATCCTCCCGCATCTGAAGCCGCCTTCGCCTTTTCACTTCGTCGTCGACCCTGAGGAGGAGCGCCGCACCACAAACACTGGCTGGCTCGCGCGCACAGCACTCGGCGGCAGCTGGACCGTGGGGCGACCCAAGGCTGTTCCAGACGGCGCACTCCTTCTGTTCCCCGGCGCGGCGAGGAGACTCTCCCCAGCAGACGCGGGCGCACCTATCATCGTCGTCGACGGGACTTGGCGACGGGCCAAGGCCCACGTGAGGAGTCTTCCTTTGCTCGCTCTTCCCCTCGTCTCCCTCCCCACGGACGCTCCCTCCGCGTACCCGCTTCGGCAAGGGCGCCGCGAGGGCCGGCTCTGCACACTTGAAGCCGTTGCTCGCGCGCTTCGTGCTCTTGGGTCCGGTCCCGATGCGCTGGCACTCGAGAATCTTCTGCGCGTCTTTGTAGAGCGCACCATCGCGCTGCGCTCTGGTCGCGGCCCCATGCTCGCGGATGTCCTCTCATGATTCTTCTCGCCGAAGACGACGAAGCGCTTGGCGCTCAGATCGTCAAAACCCTCACGGACGCCGGCTACGAAGTGGAGTGGTTTCGCCACGGGGACAAAGCGCGAGATGCCGACCTCTCAAACGTCCGGCTTGTGGTTCTCGACCTGATGCTTCCGGGCACCTACGGCCTCGACATTCTCAAGGCCTACCGGCGGCGTTCAGACGTTCCCGCCCTGATCCTAAGCGCCCGTTCGGACACCTCCGACAAAGTGCGCGCGCTCCAGCTTGGCGCCGACGACTACCTCACCAAGCCGTTCTGGCCCGAGGAACTCCTCGCTCGCGTCGCGGCCCGACTCCGCCGCCCGCTCTTTGAACGCGAGACGAACGAACTCGTGGTGGGCGCCATCACCCTCGACGAAGATGCACGTCGGGTGAGCGTGAGCGGCGAAGAGATCGAGCTCACCACCGCTGAGTTCGAGATCCTCTTGGCGCTGATGCGCCGCCCATCCTCCGCGATGACCCGCGCGGCCCTCGTCGATGCGGCCCTGGACCCCGGACACGAGGGCGGACAGCGTACCTTGGATGTGCACATCTCACGTCTCCGGAAGAAGCTTGGCGGCGCGGCGGCACAGCTGAAGACCGTCTGGGGTATCGGCTACAAGCTTGAGACCGCGGGCCCGGAAGCGTGAAGCTCCGCGGAAAGTTGGCGCTCACCCTCGCGCTCTCCGTCATTCCCATCACGCTGCTCGTCTACGCCGCCGGCGCCTGGTTCGCTCACACCGTCGCCGTCGAGGCGATGGTGCAATCCGCGCGCGATCAGCACGCCTCGCTCCAGGAGCGCTGCGAAGACGGACGGTTCGGTGGGCGGAGAGGCCGACGGCGACGCGCTCCTCGGCCCACCCGCGTTCGCTTCTATGACGAAGACCTCTCCCCTTCGATGCCCATCTTCCGGCCTCTCGAACCGGAACTCGTCGCGGGGCTGCACGAATCCGACACGGCTTCCCACGTCAGCGACAATGGCGGCCGTCGCGTCCTCGCTCTCCGCGTAGGAGAAGGACGCTGCAGCGTCATCGTGGTGCAGCGCCCGGAACCTCAACAACCCGGCCTCGGGTTTCTACTAGCTCTCGTCCCCGCCCTCGTGGCGGCGTTCATCGCCCTCCTCGCCGCCGGCCCTATGGTTCGCCGCATCCGTCGTCTCCGGCGCGCAGTGGAAGGTGCAGGATCGATTCGACAGCCCGGCGACGATGAAATCGCGGAGCTCTCCAAGGTGATCGAGGCCGATCGCACTGCTCTCCAGGACAAGGTCGAGGCGCTGGCGAAGCGCGACGCCGCGCTGTCTCGCTACGTCGCCAACACCATGCATGACGTGATGATTCCACTCACGGTTCTCCAAGGGCACCTCATCAACTTGGACGGAGTGCAGCCCGGCGAAGACACGCGCCGCGCCTTGGAGGAGTCGCACTATATCGCTTCGCTCTTGCAGAACCTCAGCGCCGCGGCACGCCTTGAGGGAGCCATCCCGGTTCGCAGAGTGGACGGGGTCGACCTCGGCGAGCTCGTCGAACGTGTTGTGGCACGCCACGCCCCCATCGCCCGCGCCAAAGGCATTGCCTTGAACCACGCGACTCCTCAAGCGCCGCTCTACGTCAACGCCGACCCAACGCTCTTAGAACGCGCGATGAGCAACCTCGTGCACAACGCCGTTCGTTATGGTTCGGAGGGCGGTCATGTCGCCGTGGTCCTCAGCGACGCAGAACGCTGGGAGTTCAAAGTCCTCGACGACGGCCCAGGGGTTAGCGACGAAGACCTCACGAGACTCGGCGAGGCGCGTTTTCGTTCAGAAGAAGCCCGCTCTCGAAACCCGGAAGGCCAGGGGCTCGGCATCGCCATCACGCGAGAGGTCGCTGAGCACCACGCCCTGGACTTAGTCTTCGCACGCGGAGAAGGTCCCGATGAACGTCCTGGACTGTGCGCCACTATCCGGCAGCGCGAGAGCTGACCCGCTACCGGGCTAACCTCATCTGTACTTCCAAGACCGCAGCGACCTGCTACGGTGCCTCGTCGTGTCCACGAAGCCCGCTCGCAAAACGCATCCCCTCGAAGACTCCCTTGAGTACACCTTCAACTCTCAAGAGCTCCTGCTGACGGCGATGACGCACCGCTCGTACCGCAACGAGCACGCTGCCATCGACGCGGACAACGAGCGACTGGAGTTTCTGGGTGACGCCGCTTTGGGAATGATCACCGCTGAGCTGCTCTTCGCCACGCGCCCGAAGGCGTCCGAAGGCGAACTCACTCGGCTTCGTGCGGAGCTCGTTTGCGAAGCGGGTCTCCGCTCCGTTGCGGACGAACTCGATATCGGCGCGGCGCTTCGTCTCGGAAAGGGGGAAGAGCGGTCCGGAGGTCGTGAGAAGGCGCGGCTCTTGTGTTCCGCATTCGAGGCCCTCGTTGGCGCGCTTCTCTTGGACGCTGGGTACGCCGACGCGCGGGAAGTGGTACGCCGACTCTTCGACCCGCGTCTCCAAGACGTAAGTGCCGAACGCGACGCAAAGTCTCGTTTGCAGGAGCTGATGCAGCGGACTCAATCCGTGACACCCCGCTATCAACTCCTGGAGACCAGCGGACCGGACCACGCGCGCACGTTTCACGTCGCCGTCCTCGCCGATGGCAAGATCCTTGCCCGAGGAAGCGGAAGCTCCAAGGCGCGAGCCGAGCAGTATGCCGCGACGAGCGCCCTGGAGAACGTGAGCGCCGAAGAGAGCGAAGCAGCCGACGAGAGCGCAGCAGCCGACGAGAGCGAATGAAGGCAGACTCTGTGGGCAACCGATGAGCGACACCCATGCCGAGCTTGAGCGACTTCGAAAAGAAGGACGTTACGAAGAAGCCGCCGCCATTCTGCTGGGGCAAGACCGCCCCAAAGAGGCGGCAGAGCTGCTGGCGTCGGTGTGGAAGTGGCAAAAAGCCGCGGAGATCGCGCGCAACGCAGGCCTCTTCGCTCTGGCCTATCGCTGCGCTCTTGAAGGCGACGCGCGCGACATTCATGCCGCGCTCGCTGACACCTTGGCGGGGCGCCCCGACGACGCCCTCGAGGCCGCGCGCTTCGCGGAGTCCAAAGGACGCCTCAGCGACGCGGCGAGACTTCGCGAAGCCGCAGGGGACCTTGATAGCGCGGCCCGGCTCTTCACCCGCGCCGGCGATCTCTCCGATGCGGCGCGCTGCGAAGAGCGAAACGGGCGCAGCCGAGAGGCCGGGATGCTCTACGAGCGTCGCCTCAAAGAAGACCCCCATGACGCCGACGCCGCCCTTCGTCTTGGGCAGATCCTCGTCAAGTTCGCCCGATGGGACCACGCCGCGCGCGCCCTTCAACGCGCAGCAGAATCGTCCGAGTACGAAGCCCGTGCCCTTCCCCTTCTGGTGGCCTGCTTCGACGCGCTCAACATGGACCAGGCTGCGAGCGCTGCGCTCTCGCGGATTCCCAACGAGGACACCGTCCTCACCGTGCCCGAGTTTCTCAAGAGTGCCTTCGGCGATGAACGCGGGCTCGCGGGTCTCTCCAAAGGCGGCGAAGCCAACGAGCTCTTGGCGGGTCGCTACCGCATCGCACGAACCCTCGGCGCCGGCGGCAGTGGACGCGTGCTTCTCGGCCACGACGGTTTCTACGAGCGCGCCGTCGCCATCAAGGTTCTGAACGTCGCCGCCGGCGCACGTGGACGAGACAGCTACCGGCGTTTCGCGCAGGAGGCCCATGTCGCCGCGGGGATTCACCACCCTAACGTCGTTCGCGTTTTTGAGTTCAACCCGGACGGCCCTTTCCTCGTCATGGAATTCATGGCCGGTGGCACTCTCGAAGACCGCCTTGAGCACGACGCACGTCTGCCCCTGGAAACGGCACAGAGCGTCTCTCTGTCGATGCTCAAAGGGCTCGAAGCCGTTCACCGGCGCGGGGTGATTCATCGCGATCTCAAGCCTGCGAATGTCTTTTTCGGCGCTGCGGGCGATGTGAAGATCGGCGACTTTGGTGTTGCTCACCTGCAAGACCAGAGCAGCACGCTCACCGGAGCGATGATGGGCACCCTTGCGTACATGGCGCCGGAACAGATCACCGGGCGAGAGAAGCCGAGAGCAGGCACTGATCTATACGCCTTCGGCATCATTCTTTTTCGAATGCTGACGGGAGCGATCCCCTTCAAGGGCACCGACTTTGTAAGCGCCCACCTGAACGAAACGCCGCGCCGCGTGTCGGAACTGCGCCCCGACGTCGGCTCGCGCTTCGACGCGCTCTTCGATCAGCTCCTGGCCAAGGAACTCACCGTGCGTCCACCGAGCGTCGAAGCCGTTCTGCAGACCATGGAGGCCATCGACTGGCGGGACCCGGATCATGACGCCGTCCAAGCCGCGGTCGATCTCGGCAAGCGAGCATCTGCGCCTTCGGAGCGCCCTATCGCGCCGAAACCAGAGACGGAGCGCTACGTACTGATCGAGGCACGAGAAGGCGGCGCGTACTTGGCGGAGGACTCGCTCCTGGGTCGGACTGTGCGCATCGAGCCTTGCGGCGCAGAACGCAGCCAGTTCCTCCGCTCACTCGCACAAGTCGACCACCCGCATCTCCAAGCGGTCTTTGATGTGGACAATGAACGAGAACGCGCCGTTCTGGAGTCGCCTCGGGGGGAGTCGCTCCTCCGCGCCGAACTGAGCGACGCGCAACGCCTCCGCGTCGGCCGCGAAGTCAAAGCAGCCCTGAGCGCGCTTCACGCGAAAGGGCTCACCCACGGCGCCCTTGGCCTCAGCAACGTCCGCATCGGGCCTGGGCGCGCGGTGCTGCTCCTCCCGCAGACCAAACAGGGGACCATCGAAGAAGACCTCACATCTCTGGGTGACCTCTTCTCGGAAACTTGAACGGCCATGATTGGCCGGCGTGCACGCCGGGCTCACTCGCGATATGCGGGGCCCATGCGAAGTAAACGTCTCGGCCTCCTCCTTCTCGCGGCATGCGGCAGCTCGAGCGCCGTCGCTCCACCTCCGACCGCCCCTCCGGCAAACGACGAAGCGCCTATGGCCGCCGAGACAGCCCCCGAGACAGCCCCCGTCGCTGACGTCCGCCCGGTCACCAACCGGTACCACGAGGTCGACGTAGTCGACGCGTATCAGTGGCTCGAAGACCCAGAAGATGCAGATGTGCAGAGCTGGAACGACGGTCAAAACCGCGTCGCTCGGGCCCACCTCGCGGCACTTCCTGGCATCGACGCGATCCGCGGGCGTGTCCAAGAGATCCTCGCCGCGCCAAGCCGGACCCATCGAGGACTCGCCGAGGCAGGCGGCAAAATCTTCGCCCTTGAGCATCGACCTCCGGCGGAGCAACCCTTCATCGTCGTCATGGACTCTCTCGACGCGGCGGACTCTGCACGCACCCTCGTCGACCCCTCCTCCATGGACGCCGACGGCGCCATCGCCATCGACTGGTTCATCCCCTCTCACGATGGCTCACTACTCGCGGTCTCCCTCTCGCGTGGTGGCAGTGAAAAGGGCGACGTGCACATCTTCAACGTCGAGACCGGCGAGCGCACCGGAGAGATCATCGAGTACGTAAACGGCGGCACCGCCGGCGGCGACCTGGCTTGGTTCGCTGACAGCTCAGGCTTCTTCTACACCCGCTACCCACGAGGCGACGAACGTCCAGCGGAAGATGCGAACTTCTATCAGCAACTCTGGCGCCACGAGATCGGGCAGCCGGTGAGTGAAGATGTCTACGAGATCGGCAGGGACTTTCCACGCATCGCGGAGATTCAGCTTCAGCTGCAGCCCGAGAGCGGACGACTCCTCGCCACCGTGCAGAATGGCGACGGGGGCGAGTTCGCGATGTACCTCCGCGAAACGAACGGACGCTGGACTCAGTTCAGCACCTTCGACGACGAGGTTGTGCAGGCGACTTTCGGCCCCCTCGATGCCCGTGGGCGCCCCGGCAACGACCTCTACGTCGTCTCTCGAAACGAAGCGCCGCGTGGCAAGATCGTTCGCACCTCTGTGCGCCGACCGAACCTCCAGCGGGCCACTCTCGTAGTCCCCGAGGGCGAAGACACCATCGTCACAGATTTCTGGGGCCCGCCGACGGTCGTCCCGACGGCGGACCGTCTCGTGGTCACGTATCAAACCGGCGGCCCAAGCGAACTACGCCTCTACGACCACCGCGGACGAATCCAGACGGCACCGAGCCTCGCTCCCGTGAGCGCGATTCGTTCCATGACGTCCCTCCGGGACGGCTCCATCCTCTTCCGCACGGAGTCCTTCGTGCAAGCGTCCTCGTGGAAGCTCCTCAACCCCGCCACAGGCGAAGTCGTGGACACTCCGTTGCGTGAGACCAGCGCCGTCGACGCCAGCGAGTGGGAAGTTCGTCGCGAGATGGCGACGAGCGCCGACGGCACCGAGGTACCTCTCAATATCATCATGCGACGTGGCACGGAGCTCGACGGCACCAACCCTTGCGTCGTCAACGGATACGGCGGATACGGCGTGAACATCGTCCCTCGCTTCCGCGCCCTCAACAGCCTCTACATGGACAACGGCGCGATCTACGTCGTCGCCAACCTCAGAGGCGGCGGAGAGTTTGGCGCGGCTTGGCATGAAGCCGGCAACCTCACACACAAACAAAACGTCTTCGATGACTTCTCCGCGGTGCTTCGTCACCTCGTTGAGCGGCGGTACACCTCCAGTGAACGCCTCGGCATCATCGGCGGCAGCAACGGAGGGCTATTGATGGGTGCGACGATGGTGCAAAACCCGGAGCTCGCCCACGTCGTCGTCTCCTACGTGGGCATCTACGACATGCTCCGTGTCGAGCTCTCACCCAACGGTGCGTTCAACGTCAGCGAGTTCGGCACCGTCACGAACGAAGAGCATTTTCAAGCGCTGCATGCCTACTCGCCCTACCACAATGTTACCGACGGAACGGCCTACCCAGCGACGCTCTTTCTCACCGGCGCCAACGACCCCCGCGTGGAGCCTTGGCACTCGCGAAAGATGACCGCGCGTCTCCAAGCGGCGAACGCTGCCGACACCCCAATCCTCCTGCGCACGAGCGCCACGTCGGGCCACGGAATGGGCACGGCACTCAGCGAAGAGATCGAAGAATACACGGACGTATTCGCGTTCCTCTTCTCTCAGCTCGGCATTCAAGTCGGCGAGTAACCACGGTCCGAGGGCCGCCCAAAGCGGCCCGTGCGAAAAAATGCGATGTGCTCTAGGCTTCGCCGATGAGCATCACAAAGCGCCCTTCCTGGAAAGCACTTGAGCAGCACCGCAGCGAGATGAGCAACGCTCATATGCGCGACCTCTTCGAGAAAGAGCCAGGCCGTGCCGCCAAGTTGACGCGCGAACTCCCAGGTATCGTCGCTGACTTTTCCAAACATATCGCCACAGAGGACACCCTGTCGGCGCTCTTCGAACTCGCGCGTGAATCGAAGGTACCGGAGTTCATCGAGAAGATGTTCGGCGGAGAGGCCATCAACCTCACCGAAGGTCGCCCCGTGCTTCACGTCGCCCTGCGCAATCGCTCCGAGCGCTCCGTCGTCGTCGATGGCGAAGACGTCATGCCCGACGTTCGCGAAGTCCTGGCAAAGATGCGCTCCTTCTGCGAGGGAGTCCGAAGCGGCGAGCGTACGGGACATACCGGCAAGACGTTTACGGACGTCGTCAACATCGGCATCGGAGGATCCGACCTTGGCCCCGTGATGGTCACCGAAGCACTCAAGCCCTTCGTGGATGGCCTTCGACCGCACTACGTAAGCAACATCGACGGCACTGACCTCGCCGAAGTGCTCAAGGTTGTCGACCCCGAGCGCACGCTCTTTTGCGTCGCATCGAAGACTTTCACCACCATCGAAACCATCACCAACGCCACGAGCGCGCGCTCGTGGCTCATCGAACGGCTCGGAGACGAATCTGCGGTGAGCGCTCACTTCGTCGCGCTCTCGACGAGCAAAGACAAGGTCGCGGCGTTTGGCATCGACCCAGACAATATGTTCCCGTTCTGGAACTGGGTCGGCGGCCGCTACAGCCTTTGGAGCGCCATCGGGATGAGCATTATGCTCGCCATCGGCCCGGACAACTTCGATGAGCTACTCGAGGGCGCGTTTATCGCCGACGAGCACTTCCGCACTTCCCCCATCGAGACGAATATTCCTGTGCTCATGGCGATGCTGGGCATCTGGTACACCAACTTCTGGAACGCCCACTCCCACGCGATTCTCCCTTACGATCAATACCTTCATCGCTTCGCCGCCTACTTTCAGCAAGGGGACATGGAGAGCAACGGCAAGCGCGTCACGCGCGAGGGTGAGCTCATCGAAGACTACGTGACGGGGCCCATCATCTGGGGCGAGCCTGGCACAAACGGCCAGCACGCATTCTACCAGCTCATCCACCAAGGCACGCGACTGGTCCCCTGTGACTTCGTCGGCGCGATCAAGAGCCACAACGCCAAGGGCCGACACCACGACATTCTAATGGCAAACCTCTTCGCTCAAAGTGAGGCGCTCATGCGCGGTCGGAGCGCCGACCAAGTACGAACGGCCAACCCCGAGCTCGATGACGCCGGCGTCACCCACCGTGTTTTCCCCGGAAACCGGCCCAGCACCACCTTCCTTTTGGATGCGGTGACCCCACGGACCTTGGGCACCCTTACGGCGCTCTACGAACACAAGATCTTCGTCCAGGGCATCGTCTGGAACGTGAACTCGTTTGACCAGTGGGGCGTCGAGCTCGGAAAGAAGCTGGCGATGACGATCCTCGGCGAGCTGGAGGGCGGCGCCGCATCACCGCATGACGACTCAACACGCGCGCTCATCGCTCGCTACCTCGAGGGTCGCGGCGCGTGAACTTCTACGACACCCCCGCAAGCCGCTTCGAGTCTCTTGAGGACTTCCCCTACGCGCCACACTTCCGCGTAGTCGACCCCAGCGGTCTCAAGATGCACTTCATCGACGAAGGTCCACGAGACGGCGAGGTCGTTGTGCTGCTCCACGGCGAGCCCACCTGGTCCTACCTCTATCGAAAGATGATCCCGGTCTTCCTTGAGGCGGGCTATCGAGTCATCGCGCCGGACCTCATCGGCTTCGGGCGCTCATCAAAACCGTCGAAGGTGCGCGACCACTCCTACGAGCGGCACGTGACCTGGATGGGTGCACTCTTCGACGAGCTCGAGCTCACGGAGATCAACCTCTTTGTCCAAGACTGGGGTTCTCTCATCGGGCTGCGCATGGTCGGTGAGCAACCCGAACGTTTTGCGCGCGTAGTCGTCGGCAATGGCTTTCTCCCAACGGGCAAAGCTCTTCGTTTCAACAAAGCGAGCCTCATCCAGGCCGCGGTTTTTCTGACGTGGAAGACCTACGCGCTCCACGTCCCGCGATTCGTCTGCTCCAGTGTCGTCGCGCGCGGAACGGCCCTGCCGCTCACCGAAGGCGCGAAGCGAGCATACGATGCTCCATTCCCAGCGAAGCGAGACATGGCGGGCCCCCGAGCGATGCCCGCCCTAGTTCCCCTTACCCCCAAAGACCCCGCCCACGTGCCCAACACCGCCGCCTGGGAAGGTCTGGCAAGTTTCGACAAGCCCTTCCTGACGCTCTTCTCCACCGGAGACCCCATCACGAGGGGTCTCGAGAAGAAGCTCATTCGGCGCGTCGCAGGGGCCGCAAACCAGCCGCATCACCGCGTGCGCGGTGGACACTTCCTACAAGAAGACGCCGGCCCAGAACTGGCGGAGCGCATGATCAAGTTCATGCGCTCCTGAGAGGCTCAGTTGCTGGTGACCGGTGAGAACTCGGTGCTAGGGACCGGGCTTGAGCCATCGTTCGAAAAGAGCGGAGTGAAGCCACACGGCATCCCCATATTGGCGCCGCTCGCGCAGAGACCGTCGGCGCCGCACATGTTCGTTCCGCAGTTTCGATCCGAGACTTGTGTTGTGCTCGTCAAACCACCCGAGGCGCTGCTGCCGTTCGCACGAGCGGGATCGCCGCCGCGCATCTCGTCGTAGAGGAAGAGGATTCGGTCGGAGCCACCTTCAAGCACAACGCTAAAGGTGAGATGGTCGGCGCTTCCACAGGGGCTGAAGCATGCGTCTTTCCACGTGATCACAAGACGGTCGGTGGCATCACTCAGAGTAACGCACACGCCGCTGTCCCGGGTCTCGAGGCGTTCCCAGAAAGGGATCAGTGCTCCCAGCGGCACGCCGGTGCCTTCCAGGTTCCCAGGCTGAATAGGCTCCGTAGAGTTCGGCGCGCTCTCGCCGAAACTAACGTAGCCGTTGTCGCCGACCCATAGGTTCTCGACCGGCTGTCCGTAGTAGGAGAAACCAAACTCTCCGAGGGCAGCGATGACCGCCTCCGGCGCCATCACTTCCGACTCGTTGGCTCCCATCAAGATGACGCCGCGCGTATCCCCTGGGATATTGCAAGCGTCGACGAAGGGCTCGATGCCCGTCACGTCCACAGCGTCGTAGCGTTCAACCTCGTCGGCGCAGACGCCTTCGTCGGTCATACCGTTGCAGTCATCGTCTCGGCCATTGCAAACCTCGACCGGGGGGTCCGAAGGCGTGCAAGCCACGCACTCCCGAGTTCCGCGAGCCGCAGGCACATCGACGAAAGCGGCGAGGGAAGAGCCATCCACGGTGCAACCTGAGCCGAGGCACTCGTCCGTCAGAACGATGGGCAAGTGAAGGGTCTCGCCCTCCCGCAACATCACACGAGACGTCGCCCGGTAGCGCTCAACGCCGCCTTGCTCCCCGATAACAACCACGTCGGTCACGTCTGTGCCGTCCGTGAGCACTGTGATCGTCGCCGGCAATCCACTGGCCATGGCGGCCGCGTCCAGAGTCTCAACGACGCCGGAGTTCTCGAGTCGAATCGAGAGGTTGTCGATATCGCAGGGCACGCCAACGGCGACGTCGACGCTAATGACGACCTGCGTGAGGTCTGTCGCGCATGCGCTCAGCAGGCACGCGATCCAAAGGCTTCGTTTAATCATCAAGCTACTCCGTCCGGAATTCCGGGATCACGCGGTACTGCTGTGAGTAGAGCGCGGGGCCTGGATAGCCCAAGTTCATGTTTGAGGTGACGGACGCCGAGGGTCCCAAGCAGGCAAACTGGCTGAGCGTCACGAAGTACTCGTCGCCGCGTACTTCAGCGCTTCCGCGAGCTTCGATCACAGACCCTGGTGCCGCTGGGAAGCAACCGACCCGCACCGGCGCCGCCGTCGACATGCAGCTGCCGCGGGATGTTTCAGGATCCCATTCGCATGCACCTTCGCAGGTGTTCGGGGCCGTCGGAATTTGTCCGCTCTCGGGCCCTCCCCAGAAGCCACAGGTACCGCCTCCGCACTCGCTGTCCGCCTGACACGGAGTCACGCCATCCTCGCAAACGCCGCACCAGCAAGGCAGCCCCTCGGGGACTGCGGGGTTCGTGCATTGAGGTCGGGCGCCGTCCAAGGTCCAGCGAACACCGGACGTCGAGATGCCGGGTACAATGAAGTTCTGCCCTGGATTGACGGTGTTGATCGGGCAGTCGTAGCTGTAAGTGCCGCTGAGCGCGCTGCCGAAGCCGTTCGCGTCGCAAGGCTGACCAAGCTCACCGAGGAGGTCGGTGGGTAGACCATCGACGCCGTTCGCGCATTGTCCACCGGGGATTCCATCATTGATCGTCGGGTCGCCAACACACTGGGAGCAAACGCCCATGCTGTCGTTGTCCGTCGCTCGGACGTTGAACTTGCTGAAGTTCACGGCACCGGTCTCTAGATTGACCGTGCCCTCGACGCTGGTGCCCCCCTCGACGTCTGGGTCGAAGTACAGATGAAGGCACTGATTACGGCCGAGAATATTGAGGGCGAGGGGCGGTCCTTGTACGTAGCGACAACGTCCTCCGTCACCGCAATCTGTATCCGCGGAACAAACGATTCGTGTGTCTTCCAGGCAGCGACGGTTGTCTACGCCTAGGTTGCTCACCGGCCCACTAACGCTGCAGCGGCGACACTCGTCGTCGCATCCCATGACCTCTACTGTAAAGATCGACCCGTCGTTCTGACGGAGGCCATGGCCGAATCCGGTCCACCCTAAGTCGTTGTGCGTTTCAGCGCGCACGTTCACGAACTGAAGGTGTGTCGGACAGACTGGCGCCGAAGCGTCTGGTCCCGTGTCCTCTTCGACGCTCACGTCCGGCTCGCGTACGTCGGGCGTCCCAGCGTCAGGAGCTGCGCTGTCGTCGCCACATGCGAAGACGCTCGCCGCGCAGACAAGCATACTGATTCTAAAGCTTCTCATCGGAAGTCCACCGTCCCGAGACTTCCCTGGAACGGCTCTTCGTCGTCGCCGCGGAAGAGGAAGTAGCCGCCCACCACCAAACCTGCGACGGCCACGACGCCGATGATGACACCGATGAGAGCGCCATTGCCGCCGCCGTCATCGTTCGAATCGGCGGCAAGAGGGTCTACATTCGTAGCCACGACCGCCTCGCTGGAAGCCGCGGTTTCGCTTGCCGTCGGAACCGTCGGGGCTGCCGCCACTGGGATGTCCACGCTGAGCGCGCTGCTCGCGCCTTCGGTGAGAGTGATCGTCTCCTCCGCGATCTGAGCGCTATTCCGGAACACCGCGATCCGATGAAACCCAGGGTTCATCGGAAGCGCCGCACCGAGCGCCGCCTGCGCTAGGTCTTGGCCGCCAATCTCGACTCGGTCTCCGGGACCAATATTCTCAACGGTGAGCGTAAGGGTCGCGATGCGAGTGGCCAGGTTGGCCCGGGAACGCTCGGACTCTGCGCGGAACTCCGCATGGCTACCGTCGTCCGTCGCCCGGAGAAACTGCCGGAAATTCTCATCTGCCTCCACGAGGGCGCCGCTGTTCAACTGAGCCGCCGCAAGGTTGTAGAGTGTGAGAATCCGAGGGTCCAAATCGTAGGAGCGTTGAAAACGATCCTTCGCGGTGAGCCAGTCACCAGTTCGCGCGGCTTCCACTCCTTGTTCGCGAAGCTCGCGCGCGAGGCGTTCCTGGGTGGCTCCAGGGCCATCCTGAGCGCAGAGGTGCGTGACTGGCGCGATACTGAGCATCAACGCGGCGAGCACGCCTGTGACCAAAACTCTTCTCATCAAACTCTCCTGGCGGCGATCCGCTTGTCTTCAAACGACGACATTTCGTGTGTGTGTAGGTGTTGGCAGTGGATGGAGGTTCCGGAAGTCATTCGATGGCTAACACCACTCCGGCGGCGGACTCCGCTCGAACTCGTCCAACGGACGCTTCGACCTGATCCGCTTCCGTCGCCAGGAGCACCTGTCCCGGCGAAGACTCGTCGACCAACCCCAGAAGAACCCCATCGCTCGTACGCATCGCGCTCGGCGCACTGGGGACGCTGAGTTCCGCATCGAGAGCGATCAGCGTCGTACCGATCATCTCGCTTTGGCCGCCGGTGCTTTGCGGCCCGCGAGCTTCCACGGGTTCGGCGCTTTCGCCGACATCTGACGCCACGGCTTCCGTGCCTTCCACCGCAGCCATGACGGTTTGCACCAAGCGCGCGCGTCTCGTTCCGGCACTCGCTTGCCCAGTGCGAATCGTCGAACCGCTCCGATACTGAACGAACACCTGACCTCCGCGCACGCTGACGCTCACAAAATGGGGAGCCGTGCTCGCGCCCTGTTCATGCAGCGCGTGCACAGGTCGATTCCAGCGTCGCGAAAGGTCACGTCGAAGACCGGCGGCCGCGCGAGGCCCGACGCCTTCTGTGACGAGGACAGCCCCGTCCTGCGCCGTGCCTTCGGAGCCCGCCGCGCACAACGCGAGAAGCGCCACCGCCGCGATAGCGACTCGCCTCTGTCCGAAGTGTCTCATGGATTGTGTCGACATCTATTCCGCAAGCAGAGTGCCACCAGCACGGACGGCTCCGGAGCTGCGACCCGCTGGACGAAGGCGTGTGTCGTCCTCACCGCCGGTGTCGAGGAGGATTCCGCCCACGTGCTCCGGTTGCGAGTCCCCGCGTGTCCGGACGCTGCGTTCGGCATCCGGGACCCGAGTGTCGGTGTCTGGGCTCGCGCTCGCCTCCGCGCGGGCCGCACGACGCGTGCGCGACCCCGTTGTGGTCTCGCTATTTGCTGGGCGAGCGCTGGCAGGAGTCGGCGCGACGCTTGGTGCAACTGCAGCACTTGCTCCCCTTGCAGCGGGCACTTGAGCTGCTTCGGGTTCCGCGGCTTCGAAGGGCTCGACAACCATCGTGGGCTCGGCGCTCGCCTCCCGTTCTTCCGGGGTCGCGGGCTGTGGTGCAGCCACCGCCGAAGAGGCTTCGCTGGGTGCAGAGTTGCCTTGCGCTTCGAGAGCGGGGTTTGTGTCTTGCTCGGAGGGAATTGCAAAGAGCAGGAAAATCGCGACGGCGAAAACGATGAGCGCCCCAAGAATCAGGCGGCGTTTCTTCTCGCCTTCGGGGTCTTCGATGTCCACTTCTGGAATCAAGTCCTCGCGAGGGCGAAGCTCCGACCGACTCTGAGAGCGACTCAGGAGCGACTTGCTCAGCTCGGACGACGACGCGAGGGTCACGTGGCTTCGGCCACCACGCGGCATGATTTGCGCCATCGCTCCAATCTCGGACGGGTCAAAGTCCTGAACCGCAGGAATCGCTGCGCGGATCGCTTGGGAGAACTCGAGCGCCGTCGCCCACCGCTCCTCCGGGTCGACGGCGATGGCCTTTTGTACGACCGACGCGAGCTCCTCGCTGACGTCTGCAAAGTTGCTCACGGGCTCAAGTTCAGGCGCGCGTGCTGACTCCAACAGCTGGAGGTCCGACTTCCCCTGAATCGCGCGGCGGTTGCTCAGGAGCTCCCAAAGAATGAGGCCGAGGCAATACACATCCGACCGTGGGTCGAGATCTTTGCCGCGCGCTTGCTCCGGCGACATGTAGCGGAACTTGCCCTTTAGGGACGCGACGGTGTGCTGAGAACGAAGCTCACTTTGCGCCACCCCAAAGTCGATCACCTTCACATGACCCGAGCGCGACACCAGGACGTTGCCGGGGGAGACGTCACGGTGAACGATGTCCAGGGGCTCGCCCGCTGCATCCGTCGCGCCATGGGCGTGATGAAGCCCCTTCGCCGCCTGCGAGATAATGTACGCCGCCGTGAGCGGCTTCATCGCCTCCTGCTCGACACGATGATGTCGACGGAAGTCCGAAACGGAACAGCCGTCGATGTACTCCATCACGAGGAAGTAACGACCAGCCTCTTCGCCAAATTCTTCAATGTGGCCGATATTTGGATGCTGGAGATGCGAGCCAAGCAACGCCTCGTCCACAAACATCTGGGTCATTCGCGGTTGAGCCGCGACATGGTCGTGCATCACCTTGATGGCGACGGGCCTCGAGAAGCCATGTGCACCTCCACGTGTCCCCAAATAGAGAGTTGCCATGCCTCCCTCACGAAGCTTCTCCACGATGGCGTAGCCACCGATTTCATTGAATGTTTCGTCGGTTTGTTGAGGTAAGGCGGTCATGTTTGGAGCCCTATGTTAACCTATACAGGTTACATCGGTAGGTTACAATCTGTTGCGTATTTCGAACAATGCACCCCTCGTTGGTATTGACGATGATCAGTCGGTGCTCTGGTGTGCAGACGACAAACGCCGAAGCACGTGGGGGTGCCTCGGCGTGAGCCTCATCGGATGAGATATCAGTGTGTCAGTTCGACAGCGTCGAGTCGGGCTTTGGCCCAATCCACTGCGCGCTGAAGCTCTTCGTACTCGTGTCCTTCGTGGAGCGCACCAAACGCCTTGAGCGCTTCGTTTGCTTCAGCGAGTTCGTTCTCCACCGTCGGCTTGTCGATGTTCTCAGGCAGAGCGAAGAGGTCCGTAAGCAGACGCACGCGCGTCGCGCCCGCCTCCGCAAAGCCGGGCCCCACCGCGAAAACGCGTTCCTTGCCGCCAATATCGTAGCGAACGGCACCGCAACGAAGTGCTGCGAGGACGGGCACGTGGCCCGGCAGAACGCCGAACTCACCCGATACGCTGGGCACCTCTACGGCGTTCGCTTCCGTCGAGAGCTGGAGCCCCGCCGGCGTCGCGACTTCGAGAGAGAGGACGTCAGCCATCGGCTACTTGTCCTTCTTCTCTTCGTAGGCGGACTTCACGGCTGCGATGTCGCCCTTGTAGAGGAAGAACTGCTCCGGAATATGGTCGCATTTGCCGTCGAGGATCTCCTCGAAGCCCGTGATGCTGTCTTCGAGGGAGACGTAGACGCCGGGTGTGCCCGTGAACTGCTGCGCAACAAAGAAAGGCTGCGAGAGGAAACGCTGAATCTTACGTGCGCGGTCAACGGTCTGACGGTCGTCTTCGCTAAGCTCGTCCATGCCGAGAATCGCGATGATGTCGAGAAGGTCCTTGTAGCGCTGAAGCGTTTCCTGGACGCCTCGAGCGACGCCGTAGTGACGCTCACCGATGATGGCGGGGTCGAGCATCGTCGACGAGGAGTCGAGGGGGTCAACGGCGGGGAAGAGACCGAGCGACGCGATGTCGCGCGAAAGAACCGTCGTCGCATCAAGATGAGCGAAGGTCGTCGCAGGCGCCGGGTCCGTAAGGTCATCGGCAGGAACGTAGACAGCCTGAACCGAAGTGATGGAGCCCTTGGAGGTCGAAGTGATTCGCTCCTGAAGACCACCCATGTCGGTGGAAAGCGTCGGCTGGTAACCAACAGCGGAAGGGATACGGCCAAGAAGCGCCGAGACCTCAGAGCCGGCCTGCGTGAAGCGGAAGATGTTGTCGACGAAGAGAAGAACGTCCTGACCAAACTCGTCACGGAAGTGCTCCGCGATGGTGAGTGCCGTCAGAGCAACTCGGGCACGAGCACCAGGAGGCTCGTTCATCTGGCCGAAGACCAGAGCCGTCTTGCTGAAGACGGTCTCGCCGCTGTCGAGCTTGGACTCGATCATCTCGATCATGAGGTCGTTGCCCTCACGCGTTCGCTCGCCAACACCGGCGAAGCAGGAGACACCACCGTGCGACTTCGCAACGTTGTTGATGAGCTCCATGATGGTGACGGTCTTGCCGACACCTGCGCCGCCGAAGAGACCAATCTTGCCGCCCTTCTTGTAGGGAGCGAGAAGGTCGATGACCTTGATGCCCGTCTCGAAGACCTCAACCTTCGTCGACTGCTCGACGAAGGCAGGAGCTGCGCGGTGAATCGGGGAGTGGTGCTCCGCTTCGACGGGACCCTGCTCGTCCACCGGCGCGCCGATGACGTTCAGGATTCGGCCGAGACACGCCTCGCCGACAGGAACCGTGATCGGTGCGCCGGTCTGCTTGACGTCCATCTGGCGAACAAGCCCGTCCGTCGTGTCCATGGCGATGGCGCGGACGCTGCCCTCACCGAGGTGCTGAGCGACCTCCAGCGTCAGGTTCCACGCAGCATCGGAAATGCTGGGGTTGGTGACCTGAAGCGCCGAAAGGATCGGCGGAAGCGCGCCTGCGGGAAACTCAACATCCACAACGGGTCCAATGACCTGTGTGACTTTGCCGTTCTGAAGTTCTGCCATGGTGTCCTCTTGAGCCGCTCTGGTTTTTCCGGAGGCGGCGAAAATATTTTTTGGGGGGTCGCGAAGAAAGTTTGCGTGTTTGAAACGGTGTCTCGGATGACGGGAGGGCTTAGCCCTTGAGAGCCTCGGCTCCGCCGATGATTTCCATCAGCTCGGTAGTGATGGCTGCCTGACGTGCTCGGTTGTACTGAAGCGTCAGCTTGTCGATCATGTCGCTGGCGTTGTCCGTCGCAGCCTTCATCGCGTTGGAGCGAGCAGCGTGCTCGCTGGCAACGGATTCAAGGAGCGCGCGGAACACTTCCACCTCGATGAACATCGGGAGAAGCGTGTCGAGAAGGGCCTTCTTATTCGGCTCGTACTCGTAGTCGCCAACCTCATCTTCACCGAGCTCTTTGGGCACGATGGGCAAGAGCTGCTCCATGCGCGGCTCCTGCGTCAGGCGGCTACGGAAGAGCGTGTAGGCCATGTAGACCAAGTCGAGCTCTTCGTTGCTCTCGATGTACTCGCGTACAATCGCGCGGCCGATCTCGCCCGCCTTCTCCAACGTGAGGTTGCTGAAGATCTCGGTAAAGTCGTGGCGAATGTCCGCGTCACGTCGGCGGAAGTAGTCACGACCGCGTCGGCCGATGACCATGAACGCTACCTTGACGCCCTGCTCTTCAAGCTCTTTCCACTTTGCGTGGGCCGACTTGCAGATAGCGGCATTGAACGCGCCGGCGAGGCCGCGGTCCGATGTCATCACAACGATGAGAGCGTGGTCGGGTTCGCGCACATCGAGCAACGCGTGCTTGGTGTCCGGGTCATCTTCCGACGCGCGGGCCGCGACGATAGACAGAACGTCCATCGTCTGCTCGGCGTAGGGACGAAGGTCCAGCGCCTGCTGCTGCGCCTTACGCAGACGCGCAGTTGCGACGAGCTCCATCGCCTTCGTGATCTTCCGCGTGTTTTTGACGCTTCCAATGCGAGTGCGGATGTCCTTGAGAGTGGCCATGCTAGCTGGTCTCGAAGGTCTTGGAGAAGTCGGTGCAGGCCTTCTTGAAGTCGTCGGCGAGGCCCTTCTTCAAGGTCTTCTGCTTGAGCAGCTCCTTGAAGAGGTCCTTACGCTCGGCGCGGGCCCAAGC
This sequence comes from Polyangiales bacterium, assembly GCA_045106895.1. Taxonomy (GTDB): domain Bacteria; phylum Myxococcota_A; class Polyangia; order Polyangiales; family Houyiibacteriaceae; genus JBCCRV01. The sequence continues at coordinate 72,992 of JBGCFM010000016.1, read as the reverse complement.
GATGAGCTCCTGGTGGAAACGCGTCACGTCCTGAACTGGAATCTCATCGACGAAGCCGTTCGTGGCCGCGTAGACAGCGAGGACCTGCTCTTCGACAGGAATCGGAGCGTCCTGCCCCTGCTTCAGCGTTTCGACGAGGCGAGCGCCGCGTTCAAGCTGCTGGCGGGTGGCGGCATCGAGGCCAGAGGCGAACTGAGCGAACGCTTCCATCTCTCGGAACTGCGCCATCTCAAGGCGCATCGTGCCAGAGACTTCCTTCATCGCCTTGATCTGGGCGTTACCACCGACTCGGCTAACGGAGACACCGACGTTGATGGCCGGTCGAACGCCGGAGTTGAAGAGGTCAGCCTCGAGGAAAATCTGACCGTCCGTAATCGAAATCACGTTCGTTGGAATGTACGCGGAAACATCGCCGCCCTGCGTCTCAATGATGGGAAGCGCCGTCAGCGAGCCGCCGGAGTCAGGCAGCTTCTTCGCTTCGTAGCCGTCGCCAGCTTCTTTGACTGCGTGCTCGAGGGCCTCTTCTTCCTCCTCGAAGCGGTTGAAGTACGTAGGCGTTCCTTCTTTTCGAACCGGCTCTTCGTCCTTCTTACAAACGACGTACTCGTCGGCCATCTTGGCGGCGCGCTCGAGAAGTCGGCTGTGAATGTAGAAAACATCACCGGGGAAAGCCTCGCGACCTGGAGGTCGACGAAGAAGAAGGGAGAGCTGACGGTAGGCAACAGCCTGCTTCGTGAGGTCGTCGTAGATGCAGAGGGCGTGACCGCCGTTGTCGCGGTAGTACTCGCCCATCGTGACGCCGGTGTACGGCGCGATGAACTGCATCGGGGCGGGCTCGGAGGCGCCGGCCATGACGACCGTCGTGTACTCCATGGCGCCGTGCTTCTCGAGCTTGGCGACAACCTGAGCGACGGTGGACTGCTTCTGACCGATGGCCACGTAGAAGCAATGAACTCCCTGGCCCTTCTGGTTGATGATGGTGTCCGTGCCGACGGTGGTCTTACCGGTCTGACGGTCGCCAATGATGAGCTCGCGCTGTCCGCGGCCAACGGGCACGAGGGCGTCAATCGCCTTGAGGCCCGTCTGCATGGGCTCCTGGACCGGCTGACGGCCGATGATGCCGGGCGCCTTCACCTCGACGCGGCGGGAATGCTCGCTCTCGATGGGTCCCTTGCCATCGATGGGCTGACCCAGCGCGTTGACGACGCGGCCGATGAGCGCCGGACCGACGGGAACGCTGACGATCTCGCCGGTTCGCTTGACGGTGTCGCCTTCTTTGACGCCGACGTCCGAACCGAAGATGGCAACGCCGACGTTGTCTTCCTCAAGGTTGAGAACCATGCCCATGACGCCGCCGGGGAACTCGACGAGCTCGCCAGCCATGGCGTTCGCCAGGCCGTAGATACGCGCGATGCCATCACCGACGGTGAGGACGCTGCCTGTTTCAACGACGTCGACGGCCTTATCGTAGCCGGCGATTTGCTGTTTGATGATGCTGGAGATTTCTTCGGCGCGAAGCTGCATGTTTTTTCTCGGTTCGTGGGCACGCGGCGTGCGTGCGAAAATAGGGGGGCGGGCGGGGAGCGGTTGCGAACTGGTGTTGGGGTGGAGTGCGCTTAGGCGCTCAGCGTTTCGCGGAGCTGCTGAAGGCGGTTACGGACGCTGCCGTCGTAGACCTTGTCGCCAACGCGAGTCACCACGCCGGCAATGAGCGAAGCATCTTGCTTCTTGACGATGTTGACCTTCTGGCCCGTCGCCTTTTCGAGTTCACCCTTGAGGCGCGTGTAGAACGCTTCAGGCATCGCCGCTGGCGTCGACACCTCGGCTTGAAGTGTTTGGGAGGCGGCCTCAGCAAACGCAGCGAAGGCATGGCTCATCGCGGTAATCTCCGTGATGCGGCGGTTGCCGGCCATCAGGAGGAGCGTGTTCTTGGTCATCGGCGAGAGCATCATGCGCTGGGCGAGACCTTCGACGACCTTGCGTTGCATGTCCGCATCGATGGCTGGGTTTTCGAAGATGCCGCGAAGCTCCTCGGACGATTCCCAAGCCTCGGAGACCTCGCGGAGGTCCTTCTGAATCTTCGGTGCTTGCTTCGCTTCGAGAGCGAGCTCGAGGAGAGCCTTGGCGTAGCGACGAGCTGCAGGTGATGTCTTCATGCTCGGCTCCTTTCGGTCTGGGCCTTCTCAGCCGCTGCGGCCTCGGCGATGTTCGTGAGGTAGTCCTCAGCAAGACGACTCTGATCACTGGGCACAGCTTCGGAGCTGATGAGCTCTTCGGCAGCCGTGATCGCAGCGAGGGCGGTCTCCGTTGTGAGCTCGTCGCGCAGCTGCTTCATCTTTTGCGAAATCTGGAACTCAACGTCCTTACGCATCGAGGCAGCCTTCGTCTCGGCTTCGGCGACGATTCGGTCGCGCTCTGCCTCGCCCGTCTGGACCATCTCCTTACGAATGTTGGCGAGCTCTTCTTCCATCTTGTCGAGGCGTCCTCGGTACTCCTTGCGGAGCGCCTCGGCTTCAGCCTTCTTCTCTTGAGCGTCGGCAAGCGCCTCTTCGATTTCACGCCGACGGTTCTGAAGAGCTGGGGCGCCGGCCTTCTTGTATCCAAAGACCAAGAGCACCACGAGGCACAGGAACGTGACGACGGTGATGAGGAAGCCGGAGTCCTGCCATGGCTGGTCGAGGGTGATGTGGTGAGAGCCGTGCTCTTCGTGGGCGTGCTCGTCGCCGTGGGAGTGCTCGTCGCCATGAGAGTGGGCAGCGTGTTCTTCCGCCGTTTCACCTTCGTGACCCGGAGGGAGTTCGTCGCCGTGTTCGTCATGTTCGTGAGCGGCGTGTTCCTCCGCGGTCTCGCCTTCGTGACCAGCCGGCAAATCGTGGTCTTGGGCGAAGGAAGGTGCCGCGGCGAAGGCAAGGTAGGCCGCCGCGATCAGCATGAATGAGTGAATGCGCATCAGACCACATCCCTTTGCAAGAGCTTCGAAGCGATCTGCTTCGCCAGAACCGGGGTGTGAGACTCCATCGCCGAGCGGGCTTTCTTCGCCTCTTTGGCGAGGGATTCTTCCGCAGCGTCGAGCTGGGCAGCGGTCTCGTCTCGAACCTTGTCGAGGACCGTCGCCTCAAGCTTCTTGCCCTCGGCGCGAAGCTTGTCGCGCTCGGCGGCTGCCGTTCGGCGAACGCGGCGCATCTCCACCTCGAACTCTTCTTCGGCGGACTTTGCCTCGACGGTCATCGCCTTGGCTTCTTCGATGGCACCCTCGATGGCCTCTTCACGTGCTTCGATGAGCGCGATGATGGGCTTGAAGACGAGAGCCTTTAGGATGAAGAAAGCGACGACGAAAAGGCCGAGCTGAATGAAGACCGTGCCGTCCAGATCGATGAGGCTGCCGGACAGAAAAACTGTCCCGGGGACAACGGAGCCATAGAGAAGACTGAGGAGTAGCATCGGGGCCTCGAAAAGGCGGGGTCAGAGAGGCACCGCCTTGGTTTAGAGGACCCTTCGCAGGGCCCTTTCGGGCGCTGGATAGCATGGGGTTTGAGGCAGTCAACCGAGGAAAGTTGGGTGTTTTTGGGGTCTGTCGTCGCGGAGCAAAGCTGAGGCTGCCGCAGGCTGGTGAAGTCCGAAATTTGAGGCAAAATCGCCAGACTTAGAGGTGTACGAAGTTTGCACTCACGCGACGGCGGTCGCGACGAGTGCGAAATGTGCGGCCGCCGCCAAGATCACGAGAGCGTGAAAGATCTCGTGGTAGCCAAAGACTCGCGGTGCCGGGTTTGGCCACTGAAGGGCGTACGCGAGCGCGCCGATGGAGTAGAGCAGGCCGCCCAAAGCGAGAAGGCCCACGCCAAGGCTCCCCATCGAAGCGTAGACATGAGGCACGGCGAGGACCCCCATCCAGCCTACGGCGAGATAGATAACGGCCCGAAGCCACTTGGGGGCGCCGGTCCAGAACAGTGTGATGGCCACACCCATTCCCGCCATCACGCACAGAGCCGTAAAGAGGGTTCCAATATCCCGGCCTCGGCAGGCCACGAGGCACAGCGGCGTCCATGTCCCCACGATGAGCACGAAGATCATCGCGTGATCGAGACGGCGCATGCGGGCGTACCAGGTAGGCCTCCAGTCCACGCGGTGGTAGAGCGCGCTCGTCCCCAGGCAACCAACGACGCTGAGAACGTACGCGACGATTGGCCACCGCGCGTCGGCGCCGGCGGCGATCACCAAGAGCACGCCCGCGACGACGAAGGGCAACACAGCCCAGGCGTGAAGAGCTCCCCGAAACTTTGGGCGCACGTTGTTCAACTCCGGAGAATCGGTGGCAGGCAAATCAGGTGTGTCGACGGTGTTCACATGCCGATCGTGCGTCTGGGCTTGGCGAGTGTCACGTCATGGTTTGGTCACCTCGAGGCTCAAACGCCCGGCCCACGTGGAAGCGCCGCCATCGTGAGGATGCTGAGGGCCTTCGACATGAACCGAGCATCCCACTTCGAGCGGGTCGACATCACCGCACTCGAAGTCGTCCTCGGCGGCGAGGCCGGAACTCACATCCAAGTCGAGGGCATTCAGGTTCAGCCACAAGAGACGGGTAATATGAGCGTTGCCGTGGGCAGGGTGCGGCTTCCCACACGAGGGTCAGCGTGACTCTTGAGGAGCTCTCGTGCAGCGTCGCCCCCACTCACGCGACCATCGAAGGCGAAGTTAGCGGCGGGGCGCGCGTGGGGTCCCTGGAGCTGCGCCGTGAATGGAGTTTTCGCGCGCAGGTCAGCGGGCTAGACGAAGCGAGTCCGCATTTGCACTTCGAGCGCGTCGAGGGCGAGTGAACACGCGCCCTTCCCTTTCTATCTAGATTCGAGTCGAAGACGAATGGCGTTGAGCACGAGCCGCGAGAAGCGCTCGTTCTCCGTGTTCATGATCGATGCAGGAAGTGGCACTTGGGGGTCGGCGAGGAGCCGGAAGTTCACGCGTGTGTGCGTCGCGTCGATGGAAGAGATCTCCCAACGAACAACGAAATGGTCGAGGTTGCCCTCCGTCATGCGAGCTTCGATCACGCGGGTACCGTTTTCGTCGCGGCTCGAGACGCGGGTTTGCGCCCACAGGGTGATCGTGTCGCGAGCCGCCGTCACCTCGACGTACATCAGCGCCCGGTTTCCGCGACGCGACAAGATTCGAGAACTCTGAAAGTGCGGTAGGAACTCCTCAAAGCGACCATAGTCGTGAAGCAGATCCACAACCTCCTGCATCGGGAAGTCCAGCTCGACGTTCGCGACGCCGAAACGAACGCTGGTGCCTTGTGCTGGCACAGTGTGAGTCCGGATTCCGCGATTTGGGTCGAGCTGCGCGTCCGCAGGTGCGGAGGAAAATAGGCCGAGGAGGAGCGCCATAAGCGCATATCGAAACTTCGAATGTTGCATAGGCTTGCTCCTCTGAAAGACGCCTGAGAGGCGTAAAGCATTCACTCTAAGGAACTTTTGGACCAAACGCATGGTTGGCCAGCCCCCCATTTGGGCCATCCGGAGTTCCTCGAAAGATGCTCAAGATGTCTCTGGGCTGGATCTGATAGGCTTCAGAAATGCGTAAATGCGTCCTTGGAGCGCTGTTACTCCCCCTCTTGTGGTGCACCGGCACCTCCTCCGCGTTTGCGCAGGACAACACGGCAATTGTTCTCAACTTCGATGGACCGGGGAACCGGCGAGTTCGCAACTATGTCGTTCGAGGCATTCAGCGACAGGTCGAGTTGCTCCCGGTTCGCCGGGCAGAGTCTGCCGCCTCGAGCGCAGGTGTTGAAGTCGACACCCGCGAGGGACTTCAGGCAGCCGCCGAAGAGACCGGCGCAACCATTCTTATCCGCGGGCGAGTTCGTGGACGCGGGCGGAGAGCTCGTCTTTCACTCCGCGCTTATGACGCGCGTGGCGTCGAAATCGCAAGTTCGGAATCGAACGCGGCCCCAGGTCGTACGGGACGGCGACGTGTCGCTGCGGCGTCACGTCAGTTGCTTGAGCAAGCGCAGTCAAACATCGAGTCGCGCGAGTCCGATGAAGACGAGCGGGACGCGTGGGAAGACATGACGAACAACGAAGACGACGACGACGAAGAAGAAGAAGAGGACGACGACGACGATGACGACGGCGAAACGATCAGTACGGGGTGGCCTCGTATTCGCGTCGTCGTTGGCGCCGAAGCCCGAGACCGCAACGCAAATGTAACCTTCGAGCCAAACCGCGGCGAACGCGGCTACGTCGCATCGTTTCACGGCGAGATTCATGTCCGAGCGGAGAGCTTCCCACTCGGCCGAGCCGACAACGGTTCGCGAGGCCTCTACCTTGAGGGCGAGTTCGCCCACAGTATCTCACTGTCGACGGAAGACACGTCCACGCCCGATGAGAACACCCCCATCGACTCGTCCGCGTGGCGCCTCATGATTCAGATCGGTTACGTCTTTCCCGTGGCGGAGGACGCTGTTCGATTCGGTATCCTCGCCGGCTTTGGCGTGGACGCGTTCAGTCTTGCCGACAATGGTGTTCTCGCGAGCACATCCTACAGCCAGCTCCGAGTCGGAGCGATGGCGTCGATCCGCCTCCTTGAGAACAAGCTCCGGGTGCGAATCGACGGTGCATACCGCCACGGCCTCAGCGTTGGTGATATCGGCGATGACTTCGGCGACGATGGCACCGCCGCAGGCTTCGATCTCGGGGCGACGCTCGAAGGACGCTTCGGCTCCTTCGTCTTTGGTGTCCGCGCTGGCGTGACCCGCTACGGTCTCAACTTTAGTGGAGACGCAACGGAGCCCATCGCGACGGGCGCCAACGAGATCACGGGCAAGGACCGAGCGTTCAACTTGGGCCTTCAGCTCGGCGCAGCCTTCGACTGAGCGAATAGAGCGCTACTCTTCGGAGGGATCGGAGTCGTCTGGCTTCAGCGCACTCGTGTCGAGGTCGTCGTACGTCTCTTCCGCCTCGTCGAGCTCCAGCTCTGTGGACCCAAGCTCCACGGAAGCGCTGAGTTCATCGAGGAGGTGCTCTCCGCTGAGATCATGTTGCGTGGAAGGCGTTCTCGCGTCGCCACCCATTGTGCAGCGGCCATCGAAGATGGCGCCACGGTCGATGAACACCTGCGGTGTCTCCACATCCGCATGCACTACCGCCGCGGCGTGAACCTCGACGAGCTCGCGGGCGTGCACTTTGCCCCAAACTTCGCCTCCAAGGACGATGAGGACGCCAACGTCGAGAGTTCCGCGAATTTCGGCGCCTTCGCCGATAACGAGGGTCCCTGGGCTGAAAACTTCCCCATCAAACTCGCCGTCGATACGCACACGTCCCTCGAAGGTGAGCTTCCCATGGTAGGAGGCTCCTTGGCCCAGGAGCGCGGTGATCTCGCGTGGGGCTCTGAGGTCACTGGCCATCGCCGCGGATATAAGGGGCCGCTGACCCTCCGTCAAAGCTCAATCTCAGTGCTGGCGCATTCCTCCAGTACGCGTAGAGTGCGGCCATGGCTGAGCTGAGCCCCCAAGAGCGCTGGGACAAGTGGATGGTCCAAGCGCAAAATTTCGCCAAGCGCGACAACTTCCTCGATGCCCTCGCGCGTGCGGAAATGGTCCTCACGGAGGTCAATTCGGCCCTCGAAGACGCACCGCCTGAAGACCGACGCGCCCTCGAGCGCTATCGGCATCGTGCGACACGCCGCCATGAGACCTTCGAGGCTTCCTTCGAAGTTTGGAATCGAGCGATCGCCGAACGCCGAGAAGCTGCGACCCAAGGTGCTGCGGAGGAGATGGCCCGGAAGCTCCCCCTCGGTCCAGACGAAGACATCTAGTTCGCATGACCGCGGCCGTTCCGCTTTGCGCGGAGATTTCCCGCTCGCGCCAAGAACCCCTCGCCGGCACCGCCGCTCACGCAAAGGTGGTCCTCGCCGTCGAGGAGCGGTGCGCTTGGGCGCCTAAGGCAATCCGTTCCGGTGGCCTCGACGCGATTCGGTCGGTCCTGGAGTCCTGGGTCGAAACGCTCGGGGCGCGACTGCAGCTCATCCGCCACCCGTCGCGGTGCGCGGGTCCTCGGCGCGTCTACATTTGTTCGCCTGGTCCCTCGGGTACCCTTCACCAGTTCGACCTGGAAGATTCTGAGTTCGAAACCTTCGATCTTCAGTCGGCCCTTAGAAGCGAGGCCTCGTCGCGGCCCATTCACTTGGTGTGCGTTCATGGAAAGCGCGACCGCTGTTGCGCCCTCGAAGGCGGCTCTTACTTTCGCGCCCGCGAGACGAGCCCGGATGTTTGGATGACAAGTCATCTCGGGGGTCATCGTTTCGCTGCCACGACGCTGACGCTCCCGAGCGGCTTTTGTCACGGTCACCTAAATACAGACCAAGCCGCGCTTCCTTTCACGGAGCTCCCGACGGACAAACTCCGCGGCCGCGTCTGCTACCCGGGCGCGGTCCAAGCCGCCGAAGCATCCCTTCTGGCCTCTCACCCGAGCGGGATATTCAGCTTGAAAGACGTGCAGGAAATGAACGCGACGGAGATACGAGTCACCTTCCAGAGCGAGGGAGCGGCCTTCGAGCGCACGCTCCGAAAGGTCATGCACGCACCTCAAGTTCTTGGCTGTGGTGATGTCGCGAAACCATCCGCTTCGTGGCTGGTGGAGATCCAACCGTGACCCAGGACTCAGAACGACGTGAATCGGAACGCCGCCAATCGGAGCGGCGCGCGCCGCGGCGGATCGGAGTCGGGCTCGTCGGCTGTGGTGTTGTGGGCACGGGAATTCTCCAACTCCTTCGCGATAACCGCGAGACCATTGAAGGTCGCCTCGGCGCACCCATCGACGTGCATCGTATCGCTGTGGGCGACGTCACAAAAACACGTGACGCCATCGTTCCAAGCGACAAGATCTGCAGCGACCCCTTTGAGGTCGTGGACGATCCACGCGTCGAGGTCGTCGTGGAAGTCATGGGCGGTACGACGCTCGCCGATGAGGTTCTCACGGCAGCGCTCGAGCGCGGAAAACACGTGGTCACCGCCAATAAGGCCCTCGTCGCCGAGAAGGGCGATGTCCTTCTACAGACCGCCGAAGCGAAACAGGTCGACCTCTACTTCGAGGCCGCCGTCGCTGGCGGCATCCCAATCATTCGTGTGTTGCGCGAAGGTCTCGCCTCCGACCGCATCGTCGCGCTGCGTGGCATCGTGAACGGAACGAGTAACTACATCGTCTCCCGCATGTCCGCCGAAGGCATCGGCTTTGCCGAAGCGCTGAAAGGCGCCCAGGAAGCTGGCTACGCAGAAGCGGACCCCACCCTCGACGTCGGTGGCGGTGACGCCGCGCACAAGCTCGCGATCCTTACGACGCTCGCATACGGCGCCAAGATCCATCCCGATCAGATCACCACAAGCGGCATCGACACACTCAGCGCGCAAGACATGCTCTACGCGGCGCGCTTTGGCTACGTCATCAAGCCGCTAGCCCTCGCCGCTCCTATGGAGGACGGAACCCTCGACGTGCGAGTGCACCCCACCCTGGTGCCCAAAGGGTCGGTCCTCGCCAATATTCACGGCGCGCTCAACGCCGTCTTCGTAGAAGGCCTCATGGTCGGGCCCTGCCTCCTTAGCGGTCCCGGCGCAGGCGCTCTTCCTACGGCCATGAGCGTCGTCAGCGATATCGTCGACGTGGGCCGCAATATGCTGGCACGAGCACACGGCCGAGTCCCCTCTCGCGCGTTTCGTGGCGCGAGCCTTCGAGATTGGCCCATCTGCTCGCCGGAAGAACGACGCTCTCGCTTTTACCTTCGGCTGAGCGTTCTCGACCGCATCGGTGCCCTCGCTCGTATTGCGGGAGTCCTCGGCGGCTTTGGTGTGAGCATCGAGCAGATGGTTCAAGAGGCAAGCGGCGACGCAGCCACGCTCATCATTTTGACGCACGAAGCACGTGAAGGAGACCTCCGCGAAGCCCTCCGCGAGCTTTCCCGCCTGCGTCACGTCGATGGGACCCCCCAAGCCCTGGTGATCGAGGATTCGTGAGCGCCCTCGGCTGGCTCATCGCGGCGGTAGCGCTCTTCGCGGCTCTGCTCTTCGCCCACGTGCTCTTGTTGCGTGTGATCTTCAAGAGCAAGCTCTCGCGCGCCTGGAAGTGGGGCAGCCTTTTTCCCATGCTCACACCCATCGCCGCGTGGAAGGCCAAGGGACAAGCGCGCGTCATGCTATGGAGCGCGCTGCTCTTCGCCTACATCGTCATTCGTCTTCTCGCTGGATAAAAATATGAGCGCACCCCGCTACCCTTATGTGCACGTTCACGTGGCCCCGGAACACGTGGAGGCCGTCTCCGACCGGCTCTGGATCCTCGGCGCCTCTGGCATCGAAGAACGCGACGCCACGACGCTTGAGAAGAGCGCGCATGAAACGACTCTACTCATCGCCTCGTTCGATCACGAAGAGAACGCCGAAGCGGCCATCGGTGAACTCTCCGCTCTCCCAGAAGTGGGCGACTCGGTGAGTCTTGAGTTCGTCGTGGGTGACGAGTGGCGCGACGGTTGGCGCGAGTACTTCAAGCCCACCCTCGTGAGCCCGCGCATTCTTGTGCGGCCATCGTGGGAAGAGGCCACGCCTCCGGAGGGCGCCCGCGTCCTTGTCATCGACCCCGGCAACGCATTTGGCAGTGGACTGCATGAGACGACCCGTCTCGTTCTTCGCGAAGTCGACGCGCGGGTTCAGCCCGACGAGCCGATCCTCGACGTCGGATGCGGGAGCGGAATCCTGTCCATCGCCGCGCTCTTGTTGGGTGCAAAGAGCGCTCACGGGACCGACATCGATCCCATCGCGCTCGACACCACCCTTGAGAACGCAGAGCTCAACGGCGTCGCCGCGCAGATGAGCGTCGGGGGCGCAGACCTGGATGAGATCACCGGGAACTACCCTCTGGTCCTCGCCAATATTCAAGCGCATGTGCTCATTCCTATGGCGCCGCAGCTCATCTCGAAGGTCAGAGCTGGAGGGACGTTGATCCTCTCCGGCGTTCTCGCAGGCCAAGTCGACGACGTCGTCCCTGCCTTCGCAGATTTGCACCTCGAAGGAGTGCGACAAGACGGTGAGTGGCGCGCGATCGTCTTGAGCAAGGCTTCGTGAGGCCTGAGCCTGGTCGGCGCCTCCATGTGGAGTCGCTCGCGGGCGTCGACGCCGGCGCAGATGTCGAGCTAAGCAAATCGACACGTCAGCATGCGAAGGTCCTTCGCATCAGAGACGGAGCCACCATCGAGCTCTTCGATGGACAAGGCCGCCTCGCCACGGCGCAGATGAGCGTCAAGTCTGCCAGGATCCAGGAGGTCGTTCAAAAACCTGCGCCACTTCGAAGACTTGGACTTCTTCAGGGTTTGCCGAAAGGCGCAAAGAGCGACGACATTGTCCGCATGGCGACGGAGCTCGGTGCCACGAACATTCTCTTCGTTCACACCGAGCGCTCCGGCGCTCGCGCTGACAACAGCGAGAAGAAAAGAGAGCGGTGGAAGCGAATCGCGATGGAAGCCACCCGGCAATGCGAACGTCTCTACTTCCCGAAGATCGCTCTGCGCGCGTCTCTCGACGAGGCGATTGGGGAGCTTCCCGCCGCGTCTGCCCGCTACTACGCATGGGCGCGCCTACAAAGCGGAGGAACACGGCTTGGGCACGATGAGACTCAAGACGTGTGGGTAGCCGTGGGCCCCGAGGGAGGCTTCGCCGACCATGAGCGCGTAGCCCTCGAAGGCGCAGGATTTCAGCCCATGAGCCTGGGCGCTCATATTTTGCGCGTGGACACCGCCGCGTGCGCGGCGCTCTCTGTCTTGGGCCGCAACTTCTAGGTTCTTGCTTCCGTTTGAAAGGGTGGCACTCTCCGCCTCTTGGACACTCCGCCAGAGCCGCGCAACGATGAGCGCTCGGTCCCTCGGCGCCTCTTCGACCTCGCCCTGCCAGTCATCGGGCTGAATATTCTCGGTGTCCTGGCGCTCGTCGTCGATACCGCCATGTGCGGGCGTCTCCCAAATCACGAGGACGCTCTAAACGCGCTCGGCTTTGCGACCCAGGTCGTGTTCCTCGCGATGGTCGGCATGATGGGTCTCATCGTTGGGACCGTCGCCTTCGTCGCGCGGGCCCACGGCGCCAAGGACGAGAAGCAGGTGAACCACATCTTGTGGCAATCCACCCAGCTCACAGTGCTCGTCTCCTTCGCCGTCGCCGCTCTCGGCAACGCCTTCGCGCCCGCGCTCCTCCGCCTCCTCGGCGCGGACGACTCTGTCCTAGAGCTTTGCCTCGACTACCTAAGGCCCAACCTCAGCTTCTCACTCTTCTTTTACCTGAGCATGCTCTACGCCGCAGTGTTGCGCGGCGTGGGCAATACCCGCTTGCCCTTCCTTGTCGGCCTCTTCAGCAACGCGCTCAACTTCGTTTTCAACTACGGCCTGATCCTCGGGAACTTCGGACTCCCTCAGCTCGGAGTCCAGGGCGCAGCCATCGGCACCGTCGCCAGCCAAGCCTGTGGTGTCATCCTCCTTGTCGCCCTGCTCAAGCGAGGTGCCGTCCCGGGCATCGACCTAAAAATCGGCCTCAAGCGGATCGACGCCGCCCTCTCGAAACGCCTTGCCGTCGTCGGTGCACCCGCAGCCCTCGACATGATCGTTCTAAACGCCGGCTTCGCGTCCATCGTCGGCATGCTCGGTCATATGGACGCCGTGGCGGTGGCGGCGCACGGGGTTGGCATCCGAATCCAGTCCCTGGCGTTCATGCCCGGGTTTGGCGTCTCCCAAGCCACCGGCGCGATGGTGGGCAACGCCCTCGGAGCGAGCGATGCGGCGCGAGCACGCAGCGTAGCCCGAGCTGCGATGGTCCTGTGCACCTTGCTCATGACCGTCATCGCCGGCGTGCTCCTCATCGGCGCTCCGCAGCTCGTCGGTATCTTCGAGATCCCCGCAGGAACCCGCCTCGCAGACCTGAGCGTGATGTGGATTCGAATCCTTGGTTTCGGCATCCCCATCGTGGGCGTGCACATTGCTATCATCGGCGTGCTTCGTGGGTCCGGCGCCACTCGAACGAGTCTTCGCATCAACATCGTCGGCACCTGTATTCAGATTCCGCTCAGCTATGTCCTCGGTGTGACCATGGGCCTCGGCCCCTGGGGCGTGTGGGCGGGCTTCCCAATCTCCTTTGTCTTCAAGGCTATCCTCGGCATCGCTGCGTACCTCAAGGGGGACTGGGCGAAAACCGGTCGCCGAGTCTAACCCCAATCGAACGCTTAGAAGCGACTACGCTCGCTCGAGTTCGAAGAGAACGGCGTCGCCATCGAGGGGTACGAAGAGGCCGCCGCCAACGAGCACAAAGTGCTTCCGAAGTCGCTTCTTATACCAAGCCCCCGTGCGCAGATGAACGGCGCCGTCCGTGACGCTCTGATCACACGCGTCGCGCCAGTCAGCTTTGGTGAGGGCTTCTAGGTAGAGCGCTCCTCGCGTGAGCGAAGCGAGCTTTGTGATCGCCGCCTCGGCCTCTTTGTCGTCCAGGTACTGGAGGACGCCTTGGCACACCACGAGATCCGCCGGCGGCCCGGTGTACTCGCCAATGGAGGACTGAACCCACCCGTGCTTTTCGCACATATGAGCGCTCACCTCGACGCCCCGGTAGTCGACTTTTGGAAGACGCGCGCGAAGCACGTCACGCCACAGACCTTCACCACAGCCCAGGTCGAGAACTTGCTCAACATCGATCTGAAGGTAACGAAGATACGACACGACGAACCCAGCCAGTCGCTCCGTGGACTCGGACGAGGCGACTTGTGTCTCGGGGGTGTTGTAGTGACGCGCGTAGTATTCGGCGTCGAATCGCTCGTACGCCACTGCGCTACATGTCGCAGCCGAGGTCGATTTCGATGCGTGCATCGACGGCCTCGTACTCTGTGCAGGTGTTTGCGCAGAGGTGCACGCGATCGCTGCCTTCAAAGAACCACCAGCCCTCGGCGCCGGCATCGCAGCTCGCTTCTCCGTCGACTCGTGGCACCACACGTGGTCCGGATTCGCCTGGAACGTTCGCGAGAACCGTAAACCGGTCGGCCCGGTAGGTGATCCCCGGAGGAGGCGGCGAAGGCAGGGAGTACGCACACGGGAGCGGAACACGGACGGCGATTCGTTCGTTGATGCGCTCAAAGAGCTCCGACCAATCATCCTCGCAGATGCTCATCTTCAAGCCGCCGGTCTCATCCGCCAGCGCGTAGTACTCGGCGCCGGCTCGGTACGCAGACCCGTTGCTGGAGGAGCACACGCCGCGCGGGTTGTCCGGCGTTGGGGGGAGCTGCTCGGAAGCGACGGCATGAAACGTAAACTCATGTCCCAAGAGGTCCGTCATCGACGCAAAGAAATTTTCCCACGGCATCGCGCGGCTGTCGTCGTCTGTGACCACAATAAAGTGGGTGATCGCATCGGGCCGAAGCCGGGAGCCGTAGTACACGTGAGCGCTCAGCAGGCGAAGCAGTGCGTCCCAGCTGCCGACGCGTTCGTTCACCTCCAAGAAGCGACCGCTGAAGCCGGCCGGAGGTGGAGGCGCATAGCCTTCTTGGGACACGAAGATGGTGCGACTGTCCACATCCGCCATGGAGAGCGCATCCCAAAAGCGCTCGATGTTGTCACGCATCCGCACGAGGTCGTCTTCCATGGAGAAGCTGGTGTCGAGGGCCCAGATGGTGTCGACGGGAATCGATGCTTCGCGACCCGAGACCCGGACCGAGTCTGGGCACATAGGGACCCATACGTCGGGGGGAACATCGAGGGGAATGTCCGACGGGATGTCCGCCGGGATGTCCGTGGGTACATCGCTAAAGGGCACATCGGGGAGAGTGCTTGCGTCGGACACCCCAGCATCGGTGGTCCCGTCGTCTGGCGAGTTCAGCCCGGTCCGAGCACCACACGCGCCCAAGAGCACGACGAGAACGGTCGAAAACAGAGCGGAGGCATGGAGCGGCATCACCTGACGTCCTAGCAAGGGAAGTGCCAGCTCTCCAGCCCTCTTTTCGCGGCTCATCACCAGATTATTGAGCGAGCGTGCAAAAGCTTACGGCGTTTCGCTCGTGTTTTGCACGTCTCAGAGATCGATCGGCGTGACCGCAGGGACGTCGGCGCCCAAGAAGCGTGTAGCCACAGCCGCAAAACGTGCGGGCAAGTCCGTGACCATGACCTGAAGCGAACCGGGTCCCGAAGCTGTCATCTCACGTGTTTCCAGGAGCGATTCGAGTTCCAGCGCCGTCGCCTCAGCGCTGTCCGCAACGACGAGTTCCGGGCCCACCACACGTTGCCCGACGCTTTCGATAAGCCCACGAAAGAGCGGGTAGTGGGTGCAGCCCAGAATAAGTGCGTCCACCCCGGAGCCTGCGAGAGGGCTCAAATAGCGCTCGATGACGCGCTCCGGCACTTCGCCCTCAAGCCACCCCTCCTCCGCCAAAGGCACCAGGAGCGGAGCCGCGAGGGATTGGAGTTCGACGCGCGAGTCGATGGCAGCGCTGGCACGGGGATACGCCCCAGACGCCACCGTCCCGGCCGTCGCGATGACCGCAATGCGTCCGGTCTTCGATGCCTCCACGCCCGCCCGGGCACCGGGAGAGATGACGCCCAGCACGGGTACATCCAGCTCAACACGAAGGGTATCGAGCGCGACAGCGCTGACCGTGTTGCACGCCACGACGAGGAGTTTGGGGTCGTGGGTAGCCAGTGCCCGTGCGCAGCTTTGTGCATATCGAATGACGGTTTGTGCCGATCGAGTCCCGTATGGCACGCGCGCCGTGTCGCCTAGATAAACGATGTTCTCATTGGGCATGCGCTGACGAATCGCGCGAACCACCGTTAGGCCCCCGAGGCCACTGTCGAACACGCCGATGGGCCGCTCGTCTGTCCTTTTGCTCTCCATCACCCCAAAGACCTAGCTCTCACTGGGTGAGGGAGTCACGCAGAATCGTCTCCCATGCTTCGCCGGACGCCCACAGAGCGATGTTCTTGTGACGCGTGACTGCTCCTGTTCGTGGGGTTCGGCATTGGCCGCCCCAAACTGGTAGTATCCGTGGACCGAATGACGTTCGTTCCCAAGCTTCTGCTCGTCAGTCATGAGCCGATTTCGCCTGAGACCCTTGAGGCCCTTGAGGCCGCCGGACTCAGCCCCGGAGAGGCGCGCGGTATTTCGGAGCCACCCACAGAGCCTACGCTCGCGGTTCTTTATGCGAGCACCGAGGAGAGAGCCAAGGCTTGGATCGCACCCCTCACTCAGTCTTCTTACCCCTGTTCGACCCTTCTGATCGTTCCTGCGCTCACGGACAACTATCGCGCCCTCGCACGTTCCGTCGACGACTTCATCGTCGGCCAGGCCTCCGATCTGGAAGTCACGCTCCGCGTTCAGAGCATGCTGAGTGAAGCGGAACGACTGAATGAGGTCACGAGCGCAAAACGTGACGCCGAGGTCATGTTGGAGCTGACACAGGCCCTCTCCTCCTCCCTCGACTTTCGGGAGATTCTCTACACCGTGGTTCGTCGAATCGCGGAGGTGATGCTCGTCGACCGCGTCTCCGTCGTTGTCACCCCGGAGTCAGATGCCGGCGACGTGGGATACGTCGTCGTCGCCAGCGACGATAGCGCCCTCGCAAACCTTCGAATCGATCTGAAGAAGTACCCGGAGATTCAGAGCGTCTTGAGAAGCGGCGAGAGCCTCACCATCCATGATGCGGCGACCCACCCGATTCTGGACTCCGTCCGGGATAGTTTCGTCACGGACAAGCTGAGCTCCATGACGCTCTTTCCGATTACTTGGCGAGGCCAAGCCGTCGGTGTCTTGTTCCTTCGCTCCGCCGTCGAGCGAGGAGTATTGGACGAACGCGAGACGCGCTTCTGCCAGGTCATCGCCAACGCCACGGCGGTCGCTCTCCGCAACGCGCGCGTGATGCAGTCGCTACGGGATCACACCCAAGAGATCACCTTTGCCCGCTTCGAAGCCGAGCAGCGACTCGAAGAGCTCCACCGTTACGCGGACCTCTTCACCTCCGCGGCGGAGGGAATCGCCGTCATCGACGAAAAGTCCGGACGGCTGCTCTTTGCGAACCCACGCGCATACGAAATCGTCGCTGCGTCCCCGGCGACGCACGAGAACTTCCTGGTTCGAAAGCTCATTCACCGCAACGATCGAAGCCGCATCATCAGACTGTGGGCGGACCTGCCGAAAGGTATTCACCCGCGCGGCGTCGACCTCCGAGTGCAGCGCGCAGGGGAAGACTATCGCATCTGCACAGCTTCGTTCTCGACGCTGGCCGATGCACCGGACTCCGTCCTCGTTACCTTTCAAGACGTCACTGAACAACGCCGGACAGAGGCCGAGCTCGTCAAGACGATGGAGTTTCTTGAGTCCCTCGTGGACGCCAGCGTGGACGGAATCGTCGCAGCTGACATGAACGGCAACGTCATCCTCTTCAATCGCGGGGCCGAGGCGATCTACGGCTACGCCGCCGAAGAAGTCATCGGCCGTCTCACCACACGAGACCTCTATCCGCCGGGCGAGGCGTACCAGATCATGCGGCGTCTCCGTAGCGATGAACACGGCGGAGCCGGCCGGCTCTCTCCCTCCAACTTGCACGCGCGCGCCAAAGGTGGAGAGAACATTCCTATCCGACTCTCGGCGTCCATGATCTACGAAGCGGGCGAGCCGTCGGCGACGTTCGGGATCTTCACGGACCTTCGAGAAAAACTGCTCGTCGAGGGACGCCTCGCCGAAGCCCAGGGGCGACTTGCTGCGAGCGAAAAGAACTCCCTCGTCGCCGAACGCGCGGGAACGGCAGCACACGAACTCAACCAGCCGCTCACGAGCCTCATGGCGTACGCCGAGCTCCTCAAACGGAAGATCCCCACAGGGACACCAGAGCATCGGGCTGCCAGCGTCATGTACCGGGAAGCCGATCGCATGGCCGACATCGTTCGAAAGATCGGTCGGATGTCACGCTACGAGACCAAGTCTTACGTAGGCGAGCAGCGGATTCTGGATATCGAAAAGGCATCCGATGAGCGTTAGCGACAAGGACGAGCGCCTGCCTCGAAAACCTGCACACAGTGGCGTTCACGCGCTGCAAATCAAAACGGCAACTTTCCCGGAGAAACTCCTGCGGCTTGGCGCGAGTGCAGGACCCGATGTTGATGTTGCCGACCTCATTGATCTCTATTTCGAGTTCTTCCGGGAGCTCGACGCAGATGGATTCTGGGCCATTCACCTACTGAGTGAGCACGACATCGCGCTGCAGCGGACCTCATCCCGCGTTCCCGCGACGGCAACTCTTTCGGTGACCCGCCAGGCCTGGGTTGAAGCCGGACTCAGCGATGAAAACACGCACCCAAGCGTTCAGCTTGTGGATCTCTACCAGCCTGTACAGCGCGGTGGTTTTCAGGCGGTACTCGTCGCAGGCCGACGGGCACTTGGCGTGATCTCCCATGAAGCGAGCGAGCCCGATGAGGGGCGAGAAACCGAAGTGCGACTTATCGCTGCGACTCTTGCTCCGCGAATCGAGCGCACCCACCACCGACCCACGCACACGCCACTCGGCGATTACGTCACGGCCCTCATGCGCCGCGCGGATGTTCCGCTGGTACTCGTGGACGGCGCCGGCTGTGTCCTCGTTGCGAGCCAGGGATTCTGTCATCTAATCGGTCGAGCGAGCGTGAACTCCAAGCCGTGGTCAGAGTTCATCGCTCCGAGGGACTGGCCGCACGTAGAACAAGCCACTCGCAACGGCACCGCCGTGGAGTGCGACCTCGTCGGAGCCGCGTCGACGCTGCGCGTCGGCCTCGAGTTTCTGCCACTCGCTCACCCGGCCCTCCGCGGTGCGGGTGCGCTCGTTATCTGTCGGGACCTGCGCACCCTCCGCAACCTCGAGCAACAGGTGATCCACGCGGAGAAGCTCGCGACGCTCGGGCAGCTCGCCGCCGGCGTCGTGCATGAGTTGAACAACCCTCTGACCAGCATCCTCGCGTACTCAGAACACATGCACTCCATCGCAGCGAAGAAGTCACGCCCTGTGAAAGAAGTCGAGGCGCTTGCTCGCATCGTGGAGAGCTCGTTGCGAATGAAGCGCTTCACCCAGAGTCTCGTTTCCTACGCTCGCCCAGCCCAAGGCCATGCGACTCGCGTGAACGTTGGCGGCCTCATCGATGAATCGCTGGGGTTCTGCGAACACCTGATCCGTGACGTCGATACGCGGGTTCAACTCGACCTTCCAGAAGACTTTCCCGGCGCGCGAGGCGTCCGAGCCTCGCTCCAGCAGGTGTTGATCAACCTCATCACAAACGCGTGTCACGCGACGGCAAGCGACGGCCAAATTAGAATCATCGCCGCCTTGGAAGGCGACGATGTCACGATTCGAGTCATCGACAATGGCCCCGGCGTACCGAACGCTCTGCACGAAGAGATCTTCGAGCCTTTCTTTTCTACGAAGCGCGAAGGCGATGGAACGGGACTGGGTCTATCCATCGTCCGCAACATTCTGAGCCTGCAATCAGGCTCCATCGAACTCGACGCCTCCTACAAAGACGGCGCCTGCTTCGTTGTACGGTTGCCTATCTGGCGCTAGCGGCCTCAGTCGCCGATGGTGATCACGAGCGTGGAGCTACGTGATTCGATTCGGTAGCCAGGTCGGTCGCCCTCGGTGAAACGAAGACGAAGCTCCGCTTCCTCGCCATGGTTGAGAATCGACGCCGATGAGATGCGTGGGTCCGCAGACGCGATTCGACGCGCACCATCGATAGCGTTGCTGCCAAGGATCACAACGCGGATGCCGTCCTCTGTGTCCTGACCGCGCATCCCGCGCGGGGGGAGACTCATTCGGAGCGTGTAGCTACGTCCGCCACCCACGTCGCCAGACTCGAACTTCTCCGCTGACTCAACGTCCGTGGCAGTGCTCTCGCTGGCATAAGGGGAAGCTGCTGGGACCTCACCTGGCGCGGCGCTTGGGGCGACGGCCGCTTCGACGGGTTCCGGCGTCGCGAATGTCTCGTCGCCCGCTTCAGGGTCAACCACGGGCTCCGGGGCTGCCTCGCTCTTCAACACAGTGGGCGTCTCAGCGCTCAGCTGCGACACGAAGTAACCGAGCGCGAGGAGTACGATGACTCCGCCAAGAACGTAGCGCCCGACGCCGCGCTTCGGCGCCGCAGGCGCATCTCCTTGTTTGGTTCGCTTCGGTGCTGCGGTCCGCTTGGAAGTCTTCACCTGGGTCGTCGAGCGCTTCGTAATGCGCGCCCGAAGTGTACCCACGCTCGCCCCGGCCTTCTTGCCCAGGAGCGAGGCGAAGGTCTTCGTGCGAGCGCCGAGAGCACGCGCGCGCGGTCCCGCCTTGATCCACAGCGCGAGGCCCAGTGCCCGAACACGTGCCCACAGGGGCGCGAGTTTTGAGCCGAAAGCGCGAAGTGAGCGGCGAAAGTCTGGCTTGAGCTGCGCGACAAGCGACTCATCGTCGTCCACTGCGGCGCCCTCGCTCTCGCTCTCGATGGCCTCTTCGTTGCTCGCGTCGTAGCGAAGCTCGACGACGGCCTCGCGCTCTTCCGCTTCCTCGGGAAGCGCCGTTTCCAACTCCAAAGGGGTACTCGGACCATCGTTCGGCAGCGAAACGCTCGCATCCGCGCGTGCGCTGTGCATGTCGGCGAGGGGCTGCGCCGGGGCTTCGCCTTCGAGGAGCGTCACATCACCCGACGGCTTTTCCTCTTCCGACGCTTGCTCGTCCTCGTAACAGACCGTCATCACAAGGCGAGGAAGGTCATCTTCGATTCGAAGGTCCACGGACTGCAGGGTGCCGCGCCGGTTTCCTTCGCTGACGCCCGTTCCGATTCGCAGGAACGGCAGGCTCTGTTCAACGACGAGCGCGTCCTCTGCGCGATGCATCGCTTCTGCTTCGATGGGTGAACCAACGCCATCGAGGTGTAGTTTGACGTTGAGCGACTGAGGTGGCTCCGCTGCCTGTACAGGCTCGATGTCCGCCAGCAGGTCCTGGTTCCAAGCTTCGACGAGCTCTTCAATAGAAGCCTGGTCGTCCGTCGTCATGCCCGTAAAGCGCATGCCGAACTCGCCGACGTTGGAGCCGCTGGCGTGTGACCACACGACTTCGCAGTCTGCATCCACAGCGTGTCCGTCGTGGGGCGATTGGAATCGGCAATGAAGTTTTGCCCCGACGTCCGGCAAGATGGCCGAGCGAATCGACACACCGCCCACGCCAACGTTCACGCCGTCGGCAGCGAATGTCTCGTGGAACCCCTCCGGCGAAAGGTTGATCAGAACGTCGTCCAGGGGCACTCGCGTCGCGACTGGATCCCTGCGTTCGGTGGCTGCCTGCATCGTTTTTCTCCCGTACGGCGAAATGCCGCGTAGGGTTCGAATGCCTTAGAAGCGACCTTGGCGTCCAGTTTTCGACAAAGCCGAGTTTCGCGCGAAAGTCGACCAAGCGTGATGACTTTGCGAGAGTCGGGGCGAATGGGAGTGCGCCTGCAAATCGAATCCGGCTGGATCGCCGACGGTCGCGTCTCCCTTTCCTTCGACCAAGATCGAATCGTTATTGGCCGAAGAGGTGGATGCGATGTCCAACTGCCGCACACCGCAGTGTCTGGCCATCACGCGACGATTCGCGCGTCCGGACCGAACTATTCAGTCATCGATGAGGGCTCCACAAATGGGGTCCGCGTCAATGGCGAGCGTGTTGTTCCCGGTCGCGCAAAACCCATCGCCGACGGAGACGTGCTCGACATCGGCGGCTTCTCGCTTGTCGTCTCCATGGAGGCCGTCGCCATCTCGACGAGCGCCGACGGGACCGCCGCCGCTGCACTTCGGCTCTTCCGGATCGATCCGAACGAGAACTTCAAGCCTCCCTCGCTCTTCTTCGTGAACGGCTCCCGCGCCGGTGAATGGGTTGAGCTCCCCGCTCCTCCCTCCAACTGGACCGCAGGCCGTGGCGACGAAGCGGATCTCCACATCGACGACGCTGACGTGAGCCGTGAGCACGCGGAAATCGTTCATGATCTTGAAGGCGTGGTGATTCGAGACCTCGGCAGCAAGAATGGGGTTCTGGTGGGAGAGCGCAGCATTCGAACGAAGCGCCTCGCGCACGGCGATGAGCTCACCCTCGGTGCCACCATTCTGCGCTTCGAGGACCCGGCCTCCGCATCTCTTGCGACGATGCTGGGCGAAGACGATGCAGCGATGAGTGAGCTTCCCGTGGGCCCCTCAAGTCCATCCGCGAAGCCGGCGCAAGAGGTCTTCGATGAGAGCGAAGACAGCGAAGACAGCGACGAAGAGCGAGCGGGCGAAGCTCCGGACGAGGCAGGTGACTCAATGGAAAGCCTGGCCTCGCCGGAGGCGCGGAAGGAATCTCCGAGCGAGCTCCCGGCAGCGCCCAGCGGCGGTGGCGCGGACGTCGCGATCTACGCCCTCGCGGGCACCGTGCTTGCCCTAAGTCTCGCGGGCCTCTACTGGCTCTTCACATCACACTAGCGGCGTCCGCTTCCGGCGCTTCTCGTGATAGAATTGGGCGTGTCCGATGCGGATCAGCCCGGCGCCTACGCCGTTACGAACACCGGCGCGGATGGCCCTGAGGAGCACATCCCTCCGCAATCCATCGCTCCGAAACGCGCGAGTGTGGCGCCTTCATCCGCGCCGGGTGCAACCAACGAGGAGCGCGCCGCCGTCGCCCTTAGGCTGCTCTCCCAGTGCGGACCCGAGGACGAGGGCCCGGCCCTGCAGACCCTCATTGGGCTCGGTGACGCAGGTCTCGCCGCCGTCGAATCCACATTTCCCGGGCTGCTCTGGTTTCATCGTCATTTGGCGCACACGAGCGTCCCCAAAGGTCGCGACTGCGGCGCCTCCTGTCGCGTCATCGCCGCCTTCGGCGATGCCGCGATCCCGACTCTCCAGCGACTCCTCGTCAGCCATGACGCCGCTCGCTACTACGCCGTCCTGCTCGCCACAGATCTCCTCGACTCGGCGCCCCCCGCAGGCACGTGCGACCTTGCGGCCTCCCTCATGGTGCGCGTCCTCGACGTTGACGTCGGCGTGGCAGAAGCGGCCGCTCGAGGCCTATCGGCACGTCGCAACGCGCCCGCCGTCCGAGCACAGGCCATGGCGTTGTGTAACGAGGTCCTCGACGTCACTCTCAGCCCGGAGAAGCGCGCTATCGCGCTGAAGACACTCGCAGTCCTTCGATGGCGCGAACTTGTTCCTGTCTGCATCGATCTCCTGAGCGACGCAGATGATCGACTTCACTCGATGGCCGCTGGCACCCTACGAATCATGAGCGCCAGCCCCGCGAAATCGACGCTTGAGTGGCAGCGATGGTTCAACAAGCATGGCGCAGAGGAGCGCGTCCGCTGGCTCATCGAAGGCCTTGACGCCGACGACGTCCAATGCCGGTCAACGGCACACCAGGAACTGCTCCGACTCTACGGAGACGTCGTCGCGTATGACGCGTCGATGGGTTTACAAGAGCGCCGAGACGCCCAGCGGGCGTTTCGGGACCTAACGGATTTGGACTAGTGCACCCAGCGGCGCACTCGCCTTAGTTTCGCTCGAACACCTGGTAGAAGTACGCGCCGCTGCCGCCGGCGGCTTCAACGTTCACGGTATAGGTTCCAGCGCTTGGACAGAAGCGCACGCTTGGGAACGCATTTCGGCTGTCTTCGCCCGTTGCCTGACCCGAGCGCGACCGCACCGTCACGTCTAGATCGTTGACGCCATCACCACCGACGACGAGGACAGCAACACAGCCGCCGCTGAGCTCAATCTCATGTTGCCCGCGCGCACCCTGACGTGCGAGGGAGCCCTGACCCGGGGGAATGCCGCCGCTTGGCGAGTAGCCCTCTTGGCGGAGAAGCGCCGAGACTTCGCTGAGGCGAACGTAGATGAGGCCATTCAGACCAAAGGGTCCGCGTGTGCCACGTGGCCAGCGGTAAGCCTGGTAGACGAAGTCACCACCGCCCTGGGCCATGTTGACGGCCATCGTGTATTCGCCGGTTCGCTCTGGGCAAACGCGCACGATGGGGCGCGGGTCCTGAGCGACATCGCGGTCGACCTCGCGGCGTGAGGAGTCGCGAAGGACAAGGTCCAGGTTCGACACGCGGCCATCGCCTTGGGCCACGATCGCGTAACACTTGCCCCCTTCAAGGGCGAGGGGGAAGTCACGGCTCTCGCCGGGGCGAAGGCTTCCGTTCGCAGAGTCCCCATAGGCCTCATATCCGCGCGCCGTGATGTTCGCGTTGAGTGCTGCGAAGGACTCCGCGAGGCCGCCGCCGCCGCCTGTCGTCGCAGAGATGACGTTCACCGTCGGTGGTGGGGTCACCGTCGGCTGTGCACCCGCGGCCTGGCGTCGCCAGCCCGTCACGAAGAGGGGGCCCGCACCATCCACCATCGTTGCGCTTAGGGTGAAGCGACCGCTGGCCACGGGGCAGTACTCAACGACGGCGTCTCGGTTGGCATCGACGTCCCGCTGAATCATCTCATTGTTGCTATTCTCGATGGCAAGGCCAACGTCACGGACGCCGTTTCCGCCGAAGGCGCCGAAGCGATAGCAGGTGCCCGCGGCGAGCTGAAGTGCGACGCCGTCATGGCCGCCAGCGGCCAAGTTGTAGCCCATGGGCTCGGAGAGGAGCGCTTCGAAGCGCTGAGGTGCGAGCTGCTGGTTCACCGCAGCGATGCGTGAGAGCACGTCCGAGTCCGCCGAGACATCGCCCTGTGATGCGGGTCCGCCGAGAACAGCAGCGAGCTCGGGGTCTCCGTTGCCCTGGAAAGCGGCGTAGAAGAAGACGCCACTCCCGCTGGCGAGCTGAACACGTACGAGGTGACGGCCCGGCTGCACCGCGCAAAAATGAACCCAGGGATTGGCGTCCTGGTAAACGTTCTGGCCGACGTTTTGGCCGAGCGGATCGACGACGATGATGTCGATGTTCGACCCGTCCTGACCGAGCGCCATGACGGTGTAGCACTGGTTCGGTTGCGCCTCGACGGGCATGGCGACGAGGCCGGTCTGGCTAATGTCGTGATGGCTGGCCGGGCCGATAATTCGGTAGCCGCGCGCTTCGAGGTGGCTGTTCGCGATGTTCAAGCGATCGCGGGGCGCGGCGCTGGACGCGGACCCTGGCACCGAGGGTCCTGCGGCGATATTCACGCCACCGGTGTGCGGAGCCCCCCCTGTGCCGAGAACGACGCGTCGCGGTGAGGGACCACAGGCGGCCAGGGCGATAAGGAGAAGGCAGTAGGAGCTGATGCGCATAAGGGGCTCGCTTGAAAAGTGACTCTCAGTCGACGGATTGACCTTCAAAATCTTCAATCCCGTGACTGCGCCCCTACTCAAGCACGCATTTACCCTTCTGGGCAAACGAAGCGCTTTGGAACGCGAAAGTATGAAAAAGACAGGCGGAAAGATGGAGTTTTCGGCCTGAACGAGAAGCAGTTGGCAACCGACCAGCGACACGCCCGAGAGCGGCGCCATGGCAACACCTCGCACTGCCCCGTTCTTCTTCGCCCTCTGTGCCCTCTCCGTCACACAAATTGCGTACGCGCAGAGCGTTCAAGATGAAGCCCCGAGCCTCGCACTCTCGACGGACCAAAGTGCGCCGTGGCAGCGCTTCGCGCTCACCCTGGACATCATCGCGCCGATCTGGGGGGAGTACACCCTGAGTCTTCACGCTATGCCCTCCCGCTACCTTGGCGCTCGGGTGAGCGGTGGGTTTCGAAGCGGAGAGTCCCGGACCTTCCTGGGCGCGGCGCACCTCGACATCCGCCCACTCGGCCGCAGCTTCGACGGGCTCTTACTGACCCTTGGAGCGACCTACGAGGAAGGCGCCGAACGAATCTTCGGTGGCGGGGCCGAAGTTGGCTACGCCTTCACCTGGCGCTCGCTCCTCTTCGAAGCGAGCACTGGTGTCCTTTGGAATCCCCGAGACGAGTGGACGCCGCGCGCCCGGGTCGCCGTGGGGCTCGCCTTCTAGAGCAGAATCACTCCGCCCTCGGTGGGCACGAGAATGTAGACGCGTCGCTGGTCGAGATTTGCGACGCCGTTACCAAGAACATTAATCTGCGCCACGAAGACCTGTGCGACGGCCGCTGGAGGCCGAACGTCGTTGTAGAAGTCGATGGCGAACTCGACGTCGGTGCCGGGAATGACACCGTAGAACGTCGTCTCGTCGAAGCTTGTGTAACCTTCACCAGGCGTTGCACCGACGTAGCCCTCGACGGGCGTGATGCTCTTGATGAACTGCGTCGCATCGAACTCGTCGGGGTTGCCGGGAACGTTCTGAGTCCCCGTGCTCACGTCCTGTGGCGTTCCGTTGACAAGGTTCGCGACGGCGTTGACGACGGCGCTGTCGAGGCCTGTTCCCGTGCCGCTGATGTCAAACACGAGCGGGTTTCCGGCGCCATCCACGGTGCCCGTCATCCGGCCGATGTCTTCGTAGTCCGCGCGTGGAGTCCCAGAGCCGGAGAAGATGCTGATGACGCGAGCGCCAATGCTGTTGAGTGCTGCCGCAGTGTTGACGTAGGTAGGTGCTGCAGGGATCGACGTGTAAGGCGCCGAGTTTCCTGGACCGTTGTGGAAGTTGGCGTCGCCGAAGAGAAGGATAATGGGCAAGGCGCCGGGTCGGAAACATGGGTAGCCTTGACGTGCCACCGGCTCGTCGGGAATCGCCGGACACGTTCGGCCGGGGATGGAGCCGCCGGGCCAGGTGAGGCCAAGTCCAGTCGCCGTGGCGAACATGGCGGGAACGTAGCTTTCGGGGCCGTCGTTGCCGGAGTGGCAAGGCAATCCTTCAAGAGCCTGGAGGATGTCGGGACGACCGTCCGGGGCGCCGGTGATCATGCCGATGTCGTTTGCGCCACCACGTGGGCACATCGTGGGAGTGGCCGAGAGGCTCCATGAGCCTCGGTCCATGTCGGCGGTATCGATTTCGCGGAGCAGGTAGAATGGAAGGTCTCGGGGGCTTCCGTAGTTGCCGGTGGGGTAGTCATCGAACCCGCCTGCACCAAACTGAACGTTTGGAATGGCGGCCTGGATGCCCGGGACAATCGTCGTCAACAAGCCGTTGATGAGGTTCGTGCGCTCGCCCTGCATGGAGCCGGTCATGTCGACCAAGAAGAAGATGTCGGCGACCTCGATGTTGGTGCCGAATCGAAGCGTTCGTGCCTCGCGGTTGCCGTTGTATGGAAGCACCACGAAGAAGTCCGTTGCGGGGATGCTGTCCGAGGAGTCGTTCGGATCCGTCCGTGATCCACGAAGCTCCACGAGGTCCGGGATGCCGTCGCCGTCAGAGTCGTTGACGCGAGGGTTCGTGCCCGCGGCGATCTCCTCGCTGTCTGTGAGGCCGTCGTTGTCGCTGTCGTTGTCGAGGAAGTCCGGCGTGTCGTCGCCGTCGGAGTTTGGTGGCCCGCAAGGATCCGTGCCCGCTTCCATCGCATCCGGGATTCCGTCACCATCGGAATCGAGATCTTGCTCGGCGGGGATTCCGTCGAGGTCCGGGTCGGCACTTCCTTCACGGAAGTCGGCAATGCCATCGCCGTCCATGTCCGAGGTCGGATCGCAGGAACCCATAGGTCCGCCTGCGTCGAAGTTGGGTCCTCCGTCGAAGTTCGGTCCTCCGTCGAAGATTCTTGAAGGTGGTTCACCGCCGGGAGAACAACCTAGTGCTACGACCAACGCAGCAAGTGCGTATCTCTTCCCGTTCATGGCGGCCTCCTAAAGCTCGGACCCAAGGGTAGCGCCTGCAAAGGCGAAGCGAAAGGCTTCGCTTACGACGCCGCGGGCACAGCGACGATCAGTTCACGCGCTTGGAGTCGAAGAGGACCCCCGCGAGCTTCCAGTGTCCCCCGGCTCCGCTGGGAACGTCGGCCAGAAACAGTTCCGACGTTTCGCAGTTCAAGGCGAAATAGGACCTGAGTACCCGGTAAAACGCCTTCGAAAGCGGATTCGTTGACGTCCGCCACGGCGGCCGCAGCCGACACGCCAGCAGGAGGGCTCCAGCATGGAAGCGTGGGCTCATCCGGCACACAAGCCGGCCGAAACGCCTGAATGAAGGCCTCGACATCCCCTGCGGCGGACGCGCTCACCCGCAGAGGCACCTGCGTCGCCACGAGCTCCACAGCCGCCGAGAGGGCAGCACGAAACTCAGGGAGTTCGGCGTCGTTGGGCAAGTCGAGGGTCAAAGGGCGGCCTTCCGGGGACACGGTTCCGGTAGCGATCGCCGTTTGCTGGAGGAAAAAACAAGGTGAGGTACTGGTGGCCGCCGCGCTCTCTTCGCAGCCCGTTCGAGTCGCGTTCACTCCTAGGAACTTCGTGCCCCGCTCGTTGAGCTCGGAGATGACGTCGTCCCAGGTCCCGACACTGGGGTCGATATTCTCGTAGGGCGTGCAACCCACATACTCACCGGGCGGGCCGTTGTGGGCGCAGGCGTCTGTGAAGTGCAACACGATAGGGAGCACGCCCTCCCGAAAACAAGCGGCACCATATCCCGAGCGACAATCACCGGCGGTGGCGCGTGCGTCGTAGCTTCGCGGGCTCGGGCCCTCCGTGTATGTCCAGCGCCCGCCCTCCCCCGAGATGAGCTGGTGAAGCGCTTGGACGTTGGCCTCTGGCCCGTCCCCGCCTCCGTGCAGCTCCATCTCTTCCAGCGCATCGATCAGAAGAGACACGTTCGTGGGTGGTGTCATGGCGCGTGCGAGCAAGAACGTCTCGTCATCGCCGGCGCCGTAAGGACCGAGGGGAAAGTCATCGTGCTGGCCCCCCCCCAATCGCACATCCGGAATATGCGTTTGAATCTGCGATACAAGGTCGCCTCCGTCGAGGACGCTCTTCACGTTCGCGAGGGTCCCGCCCATCGACTGCGTCGTATCGACGAGGAAGAAAACGTCTGCGGCGGGGATCGACGTTGAAAAGGAGACATCGAATTCCGCGCTTTCGCCGTCCGCCAGTACGGCGATGGTGACCTCTGCGGGAACCACGCACGCGTCCGTGGTTACACATTCACACGTCGAAGGTTCGTCTTCGCAATGAAAGTCCGCAAAAGCGATCTCTTCGAGATCTCCAACGCCATCGCTATCCGTATCGCTGAGAACTCGGCTACTCCCAGCTGCGGACTCTTCCCCATCGGACGCGCCGTCGTTGTCGCTGTCGTTGTCTAGGTAGTCCGGTAGACCGTCTCCATCGGTATCGAGGGGGCGTATCGTGCAGTCAGCGACGCCGGCCTCGATAGCGTCGGGAACGCCATCACCGTCCGAATCCAGGTCTTCGAGGTTCGGGATTTCGTCACCATCGGTGTCGTCCGTGCCCTCATTGGCGTCGCTGATCCCATCTCTGTCGGTATCTGTGCGTGCACCACAAATGCTCGGGGGCACATCCGTCGTGAGTACATCGGCGAACACGCCCCCCTCCACCCCACCATCGACTGATGGGGCCGAGCTGGAACAGCTAGTAAGCCCCGCAACCAGCGCCAAGAGCCATATTGTTCGTGTGCCGTTCATCTCTTTGGCGATCCGTCCGCTCCTCATCTTTGCGGATCGAGTCACCCGGAGCAACGACGCAAAAAGCGACTAGAATCAGGTGAATTCGCCAGCAGCCCCCATCCCGTTTGACACTTTGTGGCCGCAGCGGTACTCGCGAAGGACTGTGTTCATCCCCAAAGTGCATTTAAAGCGCATGTTCAAGACTGCCCCCTTCGCCTTTGCCGCTGTGCTCGCGTTTTCGAGCACGGGATGTGGCCCCGAATACCCCCGCTGTGGCGACGACGATGATTGTCACGAGAGCGAATACTGCGTGGACGGCCAGTGCCAGCTCTGCCGAACCAACGCGGACTGCCCTGCGGGACAAGAGTGCAACGGCGGCCGCTGCGATCCCATCGAGAGCTACTGCAGCAGTGAGACGCCCTGCCCGGACGGCCAGGAATGTCAGAACAATCGCTGCGTTGCCATCAGCTCGCAGGACCTCGGGCTCACGGAACCCACGAACACAGACACGTCCTGCCAGCTTGAGCCGATCTACTTTTCCTTCGACCAAGACGGCCTCGACAACTCCTCGCGCGACATCATGGCGGCGAACGTGCAGTGCATGCGTGAGCGAAGTATCTCGCGTGTTCATGTAACCGGGTACACCGACCCCCGCGGTACGGAGGAATACAACCTCGCACTTGGTGACCGTCGCGCACGCGGCGTCATTCAGTACATGACGAGCCTTGGCGCGGACCGAAACAGCTTTTCTGGCTCGTCCATGGGCGAGGAAATGGCCGCCGGCGAAAGCGAAGCGAGCTGGCGCCTCGACCGCAAAGTCACCTTCACGGAGCGATGAGATGAGCATCCTCTTTCGCACTGCCCTTCATCGGAGCACAATCGTTCGCACCGCTTTGATCGGCGCGCTCCTTATTCCCGTCGCAGGTTGCTACTCAAAAGCAGACGGCACGCGGCTCGCTCGCTCGTCCGAACACCACGACGCTCGTCTCACCGCCCTCGAGCGCGGCATGGAAGAAGAGCGCCTCCAGATGCAGACCGCCCTTGAGAGCGCGCAGGCCAAGGTCGTCGAGCTGGAGCAGGTCCTTGAACGTGCGACTCAGGTCGTCACCCGGAACAGCGCGGACCTCGGCACGGAGGTTTCACAGCTTCGTGAGCAGCTTCAGACCCTTGAAGGCACGCTCGCCGAGTTGCGCAACGAGCTGACGAGCACGCAGCGGCAGGTGGGCGAACAGCAGACTCGTTTCGACGAACGTTTTCAGCAGTTTGCGCGCAAGAGCGGCGTCGACATGCCGGTGCCAGAGTCGGAGATTCCAGCGGCCAAGGACGACCATTTCACGGCGGCCTACCAGGCTTATCAGCGTGAAGAGCACAGCCAGTCACGCGCACTTTTTCGTGCGTACATCACGCGCTACGCGGATGACGAAAACGCGGACAATGCGCTGTACTGGATCGGGAAGTCGTACCTTGCGGAGAACCGCCCAGCCAGCGCGCTTCGTGAGTTCCGCCGAGTCATCTCGTCCTACGCGACGGGCGATGCGATGGACGAGACTCTCTTCGACATGGGCGAGGCGTTCTTTGCGCTCCACGCATGCACCGACGCCCGCAACGCCTTCCAGACGCTGACGTCGAACTTCCGGCGCTCTCCCCTCGCAGGCAGAGCGCGGCAACGCATTCGCGAAATCCGGCGCGCCCCTGGCAGCGCCTGCACGTCGTAGCCGGCTCTTTTTGTTTCTGACTTCGCCCAGTCTAGTTCGAGGCGTTTTCGCTGAGTCGACGAGCGTCTTCCACGAGACGCTCCTGCTCGGGACCTTCGTTTCGGTAGAACCCGCGCACATGACCAGTCGCGTCGACGAGCACAAAGTGCGCGCCGTGGAGGATGTCTCCGTCGGCGCGTTCGCCCATGCGCATGCGCAAGCCTTCCTCGATAACGGAGCGCATCTCCGAAGCGTCGCCGGTCAAGAACGCCCAGCGCTCAAGGTTGGCGTCGTGGCCGCGGGCGTAGCGTAGGAGAACCTCCGGCGTGTCCGTGGTTGGGTCGACGCTGAACGACACGAAACGAACGTCCGTTCCTCGGGTGCGACGCTCAAGGTTTCCCATCTGCGATGTCAGCGTCGGGCACACTGAGGGGCAGGTGGTGAAGATGAAGTTAGCGACCCAGACGTGCCCACGAAGCGACTCCGCGCTCGAGAACGCCTCGCCATTCTCTCGCGTGAGCGAGAAATTCGGGACTTCCGTCAGCACCGGAAGGGACTCTGAGCCGCAACCTAGGAGAGCCGAGAGGAGCAGCAGATGCGTAAACCGAAGACGCGCCTGCCCGACGACGCTCACTGCGCGTCGAGCATCATCACGGCCATCAAAGCCGTGAGGTAGACCAGAGACGCCGCGAACACCTGACGCGCCCACTTGGATGTGTCCGTTCGGAAGAAACCCGACGCTGTGATGCCGACAAAGGCGAGACCGAGAATCGAAGCCGTCACGAGATAGACCATGCCGGTGACGCGGAAGGCGTAGAGGAGGAGCGAGGAGCCCACCAAAAGGCCAGCGTACGAGAAGGCCTGAAGTTTTGCGCTCTCAATGCCACGGACGGTGACG
The DNA here is from genome assembly GCA_045106895.1 of Polyangiales bacterium. GTDB lineage: Bacteria > Myxococcota_A > Polyangia > Polyangiales > Houyiibacteriaceae > JBCCRV01. The sequence goes on along the minus strand of JBGCFM010000016.1, from coordinate 40,936 downwards.
ATGGTCTTCATACCTGCGGCTTCATACTCGTCCTTGCGGTACGTCGCGATGGCGATGAAGTGCGGCACCTGCCAAAAGAAGAGGATGGCGAAGAGCGCGAGGCCTGGAGCGTCCAAGCGTCCAGTGGCAGCGGTCCAGCCCATGAGCGGCGGCAGCGCGCCGGGGACCGAGCCGATGAGCAACGCGGAAGGCGCGCGGCGTTTCATCGGCGTGTACATCGCTACGTAGCTGATGAGCGCCAAGGCCCCGAGGGCGCCGGTGAGCGGGTTCACGAAGACCGTCAGGCTCGGGACGGAGATGGCGCCGAGGATAAGGCCGAAGGCCTTGGCGACCTTGGGGTTCATTCGTCCTGTGGGCAGCGGGCGAGTCTTCGTCCGGCGCATGAGCCGGTCCGTGTCGCGCTCAAGCCAGCAGTTCAGCGAGTTGGCGCCCATCACCACCGTCGCCGTCGTGGTCAACATGACGATGATGGTCGAGAGCGGAAGAGAATTCGGCGCGAGGAACATTCCGCCCGCCGCCGTGAGCACCACCATCAAGGTGATTCGAGGCTTCGCAAGGGATACGAAGTCGGCGAGCGACAAGCGATAAGTAGGTGTCAGCGTCTCTTCCATACGGCGCCGAAGGCGTGTCACGCGATCAGGTCTCCCGTCAAGGAGATGGGGTCAGCGCTCCTCCGGCCAAGGGCATTGTGGAAGAAAATACGCCCTTTCCTCAGGGGAGCCGGCGGATACGAACGCCGATCTGGCCGTCGATGTCGACGAGGTCCCCGACCGCCAGGACACGATCGCCGGCGCGAAGCCGAACCTCATCTCCTACCTGAACACCTGCGCCGACGACCTCCCCAGGGGCCAGGTGGGCCACCTCGTCGAGGGCGAGGGTGAAGCGGGCGATCTCCAAAGAAACCTGCACCGGCGCGTCGCCGACGGCGGCCAGCCCTTCGGCGACTCGGCGGGTGTCGGCTTCGTAGTTCGCGTTGGCGGTGACGGCGGAGGGCTGCGCTCCTCGCGTCGCTTCGGTGTCCACAGGCTTGTCCATGACTTCTCCTCGCGCGCTCGGTGCGCTTGTGCCTTCTTCGATGCTCTCGATAACGCCGCCACGAACCCACCAAGTGGTCCGCCTCCCGCAAAGCGCGCGTACGCGGGCAAGCTCGCCCCAGCCTTCCGCTTTGTCGAAGAGAAACACATCGTCCAAATGAAGGCCACGCAAGGTCTCGCCCAGCACGGCCGCCTCCGCGAGGTCATGAACAAACGTGACCTGGAGGTTCTGCGGCTTCGCCGGCGTCAGCGGCAGCTTTGAACCGGCGGGGATCCAGGCGCGGAGCGTTCCCGCGCGTTCGCCCACCTCCGTACGAACCATCCACGCTCCGGCGCCTGCTGTGCCGAGGAACGCCAGGATGCTCTCCGTGGTGGTCAACACCGTCGCGATGCGAAGTGGAACCGCCAAGCGTGAGAGCGCTTCTGACGCCAAGAACGCGACGACGCCTCGTTGGCCGTCGGTGAGGGCCCCCACTGACGCCGAGCCATCCCCGCCGAGCGCGCGATCGACGAGCGACGCGGCGATAGGTGGCGAAAGCTCTACGGCGACTCGGGCGTCGAGGGCGTCGCCGATCAACGCCACGCAAACACGGGTTCCCGTGAGCGCACTCGAAAGCTCCGCCTGCGCGTAGCTGCGAAACGACGGCTCCGCCAACGCGACGGTGCAACCCGCAAGCTCGCCGAGAACCTGGGGAAGCGCTCCGAGCGCCAAGCCCGAGCGCGCGAGGCGTCGAATCCAAGGCAACGAGGACGCGTCCACGCCGTCGAGGTGGCCATAGGGATATCGCAACATCTCGGCGGGACTATACCTTCGCGCCGCCGCAAAATCTTCCGTCGATATTTGGGCTCACACGCAGGCGGTCGCCTTGCCGGGCTCAGCCGCTCGCCCCAGCTTCGTGAAGTGACCGGCAAACAGGCGAGATACAAGCAGGCGTCGCTGGCGATGATCGCTTACACGCTCTTCGTAATTCTGTGGGGCGCACTCGTTCGCGCCACGCTCTCCGGCGCAGGCTGTGGCGACCACTGGCCCCTATGCAACGGTGAAGTCGTCCCACTCGACCCAAGCCTCGAGACTCTGATCGAGCTCACGCACCGGATTACATCCGGCCTCGCTTGGATCTTTGCGCTGCTATTCGTGCTGTTTTCGCGCCGTGTCTACGAGAAAGGCCATCTCGCCCGCCGCGGGGCCTCATGGACGCTTTTCTTCATGACGACGGAGGCACTCGTTGGCGCCGGCCTCGTGCTCACCAAGATGGTCGCCGACAACCCGGAGTCCACGCGCGCCTACTGGGCCGCCGCCCATCTGCTCAACACCTTCGCTCTGCTCTACGCGCTCACGATGCACGCGCACTACGCAAACGGCGGAAAGGCCATCACGCTACCCCGAGGCGAACGAACCTTCGTTCGCGCGGTCTACGTCGTTCTACTCATCGTGGGGGCAACGGGAGCCATCGCCGCCCTCGGCGACACGCTCTTTCCGGCGACGAGTGTCGGTGAAGCCCTCGCCGCAGACTTCGACTCCAGCTCGCACATCTTCCTTCGACTTCGTGCGCTCCACCCTATCGCCGCTCTCGTCGGCGCGGGTCTTTGCGTCACCCTCGGGGTGCGCGCGTACAACCAAGACGTTGGCGCGCCTGCGCTCTGGCTGATGGGCGTGGCCTGCACGCAGGTTGGTTTGGGCTTCCTGAATATCTTGCTGCTCGCGCCGGTGTGGCTGCAGCTCGTTCACTTGGCCCTCGCGGACACTCTTTGGATCTCCGTCACTTGGCTCGCCCTGCGTCTCTCAGCCCAGCATGCCTCAACCAAGCTCGACGCGGTCGAAGCGGAGCCCGCGCGCGCGTAGCTCCGAGTCGAGGCGTCTCGCAAGCGCGCCTTGATCGCCCTCCCCAACAACCGTCGCCTGCAGCACACCGTCGCAGTGGCGAAGCTGGATCTCCACATCGGAGGAGAGCCGCAGACGAACAAGGTGGCCGCCTTGAATACGACCGACTTGGACCGAGTGGAGCACACGCTCGGCTAGGGCCGCCGCTTGCGCCCGTTCGAGGGCGCTGGCCTGCGGCGCGGCTGAGGCCGGCGTGCGACCTGCCAGGTTTGTTGGGTGAAGAACCGGATTGAAGAGAAACTCGTCCAGCCTCGCTCGCTCGGGTGCAAACTCCGCTTCACCTAGGATGCGATCGCCTTCGCCTGGGGTCTCTTGGCGTTCTTCATGTCGCACAAGTGCTCGGGGCTGGCTTTTCCTTCCCTTCGGAGCCCCCGTCACTGTGCGTTCACCTCGGGCCAGGACTGAGACAAACGAGGCGCTTTGAGCGCGTCCGCGGCCTTTTGAGACGATGCGTCGGCCTGCTTTTCGGGCGGCGGAGGGGGGGATTCGCTTCATGGCAAGGTCCTCGGAGCCCCAAGAAGCTGGTTTCTTCCTTTTTTTCGGAGAATCCCTCGTTTCTTCCGTGCTTGTGCTCGTGTAGAGTGCGTCCGTGGCGGAGAGTTACGTCGGCCGAGAGGTCGCTGGTCAGTTCCGAATCGTGAAGCGTATTGGCTCGGGCGGTATGGGCTCGGTATACAAGGCCGAGCAGCCCGACATGAATCGGCACGTCGCGATCAAGATCCTCCACAAGCGCTACCTTGCGCGGCCGGACTTGGTCTCACGTTTTAGACGTGAAGCACGCGCGATGAGCCACCTGTCCCACCCGAACACGGCCCGCGTGTTCCTCTACGGACAGCTCGATGACGGGTCCTGCTACTTTGTCATGGAACACCTTGAGGGTCGCAACCTCGCGCAGCTCGTGCGCGCAGACGGCCCCATGGAGTATCACCGCGCCGTCGGCGTGATGTCGCAGGTATGTGCAGCCCTCGACGAAGCACACCGTGCCGGGATCATTCATCGTGACCTCAAGCCGGAGAATATCTTCCTGACGGCTCAGGGCGGAATCGAAGACTACCCGAAGGTCCTAGACTTCGGCCTCGCAAAGGTCACCGAGAAACAAATGAAGCCAGGGTCCATGATCCTGACACGCGAAGGCATGGTCTTCGGCACGCCGGAGTTCATGAGCCCGGAACAGGCCCGCGGAAAGCCGCTAGACCCGCGCTCGGACATCTACTCCTTGGGCATCATCATGTATGAGCTCGTCAGCGGGAAGCTACCCTTCGACGCGAAGCAGCCCATCGAGTTCATTCAGTTGCACGTCAACGCGCCGCCGATTCCGCTCAACGAACGCATGCCGGACATCCCCGCAGCGCTCAACCATGCCGTGATGAAGGCCCTGCAAAAGGACCCGGACAACCGTTACAACACGGCAGCGGAGTTCGCGACAGCGCTGGACTCATGCCTCTCGATGCCGCCGGGCGAAGACTCCCTCGTGCCCGCACCCACACCAGCGCCTGTCGCGGAGGCGCCTGTCGCCCTCGCTGCACCCGTGGCGCCACGCGCGGACGTTCCAATGGCCGCGCCTGCGGCTTCGAAGGCCCCCTATGTCGTCCTCGGCATCGGCATCGCCCTCGCAGTGGGCGGCGCCATCGCTCTCGCCGTCGCGCTGACCAGCTAAGCGCCGCATCCCGTCTATCGGAAACCGCCAAGCACGAGACAACTTGTTGACTCGTCTTGATGAGCCGTCTGAGACGGCTCTTCAAGCCACTGGCGTTGGAGGCTACCCTGTGCCTTCCACGCGCACGCCGACGCCCGGATCGAACACTTCGTTCCGCACCCCGAGAACGTAAGCTCCGCGTCCCGCGTTTCAGCCGGCGATCGACGTAGACCCTAAGGTCTATCGGAGACCGCCAACCCTATGTGTAGTCATGGCTTCGCTGGATATGAAGGGCGCGGGGAAGGCACAGGGGTGGAGCCGACTCCGCCGCACGAGACAACTTGTTGACTCGTCTTGATGAGCCGTCTGAGACGGCTCTTCAAGCCACTGGCGTTGGAGGCTACACCCCCTGTGCCTTCCACGCGCACGCCGACGCCCGGATCGACTGGACGGCTAGTCCACGATGGCGAAACGAATCTGTCGCTCTTCGCCTTCGTGCAAGAAGTCCACGAGCAGCTCGCTGGAGACACGTAGGCTCATCCAGACTTCGTAGGCCTGCTCGGGTCGTTCGATGGAGCGACCATTGACGCGCGTGACGGTATCGCCGGGCTGAAGCTCCAGGGTCTGAAAGCGCGGGTCGTCGGGGTACATCTGCATGATGCGGTAGCCCACGAAGCTGCCGTTTTCCAAGTGTGGTTCCGTGAGGACGCCGCGGAGAAAACGCGGCAGACCCAGCTCCAATACACCCGCGAGGGCACCCCGGGGAATCTCGCCTTGGACCGACGGCGCTTCATAGTGAGCAGCTACAGGAGCAGCCTCGGCGTGCTCAGGAGCGGGCGCGCTGCTTGCGCAAGCGACGAGGGTGAAAGAGAGCACGGCTAGAATTCGCATGCCCCGTTCTCGTAGAACTCTGCGAAGGGGTCAACTTTCCGCGCTTTGTGGGGGCTCAGCACCTTCAGATTCGGGGTTCGCCGCGTCTGCGACGGGCTGCGGGGCGTCTTCTTCTCCTTCTTCTCCTTCTTCTCCCTCCTCTACCTCCGCTGCAGGATTTTCCGTTGGTTCCGCGTCTTGGAGCTCTTCTGCCTCCGCCGCCTCGGCTTGCTCGGCCTCAGACTCTTCAACCGGTTCGGTCGATTCTTCAGCGGACCCTTCGTCTTCGCTAGCCTCCGAGCGCCGGACGCTGAGGAGCGGAACATCATCGGAGAACACACCATCGATGGGTGCACGAAATGTAACGACGTCGCCCACATGAACAAGGGATGCAACGTCATCTGCGCGCTCGCGGAACGTCGCCAACATCGACTCGCCTTCGCTTTCGAGCATGAGGACAAGTCGGCCGTCTTCATCGCGGCGCTCTTCCAGGACGCTTGCTTCGACTTCACGCCCCAGTAGGCCAACGGCCTGGCGAGCCGGCTTTTCGAAGAAATGCATGAGCGCAGCGCCGCCCCCCAGGCCGACGATGAGAATGAGGAGCTTCATCTTCATGCAAGCAACTCCGCAGCGTCATCACGAATTCGATCCATCGTCTTTGCATCCAAAGCGAGGCACGCAGTGGCTGACGTGACAGAACGGGGGTGCGAGGTATCTACCCCCGCGCCAAGGCGAACAGCGAAACCAAGTTCGTTCACTATACTCTCGGCGAGCAGGCAGGCCGAGGCGATGGGGTGTGAGTAGCCGCTGACCTTGCCCGAGTGGTGAGCGCCAATGATCCAGCGGAGCTCCTGCGGCAAGTTCCAAAGTGTCGCAACCCTTTCCCCGGCCTGAGCGTGAATCTGCATCAGTGCGGGCATCGCGTACTCGTCCCCCGGGTAGCGTCCGTCTCGATGCCACTCTTCGAAGACCAAAAGTCCGGCGGCGAGCCCGATGTCGTGCAGCACTCCGGACAGGAAAGCGAAGTCTGGAGAGTGGGCGGTCTCCTCCACGATCCGCCGGGCCACGATGCCGACTGCGACACTGTGGGCTCGGAGAGAGTTCATCGATTCGTTGAAGTGCTTCGAGCGAAATACGCGACCTTCAAGCGCGACACGAAACACATGATCACGAAGTGTCACTACCCCCAGCCGCATCGCAGCTTCGCGAATGCTGCGGCACGGCGTCGCTCGAGCAAAAGTCCCACTCTCGGTGATCCGGAGCACGTCCGCCGAGAGAAGTGCGTCCGTTTCGAGCGCCGCACAAATCGCATCGATATCTACTGTGCTCTGTCGCGACAGCTCATAGACCTGAAGCGCAACGGCAGGCAGGACCGGAGCGTGGTAGGTCGGCGACCCGAAGGTCGCGTCCAAAGCGGCGGACACGACATCAACGTTCACGAGCTCGACATCGATGACGTGTTCTCCGCGGCCGTAGTTGATGTCTCGAGAATGCACCATGAAGGCTCTGAACGGCGGGTGGCAGAGCCGCCTGAAGATGGGTGCGCGCACAAATTGTGCGCTTGTTCGGCGCCGAGGCGTTCTTACTCGCCGCGGGCCTTACAAACCGCGGCATAAACAGCCTCGGCGACCTCCTCGATGGAGCCGTTGCCGTCCACGTGGACGATGCTCTCACCAGGAAAATGTTTCTCGATGTTGGTGTAGAAGTCCGCGAGCGAGATCTGCAGCTCTTCGTATTCGTAGAGCTCCGCTCGCCCTCCCCGGTCGTCGCGGCGGCTGTTTGCCGTCTCCGCCGTGACGTCGAGGACGATGGTCAGGTCGGGGCGGCGCGCCTCCGCATTGATCTCCCGGACCCAGCGAATCGAGTCTTCGCCGCCGCCGCTGGAGAGCGACTGGTATGCCACCGACGAGTGCACGTAGCGATCCGAGATCACGGTGACACCGTCCATGAGGTTCGGGACGATCTCCGCTTCCACGTGGTCCGTTCGGTCGGCGGCGAAGAGCAGCGCCATCGTCGTCCAACTGGGCGGCCTGGGGCCAGACACTCCCCGAACCACCAAACGTCCGCTAAGAATCTGGCGAATCATCGTGCCGATGGGTCCATCGCTGGGCTCACGGGTGGAGTGCGTGGGCAACCCACGTGCACCCAAACGCTCCATGAGGATCTTGGTGTGCGTCGTGGTGCCGGCGCCGTCGACGCCTTCGAGTGCGATAAAGAGCCCTTCGATCATCGAGGGACCCTAACAGACAAGCGAGGAAGCGTATGCCCCCGCATTTCTCCCGCATTTAGGGCGTGTACCAGATGGGGCTCGTCCAGGCGCGCTCCTGGATGGTGCGCTCGGTGAACTCCGGGTCACAGCACGACGCGAGGTTCGACTCGGGGTCGACGCTGTCGCAGTCGACTCCCGCTCGGTTGCACATGTAGTGACTCCAGCGGCACGTAGGGTTCTCAAGAACGCGTGCATAGTAGAACGCAGGCTCGTCAGGGTTGAACTCCGGGTCCGTCCAGACATCGCAGAGGTCCGTCGCGCCGGCACCGCTCGGCTCGCAGGTGACGAGGTTGACGCTCGCCCCGTTGTCGCCGCCGGCGACGTCGAAGACGGTCTCGCTCGTTTCGCCCGTCGCGGGGTCGACGCGACCTTTGATGATCTGGATTCGCTGGAGCGGAGCGCCCATGGCGTCGGCGAGTGCGCGAACCGCGAAGGTCGGTGCGGCATCTCCGGTGCGCGCCGGAAGGATTGCACCCATAGGGACACCTTCGGCGTAGCCCGTCGAGACGAAGTCTGGCGAGTCGCAGAGGTCTTCGTCGTAGCCCCAGCCACCAAAGAAACGGGCCACGATGCGGGTTCCGCTGGTCCCGTATGTTTCGCGGCGCCTCATCGCATCGAAGAGCGCGGGCCTGGAGTTTTCGTCGGCCCAGATGACAGCCAAGCCGCCCGGCGAGGAGGTTCGAATGCGAACGTTGATGCCCTCGCCTGGCGCGCCGAGGGCGTCTTCGGCTTCGTCGTCGGCCACGCCGGTGTGACCTGGCCAGTCACTCTCGTTCACGGCGCCGGGCGTCGCGTTGTGCGTGTCGGTGCTCCCAATGAAACCCATCCGGAACGGATCCGCGCCGGTTCGAACGAGTTCGCTCAGCCCCGTACGGAGTGCGCCGCGTGCGAAGTCCCGCGGCTGGACGCAGCCGTTTCCAAGAAACCCGGGAGCATCGACGATGTCGCAGAGCGGCGTGCAGTTCTCTTCGTCGGGCGAGCTGCAGAAGTTCTCGAAGAACTGCTCGAAGCCGCAGAACTCATCTTCGCTGGAGAGGGGGTCGCCTGTGATCACGGCACACTCGCTGGCACCCTTGTGCTGATAGATTTCAAGGAGCGGCTCGAGGGCCGCGCGTCGCTCAGAGAACTCGCGGTCGTAGGGTGAACCGTCCTCCGTCACAGGCACGAACATCTCGCCGCTGCCGATGTTTCCGTTGTGCGGAATCACGAGAAGGTCGCAGTCTGTTTCGCTCTCGAGGCAGTCGTTTTCGAGGCGGTCCCAAAGCTGCTCTGGCGTCGTCGCCTGCACAAACGACACGGGCCTGGTGAGTGCCGTCGCTGTCCGGAAGATCACGTTGCGATGGAGGTTGCGCGCGATGCCGCCGGACCCGGTCCACTCATAGCCAATAAAAGAAGTGAAGGAGCAAGCGCTCGTTCGGTCGTAGGCGGCTTCAGCAGCGTTGACGGTGTCGTCCCAGACGTCGTCAAGCGCCATGGCGCACAACGATGGGTTCTCCTCACAGTAGGGCGTCGCCTCGGGACCCGGAAGAAGACTCCTGATGAAATCGCCGTAGGTTCCAGTAGGTCCGTCGCGGCGGTAGGAGGCGCAGGTGTCGGAGTCATAGCCTTCGGAATCCGGCGTCGTACAGATGCTGGTGACATCCAGAAGCTCGGCGTGGTCCGTCACCGCCGCGAAATCGAGGGGGCGGCTAAGACGATACCGACGCGTTGGATTTCCATCGGCATCGTAGGGCGGCAACTCGATCTCGCCGCCACGGGCAAAATCGTAGGCATCGGCGGGACCGGAGCGAACATCGTACGCCGCGGCGTCGAAGCTGTAGCGCGTGTGCACGTGCAAGTCTCCGAAATAGGGGTTCCGCATGGGGTTGCGGTCGGCACACGCCTCTCTCTCCGAGGGTCGTACGGTGACGCGAGGAGCGCCAACATCAGGCTCCGGCCCGGCGTCCTCACTGACATCATCGTCCCCGCAGGCGAGGGCGCTGATAGTGAAGAGTAATACGATAGAAATTCGACCGGCACGCATGCGCCAACGATACCTTTCGCGGGGCGTGTCGTCTCCCCTGAAGTCGGCACGTGATTGTGATAAAGCACCGGTATGAAGATTCTAGTGACCGGCGGCGCCGGCTTTATCGGAGCCAACTTCTTGCGGCTCATGGTCCCTCGTCATCCCGAGCACCATTTCATCAACCTCGACGTGTTGACCTACGCCGCTAACCCGAAGTCTCTGTCGACCATCGACCAAAGCGAGAATTACTCCTTCGAACGCATCGACATCACCGACGGTGATGCCGTGAACGCCTGCTTTGACAAGCACACGCCTGATTGCGTGGTGCATTTCGCGGCGGAGAGCCACGTCGACCGGAGCATCCTTGGACCCAAGGAATTCGTGAGGACCAACATCGAGGGGACCTTCAACCTCCTCGATGCCTGCCGCCATCGCTGGAAAGATGGCGAAGGCCTCTTCCACCATGTCAGCACCGACGAGGTCTACGGCTCCCTCGGCGCGGAAGGTTTCTTCCTGGAGACGACGGCGTACGACCCGTCCTCGCCTTACTCGGCGAGCAAAGCAGCCAGCGATCACCTCGTGCGCGCGTACCACCGGACCTACGGCATGCCGGTGAAGATCACGAACTGTTCGAACAACTACGGTCCGCTGCAGTTTCCAGAGAAGCTCATCCCGATCATGATCCTCAACGCCTTCGAGCGTAAGCCTCTGCCCATCTACGGCGAAGGCCTCAACGTTCGAGATTGGCTCTACGTGGAGGACCACTGCGAAGCGATCTGGACCGTCATCGAAAAAGGACGTGTGGGGGAGACCTACAACGTTGGTGGCCACAACGAGAAGACCAACATCGACGTGGTCGACACGCTCTGCCAGCTCGTCGCCGCGGAGACCGGTGCGAAACCAGAAGAGCTGCTGGGGCTCAAGACCTTCGTCAAAGATCGCCCTGGTCACGACATGCGCTACGCCATCGACGCCTCCAAAATCGAGAAGGAATGTGGCTGGAAACCAGCCGAGACTTTCGAGACCGGCATGAAGAAAACCGTCAATTGGTACCTCACAAACACCGAGTGGGTGAATGATGTCCGCTCCGGCGGATACAAATCATGGATCGAAGCCAACTACAGCGACCGCGCCTGAGGAACTGATGACACGTAAAGGAATTATTCTTGCCGGGGGCTCCGGCACCCGTCTGCATCCGCTCACCATGGCCGTCAGCAAGCAGCTGATGCCAATCTACGACAAGCCGATGATCTACTACCCGCTCAGCACGCTGATGCTGGCGGACATCCGCGAAGTCTTGGTCATCAATACGCCGCATGAGTCTGAGATGTTCAAGCGTCTGCTAGGGGACGGCTCGCAGTTTGGCATGGAGATTCAGTACGCGGTTCAACCAAACCCCGAAGGTCTGGCGCAAGCGTTTCACATCGGCGCGGACTTCGTCGGAAACAACCCTTCTGCGCTCGTTCTCGGCGACAACATCTTCTACGGCCAAGGTCTATCCGACCTGCTTCGCACCTCAGACAAGCAAGATGTTGGTGCTTCGGTCTTCGGATACTGGGTACGGGATGCGAGCGCCTACGGCGTCGCGGAGTTCGACGCCGAGGGGCGCGTCATCGGACTCGAGGAGAAACCGGAGAAGCCGAAATCGAACTACGCCGTCGCAGGTCTCTACTTCTACGACAATCGCGTCGTCGACTTTGCGCGCGACCTCAAGCCGTCGAAGCGCGGCGAGCTCGAGATCACGGATCTGAATCGCTGCTACCTCGACGAGGGCACCCTGCGTCTCGAGAAGCTCGGGCGTGGTATCGCGTGGCTCGACACCGGAAACCCGGATGCGTTGCTCCAAGCCTCCAGCTTCGTTCAGACCGTGCAGGAGCGTCAAGGGCTGCGTGTCGCCTGTCCCGAAGAGATCGCGTTCCGCCGCGGGTGGATCGACGCCAAGACGCTCGGTGAGCGCGGCAACGCGTTGAAGAAGACGGCCTACGGTCGCTACCTCATCGACCTCGCCGAAGGCCGCCTCGAGTGAACGTCGAAGCACTTGGTCTCCCGGGAGTCCTACTCATTACGCCGAGAGTCTTTGGCGATGCCCGCGGGTACTTCGTTGAGACCTTCGCCCTCGAACGCTACGCGGAAGCCGGCATCGATATTCCCTTTGTGCAAGACAACCTCTCGCGCTCGCCGAAGGGCGTTCTGCGCGGACTGCATCTACAGAACCCCCATGGCCAAGGCAAACTTGTTCAGGTCGTGGAAGGCAGCGTCTTCGACGTGGCCGTGGACGTTCGCGTTGGTTCGCCGTACTTTGGCAAGTGGGTTTCCACTGAGCTGAGCGCCGAGAACCACTGCCAGCTTTGGGTTCCGCCGGGGTTCGCCCACGGCTTCGTCGTCACAAGCGATCACGCGCTCTTCTCCTACAAGTGTACGGACACCTACCACCCCGAGACTGAGCTCTCCGTTCTGTGGAACGACCCGGCCATCGGCATCGAGTGGCCAGTCGAGAGCCCCGTCCTAAGCGATAAAGACGCGGCGGCGAATGCCCTCGCGGACATCGACGAATCGCGTCTCCCTCGGTGGCAAGCATGAGCACTCTCGTCATTGGCTCCGGCGGAATGCTTGGGCGCGCTTGGATAGCGCTCCTCAAGAGCGAAGGGAGCCCTCACGAGGGCATCGACTACCCAGACTTCGATCTGACGAAGAGCGACGACCTTGCGCGAATCACGAGCGCCCACTCCCTCGTTGTCTGCTGCGCGGCCTACACCGACGTGGACGGCGCAGAGACGGACGAAGCGCGGGCGTCCGCGGTTAACGGGGACGCTATCGGCGCCCTCGCCAGGCGATGCGCGGAGCTAGACGTGCCTCTGATCCACTACAGCACGGACTACGTTTTCGATGGCTCCGGCACCGTGCCCTACCCCACCGGCGCGCCCATCGATCCCATCAACGCCTACGGGCGCTCCAAGGCGTTGGGCGAGACCGCCGTCGCCGACGCTGGCGGCCAGCACCTCATCATTCGGACGAGCTGGCTCTATGCGCCCTGGGCAAAGAACTTCGTACTGACCATGGCGAAGCTGACGGCGGACAAAGACGCCCTCACCGTGGTGAACGACCAGCGCGGACGCCCCACCAGCTCGGAGCATCTTGCGCGCGTGTCGCGTGACCTTCACGAAGGCGGACATCGTGGGGTCTTCCACGTCACCGACGGAGGCGAGTGCACCTGGCACGAGCTCGCTAGCTTTGTTTCGGAACATCTCGGAAACGAATGCGACATCGCACCTTGCAGCAGCGAGGCGTTTCCACGCCCTGCACCGCGACCGGCCTATAGCGTCCTCGACCTCTCCGCCACCGTGGCAGCGGTGGGCGAGATGAGTGACTGGAAGGCGAACGTCGCCGCTGCCCTCGATGCCTGGCGCGCGTAGATAAGCTCCGAGGTCGATGAGCCGCGGAAAAGCTGCTAGCTCAAAGCATGCTCCGCGCCCTCATCGTCTCGAGTTTCTTGGTCTGCGTCTTTAGCTGTGGCGAGTCGCGCGGCACGGAGCCAGAGCCGGAGCCCGTCGAAGTTGAACCGAACGCCGAGCGGAGCGGCCCGCCGCGACCTACGGCGCAAGTGCAGCCGAGCGAAGAACCCGATCCCGAGGCAAATGAAAACGCCGAGCCGCCCCCGGAGATTCCCGCCAGCGAGAGCCTTACACTCATCGAACCGGCCATCGGCCAATGGGCTCGCTACGGCGTGACCTACCGAAACGGCGGGCGCTCTTTCACCCGCTACTCCATCGTGGACCGGGAAGCCGGCGGGTTTTGGGTCGAGGTTGAAGACCGCCGCCGAACCGCCACGCGCCACGTTCGAATGCACCTCCGCCCCTCCGCCGATGGCCCGACGGAGCTCCTCGCGCTCATGTTCAAGCGCAACGGAGAAGTGGAGCAGATCCCTCCCCGGCTGATGCCGCAGTTTCGCCCCATGCTCCAGCAATGGATCGCCCTGCTCTTTCCGGATTCTCTCGAAGGCGAAGTCGAAGCGGAGGCGGTGAGTGTGCCCGCCGGTGCGTTCAGCGGTTCACGACACACGACGGAGGCGCTCGGCCTTCCGGAGCAACCGATGAATGCCATCGTCTGGCGCCATCCGGAGGTGCCGATCAGCGGAATGGTCAAGCTCAGCGACGAAAGCGGAGAGCACACCGTGGAGCTCTTGGGTTACGGACTCGAAGGCGCGACGAGCGCTTTCTAGTGTGCGATTCAGAAAGGTTGTCGGGAGGGCGAAGACAGCGCCGTTCAGACCAAGGCGCGAGGAGAAGGAATATCTGGATATTTCTACGACGAGCAACGCAGGGCTGAGCGGCGCTGACGAGAAAACCCCTCAAGATTTTCGAATCGCACGCTAGCGCTTGTTGTGGTCAGGTCCGCGAGGCGCCTCGATGGGTACGGGGGAGCGAAGCATCCCCGGCGAGGTCGGGTTCTGCACTTTCGCGGGAGTATCGGTTCGAGGATTCTGGCGCTGCGTACGGGACATCCGTGGACCCTCGCTCCTCGCCGGGCAGGCGTCCAGAAAGTGGTAAGGTCCCGCGGTGCGTGAGGTTCATGAAGCGATCGGTGAGCTACTGGCGAATGGTCAGCGAGGTGCCCTCGCGACGGTCACCCGAACGAGTGGCTCGACGCCCCAGTCTCCCGGTGCACGTCTTCTGCTCCGCGAAGACGGGAGCATCTGCGGAACCGTTGGCGGCGGCGCCATTGAAGCGGAGGTGATTCGAACCCTGGGCGAGTGCCTTCGAAGCGGTCGCTCCCACGTGCTCACGAGCGACCTCGGCCGCGACCTAGGAATGTGTTGCGGGGGGCGAATGGAGGTCTTCATCGAAGCGCTTGAGAACGAGCCGAGGCTCATCATTTTTGGTGCGGGACACGTCGCGATGCCCACCGCGGCCATCGCGCGCCTGGCGGGATTTCAGGTCTGTGTTGTGGACGATCGGGACGAGCTCAACACCGTGGAGCGCTTCCCTGGATGTACGCGCCACGTCTATGAGCCTCTCGAAGCCGCGGACGTCCTGAACGTGCGCGCCGATGACTGGCTGTTGATCGTGACACATGATCACCACCTCGATGAAGTGGCCCTCGACCACTACGCCCGCGGCCCACATCGCTACATCGGTATGATCGGGTCCAAGAGAAAGGTGTTTCGCGTCCTTCATCGGATCGCGTCGCGCGCGGACCTTCCCCCACTCGACCGCGTGTATGCGCCCGTGGGTGTCCCTCTGGGCGCAGTCTCGCCGGGTGAAATCGCCGCGAGCATCGTGGCAGAGCTCGTCGGGGTTCGTCATGGACAGGATGTTCCGCATCTACGCGCGGTGGATGACCCGCGCCTGCGGCGCGTTCTTAACGGCGACCTGACGCCGGAGGACGCCGCCAAGGCGCTCCCCGGTTCCTGACATCTTTCGACACCACTTTCTTGGTGCCCCAGGTGAGTTGACGTAGGTTCGTGTCCTACATGCAACCACATGCGCGAGTTTTCGCGTCACGGAGCCCAGAACATGGTCCTTAGAAAGCGTTTTTCATCCCCTCGTCGTCGTCGCCGTACCCTCCGCCGAGCTACGCGTGGGCGCTGTCAGGCCGTGGGCCTCGATGGGTTCCGCCTCCTCGGTGAACGTATCCTCGACATCTCCCCCATGGGAATGATGGTCGCGGCGGATGCTGAGGCGGCCGCTGGTGAAGACGTAATGGTGAGCTTTCAGGTTCCCGGCACCGACCGCTGGGTCGACGTCGAGGCACGCATTGCCCGAGTTATCGAAGGCTGGCGTCCTTACGACCCCGGCTACTGCATTGGCTTGCAGTTCACCTCCATCGATCTGGCGACCCGTCTCATGATTCGCGAGAACCTCAAGGGGACCCCTCCGCCAGTTCCGACGCGACGCCTTCGGGTGGGGCTCTAGAGATGATCGAGCGACTCACATACCCAGCCGGCGATGGACGTCCGATGGAAGCGTGGGTCGCTCGTCCTGAGGGCCAGGGACCTTACCCAGCTGTCCTCGTCGTCCATGAGATCTATGGACTCGTCGACAACTTGGAGCCGATCCTCGAGCGCTTCGCCGCCGAAGGCTATGTCGCCCTCGCGCCGAACCTCTACGACCGCGACGCCTCCGGACCCGTGTGCGTCACCCGTTGCATGCTCGCGATGCAACGCGGCAATGGAGAGGCCGTCGACGACCTCTACGCGGCCCTCGACTACCTGAGCGATGATCCGCACGTGGACGATACGCGCATGGCGGTCACCGGGTTCTGTATGGGCGGTGGCTTCGCTCTCGTCATGGCCCTCGATGCACGCGTGAGCGCCGCCGCGCCCTTCTATGGGATGAGCGACGGATACCTCGAGAAGATCGAAAGCAGCTGCCCCGTCGTGGCGTCCTACGGACAGCGCGACCTAGTCTTTCTCGCCAAAGGAAAGAAGCTCAAGCGTCACCTTGTGCAGGCGGGCATCGAGCATGACCACAAGGTCTACCCCGGCGTGGGGCACTCGTTCATGACGACGCCGCGCGGAACCTGGACCGAACGTCTAGGCAAGGTGGGACCCATGCGCGTTGGATACGATCCCGAAGCCGCGGAAGATGCCTGGGCGCGGATGTTAGCGTTCTTCGGCGCGCAGCTCAGCTAGCGACGCACGAGTCTCCATTCCAGAGCGCAGCTCAGCGACAGCCCTGAATCGCTTCAGTGGTCGCCGCAACGATGCAGCCATCAAGTGCGGACCATCTGCAGGTCGTAAGCTCACCCATTCCGCCGCATGGAGGAACGGCGTCGCCCGATCCCCGCCGTCGCCAGCCAGAAGCACCCGCGCATTCATCCTCATCGAAGGCCCGCCCACAATGCTCAAAAGCTGGGTACTCTCGTTCTTGGCGGCGGTCGCAGTTGTAGTCAAAGCACGGTCTTGGGAGTTCACATTCGCTACGCGGTTCCTCCATGTACATGGCCTGCATCGGGTGGACGACCATGTCGTCATCATCGCAATCGGGCCCACCTCTCCGGCGCAGCTCGTCGCGCAGCTCTTCGAGCTCGAGAACGATATCGGACTCACACGTGCTCCCTCCAAAGGTCGGCCGAAAAACCGGGGCGCCGTCCTCGTCTTGGTCGATCACGCAAAAGAGGCCAGCCGGCAGGGGCACAGTCCCGCTGCAGATCCCCTCTATGTCGGCGCCCGGGCCGAACTGCCGGAGTGTCTCTGGATTGATGAACGCGTCGGTGTCATCACAGTCGCACGAACCCGGTCCGTCGGTGCACTCGGGGACGCATGGAGGGAACCCGTCGTTGTCTTCGTCGTAGCTGAAGATCTCTCCACTTCGGGGGTCGCAGTCCTGGCACACCTCGTTGAACTCGACGAGGGGGAAGTCGCACCGGCCACTTTCGCACCTTGGCACCGTGCACCCTTGACCCTCGAGGTCGACGCATTCGTCATCCTCGACGCACGCGGGTTCAGCGCAGATTCCGCTCTCGGCGTAACAGATCCGTCCAACACCACAGTCTCCGTCACCGATGCAATATGGAACGCATCTAACGTCGTCGCAGTAGGTGTCCGGTGGGCACGACGGCGGGCATCCGGGTGGCGCATCAAAGCCTCCGTCAAAACGCATGACGGCGCTGTCTTCACCGACATCCGGCGCGCCGGCATCGACGACCAGTGCATCGAGCGGTCGCGCGTCGAGGCCGCCGTCGAAGGCGTCCGCTGCCGAGTCACCCACTGCGGCGTCGGGAACCGAGGCGTCCACGGGTTCATCAAGATCGAGGGTAAGTCCGCATCCAGTGAGGCAGACGAGCAAGCAAAAGCGAAGCGCCATACACGCAGGGTAACAAAGCCAGCGTGCCTTCGCCCGAGCGCCCCTTAGGTGAGGACGTTTCTTTCGGGCTTGAGCAGCGCTGGAAGCTCTGTTTCTCCGAGGCGTTGACGGAGGTTCACTTCGATCATTCGGGTAATGGCGTCGAGAGGCAGGTCGTTTGGATCGAAGCCAAACGGGTCTTCGATCTCTTCGCCCACTGCATCTAGGCCGAAGAAAGCGTAGGAAATCAGGAGGACGACGAAAGGCGTCAGCACGCCCGTCGATGCGACAAGCCCGAAGGGTAAGGTGAGGCAATAGACGGCGACGATTCGGTGCAGGAGCACCGAATAGCTGAACGGAATAGGTGTTGCGCGGATACGCTCGCAGCCGCCCTGAACGCCGGCGAGCTCCGTAAGCGACCCTTCAAGGATCGGCAGATGGAAGGCGTCGACGTGTCCTTCGTCCCAAACGTCGCGAAAGCGCTCACCCATCGTCTGCAGAATCGCGATGGGAACGTTTGACTCTCCCTTCAGCGCCGCCAGCTCATCCGCCGGGAGAAACTCGCTGAGCTGACCATGGTCGTCGCTGTTCCGCAGATGAAGACGCAGCGCGTGTACATAAGCGATCAGGCGATACACGCTCTCGCGATGAAACTCCGCCCCAGCGGGGCGCGTCAGCGTAAGGAGCTGTCGAGTCAGCGTACGGCTTGCGTTGACGACGCGCCCCCAGAGCTTGCGCCCTTCCCAGAAGCGGTCGTAGCTGGTGTTGTTTCGGAAACCGAGAAAGATGCCGAGGGCCAACCCCGTTAGGCTGAACGGCGTCATGTCGATTTCAAGGATTGCGGAGTCCTTGAGATAAGATTCATGGAGGTAGGTGACGACGACAGCCACACCGACGGCGAGGAGCAGACGCCGCCACGTCCGCACGATTGTGCTGCCTCGCACCTGGAAGAGCGTGTGAAGCCAGGTATTGCGCGTAGAGACGATCATGATGGGTCGGAGAGCACGACGCCGGTGGCGCTGACCTGCAATGCGGTGGCGACGGCCTGTGCGCCTTCGCTCGCAAGATGCTCCCGCTCCGCGTCGCTCAAGGCGCGAATCGCGACCTGCCCTTCAATCGTCGCGTGTCGACCCGAGACGTCACGCGGCAAGAAGTAGTCATGACCCGCGAGGGGTACGCGGACGGTCGGTGCGCCCTCTTCTGAGCGCATCTCCATCCAGCATCCCATTCGTTGGCACACGGCGGTGATCTCGCCTTCGGTCTTGATCACTTGTCCGTCGAATCGCTCCGGGGCGCCGGTGAGGTCGCTCAGGGGTGTCAGCTCGCGGTCCGTTACGCCCGCACCAAAGACGGTCTGCTCCGCTTCCGCCGCCGGGTTCGCAGGAGCCGCTTCTTCGGGTGTGTTCTCAGCAGCGACGGTCTCAGCCGGCGCTTCTGAAGGAGCCGGAAGCGCTTCTGACGACTCCTGAGGCGCGCACGCGGCGAGCCCTAAAAAGCCGAGGACGAGTAAGTTTTTGCCGTTCACCCCCCATGGGTACAACGACTAACGCCGGATCGCAAAGTCTAGTCTTCAGCGACGCCTGTGACGAAGGGAGGGGAGCTGCCGGCGGACGCGGTCCACCTCAGCCAGGTCGATATCAGCGACGGCCACGCCCTCCCCGGCACCACATTGCGCGAGAACCGTTCCCCAAGGGTCGATGATCATCGCGTGGCCCCAGGATTGACGTGTCCCGCTGCCATCGACGAACACGTGACTGCCAACCTGCGCCGAGGCGAGAACGTACGACTGCTGCTCGATGGCGCGTGCGCGAAGGAGCACCTCCCAGTGGTCTTTTCCCGTCATCAAAGTGAACGCGGCTGGCACCGTCAGAATCTTCGCCGCCTGGTCGACGAGCTCGCGGTACAAGCCCGAGAAGCGGAGGTCGTAACAAATGCTCATCCCCACGGGGCCGGCAGGCGTCTGCGCGAGAACCGTCTCCGTACCCGCTTCGACCATCGCCGACTCGCAGAGCTTCGTTCCGTCGGCGAGGTCCACATCGAAGAGGTGAATCTTCCGGTAGACCTCACCAAGCGATCCGTCGGCGCGAATCTGAACACTCGCGTTCCGCACCCGCTCATCACCACGCTCCCAAAACCCGCCGAAGATAATCTCCACTTGATGCGCGCGAGCCATCGCCGCGCAGCGTGAGTAGATGGGCCCGCCTGTCTCGCCATCTCGAGGCAGCACCTCGGAGATGCCGAAGTAGTCCTCCTCGCGGCCCATAAAAGCGAAGCACTCGGGCACCAAGACAAGCTCAGCGCCCCTCGCAACCGCCTTCGCGACGTTTCCTTCGACGACATCAAGGTTCGTAGACACGTCGTCGTTCGACGTCATCTGTGTGACCGCTACCAACGTCATGGCTTTCCTCTTTTCATCTTCGCGACGACTTCTTGATGCGCTTCAGTAGCTAAAGCGACGCATCGACACATTCATCAACAGACCTACGCCCATCATGATGGTGAGCACAGACGAGCCACCGTAGCTAAAGAGCGGCAAGGTCATGCCCACGACGGGCAGGAGGCCACTCACCATGCCGATGTTGATGATCGCCTGCCAGAATACCATCGCGGAAACGCCCACGGCGACGACGGCACCAAAGCGGTCCTTCGCCTGCGATGCGATCTTCAGTCCCCAGAGCACGAAGAAGAGGTAAAGGCCGATGATCAACATCGTCCCAAGAAAGCCCTGCTCCTCCGCCCACACGCTGAACGGAAAGTCGGAGTGCTGGTCGGGCAAGAAACGAAACTGATTCTGAGTGCCCTGCGTGAACCCCTTCCCGAAGAATGAACCACTTCCGATAGACACCAGAGATTGATGGGGATGCCAACCCTTTCCAAGGATGTCTAACTCATTCCCTGTGAGGCGGCCCCACCACGCGTCAATACGACCCCGCTGATAGCCTTGAAACAAGTACGTCCAGGCCAGGGGCGCGCTGGCAACGAAGGCCGACGCAAGCGTCACAAGTGAGCGCAACTTCAGGTTCGTTAAGACCATGATGGTCCCGAAAATGAATGCGCAGATCAGTGCGGTTCCGAGATCCGGCTGCGCAAGAATGAGGCCCATGGGGACCGCGAGAATAAACCCGGGAATCACAAGGTCTTTGAGTGTGCGCCCCTCTGTTTTGGGATCATTGTGGAGGTACTTGGCCAAGGCGATGATCAAGAAGATCTTCATCAACTCGCTCGGCTGAAGTGAAAAACCTCCGATGGGAATCCAACGAGTAGACCCTCGAATCGTCTTTCCGAGGAGGAACACCAACACGAGAAGAACGACCCCCGCGCCATAGATCAACCAGGCGTGTCGCTCGAAGTGACGATAGTCGATGGCGACGATCATCACCGCAACGCCTCCGCCGAGGGTGAGCCAGTAGATCTGCTGAATGTACATATTGGCTTGGGCGCCAGGTGCGCTGGTCGCGCTGTACAAGTTGATCACGCCAAGCGTCGCGATGGCGCAGGCGGCAACGAAGAGAGGCCAATCAAACTGATCGCGTAAAGTACGTACGAGCGCCATTAGCGGGTCCCCACCGATGCGCTAACGGCGCCGTCGCCGCGTCCACCGAGGTACTCCTCGAGGATACGTGTGCCAATCGGCGCAGCCGCGCGACCGCCGGAACCACCGTGCTCCACCAACACGACGATGGCGACCTCAGGGTTTTGAACTGGCGCGTAGCCAGCGAACCAGGCGTGTGAACGGTTGAAATACCAGGCGCGATGCGGGTCGAGGTTGGCGCGAGGACGGCCTGACGAAACTTCCGCCGTTCCCGTTTTTCCAGCCATCTCGACGCCGCCGACGATGCGCGCGTCGTATGCGGTGCCGTTCTGCGCGTTGACGGCACCCCAGAGCCCTTCGTTGATAAGCCTCAGGTGCTCCTCTGGAAAATCGAGCTGGCTTCGCACCTGCGGAGGGAACTCTTCGACGACTCCTCCATCGGCATCTCGAATCGAGTCGACGATCTGGGGCACGTAGAGCGTCCCGCCGTTCGCGAGAGCGGCATATGCGAGCGCCAGCTGCAACAACGTCACGCGCGTGTTTCCCTGACCGATGGCGGCGTTGAGTGTGTTGCCCTCACGATACCGACCGAAGTTCTCGATGTACCAATCGCGCGATGGGAGGAATCCACGGGCCTCGCTGTTGATGCCGATGCCAGTCCGCTCGCCAAAACCAAAGTGACGGCCAAAGACATTGAGCCGTTCCAGACCGACGCGCTCAGCGAGGGCGTAGAAGTAGACGTTGCAGGACTGAGACAGGGCTTCTCGCAAGTCGACTTCTCCGTGGGCAGAAGTGCAGCGCTTACGGTCGGTGCCGATCATGTAGTAGCCGATGCACTCGACCCGTTCGCTCGGGTTGATGTTCCCATCGAAGAGTCCGGCGAGCGCGCTGACCGGCTTGAACGTCGACGCCGGGAAATAAGACTCGTAGATGGTCTTGTCGATGAGCGGTCGAAACGGATCGTCTCGCAGAGCACCGTAGGCTGCGTGACTCATCCCGCCCGTGATGTCGTTCAGATCATAGGTCGGCTTTGAGTAGAGTGCTCGGACACGCCCGCTCTGCACATCGACGACAACAACGGCACCCGAAGGATGCCCTCCAAACGCCCGCTGCGCCGTGGCCATGAGTTCCATGTCCATCGTCAGCACCAGGTCGAGGCCTGCTTGAGGAGGAACGTGCTCTTCCCGTTGTGCCGCGAGTGCTGGCTGGTCGGTTTGGCGGCGACCGAGGGCGTCTACAAGCACCCGGCGACGGCCGCGGCGACCCCGGAGAAATCGTTCCGCCCACCGTTCGACGCCCATTCGGCCAATCACATCACCCGCGCGGTATCCGGCTTCCGGACCCAGGCGCTCTAGGTCCTCCGCGCTGACTTCGTTTAGGTAACCGACGGCGTGCGCCCCCAGGTTGCCGTAAGGGTACGTTCGCATCGGCCGGGCTACCACGTCGACACCAGGCAGTTGTCGACCGTGTGTTTCTAAGGCCGCGAGTTGGTCTCGGCCGATATCCCGGAAGAACTCGATTTGATGCATGCGGCGGCGCTGAGGTACCGCGGCAACTCGGCGCTGCAGATCTCTCGCTTCTTCTTCGCTCAAACCCATCAACTCCACGAGCCGCGGGAAGTCCTCGGGCGTGAGCAACTGCGGCGTGATGTAGACGACGAACGCTGGTCGATTGGTGGCGATGATGCGGCCGCGGGCGTCGCGCAGCACCCCGCGCGTCGCCGGAAGACCGATTGTCTTCGTAATGTTCTCGAGGGCTTCTTCAACCCACTGCTCACTTTCGAGAATCTGAAGCTGAACCATGCGCCCAAAGAGTGTGGCGAAGACCAAACACGCGACTAGAGCCATCCACTTGTAGCGTTTACGAAACTCGCCGACTTCGCGGCGAACGGAGAGCATCGTCATGACGTCGCTCCCTCTTGGCGTTTCGCGCTGACGCCTTCGAGACGCGTGACGACCAAGAAAACGAGAGGCGCGATAACGGCGGTGGCGATGGCCTGAGGCAAGAGCGCCCAGAGCGTCTCCATGTAGCCGCCGGCGGGGAACGGTACGTCTCGGCCAAACACGGTACGGAGAGTCAACGACGCGCCACCATAAAGGACCGCGACAAAGAACGCGGCGCCCGCCTGGTAACCCGGCGCTCGGAGTACGAGGCGAAGGCCCATGCCCCGCGCGAGAAGAAACGTGGCCACGCACAAGAACGTGTGAAGGCTCATGAGGTTGCCACAGAAAAGATCGACCAAGTAGCCCAGGCCAAACGCGATGCCGGCGCCTCGGGTGATGTGGACATCCTGGGACACCCCAAGAAAGAGAACAGCGGGCAAGACGAGGTTCGGCACAAAAGGAAAGATCGGCGCAACCACCGTAAGGGCCGATTGCGCCAAGAGCATGGCAAAGCCTGCGCCGACGATGAGCGCAGCTCGCACCCCCGGGTTCATTCGTCGTCGTCCTCGGACTGACGACCGTGACGCACTTCGTTCTCGCGCGATGTCGCGGTGAGAATCAAGACCTCTTCAAGGCTGCCAAAGGACACCGCAGGGGTGACGTCGACCTCTTGAAAGAGACCCACTTCTTCGCGCGAAACTCGCGACACGCGACCCACGAGAACCGAGGCGGGGAAGAGTCGGCCCAGTCCCGACGTGTAGATTTCGTCGCCGACCTCAACTTCATCGTCACGCGAGAGCAACTGGATGCGACTTAGGTAACGGTTCGTTTCGCCGGTTCCGCGGAGCATCCCGCGGGCGCCAGTTCGTTGAACAACGACGTCAACGGCACTCTCGGCATCCACGGTCAACAGAACATCGGCGTGGCGACCGATGGTCCGTCGCACCTGGCCGACGAGTCCCTGAGTGGAGACAACGGGCATGCCCTCACGAACTCGGTCGCGCATTCCTCGGTCCACACGTAGGCGAACGACGCGAAAGAAGGGCGAGATCTCTTTGCTGACAACCTGCGCGGCGATGGACTCACCACCAATGCGCGCACGCAACTGCAGGAGCTGTCGCAGACGGTCGTTTTCACGCGCCTCGCTCCGCAAACGCCGCGTCTCTTCTTGGAGACGCGCGTTGTCGAGGGCGAGGCGGTCGTTGTCGTGCTTCACGTCGACGAGAAAGACGTACTCCTCAAGAACCCCGCCGACGGCATGGGCGCTCTTCGCAGCGACCCACTGAAGCGGCGCGCTCGCGTTGAGGAGCATGTCGTCGAGGAGGTTCGTATTCGACGGCTCCTTTAGATTCGCGCTGAGCACCAAGAAAGGCAACACCAGCAGAACCACGCAGATGGTAGCATCTCTAAATCGGCGAAAATAATTCACGTGTGCATTCCGATTCGATTCGTCGGAGAACGCCCGTCCCGATAGAATTCTTCCCGTGCTGGTCTCCTGCCCAGCTCACGTAACGACAAGCGCACGGGATGACTCAGGAAATCGTGACTTCCTTGAGGAGGTCGAGATGGTCGAGGGCTTTGCCTGACCCCAGAACAACCGCCGAAACAGGATCATCCGAAACCATGACGGGGAGGCCTGTCTCTTCCCTCAAGAGTACATCGAGGTTGCGGAGCAGCGCGCCACCCCCGGTAAGAACCACGCCCTTGTCCACGATGTCCGCGGAGAGCTCCGGAGGCGTGCGCTCGAGCGCCGTCATGACGGCTTCAACGATGGCGTTGATGGGCTCGCTGAGCGCGTCACGAATCTCGTCGCCGTTGACGATGACGGTCTTGGGAACGCCGGCGACCAAGTCGCGGCCCTTCACTTCCATCGTTCGTGAGTCGTCGTCGGGGTGCGCGTTGCCGACCGTGCACTTCACGCGCTCTGCCGTCTGCTCGCCGATGAGCAGGTTATATTTGCGCTTCATGTACGCCACGATGGCTTCATCCATCTTGTCTCCGCCGACACGAACCGACTGAGAGTAGACGATGCCGGCGAGAGAGATGACCGCGACCTCTGTCGTGCCACCGCCAATGTCGACGACCATGTTTCCGCTGGGCTCCGTGATCGGAAGACCTGCCCCAATGGCCGCAGCCATAGGCTCCTCGATGAGAAAGACCTCGCGTGCGCCTGCGCCTTCGGCGCTCTCCTTCACCGCACGTTTCTCAACTTCGGTGATGCCGAAGGGCACGCAGATGATGATGCGTGGTTTCACGAGGGTGCGCCGGTTATGCGCCTCGGAGATGAAGTAACGGAGCATCGCTTCCGTAATCTCGAAGTCGGCGATAACGCCATCGCGGAGAGGCCGCACCGCGTGAATGGAGCCTGGTGTTCGGCCGAGCATCTCTTTGGCGGCCTTGCCCACGGCGAGCACCTTCTTGCCACCACGCGGGTCGCTTTGGACAGCCACCACAGAGGGTTCGCAGGACACGATGCCGCGCCCCTTGACATAGATCAGCGTCGTCGCCGTACCGAGATCGATAGCGAGGTCGTTCGAGAACAGTCCGTAGAGCCAGTCGAAGATCATCGGGGGTAATGGGTCCGCGTAAAATGAAACGCCTCGAAAATCGAGGCAAGAGCCTGAAAACACTGCACTTTTTGAGACGCAGCGCTCTGCGGAATGATCGTCTTAACAGATCCATAGAGGTCGATCAAGGAGAGGCATGACTCACGCGCCTCACCCATATGAGTCATGTCGGCCAATCGTCAGTGATACCGTCGGGGCCGTGAAGAGCTTCGCCTGCGATCCGTCAAAAAAACTTTGATGACATTCCCAATTCATTGGCACGTTAGGGGTCCAAGTGGAGCGATGAGCGCACAAGACACAAAAAAGCAGGCCGCTGAGCGCCGCGGCCGAGAGGCTCAGGAGCTGGTTGCCGCCGCGAAGAAGGGCGACGAGAGAGCATTTGCTCGGCTTGTGGAGCTCTACCGGCCACGCATCTACGCGCTGGCCCTTCATCTGACCGGTCGCCCAAGCGACGCCGACGATATCACTCAAGACGCGTTCCTTCAGGCCTACCGGCGCCTCGATGCGTTTGAAGGCCGCAGTGAGTTCTTCACGTGGCTCTATCGGATCGCCCTCCATCGAGCGCTCAACATCAAGAGGAACCGCGGGCGGCGACCCACCGTCGGACTGGAAGATGCACGTGTGTCCGCTGCTCTCGCCGTCGACGCCGCCGGGGACCCGCGCCGAGCCCTTGAGCTTCAGGAGAAGTACGGCCACCTGCTAGCTGCCTTCGACGCTTTGTCGCCTCTGCTTCGAACGACGGTCGTTCTGACCACGCTTCAGGGGCTCTCCTACAAAGAAGCCGCCGTCGTTCTCAACACGGGCGAAGGCACCGTCGCGTGGCGGGTTCACGAGGCACGACGCTTGCTCCGCGACAATATGACCAAGGCCCAGCGCGAGCCGACGGATCCACGCATCACGGCGCGCGCCAAACGGATCAGCGGCGAACACGAGGTCGTTCATCTCGACGATATTCTCGCCACCCTTGTGCCTTCACTGGCTTGAGGAAACTCCCAAGACAGGCGCGCGCATCGTCGGTAGGCTGACCATGTGTATCGCTCGTTGGTCTTGTGTTTGTTGTTCGCTTGTGGACTCACGCGCATCGAAATCGTCGGGGACGGAGACGGCGATGCGGCGGCGGTAGACGCAGCAACGCTCGCCGACGCGACGTCCACTTCGGATGCCGAAGACGCTGATGGAGTGGATGCTCGGAGCGTTGACGCTGCCGTCACGGATGCACCTCGCGTCGACGCGCCCAGCGTCTTGGAAGGTAACTGCGCCCCGACCATCAGTGCGTGCCCGAACCAAGCTGCAAGACTTGAGATGGGAGTTCCGCAGCAGTTCACGGGCGCACTTGTGCGAGGGCTAGCCGACGATGTTGCGTCTAGCTGCGGCGGCACTGGAACCTCGGACTGGACCTTCGCCGTCACCGCCGCTGAGGCCGGCCTCCTCGAAATGCGTTTCTCCAGCGCGGTGAGCTACGCCATCGAGGTACGAGATGGCGGCTGCGAAGGCAGGGTACAAACGTGCGGTTCTACAAACAGCACGCAGACTGCCTTGGGCATCGACGACGAACAAACCCTGGTCCTCGTGCTGGAAGCGGTCACGTCCTGTGATGTTCCCTTCGACCTAAGAGTGACGCTCCTGCCGAGGTGAGTTGAATGCTGCGACCGACTCGACACTTTGCACGCCCTCTCCGGAGCGGACTGATTTGGCCCCTCCTCCTGGTTCTGCTCACGGGTTGTCTCGGTTCCAACTATCGCATCCGCTCGAGCGAACTCGACCGCATCGCCCATCAGCCGAGAAGTGAACGAGGCGCTGTGCTTCACGCGACTCAAGAGCTCTCCTTCGGTCCAGGGAACATCAGCGACAATGATCCAGCGGCCACCCAACACATGTCCATTTTGGTCGCACGCGCCGCCGCGCGTGAAGCCGGGGCCGCCATCGTTCGGCGTACTCCACGGCTGCGCATTTCTCGGGGGTCGGACGCCCAGGTTCAGCTTCGCGCACCGGCGCCGCGTGCGGAGCCAAGTGGCGGCGGGGCCATTGGCGGAAGAACTTCGCGACCCAGCGGCGGCGGCGGCGGCGGCGGGAGCGGCGTACGTGACGGGCGAGCGGCCCTCGTCATCGTCGCCATCGCAGCCGTGGCCGTAAGCGCCGGCGTTCTCGCGCTGGCGCTTTCCGAGGGCGCCCGCTACGACGGTTGGCTCCAGCTCGACGGCGACCATCCTCTTCACCTCTACCGCCGGCGCCCAACGCAACCTCGTCTATGGGTGAGCGTTCCGGTCATGGACATCTCGCCAGAGGTCGCCGCATGGGCAGACGGCGCCATCCTCGATCCACACGAAGGCCGAGTCTTTCAGCTTGGTCGCGCGCCGCTCAATCGTCGCGGCTTCGTGCTCTCGGCGGCAGGCACCGGCGGCAGACTCGAAGCCCTCGCCCCCGAACGCGTTTGGGGCGGCGGCGTCCGCTTCGGCATCGGGGGCTTCCCGATCCACAACCTCGGCTTCCAGGTCGTCACAGACATTCAGGGCGCCACAGGGCTCTTGAACGTTCGTTTCGGTGGAGAGTTTCAAGGGTTCGCGCCTGCTCTCGGCCGAGCCAACCTCGGCCTCTACTTCGAAGGCGGGGTCGCGCGCGCGCGGCGAACAGAGGAGGATCGCGATTTCGTTGAAGCCAGCGGCTACTATGGCGGCGGCGGCATCTTTCAGGTCGATCTTACGACTCGTCTGAGCTTTGACGTTCGAGGTGGTTTCTGGTCCGCCAACGGGGCCTTCTACCCAAGCTTCGGCGCCGGCTTCAGCATCTACTGAAGCGTAGGCCAGTCGCGGCGGTCTAGGCCCAACATCGTTCGATGCTGAGCCTTTCGTCGGATTGGAGCGCCACACAGGGTCCGAGGACCCAAGAAACACCCCGGCGATTCTTCGTCCAGGCCGTCGTGATCAAGGCGAGCAAAGCGACGGCATCTGTGGATGCCGAGCTGCAGCTCAACGCAGAGCACGGCGGTCTGGGCGGAGAAGCGTTTAGCGAGAAGAGATGGGTACGTAGTCCCGCTTCCCCTCACCCAGGTAAACCTGGCGGGGACGCGCGATCTTCTGTTCCTTATCGCCGACCATCTCGTTCCACTGAGCAACCCAACCGGGCATACGGCCAATAGCGAAGAGAACCGGGAAGAGGTCCATCGGCAAGCCCATCGACTGGTAGATGAGGCCGGAGTAGAAGTCGACGTTGGGGTAGAGCTTGCGGCTAACGAAGTACTCGTCTTCCAAAGCAATCTTCTCAAGCTCGGTGGCGATGTCGATGAGAGGGTTCTTACCGACCTCGTCAAAGACCTGGTAGGCGAGCTTCTTGATGACCTTCGCGCGCGGGTCGTAGTTCTTGTAGACACGGTGACCGAAGCCCATGAGGCGAACTTCGCCCTTCTTGGCCTTCTCGACGTAGCTCTTGATGTTCCCAACGGAGCCGATCTCTCGGAGCATGCGAACGCACGCTTCGTTCGCACCACCATGGAGTGGTCCGTAGAGTGCTGCGGACGCTGCTGCTGCTGCGCTGAAGGGGTCCGTCTCACTTGAACCGACGCTGCGCATGGCGCTTGCCGAGCAGTTCTGCTCGTGGTCCGCGTGAAGGATGAAGAGCACGTCGAGAGCCTTCTCAATGGCAGGGTTCGGCTGGTACTTCACCTCGGTCATCTTGAAGAGCATGTTCAAGAAGTTGCCGGAGTAGCTGAGGTCGTTGTCGGGGTAGACGTAAGGAAGACCACGACGATGACGGTACGCGTACGCGGCGAGCGTTGGCGTCTTCGCGATGAGGCGATGCATCTGAAGCTTACGAACCTCCGGGTCACGGACGTCCTTCGCTTCGGGATAGAAGGTGCTCAGTGCGCCGAAGGTGCTGACAAGAATGCCCATCGGGTGAGCGTCGTACCTGAAGGCGTCGATGAGCTCGCGGACGTTCTCATGAACCATCGTGTGGTGTGTGATGGAGTGCTGGTAGTCGGAGAGCTCCTGCTTGCTTGGAAGTTCACCGTGGTAAAGCAGGTACGACACTTCCAAGAAGCTCGCTTGCTCAGCAAGCTGCTCGATGGGGTATCCGCGGTAGCGAAGGATGCCGTTGCCACCATCGATGTACGTGATCTTGCTCTTTGTGGACGCGGTGTTCTTGTACGCCGGGTCGTAAGACATGAGCCCGAAGTCGTCGGCTCCGGTTTTGATCTGCCGAAGATCCATCGCGGAGATGGTGCC
This sequence comes from Polyangiales bacterium, assembly GCA_045106895.1. Taxonomy (GTDB): domain Bacteria; phylum Myxococcota_A; class Polyangia; order Polyangiales; family Houyiibacteriaceae; genus JBCCRV01. The sequence continues at coordinate 11,254 of JBGCFM010000016.1, read as the reverse complement.
GTTCTGGACCGGGACCTCGTAGGACTCTCCCGTGCGGTTATCGGTAATGCTCAGGGTATCTTTCGACATGCTGCTCCTCAGTTGAAGGTTTGGGCGCCAACGAAATAGCGCCGTCGACGCGAAGGGTACTCGATTGCCCCATCGGAGATCGAGCAACGAATGCGCGACGCCGTGCTTGAGGCCCATTGTCTGGGGCTAACGGCCGTTTTCGCCAAGCCTTAAACTGGCCTCTTGGTGCACACAGGCTAAGACCGGCGGATGCTTCACAGCCAAGTCGTCGCCGGCAGCGCACCTGAACGTTCGATGCTTTTTCTTCATGGCATCCTCGGACGAGGCCAGAATTGGCGATCCATCGCCCAGCGATTCGTCGAAAAACGCCCCGATTATTCCGCCGTGCTCGTAGATCTCCGGGCTCACGGCGAGTCGCCAGCCGATTCTCCGCCCGATACGCTTGCCCAGTGTGCAGCAGATCTCGAGGCGCTGGAGCACACCATTCCCGTGGCAGCTGTCCTGGGCCACAGCTTCGGTGGAAAGGTCGCCCTGGCCTACGCTGCGGCTCATTCCTGCAGAACCTTTGTGGTGGACTCCACACCGAGCCCTCGCCCAGACAAGCGCGGCTCCGAGAGCGTTCTGGCAGTTCTGAAAGCCCTTCGCGCGCTCCCCGCCTCCTTCGACGACCGCCGAGCCTTCGTCCGGGCACTGAACGAGGAGCATTCTATCCCGCGGCCCACCGCCATGTGGCTTGCGATGAACCTCCGAAAGGACGGAGAGCGCATGGTCTTCGGCGTCGATCTGGACCGCATCGACGCCCTGCTTGCAGACTACTTTGAGCAAGACTTGTGGAGCGCAGTGAACACCGACACGGCCTTCCTCCTCGGCGGAAAGTCCAACGTGGTGCCAAGCGCCGACGTCGAGCGAGCACGGAGCGCCGGCGCAACGGTCATCACGTTCCAAGACGCGGCGCACTGGGTTCATGTGGATGCGCCGGACGCCCTCACAAGCGCGCTCGTCGAGCACGCGCCACGCTAGCTTTTCGGACGAACGCCGACTCTCCGAAGACCCTGCGTACTGCATCCCGGACCAGGAAATGAATGTTCCGGGGCTCCCTGTGGTCGAACTCACAAGGAGACAACGCGATGGGCAATTCCACCGACATTCAGACTCTTGAGACCATTTCCGCTGCAAACGCGCCGTCCGCAGCATGTTCGAGTGAGACAGCACGACACGCGACACGTGGTCATGGGCGCTCCCGTCGCATCGTGTTGACCATGATGCTCCTCGCGCTTCCAAGTATCGCCTTCGCCGACAACGGAGAAATCAGCGACGAAGGCGCGAGCGCACTAAGCGCGCCGATGTCGCGTTCTGCGCGCGTCGCGTCCCAGGTGCAGTCGTTCTACGACCGCACCGATACACTTCAGACCCGCTTCTCGCAGAGCTACTACCACGGCCTCTACCGGACGACGGAACGCGCCACTGGCACGCTCATTCTCGACAAGCCAGGGCGCATGCGTTTCGACTACTCGAACGGAAAAGTCATGGTCGCGTCGAGCGGTTACCTAACCATGTACGAACCAGGCGACGACGGCGAACCTGGGCAGTACGCAAAGATGCGCTCAAGCAGCGACACGACGCACCAGGGCTTCGCCTTCCTCATGGGTCACACCCGCATCGACGAAGACTACAACTACCGACTGCTCGACGCCGAGCGTTACGGGTGGCGCGGTTCCCTCCTCGAACTTCGACCCAAAGTCGCCGATGCAGGCGTTCGACGCGTGCTCCTTTACGTCGATGGTCGCTCGGGCCGCGAGGGTGTCGTTCACCGCATTCGCATCGACGACCACGACGGCAACCGCAACACGCTCACGTTCCGCTCCATGCGCTTCAACCGTGTCCTGAGCGCGGAGCGCTTCCACTACCAGCCGCCCGCGGGCTCCGTACGGATGAACTAACAAGCGCACTTTCCTCAGCGACAAGATGCGAAGCGAAAGCTCCCGGGCTTTCGCCTCGCGCGTTTAACGAAGCCACTCACGCAGACACTCATGCCCCGTCACAAAGACCTCTCGGAGTCGGAGGTCCGAGGGATCGATGGTGTTGAGCACGCCGGCCCAGTCACCGATAGGCAAGTCGCAGAACCCGGTTTGCGTGTAGCAACGCGGGTGACTCTCAAAGCCCGAGCGCTCAAGCTCTTCGCAGGTCGTCGCTTCGGAAGACTCGAGCTCTTCGATGAGGCAGCGGCGGACTCGGCGAAGCCACCCCTGCCCTGCAGGACTAATGCGCTGCTCCGTCACGAGCCGATATCGTTCGCAGTACTTGTGCGCAAAGCCCAAGAGATATCCGTCGTCGCCGCACTGAGCTTCGGCTTCGCGGCAGGTGTAGTACGCGCAGGCGCCACATCCCTCATAGCGAAGCGCATCCGCACACGACGACGCTCCAAGATACAGTGATTCGGGAAGCTCGCTTGGGGGCTCGTCTTCCTCTGCACCACACATTGGAACTTCGCAGTAGCGGTACAGACCGATGCGGCAGCCGAACGCCGCGAGGCGACCGTCAAAGAGGTCCGACTTGCGGTCACCGAGACGGAGGGAAAGATCTTCGCAAGACTGTTCGAGCAACGCCTCGGCAACGCTGACGTCGCAGGAGTCTGCGGACTCCGCCGGAGTGCTTTCGCCGAAGCAGCCGTTTACGTGCGCGTACGCTTCGTCGCAGATGCTCGGAGTCTCGGCGACGCAGCAAACGAGCAAAAGTACGAAGGGAAGCGCCCGCATGGGCGCACGCTAGGTGAGCGGCGGGAACGCAGCAAGCACCCGCGCCCGCCGTCCGAGGCCCGCAGAGACTCGGTGCACCCGCCGTCAAAACACCGTATGACCTCCGGGTGAAGCGCTGGATTGCTGCCAACGCGATCGGCGAAGCCGGCGCCATGCTCTTGAGTGCGCTCTTCGGAGCGCTCTTCTCTATGGTCCCTGCGGAAGGCTTCGGCCTGGTACTCTTGCCCGCCCTCATGGTCCTCATGGGGATCCTCGAAGGCGTCCTCATCGGCACCGCCCAAGCCAGCGTGCTGAACGTGCCGCGTGGTCGCTGGGTCCTCCTCACCGCGGGCGCCTTCGGCGTCGCGTGGGCGCTGGGGGCCGTCGCTAGCCTTTTTGAGCCCAGCGCCGCCCCTTCCATGGGAACCGTGCTGCTCTTCGCAGGGTGCGCGGGAGCGATCCTTGGAGCTCTCGTCGGCCTCGCCCAGAGGCGCCTCGTCCAGGAACCCTCACACGTCGGCAGGATGGCTGTGGGATGGGCCTGCAACATGATCTTGATGGCCATAGCCGCCGACTTTGTCCCACACGGGCCACTTGAGGCGCCCGCTTTGGCCATCAACGTCGGAGCCGGAGCCCTCGCTGGCAGCATGGTAGGCCTCGTTAGCTGGGATTCTGTGTCCTCATTGGGCCCGCGAAATAAAAAATAACTGACACGTCAGTCTAGTTGAGCTAAGCCGCCGCAGCACGAAAGTGCACTGACACGTCAGTCTAGTTATTTTGCGCTCAAAAGCGCCCTGAAGTTCTGGAGTCTCCATGTCCGATTCGGCTGCATCCGCCGCGTTTTTTCGTTTCGAAGGCACCCTCAGCCCTCGCTCCACCCTTGCCGCTGCCGCCTACTTGGCGTCCAACGCGCAGGGCTTCGGTGAGCGGATCGCTCGCCTTGGAAATGTCGCTCTGGCCGCGCCCCTCGCCCTCGCTGGAGAGCTCTCCGCAGGCTCCGCCGCAACCAAAGTGACCTGGATGGGCGTTCGCGGAATGAGCGAAGACCGCCTCCACGTTCTCGCCGAAGAGTACTTCGACAAGTACCTCAAGGACGACGTCGTCGAGGTCGGCCGGGATCTCCTCAAGAAGGCCAAGAAGCAAGGCCGGCGCATCATCCTCATCAGCGACAACATCGACCTCATCGTCGCGCCCGTCGCCGAGATGCTCGGTGCGGACGACCTCATCTGCAACCGCCTCGAGTTTCGTAAGAACAAGGCCACGGGACGTCTTGAAGAACCGGTCATCGGCGGAAACGTCGCGGGTCAGTGGGCACGTAGCTTCGCGAGTGAGAACAACATCGATCTCAGCGCCTCCTGGGCCTACGGCGCCCAAGCCGCCGACAGCCTGCTGATGAGCGCCATCGGGCAGCCGTGCGCGGTCAACCCCGACCGACAGCTGCGCCGCCTCGCCAAGGACCACTCGTGGCCCGTCGTCGAGAAGTAGAAAACGTCGAGAAGTAGAAACAAGGCCGAGTACTCGCGCCTTCCCGCAGTCCCCGTGTGAACACTATGAACGCTCCTCTACAGGCCCGTCCTTCTTCTAGCCCTTCGCTCAACGAGACCTTCGCCGGCAAGCACATTGTTGCCACCGGCGTGACGGGTTTTCTTGGCAAGGTCTGGATCGCGATGCTTCTCGATCAGCTCCGAGACATCAAGAAGCTAACCCTCGTTATTCGCGGCAAGAAAGAACAGAGCGCCGCCGAGCGCTTTCAGACGATCTTCGAGTCGTCTCCCGTGTTCCGCCCGCTTCGCGAGGAGCTTGGACAGGAGCTCCGAGACCTCATGGCGGAGAAGGTTGTCGTCGTGGAAGCGAAGCTCGTCGCGCCGCTCTGCGGCCTGCAGCCCGCCGAAGCCAAGCAGATGATGTCGGATGTGGACGTCGTCGTTCACTTCGCAGGACTTACGGACTTCGAGCCGGACCCAATCTTCGCCATCGAAGCGAACATTCACGGCGCCAGGCACGCTGCCGATCTCGCTGCGCTCTCACCGGCTGGCCGCTACGTTCACGTCTCGACATGCTTCGTCGCGGGTCTGCAGAGCGGCGAGATTCCCGAGCACATCGAGGTGGGCGTCTCGCCGACGGGTGTCCGTTTCGATCCCGCCGAAGAGATCGCAATTCTCGAAGAAGGCATCGCCAAACTTGAGAAGAAGAAAGACCGCATCGACTTTGCCATCGCGCGCGGTGTCCGACTCGGCTGGCCGAACATCTACACCTTTAGCAAGGGCCTGTCCGAGCATCTCTTGGAGGCGCGGAAGGACATCCGCCAGACCACCTTCCGTCCCGCCATCGTCGAGTGCGCGCAGAGCTACCCCTTCCCGGGCTGGAACGAAGGCATCAACACTTCGGGCCCCATCGTGTGGCTCTTGAGCAGCAGCTTTCAGCGCTTCCCGGCCAAGCCTAACAATCACTTCGACGTCGTCCCCGTCGACACCGTCTCGCGCTGCATGGTCGTCGTCGTGGCGGCGGCACTTCGAGACGAGGCGAAGAGCATCTATCACTGCGCGTCATCGCAGCAGAATCCGCTCACCTTCGAGCGCGCCGTCGAACTGACGGGGCTCGGCTGTCGCCAAACCCACGCGCAGAGTGACGACGCCTTCGAGCGGAACGTGCTCCGACGTATCGACCCTGTTTGCTACAGCCCGGATCGCCCGCAGATCCTTGGCTACGCCCGACTCAGAGACATGGCCAAGGGCCTTCGCGGGACGCTTCGGCGCTTTGACCTCGAGGACTCCGTTTCGCCCAAGCTCTACCGGAAGATCGACGGTAAGAAGCGCAACGAGGCTCTAAAGGAGCTCTCGATGAATGCGCGAACGACGGACCGAAAGCTCACACTGGTCGAGGATATGCTTCGTCAATACCGACCGTTTATTCACGACCTCCGATACACCTTCATCACCCAGAATCTCGCCGACGCGACGAACGCGCTGAGCGAAGAAGATGCCCGCGACTTTGGCTTCGACATCGAGGACCTGTGCTGGCGCACCTACTGGCTGAAGGTTCAGATCCCAGGGCTCGAGAAGTGGTCCATCCCGCTCTTGCGCAATGAAAAAGTTCCCGAGGACCCGCCGCTTCCGCCCCGAGAAGTGACTCCGCAGCTGCGCGCTGAGCGCCCGAGCGAAGCACCCGCGCGCGCGAGCGCCTGATTCACACAGCCTGATCACACACTGAGAAGAACACATCATGAGCGAACTCATCTTTACGACCGGCGCGACCGGCTTCCTCGGCTCGTACGCGGCGAACGTTCTCCTTCGAGAGACGGACGTGCGCCTCGCAATGCTCACCCGCGCGAAGAGCCGCGAAGAAGGCATCGCGAAGCTCTGGAAGGCCATGCAGCTGCACATGGACGCGGAGACATTCTACGGGTTCCTGGAGCGCGTCGAGTTCGTCCCTGGCGACCTAACGAGCCCTCGACTTGGCATCGACGAAGTCACCTACGCGCGTCTGAAGAAGACCATTGGCTCGGTGCTTCACATCGCCGCGTCGCTCAACCGTAAGAGCGCGAAGGCGTGCCTCAACAATAACCTCCGCGGAACGCTCGCCGTCATCAAGCTCGCCCGCGCGGCTCAAGATGACCACGGCCTTCGGCGCTTCAGTCACGTGTCCACCGTCGCCGTCGCCGGAGAGCGCGACAGCGAAGTGGTGGAAGAAGACGACGCCATCGATTGGAATCGAAGCGACTACGACCCCTACGGCCGCACCAAGAAATTCTGTGAGCACATGGTCCGCGAGCTGCTCCCGGACGTGGAAAAGACATTCCTGCGCCCTTCCACGGTCATGGGCGATTCGCGCTTCGGAACAACGACGCAGTTCGACATGGTCCGCGCGTTCTGCGTCCTCTCGGACCTCCCCGTCGTGCCCTTCGCCGCGTCAGGCCGTGTTGATATCGTCAACGCGGACTGGGTTGGGCGTGCCATCGCGCGCATTCACACGGAGCCGGTCAAACACGACATCTACCACCTCTCAGCGGGTCGCGCGTCGAAGTCCGCCAAGGAGATCGCCTCCGCCCTCGTCTCCGGCGCCGGCAAGCGACCTCCGGTGTTCGCGAAGCCTCTTCAAGGCCCCTTTGCAAGCATCATGAACCAGCTCGCAGGCTCACGTGCGCGCAACACAGCAACCATGGTGGGCTCACTCTTCAAGGTGTTCCTGCCCTACATCACCTACGACACCGTCTTCGCGAACGAGCGCGCAACGGAGCACCTTGGCCTGAAGCCGGTGCCCTTCACGGAGTACTGCGCGGACCTCTACACCTACGCGAAGAAGGTGAACTACTCCTTCCCAGCCAAGCCCCTTCCCCCTGAGCCCACGCCTTCCGCGGCGGAGGTGCGGGCATGAGCGAAAGCGGTAAAAAGCTGCGCGTATGGCGACCGGCCAAGGACACCACGCCCGTTCCAGACAGCGACACCCAGCCGGCGGCCAGCGCCACGTCGAAGGGCTGGGGCGATATGCGAGGCTACGTCGACGAGCTCCGCGAGAAGCTTGAGAAGAAGGACAAGGAGTCCATCTTCGGCGTGCTCAAAGACATCGCCAAGGCCGCAAAGAGCGAGGTCGAAGACCGGCTCAACTCCGACCGCGCGCTGATGATGGCGATGAGCGCCACCCTCGAGCTGGCGGCGAGCCGCTACGCCCTCGACGCCGGGGAGCAGTGGGAGCCCGGCAAGCCCCTCAAGCTTCTACTCGCTGGATACGCCGGAACACGCAACACCGGCGCCGACGTCCGCGTCGATGAAATGATCCGCCAGTTCCGCCACCTCTTCGGCGACGAGCATGTGGAGATGAGCATCTACACGCTCGATAAGGAACTCACTCGCGGGTACTTCCGAACCGTGCAGCAGATCTTGCTGCCAAAGGTCTTCCCCAAGACTCTCTACGACACCGTCCACACACACCACGCCGTCATCGCCTGCGAAGGTTCGATGTTCAAGAGCAAGTTCGCCAACGCACTCTCGACGTTCATGGTCGGCGCCATCGGCCTCGCCGCGGCGGAGGGCAAGCTCGCCGTCGGCTACGGAGGCGAAGCCGGCAAGATGGACCCTGCGCTCCAGGACCTCGTCCGGCGCTACTGCCAAGAGACGTTGATTATCGCGCGAAACGATGCGTCAAAGGGCGTGCTGAGCGAGCTCGGCGTCGCTTCACGAAGCGGAACAGACACGGCGTGGACCTTCGACCCTTCGCCGCCTGAAGTGGGTCACAAAATTCTCACGGACGCAGGCTGGGATGGTGTCACGCCGGTCCTCGCCCTCGTGCCGATCAACCCCTTCTGGTGGCCGGTGAAGCCCAACCTCGGGCGAGGCGTCGTCAACTCCTTCAGCGGCCTCTACGACGAGTCTCACTACGCTAGCATCTACTTCCACGCTGAAGGGCGCGAGGTGGACGACAAGCAGGAGCAGTACCTCACGGCCATCGCCGATGCGGTCAATGAGTTCCGTAAGACGAACGATGTCTTCCCCGTCATGTTCGGCTCCGAGCAGGTCGACCGTATCGCCGGCGAAGCCCTCAACGAAAAGCTCGGCGGCGGGTTTCCCGTCATCGTGAGCGACGAACACAATATGTACGACATGGTGAGCGCCATGCGTCAGGCGCGCTTCATGGTGTCGAGCCGCTATCACGCGTGCGTCATGACCATGTCCGGCGGTGTGATCAGCGCTGGCATCACCATGGATGAGCGCATTCGAAACCTGATGATCGACCGTGGTTCCCCCGAACTCGCCCTTGAGGTGGAAGATCCGAACCTCGCGGAGAACCTTCTCAAGGTGCTCCACCAGATGGCGGACAACGAGGAGAGCATCCGTCAGGGCATCGACGATTGTGTTTACAAGAACCTGCAGCGCATGGGCGAGATGGGAATGATCCTCGTCGACTATGTTCGCGCGCGTCACCCCGAGTTCCCGTTTCGGGAAGAGCTCGGCGAGGTCCTCGCCAACGGCGAACCCGGAGACCCGTGGAAGCACCTGCCTTCCCTCGCGCCGGCCGTGGAAGCGCTCGTCGAGCGTGTTGAGAAACGACAAGCGCCAAAGGTCGCGCCTCGTCCCGAGGCGAGAGCATGAGCGACAACGTGGTGCCTTGGAGCTCCCGAATCGGAGCATGGCAAGCTCGCCTGGCTGCGCGACGCGCGCTGTCTCTCGCCCGCGGCTCCCTCGGTCTGCCCGCTTTTGGGGCTGGCGCACCTGCGCCCGTGGTCAAACACGAGATCCCTCCTCTGAGCTTCGACGGGGAGGCGCTTCGCTGGCGTCTTGTTCCTCACGAAGGCTCCGAAAAAGGAAGCACCACCCTCGAAGTCGAGATGCACCGTGAGCCTTGCAACGAGATCGGGACAACCTGCCTGACGGAGCTTGAGAAACTCGCGACTCTTGTTCGTGCCGGAGCCGGAGGCGCGAGCGCCCTGCTCTTCTTCAGCTCCGTTCGCCGCGGATTCAGCGCCGGCGCCGACCTCCGCGAGCTTCATGAAGGCCTCGTGGCCGGCAACAAAGGCAGCCTCCTCGCACGAACCGGCCTCGGCAAACTCGGAATGGCCCACGAAGTCCGCGGCTTCATCGATCGCATTCACGCCGTTTTCAACACCCTCGACATGGCGCCCATCACCACCATCGCGGCGGTTCATGGCGTCTGCTTCGGCGGCGGCTTCGAGCTGGCTCTGACCGCAGACATCATCGTCGCGGACAAGAGCGCGCGCTTCGCCTTCCCCGAGCTTCGGCTCGGATTGGTTCCGGGTTTCGGAGGGATCCCACGCCTTCGCCGAGACCTCGGAAACGCCGTCGTGCGCGACATCCTTCTGACCGGGCGGAGCCTCAACGCCAAACGCGCACGCGAAGTCGGCCTCGTGTCGCAGGTCGTCGCCCGAGGCGAAGCCGTGAGCGTCGCGCGCAAAGTTGCAGAACAAGCGGGCCGCTTCGACGCGGCGACGACGGCCCGAGCCAAAGCCTTCACCAAGACGCTCCCGCACGAAGAGCTCGAGCGAGAAAAAGACCTCTTCATTGAGATGATGGGCTCGCCCGTCGTTGAGGCCGCATTGCGGCGCTTCGTCGAGTCGACAGACGTACGCCCCTACCTGCCATGAATATGCCCGCCGTGACCGTAAGCGAGAAGAGAAGCAGACGATGAGTCGAGAAGAACTAGTTTCCAAACTGATGGACCTTGCGGCCAAACGCTTCGAGCGTTCCCGCGACGGGATGAACCCCGACGATGATTTCTTCGACGCCCTGGGCATCGATAGCTTTCAAGCGATGGAGCTGATGACCGACGTCGAAGACGAGTTTGACGTCGAAGTTCCAGACTACGAGCTTCAAGGAGTGAAGACTTTCACAGCCCTTGCGTCGGTCATTGAGAAACGAATTTAGCGATGATTCCCTCGGACCACTACACGAGCCTCGGCGACCTCCTTCGTGATTCGCTCATTCAGTACAAGAGCGAAACAGCGCTCATCGAGATGAGCCGCAAGCGCGTCGCCGCGGAATACACTTACCTCGACGTCATGCGTCGAGGCGCCCAGCTGGCGCGAGCACTCCAAGAGAGCGGCGTTGGCGCAGGCGACCGCGTTGCCATCATCATGAGCAACCAGAGCGCTTGGTTGCTCTCGGCCTATGCCATTTTCTTCCGCGGCGCGATCCTCGTGCCCATCGACTACAAGCTGGAGGCGGACGAACAAGAGACGCTCCTACGCCACGCGACACCCAAGGTGCTCATCACCGAGTATGGCGAGTGGCGGCTGATGAACGGCGTCAAAGCCGGCAAACTCGACCTCGAGACCTGGGTCACGGAACTGCCGAGCGGCGAGACCCCGCCCCCACGGACGCACCGCTGGGAAGAGCTGACACCGGCCAAGGCGCCCGAGTTCGTCACACGACAACGCTCGGACCAAGCCACGCTGGTGTACTCCAGTGGCACCGGCGGCGACCCCAAAGGCTGCATGCTCACGCATGACAACTACCTCGCCCAGTACGACTCACTGATGGAGCTATTCCCCATGAAGGTGGGCGAACGTTACTTCTCAGTGCTCCCCACCAACCACGCCATCGACTTCATGTGTGGATTTGTGGGTCCCTTCGCATGTGGCGCGACGGTCCTTCATCAGCGCTCGCTGCGCCCCGAGCTGATTCGCCACGTTCTACAGAACGAGAACATCACGCACATGTCTGTGGTGCCGCTCATCCTCGAGGCCTTCGAACGACGTCTCGACGAGCAACTCGACGAACGAACGAACGTCGAACGTTACGTACTAGACGGGCTGCAGCAGCTCAACGCTGCGCTCACGATGCGTAAGCCTAATCACGACGTGAGCCGACGTGTGATGAAGCCGGTCCTCGAGAAGCTTGGACCAAACCTGCGCTACCTCTTCTGCGGTGGCGCGTTTGTGGACGAAGCGCGCGCGCAGCGTTTCTACGAGCTGGGGCTCCCCGTCGTCATCGGCTACGGACTCACCGAAGCCTGCACGGTCCTGACGGTCAACGACCTGCGTCCCTTCCGAGCGGACT
>JBGCFM010000159.1:0-21131 GCA_045106895.1 Polyangiales bacterium | reverse complement strand
TCTACGGCACGACGGTTCCACTGCGCAGCTACAGTCCTGTCTGGGCAAACTTCGTGCATCTTGCGCGCATTGTCTCTCTTGCTCAGCGCGCCCCCTCGACCCGCGAGCGCCTCTGGGCTTGGTTCGCGCACCCGGCTTGGCTTCCGAGTGGTGTCACGGAAGCCGAGACGAAGGTCGACGGCCAGACCTACGAAAAGTACCGACCGCCCGTCTCCTCGCGCCTGCGTGCCTACTTGCTCCTTCAGTTTGCGCTCGCGGGAACGGCCCTCGGCGTCGCCCTCTTCTTCGAACATGGGCTCAACGTCATGCAGCTCGCCGTTATCACGGCTGTGCTGGCGGCGAGCTTCGTCGCCATCGTGGGTCTCAGCGAGGGCCGCCGCTGGGCTTGGAAGCTTGAGTCGGCGCGTCTCCTCGCCGCCGTCCTCGTCTCGACGTGGTTGCTCGGCTAGGGCCGGTGCGAAGAGCGTTGCCCAAGTGCGTCACTCGTCACGCGCTTTGTTCACGATCGATTGCGCCCAGATTTCCTAAAAACCCAATAAAAACAACGTTGGCACAAAACCGGCTAGGTAGCCGGATATGCTCTACTCCATCCTCATTCTCGTCTGTTCGGTTTGGACGCTTATCGGCGTCCTCTCACTCCGCGCCCAGTCCAAGGACAAGGCGAGGCATGCCGACACTCCGCTCACTGTGTTCAAACCGCTCTGCGGAGCCGACGAGGCGCTGGAGGAGAATCTCCGGAGCTTCTTCGAGCAGGACCACCCCGACTTCGAACTGATTTTTGGCGTCGAAGGGCAAGGCGCTCCGGAGCAGGACGCTGCGCTTCCCATCGCCCATCGCCTCATCGCCGAGTATCCGCACGTCGCGGCGCGCGTCGTTGTTCACGCCGGCGAATCGATGGTCCCGAATCCCAAGGTACGAAACCTTCTCGCGATGATGCCCTACGCGGCGAACGACGTGGTGGTGATCTCGGATTCGAACATTCATGTTTCGCCGAGCTACCTCCGAGAGATGGCCGGCGCCCTCGAAGAAGAGAACGTCGAACTCGTGACGAGCCCCATCGTCGGCGTCGGCGAACAGAGCATCGGCGCACACGTCGAGAACCTGCACCTCAACGGTTTCGTCGCGCCTTGCCTCGCCGCCGCCGTCGAAGGCGGCGCCCCCGCCGTCGTTGGCAAGTCGATGGCCTTTCGTCGCTCCGTGCTCACGCGCATCGGTGGGCTCGTCAGCGTCGGCCACGTCCTCGCCGAAGACCTCGTCCTGGGCAAGATGTTCACCCGCGCAGGCTTTGATATCGCGCTAAGCGCGTCTCCTGTGCGCAACGTCGTCGCTCGCCAAACGCTCCGAGGTTTCGTGGCGCGCCAAGCTCGCTGGGGGAGCCTTCGCCTGCACCTCGTGACGGTGCCTTTTCTCGTCGAGCCTATTTCGTACCCCCTCTTCCTTGCACTCCTCGCGCCGCTCTTCGGCGCGCCCCTCGGCCTCGCCCTCGGCTGGGCGCTGGGCCTGAGCCTCTTCCGAGACGCGCTCTCGTGGAGCGTCCTCCGCGGAAGCGAAGGGCTCGCCCTCGCGGTCCTCTGCTCTCCCCTTCGAGATGCCCTTGCGCTCTGCGCGTGGCTCCTCGCGCCTTTCCAGCGGCACGTGGTCTGGCGCGGAAAGCGCCTGCGTTTAGGCACCGGCACACGTCTTTACGCAGAACATTCGGCGCTGTGAAAGACGGTGTATGCTCCCCGTGTGGCCAGCGACGAACCCACGTCTGACGAATCCGACGAATCCAGCACCGACGAATCGACCGCGGAGGAGTCCGGCTCGGAATCCCAGACCTCGGGTGATTCCCTCTCCTTCGGCTCGAAAGCCGCGGAAGCAGCAGACGATTCAACTGCGTCTGACGAAGACGCTGAGAGCGACGACTTCGAAAACGATTCCGCTGCTTCCGAAGACTCTGGCGACTCCGAAGACTCCGACGCCACCGAAGACTCTGGTGACGCCGACCCCGAAGACTCTGACGCCGACGCTTCTGAGGATACGGAAGACGAAGAGGAAGCCTACGACCCCAACAAGATTCCGCCCCTCTCCGAACGCGCCACGCTTTTCGGCGCGTGGGGCTGCGTCGGTCTCGTCATCGTGGTCACCCTCGTCTTCTTCGTCTTGATCAAGTCCGCCATCGACAAGATCGATGACTACGGCGCGGTAGCGAGCGACGACGAGAGCGATGAGCCTTCCGTCGAACGCCCTAGCGAAGAGCCTGAAGAGCGCGTCCGACCTCCGGTGACCAGGCGCCTCGAGTGGCCAACATCGTATCCCGAGGCCCGCGCCGCCGCGCGCATCGACGAGCGCCCCATCGTCATCGTCTTCACGGCGGAATACGCCACGGAAAGCCTCGATGTCTTTGATGGCGTCTTCTCGAACGACGACATCGAAAACTACCTCGAGCGCTTCTTCCAGATCGTCCACATCGACATGGGACTTCAGGGCACGGACCCATCCATCGCCCTCTGCGAAGTCGAGTTCTTACCGCACGTTTGTTATCTGCATCCAGAGACCGAGGCGAAGCTCAACGAAGACACGACGGGGATGATCGGCACCAGCGCGCTCTTGCGCGAGCTCACGACGGCTCGCGTCGCCTACGAAGCGAGCGCCGAGGCCGACTGATCCGACTGACCTACGCGAAGCGTGAAACGCGGCGTCCACGCCGAGTCGAAGGCGCTCCGCTCGGGAGGGCCGTCGAACTGCATTCCCAGGGCGGGTGAGCTTCCCACGCGCCGCGCCGCGACGATAGACGGGAACACGTAGGAGCCAAACTCGCTGTCATCGAAGCGAACTAAGACATGGGTCCCGAGCGGCACCTTCGCCTTGCTCGCGATCCAAACGCCGCCACCGGAGAGCGAGCGAACTTCGCCTTGGCCGAAGCCGTCCACCACGGTGAAACGTGCGGGATACGCGGCGCATTGTTCCATGGCAGGAGGCGGCGACGCGATCCACGGAGGCAACTCTCCAAGCATCCGCGCTAGCAGACGACGGTGTGCCGCGCTCTCTTCCGAAAGCACAGGGGCGGAACGCAAACTTCCGTATTCGAACAGCTGTTCTAGAACTCGGTCCATATGGGTCACCTTTCGTCGTCGGCAGCAAAGCCGTCAGTGTGTTCAATGCAATGGCCGTTCCGGCTACCGCTCATAGACACTACGTTTGAGAAAACCCTTGGGATCTAAACAAGTTTGGCAGCTCGCTGAAAACCGCGCGTCACGCCTCTGCGACATTCGTGTCAGGCAACACGCGATCAAGTGCGTACCGTCGTTCGCGCCTGCCTCGACGCTACGCTTTTGCGACACGCGCCGTTGGCCGCGCTTTGTTGACGAGGACAATCCCGAAGATCACCACGGCGCTGCTCACCAGCGCTCGCGCACCAAGCACTTCATGGAGGACCCAGTGTGCGAGCAACACGCCAAGTAGCGGTTGCAGGTAGATGTAGATCGCGACCTTGGAAGCGCTCGCGCGAGCCAGCGCCCAGGCGTTCAGCATGTAGGTGAGCAGCGTCGGTACAAGGACGACATAGACGAGCGCGCCGAGGGCGCCTGCCGACATGGAGGGAACCGTGCTTAGCGAGGAGATGCCAAAAGGTGCCGCGACGATGCTCGCCGCCACGAAGCTTATCGCGACCACGGGGATGGCCCCGTAGCGTTCGACGTAGGGCTTGGAGAGAACGAGGTAGAGCGAGTACGAGAAGGCGTTCGCGACCATGAGCCCATCGCCAACGATGGTGCCCATGCCGATGGAGACGTCTTCGACGCCGGTGAGGCTGAGGACGCCGGCGAAGGCGATGCCAACGCCGGCCAAACCGAGGGGCACGGCCCGCTCTTTTCTCGTTGCGATAGCGATGATGAATGCGAACACGGGGATCAGCGTCACAAGAACAGCCGCGTGCGTAGCGTTGCTTCGCTCTAGCCCGTTGAGGTACAAGATTTGGTTCACCGCCGTCCCCAACAAACCGATGAGCGCGATGCGCCAAACATCGCGGAAGGGGACATGGAGCTTGCCGCGGATCGTTGCCAGGACGCTGAAGAAGACACCCGCCGCGACCAGGCGGATCAAACCAAACCCGTAGGGCGAGAGCTCCGCGAGAACGAGCTTCGCCCCGACGGGAAGCGTCGCAAAACCCACTTGGACGGTGATGAGCGCGGCGATGACGGCCCGGCTCGTCGCTGCCGCCGCCGATTCTCCGCTTTCACCCGTTGCGATGTCGTCCTCGTCCAGCGCCACTGCGGCAGCATATGGACGCGATCCGCCCGCGGACGCAACGCAACTTTGTCGATAGGAGGGCGTCAAAGAGCCTACGTGCTACTTTGATTCGTTGGTTTTCCGTGGATCCTGAGAAGAAAGAGTCAAAAGACGCTGTGCCGGCGCCTCGCCGTCGTAGGTCCCGCCTACGGCGCGCTCTGACGTGGACCACGCTCATCGGTCTCGTGCTCTTCGCGGGAGCCGTCGCCATCTCTCAGACGCGGTGGGGCGAAGAGCGCGCACGCAAGCTCGCCGAGCGCGCACTTCATGACCAACTCGGCCTAGACGCAAGTATCGAACGGGTGGAGGTCGCGTGGGAGTACCTTCCGCCGGCGCTGACGCTGAGCGCCCGCGGCATCGACATCGATCATCCCGAAGAAGGCGACTTCATCGACGCAGAGGCCCTGGTGATTCGCCCGAGCCTCGGTGCGTTCCTTCGCGGTGAGGTCGACCTAGAATCCATCGAGGTCGACTCCCCACGCATCCACCTTCGCCTCGACGAAGATGGGCGGCCCATGAACTTGCCCCAGCTTCCGGAATCCGGTGGCGGGGGACCGAGCGAGTTTCCCTTCTCGCGCATCGACATCCTCAACGCCGCCGTGTCCATCGACGCGGCGCCTTTGGCCCAGGCTCGCCTCGGTCCCATGGACATCCACATCGACGCCAGCGGCGACGAGATGGCCATCGACCTGCGTTCGCGTCGCGGCGTCGTCGACCACCCCGATGGTCGCGAAGACATCGAAGAGCTGGTGTTGGACGGGAGCTTCACCCTTGGCGGCGCTATCGCCATCGAAGAAGCGCGTCTACGTACGCCTTACCTAAGTGTTCGTCTCAGCGACGCCGAAGCCCAGCTCGGCGAGGGCGAGCCCACGTACCGCTCGCATGCGGAGGTGGAATTCAACATTGCGCATCTCCAGGACCTGCCCCTCGGCATTGAGCTACCCCCCCTCGAAGGTCGCATCCTTGTCCGCGGCGAGGTGGAGAGCACGGAGAACGGGCCTGAAGCACGCGGCGAAGTGCGCGTCATCGACGGCCGCATCGACCGAAAGTGGGGTCTCGGCGACGAGGTTGTTTTGGTGGTGGACGTGAGCACGGAGCGAATCCTCTTCGAAGAAGGTAGCGAAGCGCGGCTCATCTCCGACGGCGGAAGAATCGCCCTCGACGGTCGCATCGACTTCGACGAAGAGCGCGGGTTCCCGATGACCCTGAATGCCGACCTCGACATGCAGTTCGCCCACCTCATCGAGCAGCTCGGCGTCACGCCGGACACGCCTGTGTGGTGGGCGATTCGCGGCGAAGGTTCGTTCAACGGCACGCTCTCGCCGTTCAACGTTCGTGGTCCGCTCTCCATCTTTTCGCCGACCTTTCTTATCACCGTCGACCCGCATCACGAGCGACCCCGACAGCGGGTTATCAGCACTTCAAACGCCCGGATCCATGGCTTCTGGCACGTCAACGAAGAAGCTTTTCTCTTCGAGAACGTCGTGCTCAACGTGGGCCAGACGCACTTCGAGGTGCCCGTTGTCCATCTCGGCTTCGACAACACCTTCCACGTCGAAGGTGCGGGCCGCATCGACGTCGCAGACGTCTCGCCACTGACCACCTTCGACATCGCCGGCGCCGGTGACGTCCGCGTCGCGATCACCGGAGACTTCAGTGACCCGCAAGTGGCCGGTCACTTCAACCTGGATGCACTCACCTTCGATAGCTACGAGTTCGGCAACGTCGAGAGCGACTGGTCCATCGTTCGCGACTACTACGCCGTCTCGCTCCCCCACGTCGACGCCACGAAGGGCTCCAGCACCTACACGATGGATGACCTGCTCTTCGACTTCACGGAGCACATCGAGATCACAGGTCGCTTGAACTCGCCACGCCTCCTCGTCGCGGACCTCTACGAGATCTTCCACTACGAAGAAGACGAGCGCTATACGCCTTATCAGGCAACGGCACGCGGCGGCATGACACTGCGCTACACGAACGGGTTTCCAAACGACGGGCCCAACGGCACCTTCGACACGCACCTCGATTTCGAACTGCTCTCGGCGAACTTCGCGGGGTACGCCTTCGACCACGGAAGCTTCGCGGGTCACTACCGCTGGTTCGACTTCAGCCAGGGCCTCGACGCCGCAGTTCTCGATCTCGACCACCTCGTGCTGCACAAAGGCGAGGGAACCATCAACATCGCGGGACGCATCGATCACTCGCAGCTGCAGCTGAGCGTCCTCGCGGATCAAGTGCGCGCGCAACAGATCGAAGGCCTCTCTGAGAGCCTCCCAGACCTCGAAGGCAGCTACTCCGTGGTGGGGCGAGTCCGAGGAAGCGTCGATGTTCCTCGGATGCACCTCGACGTCGACGCCGCCGGACTCAGTTGGGACGGACAGCTCTTGGGGGATGCGCGGGCGTACGTTCGCCTCACGGACCGCAGCGATCCGTGGGTCGCCGAAGCTGCGCGCTGGGACGAAGTCCCCGAAGACGAACCCTGCGCTCACGCACGCTATGGCCTCGCCCGCGGTCGCTGGCGCCCATCTCCGCCGGTTCGCACTCGCGAGGGAATGATGCCCTCCACCACACCGCAGATGGCGTTCCTCGTCTGCGGCGACGGACTCGCCGGCCAGGTTCACGCGGATGTCGCTCTGGGCTGGACCGACGTCTATCCCGCCCGCGGCATCATCGACCTCGACGCCGTACAGCTCGCTCCATTCGCTGGCAGCCAGACAGGGATCGATGGCTCGCTCACAGGACGCGTGAACTTCACAGGAGGCTCTGTTCTTCAAGACGGCACCCTCGCAGGCAGCATCGAGCTGGCGGAGTTCCGCGCGAACGCTGCCGACGACGACAACACGAACGTGGTTACCATCGAGAATGACGGGCCCGTGTCCCTCGACATCGTCCGCGGCGGGCTCCGCTTTCGCGAGGCGAATTTTCGTGGACCCGGAAGTGAGCTTTCGTTGGCGGGTGGCGTCGACGCCCGCGGCCGCCTCGATGTCAGCGTGGACGGGCAGCTCGATCTGGCCACCATCGCGCAGCTCTCCACGGAGGTAAGCGCCAGCGCCGGTGAGATGCGTTTTCACGTCGACCTAGGCGCGTTTACCTCGGACCCAACGGTCTCCGGTGAAGCCGTGGTGGCCCGCGGTATGTTTCAGATCGGCGACGTTCCCGCGCCCGTCGACGAGCTCGCCGGACGCATCCGCTTCAACAAACGAAGCGTGTCCTTTGAAGAGTTCACGGGAAGACTTGGCGGTGGCACGTTGGAGCTTGCGGGTAGTGCTCGCCTCAGCGACGGAGGCCTGCAGCGCTACGAGTTCGATGCTCGCGTTCAGAACGCGACGATGATCCCCGAAGAAGGCATCGAAGTGGGCCTCGACGCCGAGACGCGGCTTGCTTGGCGTGACGGAGAGCGTCTGCCTGCGCTCACAGGCCAGGTCTCTTTGGGGCGCGTTCAGTACCGCCGTCCAGTTCAGCTCTCGCCGACGCTCGGAGAGCTCTACAGTCCTCAGCGCGCGGAGGTGGAGCGCTACGATCCGGACGACGACAACCTCGCCATCGACCTACGTCTGGTGAGCGAAAGTGACGCGCGCATTCAGAACAACCTCATGGACGTCAGCGTGGGAATCGACGACGCGGAACAACCTTTCCGCATCGTCGGCACCGACCAACGCTGGGGCGTGGTGGGTCGCCTCAATATTCCCCGCGGCACAGTGCGTTTCCGAAACACCGACCTCGAGGTTACAGAGGGGGAAATCCGCTTCAACGACGCTCAACGCGTCGACCCACAGTTCGATGTCCTCGCCGTCACCGAAATCCGGCGACAGCAAGCGTCGAGTGACCTCACCGGCCAAGCTTGGCGAGTCCGACTGCGCGCGCACGGCAACATGGACGGTTTCCAGCTCGACGCGACGAGCCAGCCCGCGCTCTCCCAAGAAGACCTCATGCTCCTGCTCACCGTGGGAATGACCTCCGCCGAAGCCCAACAGCTCCAAGCCGGCGACGTCGGTGGCACAGCCCTCGAAGCCCTCAGCGCAATCAGCGGCGTCAACGAAGAGGTCGTCAGTGCTCTCGGCGTCATCGACGACTTCGCTATCACCACCCGTTATAGCCCGGACACCGGCCGTCCGGAGCCGATGCTGACGGTGGGCAAACGCATCAGCGAACGCGTGCGTCTCTCCGCTTCCACGGGACTCACCGGCGAAAGCCGGACCTTCCAAACCGGACTCGAGTGGCGCGTCAGCGATCAGACGAGTTTCCAGGCCGTGTACGACAATATCAACCGCGAGAGTGCATCGAATCTCGGTAACGTCGGCGTCGACCTCCATTGGCGGCTCGAATTTGAGTAGGCCAAGCCGATAAAGCGTCGTGCTGTTTGAAACGTACGCAGGTTCGGGGTGGGCCCGCGTGGGCCCAAGGCTTCGAGGCCGTCTCTCCCAAAGTGGAAGAGCGCCAACGCCTCATTCTCAGCTCTCGAGTCGCAACTCTCGATGCATGTCAGGGCGGCCCAAATCCCCATCGGGCGATGAGGTATGCCGGGACGGGAGAGACCTTGTGTCGCCGCAAGGGGCGGCGACACAAGCCAGCCGAATGGCCTTGGGCCCACGCGGGCCCACCCCGAACCGGACGAACTTAGAGCGAACTTGGAGAGCGACCACTGAGCGAGTCACAGAGACCCGAGCGAAGCGTTGTGCCAGATCACAGAGACCGAGCGAAGCGTTGTGCCAGCCGAATGGCCTTGGGCCCACGCGGGACTTAGAGCGAACTTCGAGAGAGCGAACGATGAGCGGATCACGGAGAACGCGAACCGGACTTCGAGAGAAACCCTGAGCGCCATCACAGAGACCCAGCGAAGCGTTGCCTTGCCGCCAAGGCACGAGTACACCTGGGCCTCGATGCGTGCCCTCCTCCACGCCCTCTGCGTCGTCGCCTGCATCGCGGCTGCGTCGACGGCCCACGCCGACGAGCCTACCTGGCGTGGCCAAGTCGTGGTGAGCGTGGAAGTGGTGGGTGCTGCGCGTCGAACGACCCCTGCACGCCAGATCGGAATCCCCATCGGCGCGCCGCTGACGCGTCAGCTTCTTCGCACCACCACGCAGCGACTCTTGCGTTCCGGCCAGTGGTCGAACGTACAGTTCGACGTGGTCCTCGAAGGCGAGGGCGTGCGTGTCCTTGTCTCGTTGGTTCCTCGGCTCGTTTTGCTTCGCGCGGACATCCGGGGCAACGAAGAGTTCGACGACAGTGAGGTCCGGAGAACCCTTCGCGTGGACGCCGGCTCAGAGATCCAGGGGCGTGATCTCGAAGAGCTGCAAACGCGACTTACCGAAGCCTACGCCCAGCATGGCTTCGAGCAGACTAGGGCGGAGTTCACGCTTCGGGAAACCGACGATCCGAGTCGCAAGCTCCTGGTGGTCACCATCGACGAAGGGCCGGTCACGGAGATCCGCGAAATCCTCTTCGAAGGCGACGCACCTCCTCGTGTAACGGGGCTAAGGCGTTCGATGGGTGTATCCACTGGCGACCGCCTCGATCGCGAAGACGTCGAAGCTGCGACTCGCGAAGGCGAGGCGCGGCTCCGTGAGCGCGGCTACTTCGAGAGCCGCATTCGATTGCTTGGCGTGGAGACAAGCGAGGAGGGCGCGCGCGTTCGTTATGGACTCCACCTTGGGCCTCGCTATGCCGTCCGCGTCAGCGGTCACGGAGCCATTAGTCGCGACGAAATTGTGGAGGTCGCCCGTCTCTTCGAAGAGCGCCTGTCCCAAAGCCAGCTCACGCCGATGGGCCTCCGCGTTCAGGACCTGATCCAGCGCTACGGCTACCCCGACGCACAGGTTGAGGTCTTGCCCGTCAGGCCGAACGACCCTCCTCCGGGGATCGACGCGCTCGTCCTCATCCGCATCGACCCCAAAGAACGACTCGAAGTGACCCATCGCTCGTTTCCAGGGGCGCGGCACTTCGATCAGTCCTTTCTGGAAGAGCAGGTCTCGGCATTTCTTGAAGAAGCCATCGACCTCGATTCGCCCTTCGACCCCGTCGATATCCACGACGTCAATCGCCTCTTCATCGACGACGAGCGCCCTCGCGACGACGATGAGCCCTTTGACGTCAACCCGGTCACCACTTGGTACGAGCCAGCCTACGAGGCCGCCGCGGAGCACGTGCGCGAACTCTACCGCGCCGCCGGCTTCTTGGCCGCAGAGGTCGGCCCAACGCGTCTTGAGCGAACCGGCGATGGACACGCCGTCGTAAGACTCCCCATCCTCGAAGGGCCCCGCGCCTACCTTCACAGGGTGTCCCTCGAGGGCAACGAGGCGCTGAGCGATCGCGAAGTGCTGGAAGCATCCGAACTCGAACGCGGCCAGCCATTCTCGTATCTAGCGCTGGAGCGAGCCAAAGACCGCATCACGCGCAATTACCAGGAGCGCGGCTATTACTACGCGACGGTCGAGGCGAACGTACGCTTCAGTGGTGACCGAACCCGAGCGGAGATTCTTCTGCAGGTGACGGAGCGCTTTGAAGTCCGCATTCGTGGGCTTCGCGTCGAAGGCGCCGACGAGACGAGCGAGCGCTTGATTCGACGTGTCGCCGCCCTTGATGACGGCGAGCTTCTGACGCCCTCGGCTCTGCGCCGTGCCCAAGAGCGCCTCCTTGAACTCGGCATCTTCAGCGGCGTCAGCGCGACCCCCATCGAACCCGATCTGCCCGCGCGAACCAAAGAGATCTCCCTCGTTCTTTCCGAGCGCAAGACCCAATACCTCGACTTTCGCATCGGCATATCCACTGCCCAGGGCGCGCGTTTCGGAGTCGAGTATGGCTTCCGCAATATCCGGGGCCTCGCCCTAGAGGTGAGCCTTCGCGCGCAGCTCGGCTACCAGTTCTTCTTCCTCGATGACACCCTCGAACAGCGCTTCGATGCCCTCTCGCTTCGCGATCGCCTCGAACGCCGCGTCGTCCTCACGCTGGCGGCGCCCTACATCGGCATCCCCGATGTGCGCGCTTCCCTCTCGCTGGGGAACCTCCGTGAGAACGAACGAAACTTCGGCCTCGACGCCAACACCATCGACCTCTCCTTCGCCTGGCGTCCTCTGCGTTCCCTCAGCTTTTCGATTGGCGGTGGCGTTGAGAACAACCAGGTCGAGGTGCTCGGCGCAGAGTCCTACGACGAGATCCTTCAGAATACGACGGACCCTCGACTGCGAACTCTACTCCGTGTCCCCGAAGGCGAATCGACCCTGGTCGCAGCGCGCCTCAGCGCAACCGTCGACCAACGCGACAACCCCTTCACACCGACGAGCGGCTTCTTCGCGACGGGGACGGCGGAGTGGGCCAAGACCGTTCGCGCCAGCACCATCGAGCGCGCCGGCATGGTCGAGACCTACCAGAGTCATCACCTACGGCTCCTGCTTTCGGCGAGCGGCTACGTTCCCCTCGGCGCCGGTGTTGTGTTCGCCACGCAGCTACGCATTGGCCGCGTGGTGCATCTCCAACAAGACTCTCTCACCTACCCCAACCGCAAGTTCTTCCTCGGTGGTGTCGATACGATCCGTGGCTACCTCCAGGACGCCCTCGTACCTCAAGACATCGCCGACGAGATCTGCGACCCCAGCAGCGCCTCCTGCGCCTTGCCCGATGACTTCAACGTCAACGCCGTCGTCCAGGGCGGCGACGTCTTCATGGTGCTCCGCGGTGAACTCCGCTTTCCGATCTTCGGAAGTCTCCGCGGCGGCGCGTTCTTCGACCTTGGCAATAGCTGGGTCGACGCCGGTGAACTCAACCCCGTTCGTCTCCGGCCCACCGCAGGTTTTGGGCTCCGCATTTCCACGCCCGTCGGCCCCATCGCCTTCGACTACGGCTTCCTCCTCGCGCGCCGGCGCTTTCTCCAAGAGCCCGTGGGCAGCTTTCACTTCTCCATCGGCCTCTTCTAAGGGACGCCTACTCCGCGCTGACGGCTCGGTCCAAGGCCCAAGCGCGAAGCTCCTGGATCTTCTCCGACATCGTGACGCTGAGCGGGTGTGTGTGCTCAAGCTCATGGCGCACGGATTCGGTGTCGATGTCTCGATCGTCGGCAAACGCCGAGTAGAGCGCAGAGACGATGGCCTGCTCGATCTCCGCGCCGCTGAATCCTTCGGAGGCGTCCGCGAGCATGTCGAGGTCAAAGGCCGAAGCGTCACGATCACGCTTGGCGATATGCACTTCGAAGATCGCTTTGCGGGTGTCCCGCGTTGGCAGGTCGACAAAGAAGATCTCGTCGAAGCGCCCCTTGCGCAAGAGCTCCGGCGGGAGGTTTGAGATGTCGTTCGCCGTCGCTACAACGAAAACGCTCTCTTTCTTTTCCTGGAGCCACGCCAAGAACGTTCCAAAGACACGTGTGGACGTGCCCCCGTCGTTTCCGCCCTGACCAAGAGCCTTTTCCACTTCGTCGATCCAAAGAACAACCGGCGCCATCGCCTCCGCCGTGGCGATGGCCTTACGAAGATTGCGCTCGCTCTCACCAAAGTACTTCTGAAAGAGCGAGCCAGGGTCGAGGCGCACCAAGGGCAGTCGCCACTCCGCAGCGATGGCCTTCGCCATGGCGCTCTTTCCACATCCCTGGACTCCTAAGAGCAGCAACCCCTTCGGCGGGGAGAGCCCGAACTCTTTCGCCCGCGCCGGCTCGACAAACGAAGCGCGCCTCTTCCGAAGCCACCCCTTCAACCCTTCGAGGCCAGCGATGCCCTTGAGGTTCTCGCCGTGGGGAAAGTACTGGAGCAGACCCGTCCGTTCGATGATGCGACGTTTCGCGTCGAGAATCCGGCCCAGGTCACTGGCGTCGAGACGGCCATCGTCGACGACGGCCAAAGTGATGATCTTCTGGACCTCGAAGAAGGTCAGTCCGTGGAGGCCTCCTAGAAGCTGAGCCACGTCTTCGCTCGATAGATCCACCTCAACGGACTGCTTCTTCGCGAGGTCCTTGAGCAGGTTTGAGACGAAGGTGTGGTAGGCCGCGGCATCGGGAGCGGCGAGCTGAACCGGCGAAAAGAGAGGTTCCAGCTCCGAGGGGAGGGTGATGGAGCCTCCGGAGAACACCAAAAGCCCGCGGTGTTCAAAGTAGCTGCCGTAGATGTCCTTGATGTATGCGGCGAGCTCTGGGTCCTCGAGGGGTCCTTCCCCCGGTCCGGCGCGATCTCCGCAGCCAGGAAAGTAGAAAAGCGCCTCTAGATTGGCTCCACGGACAAAATCCAGCGCTTTGCCGAGATCCTGGGTGTCGCTCGGGCTGTTTGCTTGTGGACCCTGCAGAACAAGGCCCCGTGTTCGGTCCCAGACAAAGAGGGGGAGCGCCGCTCGCTCGGCGACATAAGAGAGAAGGATGCGAAGCCGCTGATCTTCGACGGTTTCGACCAATACAAGCGGGTGTCGCGCACGTACAAGGGTGTCGAACTCCTCGATCTCCGCCGACGATGGGGGGATGGCGACCATCCGCGTATCTTGCCAGACGCTGCGGAACCCGACCAAAGAAACACCGAAGAAGCGCGGTTGACACTCTCGTCTCCGCAACCTAAATCTCCGCCCATGGCATCAAAGCTCACCGATCAAATTGTCGACAAGCGTCTCGTCGAGCGCAACATTCGCAAGGGCCTCATCACCCGCAAGGCTGCCGACAAGCACGTCGCCGACACAAAGGACGTCGCCGACAACATTGAATCGGTTCCTTACTACGACCCCGAGGTGCCTGAAGAAGAGCTGGCCGCCGAAGGCGAAGCTGCCGAAGGCGCTGAAGCCCCCGATGCGCCTGCCGACGCACCTGCACCAGCAGCGACCGAGGGAGCATGAACGCGAACGAGTCCATCGACGCGAGCGAAGCTAAGAAAGCCGAGCAAGCGGCGGACGACGCCGAATGCAGTGAAGGCTCGGACTCGCTTCAGGTCACCTTCAACACCCTCATCCTCTCGATGAGCACGACGGTCTTGGTTCAGATTGGCGACGCTCCGGCGGAGCTCTTCGGCGGCGAGCCGCCGCCACCGGCGAACTTGCCGATGGCCAAGCACAGCATCGACATGCTCGCTCTTCTCGAGGAGAAGACTCAGGGCAACCTCAGCGGCGAGGAAGAACGCCTCCTCGGACAGCTGCTCTACGATCTTCGACTGCGCTACGTCGCGGCTTGCAAGAACAAGAGCTGAGCCGCACTAAGCGCCTCGCAGAGTTCATCGACCTGTGGTCCCAGAGCCAGGATGTCACCGTCCTGGCTTTCGCACGTGCGCTCGACGTTTTGGGCCGCGCTGCACACCGCATCCAGTTGATAGCTGCCCGCCGTGCCGCCAATCCTGTGTGCACGCCGCGCAACGGCCTGATGGTCGCTGGCGGCCATCTCCGCTTTGAACCCGGCAGCTTCTTCTTCGAAGGTCTTCACGTACTCTACACGGAGCGCATCGATGCGTTTCCGAAGTCGCTCGCTCATCGCCACCCCCGTACGGTAGCAGTCGTAGGGCTTCTTCCCTGAAGAAACTTTTCGGAAGTTGCCCCGCTGTACGCAGCTCACCTCCTTGGCTCGCCTCCTCCGCGCATCAAGGACCCCTTCACCAAGGATCAGCAAAGCGCGGGTCTGAGATAAACTCTTCGTCCGTCAGGCTTTCGAGAAACGCCCGTAAATCAGCAGCCCGCTCGGGCGTGAGGTCGAACCCGTTCACGAAGATGCTCTTGTTTGGGTTCGTTCGGCCATCTCCAGCGCGTGGCCCTGACTCTATTACGTGGCCGCCCGCGGCGTACATCGCGATAACATCGTCGAGCGTCGCCAAAGAGCCATCGTGCATATAAGGCGCGGTCAGAGCGATATTGCGAAGCGTGGGTGGTTTGAACGCGCCGATATCTTCCGGCATCGAGGTGAACTCAAAGAGTCCTTGGTTCTCTGCGGGGTAGGCGCCACGGCCATCGAGGTTGTAGAGCCCGTTGTTCTGGAATGTTGCTTGGTCGAAGACGTTATTCGCGTGGTCGACGGCGTTCGAAAACGTGAAGCCGCCATGGCAATGAAAGCACTCCGCGTCCTCGCTGAAGAAGAGCTCTGCGCCACGTTTGGCGGAGTCGGAGATCGCGCTCTCGTTCCCCATCGCATAACGGTCGTACGAAGAGTTGCCGCTGATCAGCGTTCGCTGAAAGCTCGCAATGGCGTCGGTGACATGCTCAAGGGTGATCGGCGCAGCGTCGTCGGGCCAAGCATCCTGGAACATGGGCCCGTAGAGGGGTTCATCCCGCAGGCGTTCAAGAAGCTGCTCCTGAGACACAAGCCCCAGTTCCACAGGTTCTTCGCCGAACATAGGGACAAGCGCTTGTTCCTCGAGGTGGCGAACAACCGGGTTTGCCCAAGTGAGCGACGCGGCATACGCCACATTGACCAGCGACATCGAGCCGCGCGGGTGAATCTCGCCCGTCGATCCTTCCGCCTGTCCCAGGCCTTCCGTGAAGGCCAAACGCTGCTCATGACATGAGCCGCAGGACTGGGTCTCGTTGCCCGAGAGCCGAACGTCGTAGAAGAGGTGTCGACCGAGCTCCACCTTCGCGTCGCTCATCGGGTTGTCGTCCGGCACCCGCGGCTCCGGAAAATTAGCGGGTAGATCGAAGTCGTAGCGCTCTGCTTCTTCACCACACGCCGACAAAGCGAGCGTGACACCCAAGAGCGCTACGATGCGTTTCATCGGAAGCTGAACACATTCTGCTCCGCTGGGCCCTGGCCCGCGAAACCGAGACCCAAGTTCTCGAAGATAGGTGCGCAGTCCATGTCCGTCGGAGCCGACATGCAGCCGGGCGGCGTGTCTTCCGTGTTGGTCAACGGGGACTCCGCAAACAGAGCGCCGATGTCGAAGCCAACGGTTGCTGTTCGTGGGTCCGCGCCGTCGAGGTCAACGAGGGGACGGTTCGGAGTCATGCAAGTCGCGTTACCGGCCATGTCGCCATCACACATGGTGCTGCCGAGGTGAAGGCGCCAAGCGTCGAATACGCCGGATGGGCCTTCGACCCGCATGAACTTGTATCCGCCGTTCCAGTTCCAGAACATCGCCGTGAGGTTGAGTGGAGCTCCGGCCGTCGCCGCGTTGGAGTGGTTGAGGTTCTCTGGAACACCAATCCGGAACCGAACGCCTGTGTAGTCACCTTCTGGAGCTGTGCCACGAATCGTCGTGTTCAGATCTGCGTTGCCCATGTCACCGCAGCCATCCTCAAAGTCGAGGAGCGCGACCTCGCCGTCTTGCCACATGCCATCTGCATCAAGGGTCATCGGCGTAACGTTTCCAGCCGCGTCGACAAGCTCGACGTCGTGGACATAGAAGCGCGCGTCACGTGCGGTCCACTCGCCGCCATCGCCAACACCTGGGTAGCTCTGGCCACACTCAAAGTCGGCACCATTCACCAACGCAGCGAAGGAGATCGACACAGGCGCGTCGGTCGTTTCACCACATGAAAAGAGGCTGAGAAGGAGCAGAATCGAGAGTCTTCGCATGGCCCTCACTTAGCCAATCGTATTCACACTCGCAAGTGTCAGATTAGTTCCAAAGGCGCGCAGATGCTGACGCCGGCGCCGACGATTCGCTGTCCACTGTTCTGAATGAGAAGCTCCGACTCACCCGATACTGGGTCTACGCGATACACGTTCGTTGAAGGGTCGGCGCTGGTCTGGAGGAACACGTAGTAACGACCACCCCAGAACGCGAACGCCCATGCGCGGGGGGAACCGCCGCTCGTGTTGAGGTTGATGGTCTGCACCGGTGCACCCGATGTCTTGTCGAGACGGCTCACGCTCGGTGGCGATGTGTCCGGGAAGAATCCCCAGAGGTCTCCTTCGGCGGTGCCTGTCAACTCTGGCCATCCCGGAAGCTCATTACCCAAAGGGGTGACGGCGAGGCTCGTGGTGTCGATGGTCGCGAGACGCGAAGCGCCGTTCGCGATGGTGCCCTCGGGTCCTCCCGCGATGAAGAGCTGCTCGTTCTCACGATCGGTCCCGATGCCCACAAAACCCATTCCGAAAAGGTCGAGGCCCTGTTGTCCGGGCGTGAAGGTGGTTGGGGTGCAGCTCGCGTCCACAGTGCTCGCTCGGTAGAGGCGCCCATTCTGATAGAGCACCCAAGCGCCGGCGTTCCGATCCACCGCCATGCTGAACGGCGAGCTGCTGGGATCGCAGTTGAGGGTCCCCACAGCCGTGAAGGTTTCCGAGTCGGGTTCGAAGCGGATGAGCTGACGATTGGAGTCGACCAAGTAAACCCATCGTGCACGCGCCTCGCAACTTGATGCCACCACGCCTCGGTCTGGAAAAGGAACGTCGATGGGCGGAACATCGAGCGATGCGTCACCAGCGGTCGATGGATCTTCGGGACACCCACACGCAGTGAGCAAGAGGCACAAAAGTACAGGGCGCATGCGCCAAGGGTACCACTATCGCCCGTGGGCGCATTAGCCTACCCTGCAGATGATGCGTTCAACTCTTCTGGGCTTCGTGCTCCTCACACTCTCGTGCGGAACTCCGACCGCCATCACTGCCCTCGTGGTCGGTGATGACGTCTCCTGCGCCATCAGCGGAAGCCAGACCCTGTGCTGGGGCGATGGTGAGTCTGTTCCAACCCGCCAGATATTCGGCTCCGAGATCATGGAGCTCCGCATCGGCAGCGAGACCTCCTGTGCGCTGCTCACCAGCGGCTGGTCTTGCTGGGGTTCCAACGCCGACGGCCAGTTTGGCGTGTCCTCTCCCGACAACACCACGATCCCCGTCCCGGTTCCTTTCGTCGGGGAGTCCCTCAAACTCGCCCGCTTTGGAGGCTCGTTCAGCTGCGGCAGCACGATGGGTCAGCTCGCATGTTGGGGCGCCGCCGATCGAGGCCAGCTGGGTCCATCCGTCACCACCAGTGCGTTTCTCGCCACCACCATCGTCCTTCCAGACACCGTCCGCGACTTCGCCCTTGGTCGTGACCATGCATGTGCGCTCACGACCACCATGGGCGTTTGGTGCTGGGGTGCAGGAACCGAAGGACAGCTCGGGGACCTCAACGCGCGAGACTCCGCCATACCCGTACCGGTCCCACTAGACGAAGCTTTCATGACGCAGCTGGCGGATTTGAACGCGATTGCGAGCCTTTCTCTGGGTGAGCACCACTCATGCGCACAGGCAGGCGGCCAGGTCCGGTGCTGGGGCGCGGATGATCTCGGTCAGCTAGGACAGACCAACCGCAACACCCCACTTGGCGTCTACAGCGTTCCCGTTGGGGAAGCCGCAGGTGTTCTGCAAGCGGGCGCCAATCACACTTGCAGCCTCTCCGGTGATGGCATTGCCCAGTGCTGGGGCGACAATGCGAGCGGTCAGCTCCAGAGCCCTGCGCAGAGCCCCATGGGCCCCCTCACCGTCGGCGTCATGCCGATCGCGTCAATAGGCCTAGGAAATGAGCATTCCTGCGCGTTTACCGGAACTCAAGTGCTTTGCTGGGGTTCGGCGACCCAAGGCCAACTAGGACCTGCCACGGGCCTGGATACTTTTGTACCCACCATGGTCACTGGGCTCCAATGATCGCGGCGACATTAGACCCCACGATCGTGCAGAACTGCACAGATCATGTGCGCAAGAGACTACATAATTCCTAAATTTACCAATGATCTCACGTGAGACTCATCACAAACTTCCGTTGGCACCTAGCTTGCTATAGTATGAGCCGAACCATGCAACACGACCCCAATAGTCATGATGATCGCTCACTGGATGAACTCATCTCCGATGAGACTGGTGTTGCGTTCTCCGAGTACATCATCCTGGCCTCGGTTGTGACTATCCTTGGAGCAGCTTCCATCTACACTCTCGGCGTCCCTATGGTTCGCCTCTATGAGTGGGGCGCCGCGCTCGCTATTGTTCCCATCCCGTAAACAAGACCGAAACGTTCTCGGGGGTCTTCAAACCGCCTCCGATACCAAACAAAAACAAGAGGACACCCCCATGAAGAAGATTGAAGCAGCCGCGATTCGTATCCAGATGACCATCGACTCCCTCCGTAAGGACGACCAGGGTCTCACGACCGTCGAGTACATCATCATTCTCGCTCTGATTGCTATCGCCGCAATCGCCGCATGGACGACCTTCGGTTCCTCGATTCAGACCCAGGCAACCGGCAGCGCAGGCACGATCGGTGGCCTTCCCCGCTGATTTCATGTGCTCCTAACTTTTGACTCAAATACTGAGCTGTTTGGGCTAGCGGCTGCGATACTGATCGCGGGTATTGCGGCCGTCATGGACTGGCGCGCAGGTAGGATTCCAAACTACCTGACGCTGCCACCCTTGGTCATTGCTCCCATCGTCTACGGCATCACGGACGGGACGGTGGGCGTTCTGAGTTCCATCGTAGGAATGCTACTTTGCGGACTCGTTCCCTTCTTCTTGTGGCGACAAGGAGCAATCGGCGGAGGGGACGTAAAGATGACCGCCGCCATAGGTGCGGTAGCCGGTGTGCTCGTTGGACTCGAGATCGAGTTCATCTCCTTCATCGTCGGCGGCCTCTATGCTCTAGGGCGCCTCGCTTGGGAAGGACAGCTTCTACGCACTTTCGCGAACTCTTTTTACTTAGCCTTGAACCCGCTCCTTCCGAAAAAGTGGCGGCGGAAGATCAACCCTTCGCTGCTTAGTACAGTCCGAATGGGTGGCTCTTTCCTGGTGGCTGCAGTGCTTACTCTTCTGGCTCGACACCCCTACCTCTACCAATCGTAGGTCGCTCCAGAACAAGATTTTTCACCGAACCAAAGAACCCCGGAGATAACGATGAAACGCCGAAAGCTGGCGGATGATGATCGAGCAGCTGTTTACGTCGAGTTCCTCGTCGTATTCATGCCTCTCTGGATGTTGTTCTTGGTGCTGATTCAAACCAGCATGCTCTTCACAGCAAAGCTGGTCGTTGGCCACGCGTCCTACCGCGCCGCGCGCTCCGCCGTCGTGGTCCTCCCGGACGACCCTGCCAACTACAACGACAACCCGGTCAACCGGGTCGAGTTCGACGAGGTGGAGTCTTCCAGCCTTATCCCGGACGTCATCGAGGACCTCGCCGGCTTCCTTGGGATTCGTATCCCAGGGAACTTCCTGGCGAAAGGCAACTCGCGACTCAACATGGTTCGCCTCGCAACGGCATTGCCGCTTCTCGCCCTCGCGCCGCCACCGCAGCATCTGCTTCGGACTGGTGGCATCGCCATTGGCGGCGGTGGACGTTCTGCAGAATCGATTCTGGACGCTATCGGCGAGAACGATGGTGGTGACCTTGCGCTTCGCTTCGGAGTTGGCCTGGCCTACACCGCAGCAGCGATGGCCGTCACCTTCCCCGTCGGTCCAGGCGGAGACGCTCAGACCGCTGGCGGCGTTTCTCCCGCGACTCACCAACGCGGGACGACACGTCGCATCACGGCGCGCGTCACCTTCCTTTACCCATGCATGGTTCCAGGCGCCGCACAGATGATGTGCGACGGCTGGAATGACCTTGCAGGCCCAGGCGCGGCCGAACTGGACGCCGCCCTCGCCGCCGGAGTTGGCCTCGCAGCCAGCC
Organism: Polyangiales bacterium; assembly: GCA_045106895.1. Taxonomy (GTDB): domain Bacteria; phylum Myxococcota_A; class Polyangia; order Polyangiales; family Houyiibacteriaceae; genus JBCCRV01. The sequence goes on along the minus strand of JBGCFM010000159.1, from coordinate 348 downwards.
GCGGCGTCTACTACGCCCTCCGAGCTGAAACCACAATGACCTACCACGGTGCATCTTATGCGTATCAGTAGCCTCAACTTCTTGAGCCGTCTGGGCCACGCCAACAACGACGACGTCGAGCGCGAATCCGATTTCGAACGGGAATCGCTGCGCAGCGACGAGAGCGGCGCCATGATGGTCATCGGCCTGTTCATGGCCGTGTTCTTGGTTGGAATGCTCTACTACATCGTCGGTCTTGGCGATGCCATCGCATACCGTGAACGCATGCAGGACACGTCGGACGTCGGCTCGTTCACCGCCGCCGTCGTTAACGCGCGTGGCATGAACCTCATCGTCATGTTGAACATG
>JBGCFM010000158.1:0-17175 GCA_045106895.1 Polyangiales bacterium | reverse complement strand
CAGGAGTTCAACAAAAGCATGATGGTACGCGTCGGGACGAGGGCGCTCCGGGCGCTCAAGCTTCGTGGCGGCCCAGAGCGCGTCAACGCCTTTGTGATGGTTCGGCTCCTCGTTTTGCAGCCACGTTCCGCGGGTCATCGCGCGGTGGTCGCCGATTTCAAAGATGCGTAAGAGCGCGCGCAGCCGGTCGTAGCGAACCCCCGTCGCCCTCGACCCGTGGAACTCCATTCGAGCGCCGTTCTTAGGGAGCAGGTGTGCGACGTCTAGGTACGCTTGGAGGAGCGCTTGTGCTTCGAACGAAGGGGCTTTCCACGGGTCTTCGCCGAGGACGACGCTCACGCGATGATTGGGTGGAAGGTCTGGGTTGAAGCGCGCCCGAATGTCGCGCGACGGGTAGTGAAGCGTCGCGCCAAACTCATGGTCGACGCCTTCCGCCGATCCAAAGACCGCTTGTATCGAGCGCACGGAATCGAGCGCCAAAGGCGCGAGGAGTGAAGCGAAGAGGGCGATATGTTGCACCTTCCCTTCGTCGACCTCGAAGAGGCCCTCGTGGGTCCGAAGTCGCCCGTGCATGCCTTGAAGGAGGAGCATGTCGGAGAGGAGGGCCTCGGTCAGCGCCACTTCCGTCGTGCTTCCCTCGGCGGTCCAATGGGGCACGCCGCCGGCGTAGCGCATCCGCCCGCGGAACATTGGCTCCAACGCGTCGAAAGTGAGCCCGGAGAGCTTGGCGGTGGGGTCTCCCACGCGGACGCCGCGCACGGAAATATCGCGACCTTGCGAGTCGTGGCGGGCGAGGGCTTCAAGATCGATCATGGGTACCTAAGACGTAGCACCCGCATCCGCGTCGCGGGCCTTCTGCCACACACGAATGCGGCCCAGGAGCGGACGCTCGACCCAGCGGTGAACCATGTAGGCGACGACGACGGTGAGCGCCGCGACGAGCCAAGCGCTCGCCTGCGGGCCTAGGGTTTCGATGGCGCCGAGCTTTTTGACGACGCGAAGCAGGACGGAGAGGACGACTCCGTGGACGAGGTAGAGAACGTAGGAGCTCTCGCCGATTTCCGTCAGCCACTTTGGCGTTGGCGGGGACAGTCGATACGCGCCGAAGACGATGAGGGCCGAAGGAATGCCAAAGCCGAACTCGCGGCTCGTCTGCGCGAGTGGGCCATACTCGGCGAGGCTGGCGACGAAGAGGCCGATGCCCGCCACGAGCGCGATGGCAGCGACGGGCTTGGCGAGGTCTCGGGTAAAGCGTGCGATGAGCACACCGAAGCCGAACTCGGCGACGCCGCTGTAGAGGACGAAGCCCGAGAGCCACGACGGCCCAGCGTCGATGCCAGCCATCCGCACCGCGACGGCGGTGGTGCACCAGACGAGCATGGCGGCAAAGAACGCGCGCTCGGAGAGGAAGAAAAACAGCGCGAAGATCGCGTAGAAGATGACCTCGATGGCCAGAGTCCACGAGACGTTCAGCACGTACTCCGATGAGGGAAGCAGGAGCACCGAGCGCAGCATGGTGAAGGGCTCGAGGCGTTCCGGGTTTCCGCTCGTCACGCCGACAAGCTCCGCCACGATAAGCGCGCCGAGCACCAGCCAGTAGATCGGATAGAGGCGTATGAAGCGCGCCTCCAAGAAGCGGCCGCGCGTCATGCCTTGTCGGCCCTTCACCGAGTAGTAGATGATGAAACCGCTCAGGACGAAGAAGATGTCGACGCCGGCTTCGCCGTTGCGAAACCAGTTGCCCGCGAACTCGAAGCCCATGAACGCCGGCATGAATGCGTCCATGTGGAAAAGCACAACAAGCACCGCCGCGATAGCGCGGAGGGCTTGGAGTGAATCGATGCGCTTGCGACTCATGTTCAGACGTTCGAAAAAAAGGGAATCGCTGAGTGCTCATAAACGCTCAGCGGCGACGAATGTGGCTGTTTTCGTTTGCCCTGCCAACGGCTAATTCGTGGCCGCCCCTACTACTGGCGACTCGCTACTCTTGGAAGAACGCCTCATTGGCTTCAATGGACGCGCGGTGCTCCGCTGGAACATCGATATCGAGAAAGATCGCGTCGACGGGGCACTCTGGCGTGCAGGCACCGCAGTCGATGCAGAGTTCCGGATCGATATAGAGCTGAACGCCTTTGAAGCGCTGACTCCGTTCTGCGGGGTCGACCTTTCGAATCTCTTCGACATCGATGGGGCCATGAATGCAGTCCATGGGGCAGACGTGTACGCACGCGGTGTCGCAAACGCCGTCGCAGATATCGGTGATGATGGTGGCCATAGTCAGGGTTCTCCTGCCTTCGACCAGCGCACGCCCTGTGCCATCGGCTCCGAACTAGCATAGCAGTACCGAGCCACCGACGACCGCAATACCGGTGCTCATATCACCGTTATAACGGTGATCACTGCTATACCGCTTTTCATGAATCAGGTATTCGATCCACTGCTGAGCGCCGTCGCGTTGGCGGCGATGAGCGCGCCGAACCTCATGGTTCTGGCTCGCACCGTCTCGAATGCACTGACGGAGTATCCGAATATCCGCTCCGTTGATTTTGTGTGGCGGGACAGGGCGCCGAAGCTCTCGGCGACACACACACTTGAGCTCTCGGCGGACGGCGCTTCGATGGGCGAAGTCCACATCGCCTGTGGCGAGGGGCAACCCCTAGATTCAGCCACGCTCGCTGGACTCCAGGTCATCCTAAGCCTGTCGGTGCGGAACCTTCAGCTCGTAGAGAGAGTCGCGAGCCTGTCCAAACGCGCGCATCAGCGAAACCGGGAACTCGGACGTCGGCTCAGGCTCTCCGAACTCACGCCACACCTTGTCGCCGTGAGCACAAAAATGCGCGAGGCCATCACCGCCGCTGAGCTCGTCGCGCCGCACCCGGCCACCGTATTGATCCGGGGAGAATCCGGTACGGGCAAGGAACTCCTCGCCCGCCACGTTCACCGCTCTTCTTTGCGAAGCTCTGGTCCCTTCGTCGCCGTCAACTGCGGGGCGCTTCCTGAGACGATGATCGAGAGCGAGCTCTTCGGCCACGAACGCGGCGCGTTTACCGGCGCAATAGCCGCACGCCGTGGGCGCTTCGAACTCGCGTCTGGAGGGACGCTTTTTCTGGACGAGATCGGTGACCTCAACTTGTCATCACAGGTCAAACTGCTCCGTGTTCTTCAGGAAGGCACCCTGGAAAGGCTGGGCTCGGAACGCTCGATCACGGTGAACGTACGCGTCATCGCCGCAACGCATCGAGACCTCGAATCCATGGTTCGCGCCGGTACTTTTCGCGAAGACCTCTTCTTCCGCCTCAACGTTTTTCCGATCCAGATCGCGCCGCTGAGAGAGCGGCCCGAAGACGTGCCCGAGCTCGCGCGACGAAAGCTCAAGCGACTCGCCGAACGCAGCGCGCTGCCTCTCCCAACCTTGCCGAAGGAAGCGATGACGAGACTCGCTCGCCATGACTGGCCAGGTAACGTCCGGGAGCTTGAGAATGTTGTGGAGCGCTGCTTTATCCGTTCGCGCGGCGGACGCCTTCGGGTGCCGGATTTGAGCTCGCCGCCGCCGTCTCTCGCCGCGCCGCCCGCCCAGGTCGGAACGTTGGCGGATTGTATCCGTGAACACATCGAGAATGCCCTGACGAGGTCTCGGGGCAAAATCTATGGCGATGACGGGGCCGCACAGGCTCTTGGGCTAAAGCCGAGCACCTTGCAGACCAAGATGCGCAAACACGGGATTCGCCGGGAGTCGTTCGTTTCCGGTGTCGGCTCAGACCGCCGTCAGTAGCACTGCCAGGTTGTCCCGAAGTAGCCGGTGTAGAACGAGCCGGTGTCGCCGAGGTTGATGAAGCTGTCGTTGAGCTGCAGCGTGACGGAGTCGCCGAGGTTCTGTTGAATCCAGTAGGCGGGACCGAAGGCGTGAGCGTCCAGTCCTCCGAGGACGGAGCGCAGCTCCTTGGCGTCCGCGCTCCGGCCGCTCTTGCGCAGCTTCTCCGGGAGGTCGATGGCGCCAATGTCCATGGCTCTGCCGCCTTCGGGGATCGCGCTGAGTTTGGGTGAACCGATGAGCTCCGCTTGCTCGTTGAACTCGCCGCTATTCGGCGCCTCCACGAAGAGCGACATGGTCTCGTGGCCGAACTGCTGGACGAGGGCGGGAAAGGGGGAGAGATCGAAGCTGAGGATGTGCTTCTTGTCCTCTTCCACGCCCTTGGGTCGTTCGACGCCCGGCGGAGGAACGTCGCCGGAGTAGCTCAGTGTCTCCACCGCAAGCGGCGCGAGGTCGCCCTTGGCTGGATAGAAGAGCACCGGCCGCTTGCCCGTGTCACCGCCGGTGCCGGACAGAGCTAGGAGCTTCTCTGCGCGTGTCAGGACCTTCTTGCCGGCGGCGTCACAGAGCTTTCCGTAGGTCGCTTTGTCGTAGGACTTCTCGAGGAGGCGAAAGAACTTCTTTTCGCCCGCGTCGACCTTGGCCATTAGCGGCATGAGCATGACGGCGTTGGGGTCGACGGCGCGGAACGCCTCGCGTCCATCAAACTGCTTCTTGATCTTCTTTCGCCGCTCCACGAGCTGCTCAACGCAGTGCTGACGAACGGGGTCGGACGTGCCTTGAACACGTCCGATCGCTTTGCCCGGTGGGTTTGTCTCGAGGGCCATGTTGATGACGCGAATCCATCGTTCGTCGGAGAGCCTGTTTGTGTACTTGGGGAAATCGTAAGGGCGGCTCGCGATGGCCTCGTCGAGGACGTCCGGAATCTCTTCGCCTGCCGACGCGAACCCGGCGGCGATGCCCGTGAGAAGCTCGCTCTTCGCCATTAGGTCGTCGTGCTTCTGCACCTCCTCAAGGCACGCCTGTGGCGCCAAGTTCAAGTGGTAGAGCGCCGTCGATTCCGTTCGTCCCAGCTCGATGAGGCGCGCGATGTGGTCACTCGCGGCATCGCCGTAGATGCGCGCGAGCAAGGTGACCCACGCTTTGCCGCTCGGGCGGAGATCGTCGTTGGCGAGGGCGCGCTGTCCCGCGGCGAGGGCGCGTTTCTCACCCGCCAGGCGCAGCACAGCTTCGTAGAGCGGAACGAAGCGCCCGTCGTAGCCGCTCAGACTGGAGAAATCGAGGGTATCTTCCGCGCCCTTGGGCAGCTTCTCGGCCAATCCGAAGACGAGCAACTTCAGCCTCTCCGTGGCCTTCGACGCGGGCTTGGCCACGTGCTTTGCGAGCGCATTCAGATCGTCGCGCACCTGGAGTGCGGGTCGAAACTCGTCCCAGCCTTTCGGATCGGAGTGGTTGTTCAGAATGGACTCGAGGGCGTTGAGAATGGGCGCCTTCGTCGCTGTCTCGATGGCCTTGCGGAGTCCAAACACCGTCTGGATATCGCACTCCTTTTTCTTCATGGCCTTCAGGCAATGAGCCATCCATCGCTCTTGAGTCCCCATGCGTTCGATGAGGGCATCGACATCCGGCTTCAGCTCCACGTGGTCTTGACCCGGAACGTAGAACGTCGGCGCATAGTCACCGATGAGCGGCGCCATGGCATCCGTGAGCGCTTCGGTGGCGCCTTCAGGTAGCTCCATCTCATCGATGAGCATGGGCAGGGAGATGGCGACCTGCACGTTGGGCTTGAGGGAGGGATAGATCTCCCGCGCCTTGTCCGGCGCATGACGCACTAGAAACAAGCCCAGCTCAACGGCAGTGTCGGGGAGGTTCGCGAAGGTCGGATGCGAATCGTAGGCGGGCTTCGAAGGGATCTGCAGCAGCGCTTTGGCGATGGTGTCAACGTGCGCTAGGCGGCGGTCTTCGTCGCCGGGGTTCTCGCAGCCGTCGTAGTTGAGGTACTCGCGCATCCCTCTCAGCAAGTAGACGTTCTTCCCAACGTCGATGGCGTCGTGGGCGATCAGATGAAACACGACGAGGCTCGAGAGCTTGTAGGGGACGTTGTCCTGAATGTGATCTGCGATCCGGTAGTGGTCCTTGAGCTTGATGATCTTCTTGGCGATGGCGCGGAGCTTGTCCCCGGAAACCGTTCCGAGGTCCGGCAACTCGCGGACCACAGCCACCTTCGCCTCGGAAGCTGCGCCGCCCTTGGCAACGATGATGCGGTTGAACTCCGCCGCGTCGACGTCTTCGTTCTCGCCGAGCCAGCTGCCCACGCAGGGCGCGTGCATATACCCGGCGCCGCGGCTCATGCGTCCGCGGATCTCGATGTCCACTTCCACGGAGATGCGCGTCGCACCCTTCTCGATCTTCTCGCGACACTGGATGCAGCTTGCGCGACCGGTGGGCGCGATGCTGACGTCCGGGTAGTCCGGGAGAATCTCTTGCGGCGTAGAATCTCCGCCGCCGCTGAGGAGCGCGAGGAGCTCGGCGCGCTCTTCGATCTCTCCTTCGTGATGACCGAGGGTGTTGCCGAAGAGCGCAGGGAGCTTCTTCGCAGCGCAGGGCAGGTGATACCAACGGAACGAGAGGCCATACTCACTCTCGTACTCTTCGCCGAATCGGTTTTTCCCCTTTTCAATCTTCTCGCCGCACTGCCGGCACTTTGAACGAGACGACTTCGCGACTTCGATCTTGTCGTTGGTCTTGGGCCCCAGCGGCACCGGCGCCGCCTCCACCTTCGCTTCGGCAGGCTTGTTCGCGGACGCAAAAAGCGCCTCGCGATTCTCTACTTCGCCCTCGTAGCCCTCGAGGGTCTTCTTCAAGAGCGCCGGCAGCTTCTTTGCCGCACATGGCAGGTGATACCAGCGATAGGAAGCGCCATACTCGCTCTCGTATTCTTCGCCGAAGCGGAGCTCGCCCTTTTTGATCTTCTCTCCACACTGTCGACAAGCTGCACGGGAAGATTTCGAGGGTTCGATGGTGTCCATGGCGCATCATACGTGTGTTTGTGGCGGCTTCTTCCTTGAACTCGAGTGGGTTTTGAAGTCCGAGTCACTCCATGCGTTGAGCCCTTAGTGCTCGAACTCCGATGCCTGTACGCTGACGAAGCAAAGTCCGGAGCGTGACCCCGTCGGAGTAGCCCACGGCTTCCGCGATCTCCTCGATGCTCTCGTCCGTCGTCTCAAGACGATGTCGAGCTAAGTCGACGCGCAAGTCGCCGACGTAGTGAATTGGAGTGCAGCCAAGTACCTGCTGTACTCGCCGCTGAAGTGTGCGCTGGCTAGTACCCACGGCCTTGGCGGCGCGGGACATGCTGAAGTCTCGCAGGTGCCCCCGGGCCCAGAGCTCGAACGCCTCGACGATAGGATCCTGATGCGCGATGTGGTCTGCCATCGCGTAGGTGGCCTGCGTCGGGCGACCATCGAACAGCAAGAAGCGCGACGTCGTGCGCGCCAAGAGTGGGCTCTGTTCTCGTACAAGCCACAACGCTAGGTCGATGTGGGCAAGTGCGGCACCGGCCGTGATGCGGCCCTTGGTCTCAACGACCATGCGCGTATCATCGAGGAGCACTGCTGGGAAACGTCGGCGAAAGTCCGGGGCGAGCCACCAGCTTGTCGTGGCGCGAAGTCCGTCGAGCAGGCCCGCTGCGGCGAGGACGAATGTCCCGGTACACGCCGCCGCTAAACGTGCACCGCTCGCATGCCAGTCCCCTACCCGTCGCTTCAAGTCGCGGATGTCGCGCCTCTTCAACGCGACGTCTAGTTCCGGTGAGGACATCTCACCGAGGGCCGGCACGATGACCAGCTCTGGGGTGTCGACGTTGGAAACGTGCTGAGTCGGCACGCCGAAGCCCTGTTGGGTACGCACGGTCCGTCGCACGCCAACGACGGTAACGTCAAAAGGCACCCGCATGCCCTTGGACGTCGCAAAGTCATTCGCCAACTTGAGCGTGTCGAGAACCGTGACGAGGCCGGTATCGAACGCGCCGCCCATCGCCATTACATGGACCTTCATGCCGGGAAACATAGCCACCCACGCTCGATCCATCAATGTCGGAATCTCTATCATAAGTGTCGATTACGCCACTCGCCGTGTCCGACCTCCCTCCCTATCGTATCTCGGTCGCCGACACGGAGTCGGTGACGACAACCCCCACAAAGGAGTCTGAAAATGTCTGACCTAAAGAGTGCACTCGTCGTCAAGATCATCGCCAAAGCCGAAAAGTCCGAAGAGGTCGCCAAGTTCCTCGCCGGCGCGCTCCCACTCGCGCAGGCGGAGGCGTTCACTCCGGTCTGGTTCGCCATGCGGGCCAATGAAACCACGTTCTACATCGTGGACGCGTTCGCGAACGCGGCGGACCGGACCAAGCACCTCGAGGGTGATATCGCCGCGGCGTTGATGGCCAACGCGGACGTGCTCCTCGCCGAGCCACCTTCAATCGTCTCCGCCGACATCATGGCCGCGAAGGTCATCCACGCGTGATTCCGAGCGACGTCTCCGGGCCGAACGGTCCGGGGACGTTGCGAGCCGCTTCTTAGCCACGGATAGGTGCCCATTGCCAGAAGACCCCAAAGACCGAAGTCAACGTGTGGACACCATCGTGACGCCAGATGGAGCACCCTCCGCGCGAAGCGCTCTGGACGACGCAGCTTTTGCGGCGACGCTTGCCGGAGATGCGCCAGCGCCGGAGGCCGTCGCACCAAAATCGAAACACCTACTCACCATCCTTCGCTCGACGGTCATCCCCACAGCCAAGCGCGACGACGGCCTACTGCGCCTCGAAGCGCGAGAGGTGCCTCGGTATCAGGCGACTCAAGTCCTCGGGCGCGGCGGCATGGGCGAGGTCCTTCTCGCGAAGGACGATGACATCGGTCGCACCGTCGCGGTGAAACGAACCTTGACCAACTCCCCGGAGCTCCTCGCGCGCTTTGCCGACGAGATTCGTTTTATGGGTCAGCTCGAGCACCCCAATATCGCCGGGGTGTACGACGTCGACGTCGACTCCGAGGGGCGTCTCTTTTTCACGATGCGCTATGTCGCCGGGGAGGCCCTCAGCGACATCATCGCGCGCCTCGCCCAGCGTGACCCAGCGACGCTCGCACGTTACCCACTCGCTCGGCGCATCGACATCTTCATCGACATCATGTCCGCCCTTGCCCACGCGCACGAGGCCGGTGTGATGCATCGAGACGTGAAGCCGGACAACGTCATGGTGGGCGCGAACGGAGACGTCGTGCTGACGGACTGGGGCATCGCCAGGGACCTCGAAGCCGAGTTCGAGGAGACCGCGGACGTGGCGACGGCGAGCGACGACCGCTCTCGAGCCGCGAACACCGGCGTCGGCGGTGTTATCGGGACTCCACTCTACATGTCGCCGGAGCAGGCCGCGGGGCAACCCGTCGACGCGCGCGCGGACATCTACTCGGCCTTCGCACTGCTCTTCGAGCTCCTTACGCTCCGAAGCTACGTGGACGCCGACCAGAGCCTCGCCGAGATGCTCGCCGCGTCGACAACGCGCGAACCGCCAGGCGTCTACGCGCCGGTCTACTCGGAAGCTGCCGGCCAGCCCGCCGTCCCCGCGGAGCTGCGTCACTTCTTGATTCGGGGGCTGCGCAACAATCGTGACGAGCGCTTCGCATCGGCATCGGAGGCGATCACTTACCTCTCGCTTCTCCGTTCCGGTCAGATCCCCATCAAGTGCCCCGTCACGCTGATCAAATACACGCAGGGGACCACGGTCCGAATGATGGAGAAGTTCCCGCGCGTGGCGGTGGCGCTCTGGTCACTGACGATGGTGGGCATCGTCGCCGGTGTGATCACCTTCCTCGTCACTTAGAACTTCATCTACGAGGCCCGCAGAGGAAAGCCCGCGCCTTGTGCCTGTTCCGGTCTAAGCTTCGCTGGCATGAGCAACGTACAACACGACGCCGAGCAAGACTGTCTCGTATCTGAAGGGTGCGGAGCTCTGGAGATGGTGCTCCACACGAAGGACAAAGACCTGGGCGGGTTCACCGTACGACGGTGTCTGCCGAGCGGCGCGCGGCAGTCCGTGGGGCCTTGGATCTTCTTCGACCACTTGGGACCGGCGGAGTTTCCCCCGGGGCAAGGCGTCAGCGTTCGCCCTCATCCGCACATTGGCCTCGCCACGGTGACCTACCTCTTTGAGGGCGAGATCCTCCACCGTGACTCGTTGGGCAACGAGCAGGTCGTTCGCCCCGGAGACATCAACCTGATGGTCGCCGGCAGAGGAATCACGCACTCGGAACGTGAAGACCCGGCCCTTCGCGCAACTGTTCATCGAGTGCACGCGCTTCAGCTTTGGCTCGCGCTGCCGGAAGAAGACGCGGAGATGGCCCCCGAGTTTCATCACTACCCATCGGATTCGATTCCTGCGCTCGATGTGGACGGAGTTCACACCCGCGTCATCATGGGCGCGGCTTACGGGGCGGTGTCTCCCGTGAAGACCTTTGCCGAGACTCTCTACGTCGAGATGCACATGCAGAAGGGCCAGACCGTCACATTGCCCCAGGCGCCGGAGCGCGCAGTCTACGTCGCGAGCGGCGCGCTGATAGCGAAAGACACGGCCATCCCCGCGCACTCGATGGGCGTCTTCGCGCCAGAAGAAGGCGTCGTCGTGCAGGCCACGGAAGAGACTCGCTTGGCCATCATCGGCGGACAGAGCGTGGGCCGCAGACGCATCGACTGGAACTTTGTCTCGGCGAGCAGCGAGCGCATCAAGGCCGCCGTCGAAGACTGGAAAGCCGGACGTTTTCCCAAAGTTCCAGGTGACTCCGAAGAGTTCATTCCTTACCCGGATAGGTCGAAGAAAGTCTGACCCAACCAAGGTGACGCGCGCCGTCGATCAGAAGCCGCGAGAATTACGCAACTGACGGCGGAGTCTGCCATGATGGGGGCTGCGCCGGGGGGTTCGCAGGAGCTCCGCACTTTTGCGGAGTTCGTCAAGACAGGCTCAGCGCGTCGAGCCGGGTCTTCTTCATGCGCCATACATTTTGTCTCACCTCCGCCTTCTTCCTCTTCGCGACGCTCCTCGCCACGTCGAACTCGGCGTCGGCGCATCCATCCGACGTCAACACCCGCTACGGGCGCACTGAGCTTCCTGGAACCATCGCCCATGAGTGCAACGACTGCCACGTGGACCCCGTCAATGGCGGCGACTGCAACGCGAGCAGCGCGGCGGACCCGTGGTCGCCATGCCTTAACGTTTTTGGCATCGAGTACCGCACCCGCGGCTGGTCCAGCAGCCTTGGCGACGGCGACAGCGACGGCGACGGAATCAGCAATCTCGCTGAGCTCGACGGCGGCGGATCCGCGGGTTTCCCCGTTGAGGCCGAGGCCAACTGCGACATGCTCGTCTGCGCCGGCGGCGCTGGCTCGCCGGTCACATGCGCCGGCAATGTGCTGTGCAGAGCGACGCGGATCACGGGCCCAGCGACAGCCGGCTCAAGCCCTGCGCCGGAGAACGCAAACGCATACCACTACCGCTTCGCTTTCTCCTGCGCGCCGGGCACCGTCAGCCCGCCGTCGAACAGCGACGTCGACTGGGGCGACAACTGCACCGACGTCAATGAATGTGATGCGAACCACTGCGGAACCGGCACTTGCTCCGAGCGACCCCTCGCGGGCTGGAGCGCCCCTGGTTTCGACTGCAGCTGCCCTGCCGGGTTCGCCTTCGACGGCACAGGCTGCGTGCTCGTCGACGCTTGTCTGGCTGGCGTCGATGACTGTGTTGCGGCCGCTGCGTGCCTGAACACTCCGGGCAGCTCATCGGTCTTCGCCTGCGACTGCGCAGATGGCTACGAAGGCAACGGACGCGCCAGCGGCACGGGCTGCAACGACATCGACGAGTGTGCAGCAGATCCGTGCGGACCCAACGACGACGGCGCCGGCCCGAGAGGCAATGGATGCTTCGAGCGCCCCGTCGGCTCATGGAGTTCGCCGGGCTACGCCTGCTCCTGCGCCGCCGGCTACGCAAGCAACGGCACCAGATGTGCCGTCGCTACGGAGTGCACTGCTGGACTCGACAACTGCGTCGCCATTGCCTCGTGTGTGGACCCGACCAACGCCATTGGAGACTTCGTCTGCTCCTGCCCCGCGGGCTACCTTGGAGACGGCAGCGCAAGCGGCAGCGGCTGCACGGACGTGAACGAGTGCGGGAGGGGCATCGACAATTGCGACGAGAACGCAGCCTGCATCAATACGCCCGGAAGCTTCGCGTGCACCTGCAACGGCCCAGAGTGGGCCGGCGACGGCGTGACCTGCACCGACTACGACGAGTGCGGGGACTTCATCTTCAGCGGCACCTGTGACGACAACGCGACGTGCAACAACCTCTCGCCGGGCTTCTCGTGCGCGTGCGACGAAGGCTTCACGGGCGATGGCGCGATGTGCACGGACATCGACGAGTGCGCCCTCGGCATGGGCGGCTGCAGGGAAGACGAAGAGTGCGTCAACAACGTGGGCGCCGACAACGACTGCGTCTGCCCGCCCGGGTTTGTCCGCGCCGACGCCGCGGACCCGGCCTCCGCGTGCGAGACGTTCTGCGGCGATGGCATCGTCGTGACCAGCGAAGAGTGCGACGCAGGCGCGGCGAACTCCGACGCGGAAGCCGACGCGTGCCGAACGACCTGCCGCCTGCCCTTCTGCGGCGACGGCGTCACAGACAGCGGCGAGATGTGCGACCCCGGCGGCGGAGAGCAAGACGTCTCCATCTGCACCACACTCTGTCCAGCCGATATGGACGCGGGTGTTCCGGACGCAGGCGGCCTGGATGCAGGCATGGACGCGGGCGGCGATGCAGGCATGGACGCCGGCGGAGTGGATGCCGGCATGGACACCGGCGGCATGGACGCCGGCGGAATGGACGCCGGCGGCGACAGCGGAGCAAGTCTGGTCGGCCCCTCCGGCGGCGCCTGTAGTACGACGCCTGGCAGCGGCGACTCTTCTCCCTTCGTGCTCTTCACGCTCCTCGGCGCCCTCGCCTTCGTCCGGCGGAGGACTGCACCATGAGCACGCAACGCGAGTGGGTGTGGCCCTACTGGTCGGCGTACGTCGGCGCCGACGGCTCGGTGAGCTGGAGCAACCACGAACAAAAAGCCAGCAAAAGCCAGAGCGGGAAAGACTTCCTCGCCAATGGCCCTGACAAAGTCGTGGCCAGCAGCGTGCCGTCGAGGGTGGCGCGTGAGATGAGAGTGGTGGTGAGCGAGTTGCTCAAAGGCAGGAGAAGGTAGGCGCGTTCCTTCGAATCAGACGCCGCCAATCGTAAGGGCGACGCTGTTGTTTACCTCGTGACGGAGATGAGCTGGCGCCAAACGCACCATGACCTCGTGCTCCCGTGATTCCCCCGCCGCGCCCGGAAGTTCGTAGCGGACACGCACCTCAAGCTCCTTGTACCGAACTGGGCAAGTCCACGCGGCCTGGGTCGCCGGGCTGCAGGCGTGCGAGCTTCCGTCTTGGAGCACCTGAGTCTCAAGCACCGTTTGCGCGAGTTCCGTGGCCTCCGCATCCACCCCGGACCACGCGGTGAAAGCCACGCGTACATTCAGCGCCTCGCTTCCCGCACGCACCCGAGCGACACGCGCTGCGTCGAAGGTCGTCGTGTCGTCGTAGTGCTCGGACAGACGCGCAAATACATGCACCGCGTGGTCCTCCCGCGCGATGCGCTCGTACGAGCCCCACGGAAGCTGCGTCTGAGTCTGCCCTGGGTTGTCCGACGCCAAGAACATGACGTCGACGGAGGTGACATCGTGACCGCATGCGCCGATGAGCGCGACGAGCGTGACGACGAGAGGGAGCGTTGCTTGGCGCACAACCCGCATCGTAGTCGGAGCAGGCTTGTACCGCTCTCAAATACACGCACAGGTTTCACCGCTCGGCGCAGAACGCGGCTCGCGTGTGTTAGTTTGCTGCACGATGAGTCAGCGCGACCGAGCAGAAAAGAAGGCAAAACCAAAGCATGGTTCCGGCGCGTGGCACTCAAGCAAAGCGGCCGAGAAGGCTCAGCGCGCCACGGTCAAAGCAGCAAAACGCGCTCGGCGACGACTCGACGATGCCGTCGTCGAAGATGAGTTGCGCGCAAGCGAAGAGAACACCCCTGCCGTCATTCGTTTCTACTCCGTCACGGACGAGTACGGCGAGCTGTCGAACTTTGCGCTCTTTCCCATCGTCATCGGCAAGCACCGCTGGAAGACCACGGAGCACTACTTTCAAGCGCAGAAGTTCGCCGATCCGAAGGACGTCAAAGCTGTACGCACGGCCAAGACACCAATGATCGCTGCGCGCCTAGGCCGCGACCGCAAGCGCAAGCTCCGGCGAGACTGGGAGTCGTCAAAGGTCTCCGTCATGCGCGCCGCCCTGGACGCCAAGTTTCGCCAGCACGAAGACTTAGCGGTGATGCTTCTCGCGACGGGCGACGCCAAGCTCGTCGAGCACACAGAAAACGACGCCTACTGGGGCGACGGCGGCGACGGACGTGGAAAGAACATGCTGGGGCAGCTCCTGATGGCGGTCCGAGATGCGCTCAAAGCGGAGCGCTCGACCGCGAGTCATCGGTGAGCCCGACGCGCGAGGAAGGCAGGCGAGCACGTGGCGCACGCGGCCAAGTTGGGTCGTTCGTCTCCCGTGAGCTCAAGGGCGAACTCGTCCTTCGCGTGCTCTGTTACGGCCCAACGCCAGACTTGGTCGACATGCTCTTGCTCCAGTGCAGCGACGGCCTCTGGCAAAGGTTCTTTCTTAGTATGGGTGAGACCTTCTGGAGCGAGGTCGTCGGCGAGGAAGACGCATTCGCGGGCTACGAAGACATCGTCGATGAGTTCGTCGATGTGACTGACATGCTCGCATCCAGGAGCCTGAACGTGGACACCGTCGAGGCGCGTGAAGGCGCCGAGTGGTCTGTCGTGATCACCTTCGACTCCGGCGCGAGCCTCCGGCTCCAAGCGACGGATCCGGAGAGCTTAGAGTCCGATTCTCGCCTCGTCGTGCACCCCGCGGTCTAAAAGGCCCTTCGGCGCCACATTCCGCATACGCGAGGGTCTTGGTGCGGTCTTCAAGCCGCGCGTCAGCGCTCGCGCTCTTGATCGGCGGAGTCCTCGATGGCTTCGACGTGCACCATCGCCTCTTCGATGGCGACGCGAACTCTTGGAGCGGCGGCAGCTTGGAATGCGCTCCGAAAGCGCTTCACATCCTCTGCCCGAGGACGGATCAAACCGGCGATGGTGGCGCGCAGCTCGATGGGTGCGGCGGGGTTTTCCAGATCGAAGACGAGGTCTTCGCGACTCAGCCCGCGGCCGCGGTAGTCGCCGCTCCCGAGGGACTTCTCCAGCGCCGCTCGCCACTCTTCCGGCGGCAAACCTTCGATGACTTCGGCGCAGCGCAGTCGACCGTTCAGTTTGTAGTTCGCCTTCGCAGCGCTGATGAGTTCGTTGTACGTCGCTTGTGCGCCGAGGCCCGGCGCCCACGTAGGTCGAGCGTCCACTTTCGGGTCCGGCGCGGTCTCCACGTGTGTGCCCACATGCTTGTTGCCCTCCATGGTCTGCAGGAGAAGCTTGTGTTTCGTGCGCGCGAAGCCGAGGACTTCGTCCCACGAATAGAAGCGTGGTTTTCGCAGCCATCGCTGGATGCGAATGCCGTCGGCCCCTGCCGTAACGCGCCGCCGCGCGAGCCGCGTCTGCAGGCGCACGCCTCCCACAAAAAGACCCAGCCCCAACAGGAAGAGTCCCCAGGTGGCGAAGCTCATCGCCTTCACCGCCGCGGCGAGGAACCCAAACATGATCCAAAGGCCGCAGCCCATGAGAGGCAAGGCGCCGGCCATGTGCGGCGTTCCCACCGGCAGTTCGATTGCCGACGATGAGTCTTGGTCCGTGCTCACCGGTACGCTGACTGGTCTGTCTCCGGCTCAATATCGAGGTGTGTCTGAATGCCTATTTCGTAGTTGCCGATTGTGATGAGACGACAGCGACGCACTTTGCCCCTCAGCACCCGCTGCACTTCGAAAGGCGCGTTGATGTCGTCTGACACACTCCGCGGCTCCATCGTCCTCCAGGAGCCTGTATCCGCAACCAAATGCGCATTGAGGTATTCGATACCCGTGTCCAGATCCGTGATCTGCGGCAGGTAGGCGAATTCTTCGATTTTGACGCCGCTCCAGCCGTCCTTGACGACCTGATACCAAACGACCTCCACCTGGTGACCCAGCGGAACCGCTGCGGCGAATTTTACAACCACTTGTTTCAGTTGAGACACCCCATCATCTACCACGGAGCGATGAATGCGCGACAACATGGAACACCATGAGCGATGATCCGAGGTTCATCGCCTGGGAGCTCGGCGCCCGCGCCGCGAGGGCCGAGGGAGCAGAGCAAGACACGCTCTTCGAGGCCATGTTCGACGCGTACGAAGCAATCGCGGACTCGCCGATGGACCCAGGCAACGACGATGGGCCCTTCTGTGCGGTGGTGCGACATCTCTCCCTTGAGCAGACCCGTCGAGCCCTCAGGCTGCTCAAACGCATGGCTCCCTACCCGTGGGTGTACCGGCTAGGTGGCTCCAGAGCGGCGCTGATTGGTCGACTGGCTGCGCTGGGGCAAGAGGACGAAGCACGAGCGGAGCTACGACACTTCGATGGCGCGGACCCCTTCGCCCCCCACTGGCTGGCCGTGGCACACGGACACCTCGTCGCTCATGGCTCGGGCTCACCGCGCGAGCGGATGGACGCGGTGCCTGAGCTCGACGACGAAGCCCGCTTCCGAGTGCTCGACACGGCGTTTGTCGCGCTGGCAAAGGAGCCCAAACGCGACATCGAGGAGTGGACCGCGGAAGCCAAGCGACTGCACTCTCCACGCCTCCGCGAGCTAGCGTTAGGGTATCTCGCTGACCTCTGGACCGAGTGACAGTCGATGAGATTCCCGTGCGCCGGGGTCGTCGTCTCGGGCGCTTCGCTTTTGCGAAATGTTCGTCTTTGCAGTCACCGAGATGACTACTTAAAGGCTTGGTACGGAAGAGAGGAATCGAACCTCCACACTGTCACCAATACGGGAACCTAAACGCGCTCGAAGCAACGTGAAGCCCTTGTTTCCAGGGGGTTCCGATGAGGTGGTGCGTCAAGCAGCGCCAGCAAGCGCCATCGAGGTGCACGATAGTGGTGTGACACACCGGTATTCGGCGCATGCGTTGCCCGAGCTGCTGCGTGATGCGGCGGAGCTTTGGGAGCACGGGGACGTGGTGGGGGCGCGGCGGGTGCTCATCGCGGCGCTGGCGAGCTTGGGGTGAGAACAATGGTGCAACCAACACGTCGGGATTTCGTGTTC